>JAFSMS010000054.1 GCA_017447815.1 Bacteroidales bacterium | reverse complement strand
TGGAAATCCCTGAAAATCGTTTACCTTTGTCCGCTGTTCAGGGGTCTCCTTCCGGGCTACGCCCTCCAGTCAACCCCTGAACGGGATAAGACCTGGGAAACAACAAAAAACAGGGATAACGACGAAAGTCAACCTATACCACTGATAATGTTAAACCAGAGTCAACTTCTTTCAGGGAGAAACTCGTTCTGAGTCAACCTAAATCCGGAAATGACAGACTGTAAAGGGTTTTTACATTTTGTTGTAAAGCCCTTTACAGTCTTTACACTTTTCGTACTCTCTCAAATTCCTGCATATCAACGCATTAGACCACTGGTCTAATGTTTGTTCAGGTTTGACAAACAGCGAAAGTGTCAAGTATGAAAAGTTACTTCAAATTCCTCTCCCGGAACAAACTCTACACCATCATCGAGGCGGTGGGGCTGATAGTCAGCCTGGCATTCGTGCTGCTCACGGGACACTATGTCTGGAAGCAGAGACAGATGACGAGAAACGTTCCTGACTACAAGGACGTCTATACGGTTTACAGGACGCTCCGCGGTCAGTCCGGCATCGGACAGTCATGGGGATTTGCCTATCAGGCCCGGGAAAGCGTTCCGGAAATCGAGAAAGCCGCGATGTTCTGGAAACCGATTCCCGCCTATGAGGAAACCATTGAACTGAACAGTGAGAAGTATCACGTCGAGAGTTTCATGGTGGGAGGGGATTTTTTCGACATTTTCCCGGCCGACTTTGAAAGCGGCGGCCCGGAAGTGATGGCGGACATTTCGAACGTAATCATCAGCCGGTCTTTCGCCAACCGGCTGGGAGGAGAGACGAATGCCATCGGAAGCGTCATCGACGGCCGATATACGGTTGCCGCCATCATCAAGGAGACGCCCAACCCCATTTTCGGGGACGTGGATGTCATCTATAACATCGAGAACCTTACCAACCGGAAGAACGCGCCGTTCAGAGTGGATGTCATCCCTTTTGTCAAAGTCAGGAAAGGGACGGACCGGGAGGCGCTTGAAGTGAAGGCGGACACCCTCGTCGCCCAGGCCTTCGATGCGTTCGGAGGAAGGAATTTCCTCGAGGGCAGCGGTTTGGTACGATATGACGAACTCTGGTTTTCACCGGCCAACAACTTGTCTCTCAAGAAAGGAAGCCGGACGTACACCGGAATCATATTCCTTGTCACCATCATTCTCCTGCTGTCGGCCATTTTCAACTATATCAATCTGAATGTCGCTCTCTCCGGAAAACGCACCAAAGAGATGGCCACCCGAAAAATCCTGGGAGCCGGGAACGAGTCCCTGTTTGCCGGCCGCATGATGGAATCATTCGTCTTCACTTCGGTTTGCTTTCTGTTGGCGGCCGTCCTGGCCGAAGCGCTGACTCCCTGGTTCAACCGCATTGCGGGAGGCGACGGCGTCCCCGTCAAGGTCCTGTTCTCCCCGGGGTGGATCGGTATTTATCTCTTGTTCATTTGCCTGGTATCCCTGATTCAAGGATATCTGCCGGCCTGGATCGGCACCCGGATTCCGGCCATTTCGGTCGTAAAGGGGGAATTCCGATCCAAGCGAAAACACGTGTTCAGCAAAGTGTTCATCGTATTGCAGCAGGGTTTCTCCATCGTGCTTCTGGCGCTCGCCATCGTTTTGGGCCTCCAGATGTCCCACATGTTGAACAGGCCGCTGGGAGCCGATGTCGAAGGGGACTTTTACGTGCATCTCCAGGACAGGAATCTGCAGAATCGCTTTGCCGAGAAAGCCCTCTCCCTGCCCTCTGTGGGCAGAATCGGCCACAGTTCCTTTTTCCCGGGGCTGGCGGAAGAAATGATTACCGAAGACAAGGACAAGGGATTGATTCGGCTTGCCTTGCTGAATTGCGACCGCACTGCCTTCGAGATATTCGGATTCAATGTGGAGGAGAAATATGAAGAGCCGGAAAACGGCACCGTATGGATCGCGAGGCGGGAGATGACGCGTTTCGGCATTGACAGGAATACGGAGAATCTTCAGAATCATTATGTTTTCGGCAATTCCATCGGAGGAATCGTGGAAGATTTTGCACCCAACGACATTCTCAACTATGACCCAAGCATCGGCAGTTATATTGTGATCGGTCCCTCCGAGCAGCAGTACGGGCTGCTGATCGAGACGGTCGGAGACCGGCGACAAGCCCAAAAGGAATTGAGGTCACTCTATTCCGGACTCAGCCTGGAGATGAACGGAATCGAAGACAAGCCCTATATGTTCGGTTTCATTACGGACATTCTCTCGGAACGCCTGGCGAAAGTGAAGGAGCAATTGTCCCTTGTCCGGATTTTCATGCTCCTCAGTCTCTTGCTGTCCATTCTCGGGCTGATTGCCATGAGCAGTTACTATGCCGACGAGAGTTCCAAAGACATTGCCATCAGAAAGGTTTTCGGAAGCACCATGGAGAAAGAGATCTGGAAGACCGTGCTGGAGTATCTTATCCTGCTGGGGGTGGCCGCCGCTGTCGCAATTCCCATAGCCATTCGCCTGGCTTCCCGACTTCTGGAACAGTATTCCTACAGAATCTCCGGCTACGGGTGGGTGTTTGTACTGACAATCGTGATTGCTACCCTCGTCGCTTTCCTCTCCATCCTCTGGCAAACGCTCAAGGCCGCCCGGACCAATCCGGCCGATACCCTGAAAAAAGAATAACCACGCACAAAAAAGGGGGCGACCAAAAAGTAGATTCTTCGGCAGGTAAACCTGCCTCAGAATGACATAGAACGGTCATTCTGAACGAAGTGAAGAATCTTTTTGGTCGGCCCCTTTTTTTGTAGATTGCTGTTTCGCGGCTTACAGTTTCACCTCGACAAGGGCCGGGAAAATGTAAGAAAGGTCTCCGCGGGTATTCAGGGTAGAGAGCATATTCCGGGGAGTGCGCGGCAGGACGCCTTCGAACAGGACCTTTTCCCCGAAGACAATCTTCACGGGCTTGTCCAGGTTGACCAGCGTGTCGTTCAGATAGACGGTCACCTTTGTATAGTCGCTCTTTTCGATGGTGACCGTGTTGTCCTTGACACTGGCGACCAGCATCTTGCCCTTCTTGGCTTCCGACTGGGGAATGCCCAGCCAGTAGAAGTTCTCCTTCATGGCGTCACCCTGCACCCAGACCACCTTGTCGGGATAAGGGTTGCGGGTGAATTTCTGCATCCACGGAACGGCCGCCTTGTCCTCCCGATCCATCCAGTGCGATTTTCCGGGCACGATGTGACCGTCATGGATATAGCCTTCCGGATCGGCCTTCTGCAGGGCGTCCATTTCGGCGATGCGGGCAGCACATTCCTTGTTCCGGTCGTAGGCGTCATCCAAAGCGCCGCACCAGATGGCAAAGGGCGTGTTGCGAAGGCTCTCGAGGCGGACGTCGCCGGGGTGGCCGGCCATCATGGACGCGGCGGCCCAGTGGTCTGCCATACGGGGGCCCAGGCGCCATACGCCGTCACCACCGGCCGAATAGCCCATGATGTACACCTTGTTGGGATTCACATCCAGCGCCGACACGGCATAACGGATGATGGCATCGTAAAAGGCGTCGGCCTCATTGACGAAATGCAGGTCCCAGGTGTCCTGGATAGCCCGCGGGCAAAGATAGACGGCGTCAGTGGGCTGATAGAGGTTTTTCTGGTTCTCCCACTGCTGGTTGTTGGTAGCCGCCGGAGCGCCGCCGCCGCCATGCAGGGAAATGAACAGGGAGCGTCCGCCGGCGGGAATCTTTCCGTAGATGGTCCACCAGACAGGCATTTTCTTTTCGCCGATGATGATTTTCCCGGCTTCGAAAGATTCCTCATAGGCCGATTTCACGGCATCCTTCCAGGTTTGCTGAAGGGTGGCCATGTAGGCCGTGGCTTCTTCGGCCGTAAGGGTTTCCTTCGCAGCCAGCGGCGTACCGGACGGGGCTGCGATACGAACTTCGGTAATGGGATCCGGATCTTTTTCCGGAACGGGGGGCACATCGGGTCCGGGCTCCGGCCTGGCCGACGAACTGCAGGACAGGGTCATCAGGCCGACAACTGCAAAGGGAATAAAATAATGTCTCATCGCATTTATGGATTTAATGATTGTTCTTTTTCAGATTTTCGATCATGGCCGCAGCGACGGCATCGGATGCACCGGAGCCGCCGAGCATACGCCGGATTTCCCCATAATCGGCCAGCATTTTCTGCCGATAGGGTTCATCCTCCCAGAGGCGGAGCATCTCTGCCTCCAGATTGGCCACCGTAAAGTTCTCCTGCAGGAATTCCTTGAAAGCCAAGCGGTTGATGATCAGGTTGGCCAGAGAGACATACTGCACTTTGATGATGCGGCGCATGATGAACGCGCTGGCCGCCGCCACCTTGTACCCCACCACCTGCGGCGTGCCGATGAGCGCCGCTTCCAGCGAGGCCGTACCGGAATTGATGATGGCCGCCCGGGCATGACGCAAGGCGGCATACGTTTCGCCGAAAACCACATGGACATAGTCACGTCCGTCCAGGTAGCGGGCGTAGTCTTCCATCGTGCGGGAAGGGCCGGCCGCCACCACGAAGTGACAATCCGGATACCGGGCATGCCAACGGCTGGCGAAGTCCATGAAGACAGGCATCATCTGGCCGATTTCCATGTTCCTTGACCCGGCCAGAAGGGCGATGTACGGGGTCTCCGGCAGGCCGGTGCGCTGCAGGAAAGCGGCCCTGGACTCCTGCAGGGCAGGACTTCCGTCAATGGCATCCACCAGCGGGTTTCCCACATAGGTGAACGGCACTCCCTTGGACTCGAAATACGGAATCTCGAAGGGGAAAACGATATACAGGCGATCTACAAACGCCTTCAACTTGCGGATGCGCCCCTCCCGGGAAGCCCATACCTTGGGCGCAATGTAATAGAAAACCTTATAGCCGGCGCCGTGGGCGAATTCGGCAATCTTGAAATTGAACCCGGGATAGTCGATCAGGATGACCACATCCGGCTTCCAGGCGGCGATGTCCTCCTTGCAGAAACGGACTTTCTTCAGGAGGGAAAACCCCTTCAGCAGCACTTCCAGATAGCCCATGACGGCTCCGTCCCGGTAATCCTTCACCAGGCCCGTCCCCTTTTGATGCGCCTGGAAGACCGCATTCATCAGGTCTCCGCCCCAGAAACGCACATCGGCCGAAGGGTCCTGCGCATACAGGCCCTTCATCAGATTGCTTCCGTGCAGGTCGCCGGAGGCTTCGCCGGCAATGATATAGTATTTCATAGGCTCTGCAGGCGTTTGAGTTCCCGGTAATCGGTAAGGTCGGCACAGAACGGGACGACAGTGATCCAGCCCTGGTCCACCAGCAAGTGGTCTGCGGAGGCGGGGTCTTCGTCATCACTCACAAAGTCCCCTTTCATGAAGAAGGCCTGCTCCCCTTCCTCCAGTTCCACGCGGTGCTGCTGCCAAAGGAACTGATTGGTGAGCCCCAACTGTTCCAGGCGCGACTCGTCCCAGGTTTCGAATTCCCGGATCCAGTGCCCCGCCCCCTGCCGGGTGAAACGCACCCCTTTGATTTTCTCCAGGGGAACGGGCGGGAAGTTGACGTTGTAGTAGATGCCCTTGCGGTCCGGCCAATGGTCCAGCAAGTGGCGGAGGATGGCCGGGAACAGGACCTCCACGGCCGACAAGTCCGCTTCGAAATTGTGAGAGCAGACGGACACGCCGACGGCCTTGATCCCGTTGATGGCCGCTTCTTCCACACAGCCGAGCGTAGCACTGTAATTGGCCCCGGTCGAGCAATTGCTGCCGTGATTGATGCCGGCCACCACCAGATCCGGGTTGCGGGCTTCGTACTTGTACTGCAGGCCGAACTTGATGCAGGAGGCGGGCGTAGCGTCCAGATAACTCCACTGTCCGGGCCCCTCCTCCGGCAAATCTTTATATGCCAACTGCTTGACGCCAAGCGAAACAGCCAGGGAGACCGCGCTCTGATGATACTTGGGAGCCACCACGGTTACCGCGCCGAACTTGGACATGATCCGCGCCAGGGCGTGGATGCCGGGCGCTTTGTAGCCGTCGTCATTGGACAGAAGAATTCTCATACTACAAAGATAGAAAAAAGGGGGCGAACTCAAAAACAAGTTGCCCCCCTTAAAGCAAAAATCTTGGAAGAAGATTATTTCAGTTCAGCCAGGTACTTGATGGTGCGGACCATCTGAGAAGTGTAGGAGTTCTCGTTGTCATACCAGGAAACGACCTGAACCTGATAAGTTTCCTCGTCAATCTTGGAAACCATGGTCTGGGTGGCGTCGAACAGGGAACCGAACTTCATGCCGATGACATCGGAACTGACGATCTGATCCTCGGTGTAGCCGAAGGACTCGTTGGAGGCGGCCTTCATGGCGGCGTTGATGCCTTCCACGGTAACATCCTTACCCTTTACCACAGCAACCAGGATGGTGGTGGAACCGGTAGGAGTGGGAACACGCTGGGCGCTGCCGATGAGTTTGCCGTTGAGTTCCGGAATCACAAGGCCGATAGCCTTGGCGGCGCCGGTGGAGTTGGGAACGATGTTGCAGGCACCTGCACGGCTGCGACGGAGGTCACCCTTACGCTGAGGGCCGTCCAGAATCATCTGGTCGCCGGTGTAGGCGTGGATGGTGCTCATGATACCGCTGCAGATGGGAGCATACTTGTTGAGGGCGTCGGCCATCGGAGCGAGGCAGTTGGTGGTGCAGGAAGCGGCGCTGATAACGGTATCGGCAGGAGTGAGGGTCTTGTGGTTGGTGTTATAGACGATGGTGGGAAGGTCGTTGCCTGCAGGGGCGGAGATGACAACCTTCTTGGCGCCGGCCTCGATATGGGCGGAAGCCTTAGCCTTGGAAGTGTAGAAACCCGTGCACTCAAGGACCACGTCAACCTTCAGCTCACCCCAAGGGAGTTCAGCGGCGTTGGGCTTTGCATAAATGGTGATTTCCTTGCCGTCCACGATGATGGAACCGGGAGTGACAACGGTCTTGCCGTCTTCTGCGAGAACAGCGTCCTTATAATCTACCGTGTGCTTTCCTTCGCCGAATTTGCCGGCAAAACCACCCTGGGCGGTGTCGTACTTGAGAAGGTGGGCGAGCATTTTGGGACTTGTGAGGTCATTGATGGCAACTACTTCATAACCATCAGCTTCGAACATCTGACGGAATGCCAGACGACCGATACGGCCAAAACCGTTGATTGCAATTCTGTTCATATTGAAATGTACTAAATGTTGAAAAATTTCTACCTATTATTTTTCGCGGCGCAAAGATACGAAAAAATCCGATAATATCATAGATATTACAAAATTATTTAAAAAGGTTTTGCTCCACGAAATCACAGAGGATGTGACCGGCCAGCGTATGGCATTCCTGGATGCGCGGCGTATCCGTGGAAGGGATGTGGATGACATGGTCATACGCGTCCATCCGGCAGGGTCCGGCCCCCACGAGGGCCACGCTCACAATCCCCTTTTCCCGGCAGGCATCCAGCGCCCGGACCAGGTTCCCGGAATTGCCGGAGGTGGACAGGCCCACGAAGACGTCTCCCGGGCAGCCGCAGGCAATGAGTTGACGGTAAAACACTTCCCCGTAGCCGTAATCGTTGCCGATGGCCGTAAGGACGGACGTATCCACCGTAAGGGCCATGGCGGGCAGGCCGCTGCGGTTCAGACGGAACTTGTTCACCAGTTCGGCCGCCATGTGCTGGGCATCCGCCGCAGAGCCGCCGTTTCCGGCCCAGAGCGTCTTCCCTCCTTTCCGATAGGTGCCGACCAGGAGGTCGGCCACGAAGGCCAGGCCGGCCATGGCATCCGTGTCCCGGAGGAACGCCTCCTTGACCCGGACCGATTCCGTCACCTGTGCTTTTACGAAATCCATGTTGTTTGTCATACCCTACAAAGATACGCAATCTTCACGACATAAAAAAAGCAGCCCCGGTAAAAGGGCTGCCATGTACGATAATGCCGGATCCTAGAAAGTGTAATAGACTCCCACGACGGGCGAAAGGGAGAACAGTCCCGACAGGGAAGAGTTGATTCCGGCTACGAATCCTCCTCCGTAATAGCCGATCCGCATGATGTGGGTCACCAGGGAAAAATGATCATCCACATCGACGGCGATACCGGGACGGATGCCGATGCCCCAACTGGAACCACCGCCCTTGAAAGCCGTGGAGAAGTTGAAGTGCGCATCGGCGAAGATGCGGGCAGGGCCCCATTCAATGAAATGATAGCGGAAGTAAGGATCGATGCTCAGGGCTCCGCCGCCGCTGCCGAACAGCAGACCCAAGGACGTACCGACCGCCATTTTCGGATTGAAACTGTAACCGACTTCCGGGGCTACGCCAAAAACGGCGCCGCCGTCGCCGGCTCCCGTAAACTGGATACTACCACCCACATACAACTGTGCTTTTGCCGTAAAAGCCATCAGCACCAACGCGATAACTAAAAATACTTTCTTCATATTTGTGATCATTATACGATTGTTTCTAATTCACGACACAAAATTATCATTTTCCTGCGGATTATACAAACGATGTTTCGCGGCAGCGCAATTTTTACTAAATTTGCAGGATAAATGTAATCGTATGGAGCAGAAACCACCCATCTACCTTTTCACCGACGGCGCAGCCAGCGGCAATCCCGGCCCCGGCGGCTATGGCATCGTCCTCCGCTGCGGAACGTATGAAAAGGAGCTTTCCGGCGGTTTTGCCCGTACCACCAACAACCGGATGGAACTGCTCGCCGTCATCATCGGCCTGGAGCAAATCCGCTGGGAAAACGCCGAGGTACACGTCTGGAGCGACTCTTCCTACGTCGTGAAGGCCCTCAACGAAGGCTGGCTGGAAAAATGGAAGCGGACGGGCTTCAAGGGCAAGAAGAACGTGGATCTCTGGCTCCGTTTCGAAAATGTTTACCACCGGCACCGCGTCGCATTCCACTGGCTCAAGGGCCATGCCGGACATCCGGAGAACGAGCGCTGCGACGCCCTGGCCGTCGCGGCCTATCACCAGGACGGCCTTCCCGAGGATACCGGTTTCACCGAAGAAAACACGAATTTACTATAGAACAGATATGGCACTCCCTAAACTCGTCGTGGGCATCACCCAAGGTGACAGCAACGGCATCGGATACGAAGTAATCATCAAGGCGCTCGCCGACGAGCGCATCCTGGACTCTTTCACCCCCGTCATCTATGGGTCTTCCAAACTGCTGGGATTCTACCGCAAGACCCTCCACAATATCGGCCCGATGGATGTGAATGTAATCTCCTCGGCCGCAGATGCGCGCCCGCGCAAGATCAACCTCGTGAACTGCCTGCCGGACAACATCTATGCAGAGCCCGGCCAGAGTACGCCGGAAAGCGCCAAGAACGCCATCGCCGCCCTGGACGCCGCCGTGCAGGACCTCAAGGACGGCCAGATCGACGTTCTGGTGACCGCCCCCATCAACAAGCGCGCCATGAACGCCGAGGGATTCTCGTTCACGGGCCATACGGAATTCCTGCAGAAGGAGTTCGGCGTGGAAGACGTGACCATGATCATGGTGAGCCACCAGATCAAGATCGGCGTGGTCACGGGCCACATTCCGCTCCGGGACGTTCCCAAAAGCATTTCCAAGGATGCCATCCTGGGAAAACTGCGCATCATGAAGGCTTCGCTGGAGCGGGATTTCGGCGTCGTGGATCCCAAGATCGCCGTCCTGGGCCTGAACCCCCATTGCGGAGACGGCGGCCTGCTGGGCGACGAGGAACAGAACATCATCCTGCCGGCCGTGCAGGAGGCCCAGGCTGAAGGCATCCAGGCCTTCGGTCCGTATTCCCCGGACGGATTTTTCGGCCTGGGGAATTACAGCCGCTTCGACGCCACGCTGGCCATGTACCACGACCAGGGCCTCGCCCCTTTCAAGGCGCTGGCCTTCGCCGACGGCGTCAACTACACCGCCGGGCTTCCCGTCGTGCGCACCTCGCCGGACCACGGAACCGCCTATGACATGGCCGGCCGGGACGAGGCCGACCCCCGTTCCATGATGAGCGCCATCTACACGGCTATTGACATTTTCCGGAAGCGCCTCCAGTACGATACCCTGATGGACGGGCGGCTTATCGAGAAAAATCGCTGACGAACACCGGTTTCGGAACTTCGATCCGGCGGCCTGTATCCTGCAGGACGCCGGTTTTTGGATCCCGGGAATAGATTTCGACCTGGTCCGTATCCCGGCAGGCCACAAGGACCCATTTTTCCAGGACGGTGAAGTTGCGGGGATGGGTGCCCGTATGGGTGTAGCCGGTTTTTTCCAGGGTGCCGTCCGGCAGTACCTTGAAAAGGGACACGCCGTCATTTTGCAGGCGCAGGCTGGCATAGAGGAAGGCGCCGTCCGGACTCAGGTGGATGTCGGCCGCGCCGCGGGCCCCCACTTCATCGGCCCGGGCCACCTGCAGGAGGGCCATGTCGGGATAACTGTACACCGCAATGTCTCCGGACAGTTCGCCGATGCAGTACAGCCGGTTTCCTTCCAGAAGCAGATGCCGGGGGCCGAAATCGGCCGGCAGCATGGCAAGCCTGCGCTCATTGCCCACCCCCATCGGCGTAACGTCCAGGGCGCCGATGGCGTCGGCACTGAACTCCGTGAACAGCAATTTATGATCCGGCGTAAAGAGGGCGCAATGCACATGGGGCCGATCCTGACGGCTCAGATCCGGGCCTCCGGTGGTGCTGAACACCAGGGAGTCCAGCGGGGCGATGCCGCCGTCCGCTTGCAAGCGGTAAACGGACAGCGAGCCGCCGCTGTAATTGGCCACGGCCAGGAAACGGCCGTCCGTGGACACGTAGCAGGGATCTTCTCCCCCTTCCGGAAGACCGGTAGGCTGGCTGCCAAGGCTCTCGAAACCGTTTCCCGTATAATGCCAGGCGGTCACGGCCGCATTCCGGCCGGGCAGTTCGCTCACGGCATAAATCCGGCTGCCAGAAGCGGCCAGGAACGAGGGATTGGGGACGGGAGCCTTGGCCACGGAGCCGTATTCCCCGTCGGCCGGAATGACTTCTCCCTTCTCCGGGTCGAAATCGAAGGCATAGAAACCATCGGAATAGGTTCCGACAAAAAGGGTCCGCGTGCCGCGGCTGTCACAAGCGCCGAGTACCATAAGCAGGACTGCGAAGAAAGGAAGGATTTTATTCATATCCGCAAAGATAGAGAAAAAATCGTATCTTTGTAAAGATGAATCCGGATACCGCCATACAGTATCTTCCGGGAGTGGGGCCCAAGCGGGCGGCGCTCCTCGAATCCGAACTGGGAATCAGCACGGTGGGAGACCTTGTGCGCCTGTATCCTTTCCGTTATATCGACCGCAGCAGCATTGTCCGCATCGCCGACGTACATCCGGACCTGGCCCAGGTGCAAATCCGCGCCATGGTCACCAAGGTGCGGCTGCTGGCCAAAAATGGGGCCGAAGTGCCCCAGGACAATGTCAAGTACAACCTGGTCAGCCGCCTGTCGGCCATCGTGGCCGACGACAGCGGGGAGATGGAAGTGGTGTTTTTCAAGGGCGTCAAATGGATGCACGCCCGCCTGAAACCGGGCAGCGTATTCATTTTCTTCGGGAAGCCCAGCCTGTTCCAGAACCGGCTCAACATGGTGCATCCGGAAGTGGATGCGCCGGACGCCACTTTTGCCGGCGCGCTCACCGGCGTCTATACCTCCACCGAAAAACTCAAAACCGCGGGCATTACCGGGAAAGTGATGCTGAAACTCATCGGGACGGCCCTGGAGGGAATTCTGCCCACGCTGCAGGACACCCTGCCGGAGTACATCCTCAAGGAAAAGGGCCTCGTGCCCCTCACCTACGCCCTTCGGCAGATCCACTTCCCCGTTGACCAGCAGGCCCTGGCCAAAGCTACCTACCGGCTCAAGTTCGAGGAACTGTTTCTTCTGCAACTGTCGCTCCTCAAACAGAAATTCGTGCGCAGCCGCAGTGCCGTGGGATTGAAGATGGCGGCTGTGGGAGAGGCCTTCAACGCCTGCTACAAGGCGCTGCCCTATGCGCTTACGGGCGCCCAGAAGCGGGTGATCCGGGAAATCCGGGAAGACATGCGCAGCGGGCACCAGATGAACCGCCTGCTGCAGGGAGACGTCGGCTCCGGCAAAACCATGGTGGCCGTACTGTCGGCCCTCATCGCCGTGGGGAACGGCTATCAGGCCTGCCTGATGGCACCCACGGAAGTGCTTGCCCAGCAGCATTTTGCCAATATTTCCAAGTACCTGAACCCCACCGGCGTGAAAGCGGCCCTCCTGACGGGGAACACCGGCGCCGCCGCCCGGCGGGAAATCCACGCCGGCCTGCAGGACGGCAGCATCGGCCTCCTGATCGGCACCCATGCCCTGATTGAAGATACGGTCCATTTCCGGGCGCTGGGGCTCGCCATCATCGACGAGCAGCACCGCTTCGGCGTAGAACAGCGCGCCCGGCTCTGGAACAAAGGCTGGCAGGGCACCGCGCCGCATATCCTGGTAATGACGGCCACGCCCATCCCCCGCACCCTGGCCATGACCCTGTACGGAGACCTGGACGTCTCCGTCATCGACGAGATGCCTCCGGGCCGAAAGCCCGTCCAGACCCTTTGCGTGGGAGAGGGCAAGCGCCACGCCATGCACAACTTCATCCGGGACGAGATTGCCAAGGGGCGCCAGGCCTTCATCGTGTATCCGCTCATCTTCGAAAGCGAAAAGATGGATTACAAGAACCTGGAACTGGGGTATGAAGAGATTGTAAAGGCCTTTCCGCTGCCCCGGTACAAGGTGGCCATCGTCCACGGGAAGCAGACGCCGCAGGAGAAAGCGTTCAATATGGATGCCTTCGCCGCCGGCCGGGCCGACATCCTGGTGTCCACCACCGTCATCGAGGTCGGCGTGGACGTGCCCAACGCTTCCGTGATGGTGATTGAAAGCGCCGAGCGCTTCGGCCTGAGCCAACTGCACCAACTCCGCGGCCGGGTGGGCCGGGGTGCGGAACGCTCCTACTGCATCCTGATGAAAGGCACCAAGGTCTCGAAGGAGAGCCAGAAGCGCCTGGACCTTCTCTGCGCCACCGAAAACGGCTTCGAACTGGCCGAGGAGGACATGAAGATGCGCGGCCCCGGAGATCTGGAAGGGACCCAGCAGAGCGGGCTTCCCATTGCCCTCAACATCGCCTCCCTGGCCAAGGACGGCCTCATCCTTTCCGATGCCCGGGGCTATGCCCAGCACATCCTGGACCAGGATCCCGGACTGTCCGAGGCAAAAAATGCCCCGCTCGCAGCCGAACTGCGGCGGGACAAATATCTGACCAAGGATTATTCCCGGATTTCCTGATTACTTCATCCAGCGATCCAGCCAGTCGAAGTAACTCCGGTGCCAGTACAGGGCGTTCTGGGGCTTGAGGATCCAGTGATTCTCGCCCGGGAACACGATGAGTTTGGAAGGGACGCCCATCATCTGGGCGGCATTGAAGGCGGCCATGCCCTCGTCATAAGGGACACGGAAATCGGAACCGCCATGGATGCAGAGGATGGGAGTGTGCCAGTTCTGTACCAGTTTGTGCGGGGAATTGTCGTAATGGCGCCGGGCCTTGGGAAGGCTGCTCCAGGGCGAGCCGCCCTGCCTCAAGCCGCCGAAGGTGACGCCGTCGCCGGCCGCACCCGTCTGGCCGGCCTCATAGGCATACTCGTGCAAGCCGCCGTTGTCCCAGTTCGGGAACCACATTTCCTCGGTGGTCATGTACATGTGCTCCTCGTTGAAGATGCCTGCATGGGCGATGAAGCAGTCGTACACATCCTTATGGATGCCGGCGAGGTAATAGACACTGTAACCGCCATAGGAGGCGCCGCAGGCAGCCACGCCGCTCACATAAGGCTCGGCCTTGATGTGGCGGGCCGCCGTGAGATAATCCTGCATGTTGAGGCCGATGTAGTCTCCGGAGATTTCCTCGCACCAGGGCTGGCCGAAGGCCGTAGTGCCGCGGCGGTTCGGAAGGACCACCACATAGCCCTGATGGCACATGAGCAGATAGTTCCAACGATAACTCCAGCCCTGGGAAAGCGTGCCCTGGGGGCCGCCCAGGCAGATTTCGATGGCAGGATAAGTCTTGGAGGCGTCAAACTTGGGAGGCAGCAGCACCCAGGTGAGCATCTTCTCGCCGTCCACCGTCGTCAGCCAGCGGGCCTCGGTCTCATGCTTGTCCAGCTGCCCCAGCAGATGCTCGTTCTCGAACGTGAGCTGATGGATGGCGTTGTCCGTCACGGCCACCAGTTCCGTGGGGAAATCCATGGAGGCGAAAGTGGTCAGGAGCGTCCCGTCCTGCAGCACGCCGAAGGGAGAGCCGAAGTCGAACCAGAGGTTGTCGGCCGTCAGGCGCACCGGCTCCATGCCGGGCACTACATTGAAAATCCCCTGCAGGCCCTCCGCCAGGGCGGAGAAATAGATCGACTGGCCGTCGGCCGACCAGACGGGAGCCTCCACGTTGTATTTGAAGCCGCCGCTGAGTTCCCGGATGTTGTCGATGGCGGGGTTGGCACTCTGCCCCTCCCCTTCCGGCTGGCAGATGACATCGGCGAGCATCAGGCGCACCTTGTCGGCCTCATAACCGTCGCGCTCCATCGAGAGCCAGGTCAGCCGGGTGCCGTCGGGGCTCCAGACCGGATGGGTATCATAACCGCCCTCGAAGGTAAGCTGCGAGATTTCCCCGGTGAGCGGGCAGTACAGGAAGATGCAGGTGTTGGTGGAGAAGGCGTACTCCTTGCCCGTCATGGGTTTGCAGGCAAAGGCGATATAGCGTCCGTCCGGGCTCCAGCAAAGGTCGGCGATATCGGAGAACGGGCCGTTGGGAAGTTCCCACTGGCAGTCCGGGCCCAGGATATCCATGCCTTCCTTCACGATGCCGCCCGACAGCGGCGCCACGAAACTGTGGGCGATTTCGGTGCGCCAGTGGTCCCAGTGACGGTACATAAGGTCTTCCGTGGCATAGGCCTCGGCCTTGTCCAGGGCGGGGTCCGTGTCGGCAGGCACCTCCACGTGGCTGTGGACGCCCTTCACATAAATCATCTGCGTCTGGTCCGGCGAAAGCAGATAATCGTCAATGCCGCCTTCCACGTCCGTGAGTTGCTCCCGCCTGCCCAGCGAGCCGTTCTGAAAGGCCGCCTTGTATAACTGGCCGCCCTGGAGGAAGAAAACAGCCTGGCCGTCCGAGGCCCAGCGGGCCGACGAGAGGCTCTTTCCGTCCATGGTGAGTTGTGTGGGCTCCCCTCCCTCCACGGGGATGGTGAAGAGATTGCGCACGCTGCGGTTTTGGTCGATGTCGGTATAACTGACCCCATAAAGGATGGTCTTCCCGTCCGGGGACAACTGAGGATCGCTCAGGCGGCCCAGGGACAGAAGCAGTTCAGGGGTCATGTGGC
Organism: Bacteroidales bacterium; assembly: GCA_017447815.1. Classification (GTDB taxonomy): domain Bacteria; phylum Bacteroidota; class Bacteroidia; order Bacteroidales; family UBA932; genus Cryptobacteroides. The sequence goes on along the minus strand of JAFSMS010000054.1, from coordinate 53,321 downwards.
CGTCTTCCACCTTGAGGACCGACGGGCCGATGTATCCTTCCTGTGGTTTCATTTCATTTTTTCCGGTGCAGGCAATGAGGGCCAGCGCTGCGGCCGCCATTGCAAAATACTTTTTATTCATATTGTCGTAAAGCTTTGTTCAAGGCTTGTTTCACGCTTTCGCGGACCGATTCCGGTTCCAGCACCTCCAGACCGGCCCCGTGCTTGCACAATTCCATGATGAAGTTGGGATTGGGAATCACGCGGAGCGCAAAGAGGCAGCACTCCCCTTCCTGCGACAGGAGCGTCTGGCTGGGATGGAGGGGAAGATCCTGCAGGTAGGCGGCTTCCCGCAGCGTCGTGCGCAGTTTCACCAGGGCGGGCGTCTGTCCCTCTTCCGGGAGGTAAATTCCGTAACTGGCCTCGAATTCCCGGCCGATGTCGAAGGATTCGGGCATGCGGAAGCGGGCTCCCGTACGCTCCAGGGAGGCGATGCGGTCCAGGGCATAGACGCGGAGGGTCCGGGCCTCCACGCTGAAGGCCACAAGATACCACCGCTTGGCGAACTCCTTGAGGGCATAGGGACGGACCGTGCGCCGGTCCACTTCGCTGCTCAGGTATTTGCGGTACTCCAGATGCAGGACGGCATTGTCCAGCATGGCCTGCATGATGACGGTCAGGAACTTCTGCCCGGAAGGCACGTCTTCGACCGAGACGCGGCCGCTGAGCCGTTCCTTCCCCAGGGTGAGAAGGCTGTTGACGGTGAAGGTATTGATGAGGTAATCCACCGCCTCGCGCTTGTCCACGGCGCTTTCGCTTTCGTTGATGCGGTAGCGGTTGGTGCTCCGGTCGCAGGTGATGGCGATGCCGAAAACCTCCTCCACGGCCTTCCGGTGGTTGCCGAAAGAACGGCGGGCATACGGCTCTCCATAACGGTTTTCCCAGCGGGAAGCGACCTCCGGCCAGGAAAGCCCCGCTTCCCCCGCCTCCACGAAGGTCTGTACCAGGAAAACGTATTTGCCAACCAATTCAGGAACCATATTTTACAAATTTAGAGAAAAAATTATAATTTTGCACAAAGAAAGTAGTGTATCCCTAAAGAACGAACTTATGGACAATTTTACCCGCCATTACATCGAGGGTTTCATGGGAGATGTCATCTCCCGGAATCCCGGAGAAAGTGAATTTCATCAGGCCGTACGGGAAGTCGTGGAAAGCGTCGCCCCCTACGTGACGGCCTATCCCCACCTGATGGACCAGAAAATCCTGGAAAGGATTGTGGAACCGGAACGCATCGTCATCTTCCGCGTTCCCTGGATGGATGACCGCGGTGAGGTGCATATCAACCGCGGCTTCCGTGTTCAGTGCAACAGCGCCATCGGCCCGTACAAAGGCGGACTGCGTTTCCATCCCAGCGTAAACCTTTCCATCATGAAATTCCTGGCGTTTGAGCAGACGTTCAAAAACGCCCTCACCACCCTCCCGATGGGCGGCGCCAAAGGAGGCAGCGATTTCAACCCCCGCGGCAAGTCGGACGCCGAAGTCATGCGTTTCTGCCAGAGTTTCATGACGGAACTTTACCGGCATATCGGCCCCCATACCGACGTGCCCGCCGGCGACATCGGCGTAGGCGGCCGTGAAATCGGCTACCTTTTCGGGCAGTACAAACGCCTGAAGGACGAGTTTTCCGGCACCCTCACCGGCAAAGGGCAGGCCTGGGGCGGCTCCCTGCTCCGTCCGGAAGCCACCGGGTACGGCCTGTGCTACTTCGCCGGCCAAATGCTGGAAACCCGCGGCCTCAGTTTCGAGGGCAGGCGCGTGAACATCTCCGGCGCCGGCAACGTGGCCCAGTACGCCGCGCAAAAAGCCATGCGCCTGGGCGCCATCGTCCAGACCCTGTCGGACTCCGACGGCTTCATCCATGACCCGGAAGGCCTCACGGAAGAAAAAATGGCCTATGTCTTCGAACTCAAGAACCTCCGCCGCGGCCGCATCAAGGAATACGCGCAGAAGTTCCCGCAGGCCACCTATTATCCCGGCGAGCGGCCCTGGCGCATCCCCTGCGACATCGCCCTCCCCTGCGCCACGCAGAACGAGATTGAGAAGGCCGATGCGGAAACGCTGGTGAAAAACGGCTGCCTGTGCGTTGCGGAAGGCGCCAACATGCCCTCCACGCCGGAAGCCATCCGCATCATCCAGGGCGCCGGCCTGCTCTACTCTCCCGGCAAGGCCTCCAACGCCGGCGGCGTCGCCACTTCCGGCCTGGAGATGAGCCAGAACTCCATGCGGCAGCATTGGACGGCCGAAGAGGTGGACCGGTACCTGCACCGCATCATGCAGGACATCCATGCCGCCTGCCTGAAATACGGCACCGAGGCCGACGGAAGCGTAAACTATGTGAAAGGAGCCAACCTGGCCGGCTTCATCAAAGTGGCCGGAGCCATGTCAGACCAGGGACTCGTATGACAGACAGTGCAACGCTCATGGCCAGGCGAATCCGCCGGATTCTGCTGGTGTGCAACAATTACGACAATTTTTCGCTGGAAGAAGAAGGCCGGCTGGACATGCGCATCTCCCAAGAGTACGCAGAACTGAACCTGAGCGGCCCGCCCGTGATTGAACGCGCGGCATCCACCCGCGAGGCGTTGGAAAAAGCCGACGCCGGGAAGGAGTGGGACCTGGTCATCACGCTGTACAATGTGGGCGAGGTGGACGTCTTCGACTTCGCCGCCCGCATGAAAGCCCATAACGGAGAGACCCCCGTCGTGCTCCTGACCTCCTTTTCCAAGGAAGTTTACCGCCAACTGGAAGACCGCGACCTGTCCAACTTCGACCACATTTTCAACTGGAACGGCAGCACCGACCTCATCATCGCCATCATCAAGCTCCTGGAAGACAGCATGAACGCCCCGGCCGACATCCTGGAAAGCGGTGTCCAGTGCATTTTGCTGGTGGAAGACTCGGTCCGCTATTATTCCACGTATCTCCCGCTCCTGTACAAACTGGTGCTCCAGCAGAATACGGACGCCGTCCGGGACGCCCTCAACGAAGAGCAGCAGATTTTCCGGAAGCGCGCCCGGCCCAAAATCCTGATGGCCACCAATTATGACGATGCCGTTTCCCTGTACCGGAAGTACAAGGAGAACCTGCTGGGGGTCATCTCCGACATCGGCTTTGTCATCCACCGCTATGACAAGCCCTCCCTGGAGAAACTGGATGCCGGCGTGGACCTTTGCAGGATGATCCGGCAGGAAACGCCCAAGATGCCCATCCTGATGCAGAGTTCGCAGGAGAGCATGCATGCGGTGGCGGACGGGCTCCAGGCCGGCTTCCTGATGAAACGCTCCAAGACGCTCACCCACGAACTGTCCGAGTATATCGGCCGGGAGTTCGGTTTCGGCGATTTCGTGGTCACCAACGCCAAAGGACGGGAAACGGCCCGCGCCCGGGACCTGAAAGGGGCCGAAGAGATTATCGCCACCCTGCCCGAAGTGCAGTTGGAAAAACTGCGCAGCAAGAATTACGTTTCCCGCTGGCTGCTGGCGCGGGGCATCTTCCAGGAAGGGAATGCCTTGAAGAACGTCACGTTTGCCGACTCGGAATCGTTCCGCCAGGCCGCTGTACAGGGCATTCACGAATACCGCATCCGGCAAAGCCTGGGGGTGGTGGCCCGCTTCCAACCGGACAGTTTTAACGACACCATCTGGTTCTCCCGCTTCGGGGAAGGGTCGCTGGGCGGAAAAGCCCGCGGCCTGGCCTTCCTGAACCACATCCTCTACAAGCACAATCTCTACAATGCCTGGGAAGGGGTCCGTCTCACGGTACCGCGGACACTGGTCATCGCCACGGAATACTTCGACCGCTTCATCCTGGAAAACGGCCTCCAGTATGTCATCAATGCCGATATCTCCGATGCGGAACTGCTGTCGGAATTCGTTTCCTCCAACCTTCCGGCACCCCTGACCGAAGCCCTCCGCGCCTTTATCCGCGTGGTGAGGACTCCGCTGGCCGTCCGCTCCTCCTCCAAACTGGAAGACTCCTACTACCAGCCGTTCGCCGGGGTCTATTCCACCTACATGATTCCGTCCGTGGAGAACGAGGACCAGCAGCTGCGCCTGCTTGCAAAGGCCATCAAGAGCGTCTATGCCAGCGTATATTTCGCCGCCTCCCGCGCCTACATCACCGCAACCGCCAATGTGATTTCGGAAGAGAAGATGGCCATCATTCTGCAGGAGGTGTGCGGCGCCCCTGACCAGGGTTACTTCTTCCCTACCCTGTCCGGCGTGGCCCGCTCGGTCAATTTCTATCCCATCGGCTACGAAAAGGCCGAAGACGGGATTGTGAAACTGGCTTTCGGACTGGGCAAATCGGTAGTGGACGGGGAACAGGTGCTCCGCTTCTCCCCGGCTTATCCCAAGCATGTCCTGCAAACCTCCACGCCGGAACTTTGCATGCGGGATACGCAGCAGGTGATGTACGCCCTCAACCTCCTGCCGGAAAAATTCAAGACCTCCGTTGACGATGCCGTGAACCTGGAGCGCATTCCCATCAGCGACTGCGACAGGTTCCAGTCTTTCGCCAAGGTCGTATCCACGTACGATTATGAGAACCAGCGGATGGTGGACTCCCCTTTTGCCAAAGGACCCAAATCCGTCACTTTCGCCCATGTGCTGCGTTACGGGACTTTTCCGCTGACTTCCATCGTCCGGAGATTGCTGGAAATCTGCGCCGATGAAATGCAAGGAAGCGTGGAACTGGAATTCGCGGCGGAACTCTCCTCGGGGATTTTCAACGCCCTCCAGATCCGTCCCATCTCTTCCGACAGCCTGCAGACCGATGTGGACTGGCGGGAAATCGACTGTTCCGATGCCCTGGTCACCTCGGAAAGTGCCCTGGGGACCGGCTGGCAGGACGGAATCCGGGATGTCGTCTATCTCAAGGCCGATGCTTTCGACAAAATGAAAACGCAGGAGATGGCACGGGAACTGAGCGAATTGAACGCCCGCATGAGAGCGGAGGGACGTCCGTACATTCTCATCGGCTTCGGCCGATGGGGGTCCAGCATCCCCACCCTGGGCGTTCCTGTGACCTGGAGCGATATTTCCGAAGCCCGCGTCCTGGTGGAATGCGCCCTCCCGGACTTTCGCATCGACCCGTCCCAGGGCACCCATTTCTTCCAAAACCTCACCTCGTTCAATGCCGGTTATGTGAACGTGGATCCGTACTCGCGTCCCGGCGACCATATCGACCTGAGCCGCCTGGAAGCCCACGAGGCCTGCTACGAGACCACCTGGCTCCGCCACGTATGTCTGGAAGAGCCGCTGAGCGTATGTGTGGACGGACGGGCCGGACGGGCGCTGATCAAATAACTTCCGCGCAATTGATGCCGTCCAAGGCACTGGAAACGATGCCTCCGGCATAGCCGGCGCCTTCTCCGCAGGGATAAAGGCCGGGCACATCCACGTGCTCCAGCGTCTCCGGGTTGCGGGGCAGCCGTACGGGGGAAGAAGTGCGGGATTCTACGCCCAGCAGCAGGGCGTCATTGGTATAATACCCTCTCATGGAACGTTCCACCTGCGGGAAAACCTTCCGCAGGCGCGAAGCCACATGCTCCGGCAACAGTTCGTGCAGCGGGGCGCTGACCGTCCCGGGGTGATAGGACGTCCTGGGCAGATCCCTGGAGAGCAGGCCCCGGCAAAAATCTTTCATCCGCTGGGCCGGAGCCGTGAACGGGTGTTTGGCGCCGTGCTCCCGGACATACCGGAACATCGCCCTTTCAACGTCCCGCTGGTAGTCCATGAGGGCGAAGGGGCCCTCATACTGTGGGGGCTGGTCGCCGGGGTCGATCTGCACCACCACGCCGGCATTGGCCCACTTGGAATTGCGGGCCGCATTGGACATGCCGTTGAGTACGACGGTCTCCCCTTCCGTGGAGGAGGGCACCAGGATGCCGCCCGGGCACATGCAGAAAGAGAATACGCCCCGGCCTTCCACCTGCTGGACGAAGGAATACTCCGCCGTGGGCATAAACGGCTGATACTTGCCGTGATAGCGAATCTGGTTGATGAGCCATTGGGGATGCTCCACCCGAACGCCCAGGGCGAATCCCTTGGCCTCCAGTTTCCAGCCCTTGGCCTGGAACAGTTCATAGATGTCCCGGGCCGAATGGCCGGTTGCCAGAATCACCTTGGATGCCCGATAGACCTTCTCCCCGCAATGGACCTCGAAGCCGCCGTCGGCCTTTTTCACGATGTCCGTGACGCGGGAGTCGAAATGATATTCCCCGCCGTGCTCTTCAATGCAGGCGCGGATGTTCTTGACAATCTCCGGCAGCCGGTCGGTGCCGATATGGGGATGGGCGTCGATGAGGATGTCGGGATGGGCGCCGAATGCCACCAGTTGGTGCAGCACCTCCCGGATGTCTCCCCGCTTGGACGAGCGGGTATAGAGTTTTCCGTCCGAGAAGGCGCCCGCTCCGCCTTCTCCATAACAGTAATTGGAATCCGGATCCAGCACCCCGTCCACGGACAGCCGGGCCATGTCCGCCTTCCGGCGTTCCACATCCTTTCCCCGCTCCAGGATAACGGGCCTGAGGCCCCTCTGGAGGAGTTTCAGGGCGGCAAACATGCCGGCGGGGCCGGCCCCTGCCACGATGACGGGGGCGGCGCCATGCACATCCTGATAAGGTGCGACGCGATAGGATTCGAAGGGCTCATTCTCCCGATAGGCCTGCACCCGGTAACGGTACAGAATATCCTGCCGGGCATCGATGCTGCGGCGGACCACCTCTACGTGACCCACCTTCTCGGGCCTTACGCCCAAGGCTTTGGCGGCCGCCTCGGTTAATTGGGCGGCCGTCAAGTCATTCCCTATTTTCAGGGCGAATTCAAATTCCTTCATACTTTTCCGTTTGGATCAATGATCCAGTTGATCCAGGGCAAAATCGTAGGCGCCGACAGAGATGGCCGTGGAGGTTCCGATCTTGTCGATGGTGATGCCGATGCGCTTCTGGGGGTCGTAGGTGACGGTTTTTTCCGTTCCGTAGATTTTCAGTTCCCGGGCCTCACCTTTGGCGAATGCGGCAAATTCGGCCTCGTCATCCAGGTTGTACACCTTCATCTGAACGCGCTGCAGGGTGTCGCCGGAAAGGGTTCGGATGGTGCCGCGCATCTCTTCCAGCAAATACGGCATGAAGAACTTGGCCGATGCGGAGATGCCGCCGCCGATGACGATGATCCCGTCCATCAGTTGGGCGGCCGTCGCCATGGCCCGGCCGGCGACGCGGCCCAGTTCCTCGAAGGAAGCCAGGGCGGCCTTCCGGTCTCCCTCACGCTTGCCGTCTGCGATATCGAAGATATCCTTGGGGGTGAGGCTGGCATCCTGCACGCCGGACTGCTCGGCATACACGCGCTTGACGGCACGGATGGCGACGCTGTCCTCCAGGATGACCCCATTGATGTGCGGATTGGGCAGGCAATAGGTTTCCACGCAGGAGTTGTCTCCGCGGTTGAGTTCGCCGTTGATGACACAGCCGATGCCGAAACCGGTGCCGAAGGTGTAGCCGATCAGGTTGCGGAAACGTTTGCTGCTGCCGGCGGCGGCCAGTTTTTCATTCACCTCCGGAAGCGCGCCGCTGAGGGCCTCGCCAAAGGCGAAGAGGTCTCCGTCGTTGTTGATGAAAACCGGAATGCCGAAGACTTCCTTCAGGTAGGGTCCCAGGGCGACGCCCTCACGGAAAGAGGGAAAGTTGGGAAGGAAGCCCCCGATGATGCCGGCCGGATAATCCGCCGGGCCGGGAAAGGCAAAACTGATGGCCTCCGGCTTGACATCCCCCAACTGGTTGATGACGGTCTTGAAACCGGTGACCATGGTTTCCAGGCACAGGTCCAGATTGTTGGCATTGGAAGGAAGGGTGATGGTGTCGAGGATGAATTCCTCCCCCTTCATGGCGTTGAAACGCAGCGAGTTGCCACCGGCGTCCAGGGTGAGCACCACCCGCTTGTCATTTTTGTATTTTCCCATATCTCAAATTGGTTATTTCGTTCCAATTTTCAAATATAGGAATTTTCGGGCGGATTTGCAACCGGACGGGGGCGCAGTTAAAAATCGGCCATGCGGGAGACCGGGGCCACATCCAGCGGCGTACGCACGCCGGCCTTGTACTGGAACCATCCCGCCACCGCAATCATGGCCGCATTGTCCGTAGTGAATTTGAATTCCGGCAGATAGGTGTTCCAGTGCCGTTTCTGCCCTTCCAGGACGATCCGCTCCCGAAGCCCGCTGTTGGCCGATACGCCCCCGCCGATGGTGATTTCACGGATGCGGGTTTCCTTGGCGGCACGGATGAGTTTTCCCATCAGCACGTCGATGAGGGTTTTCTGGAAACTGGCGCAGAGGTCCTCCTTGTTTTTCTCCAGGAACTGCGGATCTTTGGCCATCTCGTCCCGGACGAAATAGAGAAGGGAGGTCTTGACCCCGCTGAAACTGTAGTCCAGGCCGGGGATATTGGGTTTGGCGAAGTGGAAGCGGTCGGGGTTTCCCTGCTTGGCCAGGCGGTCGATGACAGGGCCGCCGGGATAGCCCAGGCCCAGCATCTTGGAACACTTGTCAAAGGCCTCGCCCACGGCATCGTCGATGGTCTGTCCCAGGATGTCGTAGGACAGGGGGCTGTTCACCCGCACAATCTGGGAATTGCCGCCGGACACCAGCAGGCACAGATACGGGAAGGAAGGCTCCCGTACGGGCACCCCTTCCTGCCGGATGAAATTGGCCAGGATATGCCCCTGCAGATGATTGACCATCACCATGGGGATGTCCAGGGACAGCGAAAGCGCCTTGGCGAAGGAGGTGCCCACCAGAAGCGATCCCAGCAGGCCGGGACCGCGGGTAAAGGCGATGGCCGTAAGGGAGGAAGCCTCCACGCCGGCCCGCTTCAACGCCTCCGACACCACGGGGACGATGTTCTGTTCATGGGCACGGGAAGCCAACTCGGGGACAACGCCGCCAAAGTCCTTATGAACTTGCTGGGAAGCGATTACATTGGACAACAGCACGCCGTCACGGATCACGGCGGCGGAAGTGTCGTCACACGAAGATTCTATGCCAAGGATGATATCTGCCATGTCTTTCCTGAAAAACGATTGCAAAGATAGCAATAAATTGCTATTTTTGTAGATTAATGAGACGCTTCCTCAAAATATTGGCCTGGTTCGCAGGCCTGCTGCTGCTCCTGGTGCTGGCCGGCCTCGTGGCCGCCCAGTCCCCGAAGGTGCAGACGTATCTGGCCCGCAAGGCCACTGAAAAACTGCAGGAGCGTTTCCCGGCCGATATCAGCATTTCCCTCCTTACGGTGCGTCCCTTTGACGCTCTCGTCATCGAAGACCTCCTCCTGAAAGACCCGCAGCCCTATATCGAAAGCATGGATACGGTCATCTATGTTCACAACCTCACGGCCAAATTCTCGCTCCGGGGCCTTTTCAGCGGCGACGGAATCCATGTAGGGCGCCTCAAACTGCGCGGAGGCATTTTCAACCTGGGTTATGAGCCCGACGACAACGCCCCCGACGGCACCCGCATGACCCTGTACCGCGTACTGGGCCTGCAGGAATCCGAAAAAGACGAGCCGTCCTCCTGGGGCAGCCTGCTCACGGCCAGAAGCGTGGAGGTGAAAGACTTCGTATTCCGCATGTGCAACCCCGTCAACGCGCAGGAGATGGAAGAGGAAGAGCGGTCTTACGGAGAGGGCGTCATCGACTGGAACGACTTCTCCGTCCGGGCCCGGCACATCCTTGCCTCGCACGTGGCCGTCGCCGACAACCACATCACCGGAACGGTGGAAAGGCTGGAAGCCACCGAACAGGCTACCGGATTTCGTATCGACGAGGCCTCCGCCCTCAAAGTGGACGTGGGCGAGCAGTGCGCCCGCATGGAAGGCCTCCGCCTGCACTGCGGGGAAAGCGACCTGCACTTCGACACACTGGTGCTGGACGGCCCCATCGACGACTACGGCAGATTCATCGACCGCATCTGGCTGGAAGGCGACATCCGTCCCGGCTCCCGCCTTTCCCTCCCCACCATCCGCTACTTCTCCGACGGACTGGAGGGGCTTACATTCTCCGGCAATATCCAGGGGCACCTGCAGGGATATGTAAACGATTTCAAACTGGAGGACGTCCTGGTCGAGGATCCCCTCAACGACGTCCGCGTCGCCATCAGCGGCCGGATGTGGGGCCTCCCCGAAATGGAAGACACCCGGCTGGACTTCCAGGTGCGCCGGCTGGACTTCGGCCTGGATAAACTGGGCGGGTTCCTCCGGGCCTGGTCACCCGATACAGACCTCGATCTCAAAGACTTGGCCAAGGGAGAGCGTTTCCGCTTCGAAGGAAAAATCAAAGGCTTCCTGAACCAAATGGACATTCTCGGGACCATCGGCTCGGGAATCGGTTCCCTGCGGGCCGACATCACCCTGAAGGGGGCCGTCGGTGCCGGACAGCCCATCGTCATCGGCGGGAAGGTCGATACGGACAAACTGGACCTCGGACGCATCGCGGGCACCTCTTCGCTGGGGCCCCTTACGATGAAAACCGGCGTGGAAGCCACCTTCCCCCGCGGCGGCGACATGCAGGTTCGCATCGACTCGCTGCATATCTCCCGGCTCACCGCCCTGGACTACGACTACTCCAACATCTCCGCGGTGGGCACTTACAGCGAAAAGGCATTCGACGGCCGCATCATCGCCGCCGACCCCAACCTGAGTTTCCTCTTCCAGGGCTTGTTCAACCTCTCCAGGGACACCCGCAATGCGGCCTACCGCTTCTATGCATCCCTGGGCTATGCCGATCTGCACGCCCTGCATCTGGACAGCCGGCCCCGGTCCAAGGTAAGCCTCCAGGCCTACTCCAACTTCCTCAGGACGGAGAAAGGAGACCTCCTGGGAGACATCAACCTCTCCGGCATCTCCCTGGAGAACGCCAGCGGCCGGCACGATATCGGAGACCTCGTCGTAAAGGCTCACGCCAACGACAACATGAACCGCATCAACCTGGAATCCAATTTCCTGGAAGGCACCTTTGTAGGCGACGCAGGCCTGGGCACCTTCCTCAACGACGTCCAGTACCTGGTCCTGGAGCGGGATGTCCCCGCCCTGCTCGGGGAAAAACTCAATCCCTGGGAGGGAGACCGGTACGAACTGGCACTGAAGGTGAAATCGGCCCAGGAACTGCTTAATTTCCTGGTTCCCGGCCTGTATGTCGAGAAAAACACCGCCCTGAACCTGAAAGTGGACCGGGAAGGGATGGTCAGCGCCTCGGTCAAGTCCGGCCGGCTGGCTTTCAACGACAAGTTCGTGAAAGATTTCCAACTGTCCTTCGACAATGCCAACCAGTCGCAGACGGCCACCGTCACCGGCAAACAGATTTCCCTGTCCGGCACACAGATTCTGAACAACAGCCTCACCCTCTATGCCGATGACAACCAAATCGGCCTCGGCTATACTTTCGACAACGGCGAAGAGCAGCAGACCCGCGCCCAACTGTACCTGTCCGGAGACCTGTCCCGCGACGAAGGAGGGCTGGTCGTCAACGCCCGCGCCCTCCCCTCCAATATCTACTACAAAGGAAACGGATGGGGCCTTTCTTCCGACGACATCACCTACAGCAGCGAGGGCCTGCAAATCCGTCGCCTGGCCGCCCGGCACGACGACGAACAACTCCTCATCCACGGCGGCTACTCCTCCGCCCGGGCCGACACCCTCTCCATCCAGATGGAGAAATTCGATATCGGCCTCGTGAACACCATCGGCGGAAACCTTCCTTCCCTCGAGGGACACGCCACCGGCCATGCCATGCTCATATCGCCCGCCGAACCGTCGCCGGGCCTGCTGGCCTCCATCACCTGCGATTCCACCTACGTGGCCGGACGGCGCCTGGGACAACTGCAAATCTCCAGCACCTGGGACGAGGAGAGCGGCCGTTTCCTGATGTCCCTGCAAAACCTGCTGGGCGGGAAACGGAACATCGAGGCCGAGGGCTATCTGCAGCCCGAAAACCGCGCCGTCCACGCATCGGCCCGTCTGGACCGCCTGAACATGGGCTACGCCGCGCCGCTGCTGAACTCGCTCTTCAGCCAGTTCGGCGGCTACCTGAGCGGAGAAGTGGGACTGGACGGCACGCTGGACGGGATACACCTTTCCAGCCGGGGGCTCCGTGTGGATGACGGCGCTCTGGAACTGGACTATACGCGGGTTCCCTACCAGATGGCCGGAGAACTCTCCCTGGATGATGAAGGGCTTCATTTCCGGAAGGTCAGCCTGAGCGACGGACTGCAGGGCAAGGGCACGGTGACCGGAAGCATCCTGCTGGGCGGCTTCAAGGATTTCGCCCTGGATACGCATGTCCAGATCCGCGACATGAAGGTGATCAACCTTGCCCAGGGACAGAACGACCTCCTGTACGGCCAGGTAACCGCCACCGGCCGGGCCGATATCACCGGTCCCCTGAACCGGCTGCTGCTGGATGTGAACGCCACCACTTCCCAGGAAGGAGACCTGCACATCGTGCTGGGTTCCAGCAGCAGCGACCGTTCCCGCGAAATGCTTACCTTCACCGTTTCACCCGACCAGTTGGAAAGCGACCCCTACGAACTGATGATGGCGGCCAACAACCAGACCGAGGATGAGGGAAGCAGCGATTTCCGGATCCGCCTCCGCATCAACGCCACGCCGGAAATGCAGGTGAACCTGGACATGAACGAAGAATCCACGCTCAACGCCCGCGGACGTGGCAGCATTGAAATCGATACCCGCCTCTCGCAAGGCACCTTCAGCCTGAACGGGGACTACGACATCTCCCAGGGCAGTTTCCTCTTCTCGGCCATGAACCTCGTGAGCCGCAAGTTCACCATCCAGGACGGCAGCACCATCCGCTTCAACGGCGAAGTCTGGGATACGGACCTGGATGTGAAGGGTCTCTACACCACCAAAGCCAGCCTGGGCACGCTGGTGGCGACAGAATCGGGCGCCAGCAGCCGGCGCACCGTGAACTGCGGCATCAACATCACCGGCCGCCTGCGCAATCCGGAAGTCAATTTCTCCATCGACGTACCGGACCTCAATCCGGCCACCCAGGCCCAGGTGGACGGCGCGCTCAACACGGTGGACAAAGTGCAGAAGCAATTCGTCTATCTGCTCCTGGCCGGCAACTTCCTGCCCGCCGAAGACTCCGGCGTCACTTCCGGCGGCACCGACGCCCTCTTCTCCAACGTATCCAGTATCATGTCCGGACAAATCAACAACATTTTCCAGAAACTGGACATTCCCCTGGACATGGGCCTGAACTACCAGACCACCCAGGCCGGCAGCAACATCTTCGACGTGGCCCTGAGTACGCAACTGTTCAACAACCGCGTCATCGTGAACGGAACGGTGGGCAACAAACAACTGATTGACGGCACTTCCACCAACGAAGTCGCCGGAGACATCGACATCGAGATCAAACTCACCCGGAGCGGCGCGCTGCGCCTGAAACTCTTCTCGCATTCGGCCGACTCCTTCACCGCCTATCTGGACAACAGCCAGCGGCACGGCGGCGGCATCTCCTACCAGCGGGACTTCAATTCCTTCCTCCAATTCCTGAAATCGTTCTTCGCCAAACGGGGAACTTTGGAGGAGCAGGCCAGGCTGGAGGCGCTGGAAGCCGGCAACAGCATCATCTACAATGTGGACCAAGAAGGAAAAATCACCCTGAAATGACCTACGGAAAACTCTATCTCATCCCCACCCCGCTGGGAGAAGGAAACCCGGCCGAAGTGCTCCCCGCCCCGGTCCTGGAACTCCTTCCCACCCTGGACTGCTTTGTCGTGGAACAGGTGCGCACGGCCCGCAGATTTCTCTCCTCGGCCGGGCTCAAGGGGCATGTCGGAGAACTGGAATTCCATGAACTCAATGAGCACACCCGCCCCGAAGAGGTGGAAGCCTATCTGCCCCTTTTCGCCAACGGGCGCAATGTGGGCCTGCTCTCGGAAGCGGGCCTTCCGGCCGTCGCCGACCCGGGAGCCCTGCTGGTCGCCCTCTGCCATCGGCACGGCATCGAGGTGGTTCCCCTGGTGGGACCGTCTTCCCTGATGATGGCCCTGATGGCATCCGGCCTCAACGGTCAGTCTTTCGCCTTCGTGGGATACATCCCCGCCAAGACGGACGAGCGCCGGAGCGCACTGAAAAACCTCGAGAAGCGATCGGCCGCCGCCCGCCAGACGCAAATCCTCATCGAGACCCCCTACCGCAATGACGCCCTGTTTGCAGACATGCTGCAAACCCTCGGCGCTTCCGTCCGCCTCTGCATTGCCGCCAATCTCACCTGCGAGGACGCCTTCATCCGCACCCGGACGGTGGCCCAATGGAAAGAGCATCCCGTCACCATCGGCAAAAGGCCGTGTGTCTTTCTCATTCTGAGTTAAGCGTTTATATGAAAATTGCATTTACCACACTAGGCTGCAAACTCAACTATGCCGAAACATCCACGTACGAGCGGGGCTTCGTGGCCGCCGGCTGGGAAGTCGTTCCCTGGACTTCGGAGGCCGACGTTTATCTGATCAACACCTGCGCCGTCACCGAGACGGCTGAGAAAAAATCCCGCAACCTCATCCGAAGGGCCCACAAGACCGCTCCGGACGCCCGGATCGTGGTCACCGGCTGTTATGCGCAACTCCGGAAAGACCAACTCACGGCCCTGGACGGCGTCTGGCGGGTTTTCGGGGCCGATGAAAAAAGGTGGATTGTTCCCTCCATTGCGAAGGGTTGCCCTCCCGATGATGTCGCTTCGATCCCCTCAACCTTCGGAGCCTATAGCAGCGGTGAGGAGCGGACGAGGAGTTTCTTGAAAGTACAGGACGGCTGCGACAACTTCTGCGCTTACTGTACGGTCCCTTATGCCCGCGGACGGAGCCGGAACATCCCCGTCTGCGAGGTGGTGAAAATGGCCCGCAGCATTGCGGCGGGCGGCGTGAAGGAAGTGGTGCTCACGGGCGTGAACACCGGAGACTTCGGCCGCACCAGCGGAGAGCGTTTCCTGGACCTCCTGAAGGCCCTCAATGAGGTGGAGGGAATCGAGCGCTACCGGATTTCTTCCATCGAACCCAACCTCATCACCCCGGAAATCATCGACTGGATCGCCTCCGGCACCAAGTTCCAGCGGCACTTCCACATTCCGCTCCAAAGCGGCAGTGACACGCTCCTGAGGCGGGTGGGCCGCCGTTACGACACGGCGCTCTTCGCCTCCCGGATCGACTACATCCGCCAGGCCCTGGAGCACCCCGGAGAGCCCAAGGTATTCTTCGGCATCGACGTCATCGTCGGGCTTCCCGGAGAAACGGAGGAACTGTTCATGGAAACCTACAACTTCCTGAAGGAACGCATCCGGCCGTCCTTTATCCATGTATTCCCTTACTCCCGGCGGCCCGGAACGCGCGCGGCCGAGTGGAAGGACCAGGTGCAGGACAGCCTCAAGACCGAGCGCGTGGCCCGGCTGGAAGCCCTCTGTGAGGAATTGCACGCCGCCTTCCTAAGCGCCAACAAGGGAGTCCGGGAAACCGTCCTCTGGGAGTCTTCCGTCAAGGGCGGCCGCATGGGCGGCTATACGGGGAATTATATCCGGCTGGAAAAGCCCTGGGACCCGGCGCTGGTGAATCAACTGGAGACCGTGACGCTATAGCAGCCGAAACGGCTGAATGGTTTAATCGTTTACAGAAAGCCACCTGCTGAAGAAATCGATATACTGCTCCCAGTCCCAGGCTTTGATGTCATGGGCGCCGCTGCGGACGTGATAGGCGATACGGCCGGAAGCATCGGGCGTATCGGGCGCTGGATAGATCTCGCCGATGCCTTTCTGCCCGAAGAGGGCATACACCGCACCCGCTTCCTTCGCCGAAAGCCACTCGCCTTCCGGGTCGGCCCATTGGTCCTCGCTCGCGCTCGCGACATAAAGGGGGCGCGGAGCTGAAAGGGCCAGCAGCCAGTGCTGGTCTCCGGGGAAGGCCTCCTCCCTGCCCATGTACTTGTCAAAGGCACGGGTGAACCAATGGGGGAAGGTCGTGTCGATGGCCTGGAATGTCTCCCCGACTTTCCGCCGGGAAATGGCCGCGCCGCAGCACCCCGAATCATTGGAGACGACACCGGCGAACCGGCGGTCGTTCGCCGCAGCCCAGAGGGCGGTCTTGCCCAGACGGGAATGTCCGATGACCACGGCCCGGCTTGCATCTACGGACGGCTCCCCCTCCAAATAATCCAGGATGCGGCTGAGCCCCCAGGCCCAGGCCGATATGGCGCCCCAGTCCCCGCCGGGATTGTACCAGGAGCGTACGCCCCCTTCGGCCCCGTGGGGTGTATCCGGCTCGATCTCGTCGCGCCAGGCCGTAGCGACGCCCCAGCCGGCTGCCAGGATCCGTTCATAGGGCCAGCGGCTGGAAGCGCGTTCATCCAGCGTGGCGTCGTTCCCTTTGAAATTGAGACCGACAAAGACGGGAACAGGCCCCCGGGCCGTTTTGGGCAGGTGCAAAAGTACGGTAAAGCCATGCCGCCCGTCGGCATCCAGAAAGATGCGGACCGTTTTGCGGATGCCCGCCTGCCCAAAGACGGTTTCTGAGGAAAGTTCTTCAAAATGAAGCCCTTCCGGACGGGACGGGACATGTCCGTACATTTCCTGCGAGAACATCTCCAGGACCTCTTCACGGCGCTCCCCGGTCCATTCCAGCGCCGTCCGGATCCGCGTCCCGTCAGGCTTTTGCAGCACATCCGGAAGCGGGATGACACTTGGCTCCTGCGCACGCAGGGGCGAGATACAGGGAAGCAGCAGCAAGGAAAGCATAGAGGCAGCAAGAAGGCGAAAGGCTGTTTTCATGTCATTGTTCTTTTTGGACTCAGTCTGAAATCGTAAGCCCGTCCCATGCGGGCTGGACGGTGGGAGGGAGTTCGCTGCAGAACTGCCGATAACTGGGGAAGGCATGCGAAAGATGGGTGAGCCAGGTATGGGACGCACCGATCCGCTCGGCCAGCCGCAGGGCCTCTTCCAAGGAAAAATGCGAATGGTGCGGATGATAACTCACCGTATTGAGCGTAAGATGCTCCAGTCCCTGCAGTTTGGCGAATTCTTTTTCCGGGATGGCGCTCATGTCCGTGATATAGGCGATATTGCCGAAGCGGAAGCCCAGCACCGGCATCTGTCCGTGCAGGCCCCGGATAGGAATGACGTTGGGGCGCTCGTGCGGGGCCTCCGCCACCGCATTGTCCGAAGGGAGGAGGCTGCCGTCCGCCTGCCGATAGAAATAGCCGATATCGTGCACCCACTCCAGGTCGCCCGTCCCTTCCAGGGAATCCACGCGGAAGGGGCGCTCGTCAATCAGGTGGATATGCCACTCCGGCGCCCCAGGATACTTGTGCTCGGCAAAGGCATAGGCATAGTCGCTGCGCAGCGTCTCCAGGACGCGCTCCTCGCAGTAGATTTCGGCCGCCTTGCGGTCAATGTAGTTCAGGGCGCGGACGTCATCCAAGCCGCCGGTATGGTCCTTGTGGTTGTGCGTGAGCAGGATGGCATCCAGGTGACGCACCCCCTGGGCGAGCATCTGGGAGCGGAAGTCCGGTCCGGCGTCCACCGCGATGGTGAGCCCGTCCATCTGCACCAGGGCCGATGAGCGGAAGCGCTTGTCCCGCGGATCCGTACTCTGGCACACCGCACAGCGGCATCCGATGATGGGTACGCCCTGCGAAGTCCCGGTTCCAAGGAAAGTGAGTCTGGTCATAAGCGGGAACGGAATCCGATCAGAGGGTGAACGTATTGTCTCCGCCATGAAGGGGATAGGATACTCCCTTCCAGACGAATCGGCCGTTCACCCCTTCGGGAAGGCTGATTTGGGCCTCCAGCCTCTTGCCGGCATTCTTGTAATGCACATGGATGAGACCCGCCGGATGCGGCATCGTTCCGCCGATTTCCTTTATCTCGCCCAGATGGGGCGTGATTTTCACTTTCCGGAACGCCACGGCATCCGAGTCGATCCCCAGCACCGTGCGGAACAACTCAATGTTGGGGCTGGCCCCCCAGGCATGACAGTCTGAGCGGGTGCCGAATACATCGGCATCTTCTCCCCAGGTGGTCAGGCCCATGGCCATGTTATCGCGCCAAGTGCCCAGCCATTCCAGATAATGGTCTCCCAGGCCGGCCTTCACATAGGCTTCGTGCAGATAGAATTTGTAGTAGATGGTGCACTGGGCCAGGGAGGCGTCTTCCATCAGTTTCTGCGCAAGGGCCTCCGGGTCTTCCACAATCCCGCAAAGGATGGCCAGGGCGTTGCTGTGCTGGCTGTAAGCGTCCTGTTCCGCGCGGTTGGCGAAAAGGCCCTTTTCGGCATTCCAGTAGGCCTTCCTGATGCCTTCCGACAAAACGGCGGCGCGGGCCTTGTACTCCCCTGCCAGATAGGTGTTTCCCTTTACCTCTTCCATGTGCGCCATGAGTTGACAGGCATACAGAAGTTGCAGGTCCATGACGCTGGAACAGCCGTCGGCGCCCCTGAGTTGGACTCCGCTTTGCCAACTGTCGGGCCGGTCGTTCACCCAGTCGGAGAAATTCCAGCCGGGAAGGTTCTTCAGACGGCCGTCCGGCTGCTGGAAACGCGAGAAGTAGGTCATGATCTGCTCTGCTCCGGGAAGGAGGTCCATGACAAACTGCGTGTCTTTCCCGTACATCATATAGTCGTGCAGGGCGTAGATGTAGCAGAGCGCGTAGGGTTGGATGTGCTGGGGGATGGTGGTGGGATAGCGGCTCTTGGTGATGCCGTCGGCGCTGCGGGAGATGTCCGACAGGTGCAGGAAATTGCGCACCAGGCGGTCGTCGGCACTGTTGTAAAGCGTGATCAGCGCCTGGATCCGGGTGTCTCCGAGATACTGGAGCTGCTCATAATAAGGGCAGTCCATGTAGGTTTCCCAGGCGCACAGACGCGCCGTACGCCAGCCGATGTCCAGCATGTCCCGGAGTTCCTGCCGATCGGTGTCCAGGAAGGCGTCGTGGGTAAAGGGATAGCCCGTGAAGGTGCCGTAGAGGTCTTCCAGGACCAGGGGTTCCGCTTTGGTCTCCACCAGCACGCGCACATAACGGTAGGTGCGCCAGGAGAGCGTAGTCCAACTGTGGGCCTGTCCGTCCGGCAGCAGCATGTCTTCCCGGCCGATAAAGACCTTCCCCTCTATGTCGTTGCGGTTGCCCTTTCCCTTGGCCCGGGCCGACAGTTTGTGCACCCAGGTCTGTCCCGCCACCTGTTCCAACTGCTCGGGCGTGGGATACTTCCACTCAGGATCCGGATAGTACAGGGCCTCGGCATAGCCCAAACAGATGCGGCTTCCCTTTCCGCCCTTGAAATGCAGGTTGAAATAGGCATTGGTAAGCACCTCCTGGTCGATCAGCAATTCCGCCTGCGTGTGGGCGGGAACCGTCAGCGGGGCCGATCCCGACAGGAAGCCGGCCGGGACCGTCACGCCCTGGGACCGGCGGATGCTGGCAAGGCGCTGCTGCGTACGCTCCATCTGCGGAAGCGTGGACGGCCGCAAAAGGTGGGTATCAAAATCCTGTACATCGCATACGTTCATGGGCTTGCCGGCGGGGCCTTCCACGGCCTCCAGCCACTTGCCGCCCATGCGGGAGAAATCGACCCGCTCACCGGGACCGGCTACATAATAGCCGGAAACGATGGCGCGCAAGGGGCTGTAAGCCTCGTCCTTATAGCATTTCCAGGACTTGTCCGTATAAAGGCCGGCGGCTTCGCCTTCCCCTTGAAGGAGGAAACCGCTGGCGGCGGAAATCTGGGAATCCGGTTTCTGGACCCCTTCATGGAACACAAGGGCCTGCAGGCAGTTGCTACCGGGCTTGAGGCAAGGAGCCAGGTCCACCGTCTCATAGTTCCAGTGCAGATTGTCTCCCTTGGCAGGGCCGGCCGATACCAGCGTACCGTTCACGTACAGTTTGTAGCGGTTGTCACCGGTCACATGCACCACATAACGGGCGGGAACGGCTTCCAGCACGATTTCCTTGCAGAAATGATAGACGCCATACTCCTGCGGCCCGGTTTCCGGGACACTGATCCAGCGCGCAGTCCAGGTGTCGGAGAAAAGGTTGAAGGGAGCCATAGGGTCCCGCTGTTGTGCCAGTGCCGTCAGGGGCAGAAGCAGCACAAGAAGGCTGATCAGTTTTTTCATGGGGCGAAAGTTTGTTTATTCATTTGGGGAGGACGCGGCCTCGTTCCATTTCCACCCGCGGGCGGTATAATGTTCCTGCATCCTCGACAGGCGCGGGAGCATCGTCTTGAAATCGCGGGCGGTGGGATCGGCCCACTGGAGGTCGGAAACAAGGGACAGGCGGGGAAGGAGTTCCCACAGGAGCAGGTCTTCGTTATCCACCCGCTCGGTCCAGATGCAGGCCTCTATGCCCAGGATATGGCTTTTTTCATCGGCCTGCCATGCGGGGACGGGGGCGTCGAAAACGCGGCGAAGATAGGCTTCACCCTGCAGTTCGTTTCCGTCCTTCGCGCTCAGATACAGATGCCCGACCGGGCAGAAAATGGCGTCGTAGCCCTCCCGGACGGCGATTTCCGTAGAGACGGGACGCATCCATCCGGCCATCACGGTTTTCTTGGAGGGTGCGCCGATGACGTCGTTGCTCCAGTCCACCAGCACGTCGTTCCAGGCGATGCTCCGGCGGCCATGGGCCTCCACATAGGCCGACACCTGGTCCATGAACCAGGACTGCAGCAACTCTTCCCCGGTGCGTTTCCCCCGGCCCTTCAGGCCCAGGGAGCGGATTTTGGCCTGGCAGCGGGGACAGGCTTCCCAGCGCACCTTGGGGCATTCGTCTCCGCCCAGATGGATGTAGCGGGAAGGGAAAATGTCCATCACCTCGTCCAGCACATCGCAGACAAACTGCAGCGTCTGATCCCGGCCGGCGCAGAGGACGTCGTCCAGCACGCCGTATTCGCAGGCCACCTCATAAGGGCCGCCGGTGCAGCCCAACTCGGGATAGGACGCCAGAGCCGCCTTCATGTGGCCGGGAAGGTCGATCTCCGGAATCACCTCTATGCCGCGGGCGGCCGCGTAGGCCACCACTTCGCGGGCTTCCTCCTGGGTATAGAAACCGCTGACGGGAACGCCGTCATGCCCTTCCCGGCCCGGCACCGGACTTCCGGCCCGCCACGAGCCCACTTCCGTCAGGCGCGGATACTTCTTGATTTCCAGGCGCCAGCCCTGGTCTTCCGACAGATGCCAATGAAATGCATTGAGTTGATGGAGGGCCAGGATATCGATGATTTTCTTCACGGTGGAAACCGGGAAGAAATGGCGGCCGCAGTCCAGCATGAAAGCCCGGTAGGGATACTCCGGATAGTCCAGGACCTGCCCGCCCGGCAGGGCTGCGCACTCCCCTTCCTGGCAGGTGGCCGGAAGCGCCTTTGCCAGGGTCTGGACGCCGTGGAAGGCCCCCAGGGCGGTAGCAGCCGTCAGCACGACCTTGCCGGCCGTCACTTCAAGCGCGTAACACTCTTCTTTTTGGAACGGCAGCAGGCCTTCGCCCAGGTTTTCATCCAGGCGGAGCACCAGCGAGTGCCGGCCAGCCTTCAGGGGGACCGGCCGGCCGACATACGGCCCCAGGAGGTCGGAAAGGGCCCCGGCCGCCTCCTGCAAAGAGTCATCGGCCTCGATGGTGGTACCGCTGTCCAGGACAAAGGATTCCTCCGTTTCGGAAAGGGTCCGCAGGGCGGGAGCCATGTCCCAACTGCCTGTGATGATGGTTTTTTCTTGACAGGAAACAAGTGCGAGGGCACATAATGTCAAAAGAAAGAGTCTGTTCATGATGATTCCGTTTGCCCAAATATACAAAAAAAAATGTATTTTTGCACGTAACTTGCCGCTTGTATGCGGAGCAATGACAAATATCAACGCAACATGAGAAAGATTCTTTACGCCATCCTTATCCTTTCCCTCCTTCCCGGCTGCGCCGCCCTGAGGCAGTCCCCGGAAGAGAAGGAGGCCGAAATGCGCCAGGTAGAGCAATGCCTGAACGAGCGAAACTACCGGATCGATGTCAACTACATGATACCGCACCGCGGTTTCGGAAAGGCTGTGACAGGTCCCTACTCCCTTTCCGTGAACGGAAGCGCCGTCGACTCCCACCTTCCTTATCTCGGCGTCGCGTACAATGTCCCGTATGGCGGCGGAAAGGTCTTCACGTTCAAGGACGAGATTGACGAATACCAGGACAGCGGCTGGAACAAGGGCCAGCGCGTCATTGCCTTCTCGACCAATAACGATGAGGACATCATCATCTACACCCTGACGGTCTTCAACGACGGGTCGGCCGATATCTATGTGCGCTGCCGGAACCGGGAAGACATCCGTTACCGGGGGCAGATGAATCTCGACAGGGACGAAAGCGAAAACTGAATGTCCCACCCGAAGTTCATACTGGTCTCCGACCCGAAGACGCCCCTTGCCGGCACCTTCGTCTATGGGATGGTGGACCAGCACAGGGATTTGGTCCAGGGCTACGGGAAGGTCCACGGCGGCGGCTGGTACCTGAAGGACGACAGCAAAAAGACCATGACCCTCTATGGCAGTTCCGGCGATTATGGAGAGCCGCGCCTTGCGTTTCTCAACCGCATTCCACGGGAACTGAAAGGCTACACCTTCATCTTCTCCCCGGGATGGAACCTTCCCGGAAACGAACTGGACCTCGCCGAGGTGGAATGGATCTAAGAACTGCAAAAAAAATAGTATATTGCATAATATACTTAAATACCGATGAGAAAGGTCCTTACTGCCCTGCTTCTGTTTGTTTCCTGCAGCCTCCTGGCCCAGGAGCAACTCGACAACATGAATTTCGACCAATGGTCCAAAGTAAAAGGCACCTGGTATCCCTCTTCCAAGAACGGGAAAAGCGTATGGGGCACCTCAAACCCCGGAACCAGCATCCTCCGGATCAATTCCACCGTCCCGGAATATGACCACGTTGCCGTGGCCGGATCCGGGAAGGCGGCCGCCAAAATCGTCAGCCGCAAATTGGTCTGGGCCTTCCTCACCGGAAACCTGTTCACCGGAGAGTTCGTCCGCGTCGTCAAATTCTCCGGCGCGGAAATGTACAACGGCGTGCCTTTTCACAGCCGGCCTATGACGGACTTACACTGGAAGATGCATAAATTGCCCGAAAGCGGCACGATACGCATCTGAGATATGCAATAACTTGTCATCCACCTTCACATCTCCGGTGGGAGAAACACTTTGGATGTGCTGACGGGATACAATGTATGAGCGATGGATGCGCATGAAATCATCGGAGGGCAGCAGTTCCTCCACCGCCTTCATGGTGAGATGGGTCACAAGTGGCTCCCGGCGGCTTTTCAGACGGAACATGACATAATCTTTCATGCCTTCCACATAGAGGATGTCCGACAACGCCACCTTTTGGAGGACACCGTCGGATTTGAGGAAAATATCCGTCTGGACCGGAACGCCGGTCTGGAGCGACGCCGCCTCCTTCAGCGCAAACCACTCCTGTGCCTTGGTGGCGGCCTCCAGGAATTTCTGGTAACGGATGGGCTTCAGGAGAAAATCCAGCGCGCTCACTTCATAGCTCTCGAAGGCGTACTGCTTGAAGGCCGTCGTAAAAATAATCCGCGTTTGAGGCGGAAGCATCCGGGACAGTTCCAATCCGTCCAAATCCGGCATCTGGATATCCAGGAACACAATTTCCGGAGCCCGGGCACGGATTTCCGCAAGGGCAAGGACGGGATCGTTGAAACAGCCGGCCAACTCCAGAAAAGGCGTACGCGCAACATAACCTTCCAGCATTTTCACGGCCAGCGGTTCGTCGTCCACCACTATGCAGCGCAGTTTGTTCATACTTTGAGCGTTACTTCTACCGAATAGACATCGCCATCGGCCTCCTGGGAATAGGTATATCGGCCCGGATAGAGCAGTTCCAGTCGGCGTTTCATATTGTCCAGGCCAATCCCGGAACCAATATGGTCGCTCCCCTGCTTTCCAAAGAGCGAATTCTCCGCACGGAAATGTAGTAACCCGCCGGCATAGTGCATGCTCACCCGTACAAAAGAGGGATAACGGGCATTCACGCCATGCTTGAACGCATTCTCCACCAGTGAGATAAACAGCAGCGGAGCCACTTGAACATGTTCCTTCGGCTCTTCCAGTTCTTTCTGAACCGTGGTGTTCTCGTTACAGCGAAGGGCCATCAGGTCTATGTAATTGTTCATGAAAGCAATCTCTGCAGACAGCGGGACCTGGTTGTCCTCACTGTCATACAGGGCATAGCGCAACAGGTCACTGAGCTGGCCAATGCTCTCCTGCGCTTTGTCCGGGTCTATCTGGGTAAGGGAGGAGATGTTGTTGAGCGTATTGAACAGGAAATGGGGATTGAGCTGATGCTTGAGCCAGGTGAGCTCTGCCTGCGCCACTTCCATCTTTTCCTCATTCGTGCGCATGATGTGCCGGATGCCCACCGCCATGGCAATCAGGATAACCTGTACAAACATGCCGGCAAGCAAACTGCCCACATAGAAGGCCCACATCCCTTGTTCCCCGAACTGATCCAGCGTCTCCTGGGGGAATTCCGGCGTCTTGAGCATCCTGGGCAGGTTCCAGGCCACCAGGAGCACGACGTTGGAAAGGAAAAACCACTTGGCCTTCCCCGCCTTGTGAAGGAACAGAGGGATCAGCAGATAGTAATTCAGAGCATACACCACAAACAGCGGCAACATCAGGTGAAGTGTCCCGGTCAGTATTCTCAGGGACGAGCTCAGATCCCGCGTTATGGTGAGGTCCACCAGAGAAGGTGACAACATCAACCCCACCCAGGCAAGAAGCTGGGCAAGGTCGATGAGATAATTCTGTCGATTGCGCATGGCCATAGCAATACAAAGATAAGGATTTTATTGCATTTGCATTACCGAGTTCATGCTTTCTGCCGTGGTGGTGCTGTTGAGCTGCGTATCGTTCTCGATGGTGTGGCGGACCCGTTTGGTTCCCTGATTTCCCTGCTTGCCAAAAGTCCAGCTCACCTGGATGGCCACCTGGGCCATATTGATGGCCGTGTTCATAGTAGTGGTAAAGCCGCTGCCCCGGGTAGTGGAGCCCATGTGCATCTTGAAATCCTTGGAGAGCGGGGCGACGCCGTTGATACCCACGCTCAGGCGATCGTTCAGGAAGGTTTTGGTGAGTCCCAGCATGGCCATGGACATACCGGTAGAGGAGCCCTGCAGGGAGACACTGCCTCCCATGGCAATGACATTGGCACTGAGACGAAGGTCCCAAGGCAGGGTTTGCTGCACACCAGCCATCACATTGAACTGCCAGCCGCCGTTCTTCTGGCCCAGTTGCTCGCTGCGGAGGTCCACATAACTTACACCGCCGTTGAACATAATGCGCGTTTTGCTGCCGGGGTTAATCATTACATAGGCATTCAGGCCCGTATTGTTGCTTTTTACGATATTGCCGTACGTGGTATTGAGCAGATTGTCGCTGTCGTAAAAGCTGAACTGGGAAATGCCGTTTCCCGTGTAATTGTGCCGGAGCGTAGCATTGACCATCACCAGCGGAGAATAGTAATTATAGACCAGGGACAGATTATGGCCGCGTTCAACCTCCAAGTCCGTATTTCCATAGCTGAGTGCGGTAGGATCGGATGTATTTACGTAAGGATTCAGGTAAGAGATGCCGGGACGGCTGATACGCATGTTGTAACTGAGACCGATATTCTGGGACATAGAAGGGCTCCACTGGAAGCTGGCGGTAGGGACCACGCTGCCGTAATTCACCTTGAAAGGATCCTGAATTGTAGAAGAATAAGACTGCCAGGTGTGTTCATAGCGGACA
This sequence comes from Bacteroidales bacterium, assembly GCA_017447815.1. Classification (GTDB taxonomy): domain Bacteria; phylum Bacteroidota; class Bacteroidia; order Bacteroidales; family UBA932; genus Cryptobacteroides. The sequence goes on along the minus strand of JAFSMS010000054.1, from coordinate 27,436 downwards.
CCGGCCTTGACGCCAAAGGCGCCGTATGTTCCGGAGAGTTCCGCATAAGCGGCGGCAATGCGGTTGTAGAAGTTGTAATCCAGGCTGGTGGCAGGGTTCTCCACGTAGCGGTCACCCTCCCTGAGATAATCCAGCTGGTGGGAGGAGTTGTGTCGGCCAATATATTTAATACCGGTGGAAAGGCTGTGCAGAGAGCCCAGCGGAGTGGTAAAATCGGCTTGGACGGTATGGTCCATGGAATTGGTGCGTCCGTCAGACTTGCGGTCAGTGAGATCGAAACCGGGGACAACGGCATCGCCGAAGGTGTTCTGGCTGTTGTTAACGGAAGGGGTAGCATTGAACTGGTAGCTCAACGTAAAACTGCGGCCGGGGGCATCGGCCCAAAGGTGCTGGTAATCCGCACCGGCCGAAATGTTGTTGCGGTCGTTGGTCGTGACAGTAGTGCCGTCGTAGCGGAAGGCGTCCAGTCCGGGGAAGCGGATGGTGGTGCCGGTGGTCCCGTCGTTTTTCATGCCAAAATGCATAATGCCAGCGGTGGCGGAAATCAGGTTCAGGGAGTCAATCTCATAACTGGCGCTCAGATTGCCCATCACCATGGGCGTTTTCAGGGTGGACTCCGTGTGGGCAGAGGTGGAAAAGCCGCTGTCCTGGATGCGTTCCATGTCCATCTGGGTCTTGTTGTTGGCGCCGTACATGGCATTTACATTCAGGTTCATGGAGAATTTGCCTTTCTGCAGGCCGCCATACAGGCCGCCGCCACCGCCGCGGGTGGAAGCCATACCCCGGACCGTGCCATAGACGCCATCGGCCACGGAAGCGCCGCCGGTTGCCTGGCGGTTGGTGGTAATGTTGAGTACGCCGCCTACGCCTTCCGCGTCATACCGGACACCGGGATTGGTGACCACCTCGATGTTCTTGATGGCACTGGCCGGCATCATCTTGAAAATGGTGGAGGCATTCTGACTCATCATCTGGTTGGGTTTGCCGTCCACGTACACCTGGAAGCTGCTGCTGCCGTTCACGGTAATGTTGTCCTGTCCGTCCACAGAAACCATGGGAACTTTCCGGAGCATATCCAGCACGGTGGAAGTCTTGGAATCCACATCGTCCTCTACATTATAGGTCATCTTGTCCACTTCCATCTTCACAAGGGGCCGCATGGCAGTGACGGAACCGGCTTTTAACATCTCGGCGCTGTCCTGGGCCAGGATTTCGCCCAAATCCACTTCAGGCGTGGCGGCAGGTACGATGAACGTGCGGCGCTGCACTTTCCGTCCCATGTTATCGAAGAGCATTACATACTCTCCCGCCAGCGTAAAACTGTGGGAGAAACGGCCTTGTTCGTCGGTGGTAGTGAAGGCTACGGCCTTCTCCGTATCCGGCAGGCGGTAAAACTGCAAGATGGCGGCGGGCTCTCCCACGCGGGTGAGAGAATCCAGCACAACGCCCCGGACCGTGGTTTTCTGGGCAAAGGCACTGACTGTCAAAAGCACTGCGGTAAAAAGGACAAGCAACTTTTTCATATTCGGGTTCATTTTTGTTTCGCGTATTTCGACAACAAAAATACATCCGGGTTCAATGTCCTGTTCCCGTTTTTCGACCAACGCCCGCTTTTCTTCGACGAACAGCTTCGATGGTTCTCGTCTTTGGACTTGCGGGAAATTATCCGTATATTGAGCCAGTTAAATAACCACCCTGATGAAAACCAGACTGCTTCTTCCCCTCCTGCTCATTCTTGCTTCCGCTTGCGGCCCAAAATGGGAAGTCCGCGAAGGCGACGGCTACCTTTACATCACCCAGAAAGACGGCCCCACGCTGGGCTATACCACCGCTCCTATCCTTGAAGATAAAGGCTTAGCCTTCAAGGACTTGAACCGGAACGGCGTCCTGGACCGCTACGAAGACTGGCGCCTGCCGGCCTTGGACCGTGCCAAGGACCTGGCTGCCCGGATGAGCGTGGAGCAAATCGCCGGCCTCATGCTGTACAGCAGCCACCAGGCCATCCCGGGCAGCGCCTACGGTTTTGGTGCGGCCTCCTACAGTGACCCAGACCACAAGAGCTGGGACCTTACGGACCAGCAGAAAAAGTTCCTGGAGGAGGATCATCTTCGCGCCGTGCTGGTCACCAGCGTGGAGAGCCCGGAAGTGGCCGCCCGCTGGAACAACAACGTGCAGGCGTTCGTGGAGGGGATCGGCCTGGGCATCCCGGCCAACAATTCCTCCGACCCGCGCAACGAAACCGCCGCCACGGCGGAATTCAACATGGGCGCCGGCGGGCAAATCTCCCTCTGGCCCACTCCGCTGGGACTGGCCGCCAGCTTTGACCCCGCACTGGTCCGGCAGTTCGGGGAGATTGCCTCGCAGGAATACCGCGCGCTGGGTATCGCAACGGCCCTTTCCCCGCAGATCGACCTGGCCACAGAGCCCCGCTGGAGCCGCTTCGGGGGCACTTTCGGGGAGAATCCTGCCTTGGATACGGACATGGCGCGTGCCTATGTGGACGGCTTCCAGACTTCCGATAATGGCGGCTGGGGCCACCAGAGCGTGAACGCCATGGTGAAGCACTGGCCCTCCGGCGGCCCGGAAGAAGGCGGCCGCGACGCCCACTTCAACTACGGCAAGTACGCCGTGTACCCCGGGAGCAAGCTGAAAGATCACCTGAGAGCCTTCACCGAGGGCGCGTTCCGGCTGGAAGGCGGCACCGGGAAAGCATCGGCCGTCATGCCCTACTACACCATTTCCTACGGCATAGATCCTTCGGGGAAGAATGTGGGGAACAGCTATAGCAAGTATATTATCAGCGATTTGCTTCGCGGAGAATATGGCTACGACGGCGTCGTGTGCACCGACTGGAACATCACCTACGACAACGCCGCCATCGAGTCCTTCGACGGCAAGTGCTGGGGCGTGGAAGGCCTCACGGTGGCCCAGCGGCACTATCAGGCGCTTCAGGCCGGCGTGGACCAGTTTGGCGGCAACAACGACAAAGACCCCGTCCTGGAAGCCTATCAGATGTGGGTAGCCGATTTCGGGAAAACTGCCGCCCGGGAGCGCTTTGAGGCATCGGCCGTACGCCTGCTGCTGAACTCTTTCCGTACCGGCCTGTTCGAGAATCCCTACACTTCCCCCGCCAAGGCCACCGAGGTGGTAGGCAATCCTGCCTTCATGCAAGCCGGCTACCAGGCCCAGCTCAAGTCCGTGGTGATGGTGAAAAACCACGCCTCCACCCTGCCCCGCCAGCGTGCGAAGGTATATGTTCCCCAGCGCCTTTATCCCCAAACGCCCGGTATGTTCGGCCTGTTCATGGGCGCCCCGGCCCATTGGGACTATCCCATAGACCGTACCCTGGTGGAGAAATACTACGATTGGGCCGAGACCCCCGAGGAAGCCGATTTCGCCCTTCTGCTTATCCAGGAACCCTATCCCGGTACCGGCTACGACGTGAAGGACCGGCAGAAAGGCGGCAACGGCTATGTGCCCATCAGCCTGCAGTATCGGCCTTATACAGCATCCTACGCGCGGGAAGTATCCCTCGCCGGCGGAGACCCGAAGGAAGCCTTCACCAACCGTTCCTATAAGGGAAAGACGGTGACCACCTACAACGAAAGCGACCTGGATTTGGTGCTGAAAACCCGCGAGGAAATGGGTGACAAGCCCGTGGTGGTGGTGGTCAATCTCACCCGCCCTGCCGTGCTCTCGGAACTGGAGCCCTATGCCGATGCCATCCTCCTCACCTTCGGCGTACAGAACCAGGCCGTGCTGGATCTGGTGAGCGGCGCAGCCGAACCTTCCGGCCTCCTGCCCATGCAGATGCCGGCCGACATGCGCACCGTGGAGGAACAGTACGAAGACGTTCCGCAGGATATGCGCTGCCTGAAAGATACCGAAGGCCATGTCTGGGACTTTGCCTTCGGCCTCAACTGGTCCGGTCCTATCCGGGATGCCCGCACCCGGCGTTACGGTGGCAAATAAGCTCCCGGTGGGGCCACCACCCGCGCGTGGACATAAGCGATTGATTACTATAATTTTAAGCAATTGACTCCCCTCCGTACAGGTGGGGAGTCAATTACGTTATGTGCTAAGAATCAACACTTTACATCCACGGGGCTTATCATAGCCTTTGCAGGAAAACAGACTCAGGAGGGAAAACAAAGCCATAATGGATATTTTATTCATACTTACTCTACGTTAAAACATTCTTTGTACGGTTTATCCTGCTTATAGGCAGGCCAGCCGGGGTTGCCGGACTTGCAAAAGTCTGTCCAGGCGTCCAGCATACGGACGCTGAGGGCGTGGTCGGCCTGGGTGAAGGGGCGCCAGCTGCGGTCCAGCGTCCCGAACATATACCAGAGTTCGGCCGAATGGAAGGCCCCGGCGGCCGATGCGGGATGCGACTCATCGGTGGGGAGTTCCCGGAGGAATTCGTACTCATATACGGTACAGCCCAGGGAATCGCGCAGGGCGCAGAAGCGGTCCACTACCTCGCCGCCCAGGGCGCCCATATCGTCCTTGTTATAGCCGATGAGGATGGGCACCTGCGCAATAGAACCGTCAAAAAACGCCTCCTCAAAGCTTCCGGTGACCACTTTGCCGTCCGGATGGGGCATAAACCAAGCTTGGACAGTGCGAATCTGTTCCGTGGTAGCCGCCCGCATATCGTCCAGATTCGTGAACCCGGCGTTGTCCATTGCGGCTTTGCCCACGGCATCAAACTGCTCCTGCGAACCGTCCGGGGACAGGCCGCGTGTATTGAGTCCGCCGCCGCTCTGGATGATGGCGCCGGCCATCAGATTCCGTGACAGCGGAGAAACCAGCAGCGTCTTTACGCTCATGGCACCGGCACTCTGGCCGAAGATGGTAATCCGCGAAGGATCCCCGCCAAACTGGCCGATGTTGTCGTGCACCCACCGGAGAGCCGCCGCCTGATCCATAGTGCCATAGTTGCCGCTCTGGCCCTGCTGGGCCGTGAGTTCCGGATGGCTCAGGAAACCCAGCGTGCCCAGACGGTAGTTGATGGTAACCAGGATTACACCCCGCTTGGCCCACTCATCTCCGTCCATGGTTACTTCATAGCCATATCCGTTCATATAGGCGCCGCCGTGGATCCACAGGGCAACGGGTAAATCGGCCTTTTTTCCCAGCGTCTTGCTGGGAGCCCATACATTCAGGTACAGGCAGTCCTCACTTTCTTCCGGCGTACCCTGCCAGTAGAATTCATCTCCGTAGAACGTGCCGGGCTTGTTGCCGGGCTGCGGCGCAATGGGACCGAAGCTGTCACAGACCTTGACCCCCTCCCAGGGCACCACCGGCTGCGGTGCCTGCCAGCGGAATTCGCCCACCGGCGGAGCGGCATAGGGGATGCCTCTGAAAACCGTCACGCCGGGCGCCTCCGAGGGAACACCCTGAATCTGCCCGCCGCTCACCGTGAGCACCGGCTGTTGGGCGCAGCACACCAGAAGAACAGCGGCTGCCAGAATCGCTATCTTTTTCATGTTGACAAAGATAGCGATTTTTGTGCGTGGACACAAGTGCCTGACTCTTCGTACTTATCTACTTGACTCCCCACCTATACGGAGGGGAGTCAATTACTTAAAATACTAATAATCAGCCGTTTACGACCACACATTAATCTACCTCTGTCACGGCGGAGGTGTAGCGGCGAACGGGCTGCTTGCGCTGCTGGGGCGCACGGAAGAGCTGCTGGGCAAAGATGGTGAGGTATTCACGCCAGTTGCGCCAGATGTGGCCGCCCTCGCTCTCATACAGCGTAACGGGGAAACCTTGGAAATCGCACCACTTTTTCAGACGGCGGGAGTTTTCCATGATGCCATCGGCCTTGCCGCAGCCAATCCAGTATAGTTTGGGTTCATAGGCGAATACCTTGGCAAAGGCTTGTTCGTTGCCCTCAATGGTGCCCACACCCGAGAACAGGCCCACATAGCCGAAGGTATCGGGATAGCGCAGCGAGAGCATGCAACTCTGGCGGCCGCCCATGGACAGGCCGGCCACAGCCGTATGGGCATAGCCCTTGGAAACGCGGTAATGCTTTTGGACGAAATTCATCACATCCGGAAAACTCTCTTCGATTTCAATGGTGCTCTGGCTGCGGCTGTTGGCCATAGTGGGCTGGAAGTTGTCCACGGCGGCCCCGGGAGCGGCCTGGTTGAACCAGACCCCGTTGGGCATGACCACGATCATGGGTTTGGCCTTGCCCTCCGCAATGAGATTATCCATAATCTGGGCGGTGCGGCCTAAGTCGCTCCAGGCATCTTCGTCGCCGCCGGAGCCATGCAGCAGATACAGCACAGGATAGTGCTGAGTGCCCGTTTCATAACCGGCAGGGGTATAAATGGTCATACGGCGCTGGCTGTTGAGGGTGGCGCTTTCGTACCACACGTGGGATACGGTACCGTGCGGTACATTGTGCACGCCATAGTACCAGCCTTTGTCACCGGGCTGGGCACTCAGGATGAAAATATTAGTCCAGGTGGCCACATCCCGGTTCTGGTGCACATTGGAAGGGTCCATCGCCTTTTTGCCATCCACCAGGAAACTGTAGGAATACAGTTCCCCTTCCAGCGGGGCCGAGGTATAGGTCCACACGCCGTCCGGGCCTTCTTTGAGGTCGGCCACGCCGGGGGCGTCATAGATGATGACCCTTTCGCCCAAATCGATTTCAATGGGCCGGGTGGGCAGAAAGTCGCCGGTGACCTGCACCACCTTGGCCTTGGGGTTCTGATAACGGAAGGTAACGCTATGGTCCGGGTTGATTTCCGGGGAAACAAGGCCGGAGCCGGGGCCCAGGGCCTGCTGGGCCGATGCTGCCAGGGACAGGCCCAGGAACAGGATGACAGGAAGGAAACGTTTCATGATCAGAAGTGTTGTTTCCTCAAAAATAAGCATTTCCCTCCGATGTTCAAGTACTTTGAACAAAAGAAAAAACATTTGAACCTCAGAAGCAGGTATTCGAGCGGGGAAAAGCGTACCTTTGTACAAAGCTAACAACCATGAAAAAAATCCTTTCCCTGGTCTTCCTTCTGACCCTCGGCGCAGCCGCATCGGCCCAGGGCTGGTTCCGTCAGCCCACCCCCAACGACACCCTTAAGAGCACCCGCGTTCTCCCCGGCGGAAAGGTCCTGTTCCAGATTTATGCCCCCCAGGCCACCCAGGTTGCCGTGACCGGCGACCTTCCCTGGGACAAGCCCGTGCAGTTTGTCAAGGCCGATAACGGCGTGTGGAAAGGTCTCTGCGAAGGCCTGGGCGAAGGTTGCTTCCGCTACAGCTTCCTGGTGGACGGCGTACGGGTGCAGGACCCCAAGGCCCCGCTAAGCGCCGAACAAGCGTCCATCCTCACGGTAGGTGAAGGGTATGTGAAGGACGTTCCCCACGGCGCCGTAGCCCAGCGCTGGTATTGGTCCGAAACCCTGGGAGAGATGCGCCGCCTGCACGTCTGGACGCCCGTCGGCTTTGAGCAGTCCCGGGAAAAACTGCCCGTGCTCTACCTGATCCACGGTGGCGGCGACAACGACGCCTCCTGGCCCGGCGTAGGCGCCGCAGGCTGGATTCTGGACAACCTGCTGGCCGAAGGCAAGATGGTTCCTATGATTGTGGTAATGCCCAATGGCACCATCCAGACCCCCGACATGATGGGTGAGGTGCCGCTCTTCGTCCAGGATATGGTGCGCAGCATCATCCCCTTCATCGAAGCCAATTATCCCGTTCAGGCCGATCAAGCCCACCGCGCCATGGCCGGCCTCTCCATGGGCGGTATGGAAACCATCGAAACCGCCTTCAAGCATCCGGAGCTCTTCTCCCACGTGTGGGTGCTCAGCTCCAGCTTCGCCCCCGGCAAGCAGAAGGAATATGTAGCAGAGATTCAATTGAATAAGATCGCCCCGGCTTTGAACAATAACTTCAAGGCCCTGTACTTCACCCAGGGCGGACCCGCCGACATCGCCTATAAGAACTGCCAGGAAGCCCTGGGCTACCTGAAAGAAGCCGGCGTCCGCTACAATTATCTGGAAAACGCCCAGGCCGGCCACAGCTGGACCACCTGGCGCGCCGACCTCCAGACCCTGGTTCCCACGCTCTTTAAATAAACCAAGCATATGAAGAAAGTATTTTTGTTTATTGCATCGGCCGTGCTGGTGGCATCGGCCTGCAACGGCCCGGTATCCCCGCAGGACCGCCTCACCGCGAATGACCAGAAGATCAACGAACTCATCGCCCAGATGACGCTGGAGGAGAAAGTGAATATGCTCCACAGCAAGACCAATATGTCATCGGCCGGTGTAGAGCGCCTGGGTATTGCCGACATGAACTACGCCGACGGTCCCTTTGGCATCCGCGAAGAAGGCCAGCCCCATAGCTTCCAGAGCGCCGGCTGGACCCTGGACAGCGCCACCTACTTCCCCACCGGCAGCGCCCTCGCCGCCACCTGGAGCGAAGAACTGGCCTACAAGTACGGCACCGGCATGGGTAAGGAAGCCCGTCTGAGGGGCAAGGACGTGATCCTGGGCCCGGCCGTGAACATCCAGCGCCTGCCCGTGGGTGGCCGCACCTATGAGTACCTGAGCGAAGATCCCATCTTGAGCGCCGCCCTGGCCCTGGAATACACCAAGGGTGTGCAGGACCAAGGTACCGCCGTGTGCATCAAGCACTTCGCCGTGAACAACCAGGAGACCAACCGCGGCAGCGTGGACGCCCAGCTGGACGAGCGCACCCTGCGTGAGATCTACCTCAAGCCCTTCGAGCGCGCCATCATCGAGGGCGGCGCCATGAGCGTAATGCCCGCCTACAACAAGGTGAACGGCGACTACTGCTCCGAGAACGAGCACCTCCTGAACGAAATCCTCCGCGGCGAATGGGGTTTCAAGGGCTTCACCGTAAGCGACTGGGGCGGCACGCACAGCACCATGGGCGCTATGCTCCATGGCCTGAACGTGCAGATGACCGGCGACAACTACCTGGGCAAGCCCGTGATTGACTCCATCGCGACCGGCGCCCTCACCGAAGACCTGGTGGACGAGAAAGTTCGTCAGATCCTGCGTGTTCGTATGGCCATCGAGGCCGTTCCGGCAAATGTGGCCAACACCGTCCAGACCTCCCAGCCCGAGAACCAGAGAATTGCCCGCGAGGTGGCCGAAAAGAGCATCGTCCTCCTGAAGAACGAAGGTATCCTGCCCATCAAGGCCGACGTGAAGAAGATTGCCGTCATCGGCCAGAATGCCGTCCTGAAGACCCAGAGCGGCGGCATGGGTGCCGGTGTGAAGGCCCTGTATGAGATCACCCCGCTGGAAGGGATCCGCAAGCGCGCCGGCGAAGGCGTGGAAGTAAGCTATGCTCCCGGATACAAAACCATCGCGTTCCGCTGGGGACCGGCACCCGAAGTGCTGGACCCGCTGGAAGCCCGTTCCAACGATGAACCCGCCGATCCCGCCCTGGTGGCGGAGGCTGTGGCCCTGGCCAAAGACGCAGACCTTGTTCTTTTCTTCGGCGGCACCAACAAGAGCATCGAGACCGAAGGCAGCGACCGCAAGGATATCAAACTCCCCTGCGGACAGGAAGAACTGATCCAGGCCCTCTATGAGGCCAATCCGAACCTGGCCACCGTGCTCATCAGCGGCGGTCCCACCGACCTCCAGGTACTGGAGCCCGCTTCCCCTGCCATCGTCCAGGGCTGGTGGAACGGCACCGAGGGCGGCACCGCCCTGGCCGAGGTCCTCTTCGGCGACATCGCCCCCTCCGGCAAACTGCCCTTCACTTTCCCCAAGAAACTGGAAGACTCCCCCGCCTTTGCCATGGGTAACTTCCCGGATCCCAACGGCGCCGGCGGCGACCTCTTCTCCCTCATGTTCCGTCCCGATGTCCTCAAGATGAGCGCCGAGGAGCGGCAGCAGTTCCTCGCTTCCCTTCCCAAGCCCGTTTCCAAGTACACCGAGCGCTTCTACGTGGGTTACCGCTGGTTCGACACCAAGGAAATCGCCCCTATGTACGCTTTCGGCCACGGCCTTTCCTACGTAAACTTCGACTACGATGACCTCACGGCCAAAGTGGGCAAGGATGCCGTCAAAGTAACCGTCAAGGTGGAGAACGAAGGCTCCATGCCGGCCGATGAAGTGGTCCAGGTGTATGTGAACCGTCCGGAATCCAAGGTGGAATGGCCCGTGAAGGAACTCAAGGCCTTCCGGCGCGTTTCCCTGAACGCCGGCGAGACCAAGACCGTCACGCTGGAGATTCCCCTTAAGGACCTGCGTTACTGGAATGAGGCCGATAATGCCTGGACGCTGGAGAACGGCAAACTGCTGCTCCTGGTAGGCTCCGCCTCCGACGACATCCGCGAAACCACTGAGGTAACCATATAAGATGAAACGGTTTATGATATTAGGGGCCGTCGTGCTCGCAGCAGCCTGCGGCCCCAAACCCTCTGCCCGGGTGGAGAAGGTGGAGATTTGCACCGAGGTGGGCGATTACGGCCTGCTGGTGGACGCCATTGAAATCACCGTTGCCAATCCCCGTTCCCTGAAAGGTCTCACCGCGGCCGATTTCGACCTGGTGAACAACACCTCCGGCGCCTTCATCGACGCCGCTACGGGCAAACCGGCCGAAGCCTATGAAGACGACTGCATCGTGCTGAGCCGCAAGGGTAAGGTGCTGCGCATCGAGGCCACGCCTTTCGGCAAAGACGGCCGTATGGAAGGCTTTTTCAAGCGCGTACCCTGGGAACTGCACTGTGCGGCCGATTCGGCCTTGAACGTTAAGCCGGAGCAGGTTTCGGCCGAACACATTGCCGTACTGGAAGACTGCATTCACGGAGAATTCAGTTTCGGCGGCCTCACGCGCGAATATATGCTGCATCTGCCCAAGGATGCCAACGGCAACGTAATCAAGAATGTTCCCCTGCTGGTCTGGCAGATTGGCGGCGGCGAATACAATAAGGATATAATGACCGTGGCCATGGCCAACCGCTGCCTGGTTTCCCTTGCCAAGGAAGGAGTTCCCTGCGCCGCCCTGGTTTTCGCCCTGGCCAACCCCAACTACAGTTACAGCGCCTCCCTCTATCCGGAGAAGATTGAACTCATCGACCGCAACAACGCCCTCCAGATGGCCTTCATCGACACGCTGATTGCCGACGGCACCGTGGACGGCAGCCGCCTGTTCTGCGCCGGTGCCTCCAGCGGCGGTGGCTGCACCATGCGCTTTATGATGCAGTTCGCAGACCGCTTCAAGGCCGCTATCCCCTGCTGCGCCATGGATCCCATCATCCCCATCCATAAGGTGGACGAAACCTATCCCGGCCAGTTCACGGACGATGTGGAAAAGGTTTGGACCAGCGACAAGGCCGTGTACAAATGGGACGGTTCTAATATGGTATCAGGGCCCATGGACGTGGAAGCTTTCGTAAAGCTCCCCCTGTACTTCGTGCACGCCGAAACCGACAAAACCTGTAAGGTAGCCAGCACCTACGCCTACTCCCAGGCACGCAAACGCCTGGGGGCCACTTCCGACAAGGTTCTGATTTACAGCGACGAAGATCTCATCAGCTGGGGCGTAGCGCCTATGATGGCCCACTTCTCCTGGGTTCCCCTCCTGGACGACTACTCCGAAGGCAGCCCGATGAACTGGCTGGTCAGCCAGCTTTAAAGCCCGTGGAGGAAAACTCCTGAGACACAGCACATTAAATGATTGACTCCCGGCCTTTTGGGCCGGGAGTCAATTGCTTAAATATCAGATTATCAGAGAGTTATACACACGGACTACTTGAAGAGCAGGGGCACGAACTCAGTGAGATAGATGCGCCAGTTCTTCCAGATGTGACCGCCGTCGGTTTCCACGTAAGTGTACTTGAAACCATTCTGGTCCAGTTTCTTCATGAAGTCGATATTGGCCTGATACAGGAAGTCGGTCTTGCCGCAGCCAATCCACAGGAGGGCGGGCTTGCCGGCGAAATACTTGGCCAGTTTGGCGTCGAAATCCATATACATCGGGCTGATGGTAGGGTCACTTACTCCGATAGCTGCGCTGAACATACCGGAATAGTTGAACAGGTCCGGATAGTTGATGCTAAGATTCAGCGTGTGGAAACCGCCCATGGACAGGCCGCAGATGGCACGGCTCTGTTTCTTGGCGATGGTGCGGTAGCGGCTGTCGATGAACTTCACAATCTCCGGGAAAGCTTTCTCGAAGGTGCCTTCCATAGTCTGGGGCAGCGACATGGTGGGATTCACATAACCCGTGGAATTCTCCAGCGGAGCGGCTTCCTGGGAGATATTGCCGTTGGTGAACACCACGATCATGGGCTTGGCCTCGCCGCGGGCGATGAGGTTGTCCAGAATCTGGGTGGCGCGGCCCTGGGTAACCCACGCGTCTTCGTCACCGCCGATGCCGTGCAGCACATAGAGCACGGGATACTTGGTCTTGGACGTCTCGTAACCGGCCGGGGTGTAGACGGTAAGCCGACGGTCGAAACCGGCAGTGGGGCTGTTATACCACACCTTGGAAACAGTGCCGTGCGGAACACGATGAATGGCATAGAGGTCGGAGCGCTCGCCGGCAGCGGGAACCAGCAGCACGCTGGTGAGGCTGGCCACGTCGCGGTTCACCCACATGTTGTGCGGGTCTATCTGGCTCACGCCGTCAACGCGGAAGGTATAGTTGTACAGGTCGGGGGCCACCACGAAAGGAGTGGTGTACTCCCAAACGCCGCCCTTCCCTTCTTTGAGTTCCCCTATGCCGGGAAGGTCCACGGTCATTTTGTTGCCGCCGAATTCCACCTCCTGCTTCACGGTGGGCAGGAAATCACCGGTTACTTCCACCTTCACGGCCTTGGGAGCCATAAAACGGAAGGTAACGGTACCGTCGGCATTGATAACGGGCGACTCCACGGAAGGGCCGCCCCAGAGGGCCTGCTGGGCATGGGCGGAAAGGCCGATGCACAGGGCTGCAATGGCAATAACGAGCTTTTTCATTACTTGAAGAGTTTTTGTGCAAAGGTATTCAGGTACAGGCGCCAGTTGCTCCACACATGGCCGCCGTCAGAGACAAAGTACTCGTGCTCCAGGCCCTGCTCCAGCAGTTTGGCGTGCATTTCCTCGGCGCCCTTGAACAGGAAGTCGGTGTTGCCGCAAGCGAGGAAATAGAGCTTCACGCCAGCCTTCTTGAGGGCGGCAATCTGCTCGGGCGTGGCGCTGCCGGCAGCGGAGAGGGGGCAAATGTAGTCGAACAGTTCCGGATACAGGATGCTGGCCTGGATGGTATGGCCGCCTCCCATGGAGAGGCCGGCGATGGCACGGGAAGCGGGCTTGGCGATGGCTCGGAAGTTCTTCTCGATGAAGGGAACGATCTCCGTGCAGAGGCTGCGCACATAACCGTTCATCACCAGGTCTTTCTCGGCCTCGCTCATCTTCTCGAAGGCCTCGCGGTCCCAGCGGTTGCCCATGGGCTTCTCGGGGATGTTGAGGGTGCGCGCGGCCGCCTGGTTGGCATTGCCGTTGGGCATCACCACAATCATGGGCTCGGCCAGACCTTTCTCAATCAGGTTGTCCAGGATCTGGGCGGTACGGCCCATGGAGGTCCAGGCTTCCTCGTCACCGCCGGCGCCATGCAGGAGGTACAGAACTGGATATTTCTTCTTGGGATTGTTCTCGTAGCCGTAAGGAGTATATACCGTCAGGCGGCGGTCCATGCCCAGGATTTTGCTGGTGTACCAGGGATGGCTCACGGTGCCGTGCTGATGCGCTTCGCCGTAGTTTTCCGTGCGCTCGCCGGGAACCAGGAGCATGGGGAGGTAACGGGTACCGTCACGCTGCACAAGCACGTTCTGGGGATCGTTCACGGAAACGCCGTCCACATAGAAGGTGTAGGTGTAGATTTCCGGAGCAGGAAGCGGAATCTTCACTTCCCAGACGCAGTTCTCGCCGCGTTTCATGTCGATGGTGTCCATCCAGGGATTCGCCATCCAGGAGCCGTTGAGCTTGACTACGGTAGCATAGTCGGCCTTGAGGCGGAAGGTGACGGAGTCGTTCTGGATTTCAGGAGAGACGATAGGCTTCTGACCCCAGAAAGCAAAATTGGTGAGTTCCTGGGCCTGCAGGGTGCCCATAAAGGCCAGGCCGAGGACGATGGTAGATAAGATTCGTTTCATTGCAGTGTTTTGTGTGTTTTAGTTGCTATTTGAAGGATTCTCCGGCTTTTTGCAGGGCATGCGGGAGGCAGGCACGCCAGAACTCCCACTGGTGTCCATAACCGGGAACAGTGATGTATTCGATGTTCACGCCCTTCTCCTTCATGGCGTCCACGAAAGGAGTGATATTGGCCATCGGGGTGGTGGTGTCGGCCTCTCCGGTTTCCACGGTTATGCCGGGAAGGATGCCCGGGTCGGATACCATATAAGCCATGTTGGCATCTGCCGCAGGGCTCATGGCATACGCATAGCTGAACTTCTGTGGATACTTGAGGGCATAGTACAGCGTTCCGTATCCGCCCATGGAAAGACCGGCCACAGCACGCTTTCCGCTGAACTTGTATTCAGACTCCACCTTGGACATGAGTTCCTCGTGCATATAGTTCTCGAAGTCACCCATGTAGAAAGTCATCTGGGCGTCCGGCATGACAATGATCATGGGCACGCCATTGGCTTTCACATACTTGGCGGCAATCTGGGCGGCACTTCCGCCTTGCACGCCACCGAATGCGTTTTTCCCGTCGGCCAGCCACGCATTGTTGTCGTCCCCGGCACCATGCAGGAGATAGAGGATGGGATACTCCTTGTTGGCATCAAACTTGGGCGGCAGCCAGATGTTGTACTTCATGGTCTGCTTCATGTATTTGCTCGTGAGTTCCAGATCCTTCAGTTCGCGCCCGTTGGGATAAAGCAAATCCAGTAAATCCTGTTCCTCCTGCTCTGCCGGCTTTTCCTTATTGCCGCAGGCACTGAGGGTCAGGACCCCCAGTGCTAGTGCAGCAAATATAATCAGGTATTTCTTCATTATTCGAAGACACCCTGGAACTCGTAACCGGTGGAGCCGGTGAACTTGTAAACACCGGCGGACACGGTGACGGTGAGGGTTTCACCGGGATTCACCAGGACCACGGAACCGTCGGCACCGATGTAGCGGGTGCCGCCCATGCCCATACCGTACATGCTCAGGTCGTAGCCGTTACCGAAGCTGTGGTCTTCGTGCGCATATTCCTTGCACACATACTCACCTTCGAAGGCGGTGGAGTCTTCCGTGAGCACAAGCTGGAAATAGGCAACCTCTACGCCGTCCTCGGTCTTGAGGGTAAGATTGTGGGTGGTGACACCTTCCACAGGAGCGAAGGTCTCATCCACGGCGCTACCCATCTCATCGGTGATGATGTAAACAGGTTCGTCGGAACCGCCGCCATTTCCAACGATGAAGTCGAAACCTTCACCGCTGAACTCCCAGATGTCGTCACCCAGCTTGGCCACGCTCACGGTTTCACCCGGGTTGATCATGACCACTACGCCGTTCTTGATGTAGCGGCTGCCGCCCATGCCCATGCCCCAGGCGCTCAGGTCGTAACCATTGCCGCAGGTGTGGTCTTCGTGGGCGTACTCCTTGCACAGGTAGTCGCCGGAATAGTCGGTAACACCGTCCGGAAGCACCAGGTCGAACCAGGCGGCCTCGTTGCCGGCAGCATCATAGAAGGTGAGCTTATGGGTGGTGACACCTTCCACGGGAGCGAAGGTCTCGTCCACGGCACCGGCGAGTTCCTTAGTATAGGTATAGTCCGGAGTGGGAACATCGCCGGGAGTCAGGGCTTCAATCTCGCCCTCGAATACCGCCCAGTTTGGATAGGTGGCTTCGGAGCCCCAGGTAATGATGTACTTGGCGCCCTTCTTGGCTACCTCGATGGTACCGGAAGTGATGTGGGTAGCCACTTCGCCGACCCACCAGCAGGTGCCCCAGTGGAAGATACCCATACCCCAGGAGCTGGCGTCAAACTCATAGCCGGGAGCGAACTCGCCAGGATTCAGGACAGTACCGTCACCAGCGGTATAGACGCCCTCGTAGAGGACACCGTCGGCGCTGTAGAAGTCGGCCGTCAGGGCGTAGCCGTCACCGGTGGGCGTACCCATATCGTCAACGCTCATGCCATCGGTACCGAGTTTCACGGTAACGGAGCCCTCATTCTTCTGGGCGACCAGCACCTTGGTGAGCTTCACCGGCTCCGGATCGGGTTCATAGACCAGTTCTCCCTTCCAGGAAGTACGATAGGCCGTACCTGCATTGTCGAAGAGGACGAAGACAAAACGATAGGTGTCGTCTTCCTTCTTCACGGAGATCTGACCGTCAATGATGGCCTGGCCATTCACAGTAGTACTTCCACCGGCGGTAATGAAGCACAGGTTCTTTTCACCGGGGCCATAGACACCGGGTTCAAGATAGTACTGGGCGCGGGGGCCTACCAGAGCGGTCTTGATAGCGGCACCGTTTTCTCCACTGAACTGCAGATGGAAGACGCGGGCGGATTCCGTCTTCACAATGGAAGAGGATACAAGCGTCGTGATGACAGGCTGCTGCGCTTCAGGATAAATACCCTTCAGCGGGTCCAGCGTAGTCTTGGTGCAGGAGACGACGGCCAATGCGGCCACCATCAAACTGTATATGAATGCTTTTTTCATGGCTGTTTTCCTTTAATAGAATCAATAACCGGGATTCTGGATCACGTTCTCGTTGAGCATAACCTCCGTGAACGGATAAGGCAGATGTTCGTGTTTGCCCTGCTTGAAACCATAGACGGAACGGCCGCTGGGTACATAGGATACCGCACCGTTGGGTTCCATCTTGGGATAGTCTTTACCCATGTCCTTCAAGCAATCGTAAGCATCGCCCCAACGGAGCAGGTCCTGGAAACGCTGGCCTTCGCCGCAGAGTTCCACACGCTTTTCGAGTTTGATGTCCTTCAGGGTAACACCATTGAGAGCAGGCAGCTGGGCGCGTTCACGAACCTGGTTGATGTATTTGAGAGCCAGATCGCTGTGGCCAGCCTCGAGATTGGCCTCGGCAGCCAGGAGAAGGACCTCGGCGTAGCGCATCCACAGCGGATTCTTGAAGTTCACCATACCGTAGTAGGTGATGTCTTCGGCCATGAAACGGCCCTTCCAGTTGAAGATACCGGTGGAGAGAGTAGCCGTATTCCATACCACGCCCATGGCCTTGAGTTCATCATAGGTCTTCAGGGTCTGGGTACGACGGTAACCGTCCATACCGCCATTCTCGACGAAGGCAGCCAGCAGATCCTCGGTGGGAACCATAAAGCCCCAACCGCCGGAGCCGCAGACATCCGAAGGGATGGTCATTTCGCCGCCGGAGCTACGCCAGGAGACCATGGCACCGTAGAAGTCAAAGTTGTCGAACTGGTTGTCCAGGTCATTCACGCGGATGCTCTCGAACAGGTTCTCGCAGTTCTTCTTGTTGGCCTGGTGGCACATGTCACCGTAAGGGCCATCGGTCCAAAGAGCGTACATGTTGGAGTTGATAACTTTGGCCAGCATGTCAGCAGACTTCTGGTAGTAGCTCTTGTCACTGAGTTCGGTAGCCATCCACAGATAAGCCTTGCCCAGGAGAGCCTGGCCGAATTCAGTGGTCACACGCCAGGTTTCCCTGTCGTTCAGAGAGGTCTTGCGGGCCAGAGCGTTGGAGTTGATGGCATAATTGAGGTCGGACTCGATGAGGGCCCACAGATCAGCGGTAGAGCCGTTGGGCTGCTTATACTCGGACGGAGCCAGCTCGTGATCCACGATAGGCGGATTACCCCAGAGGGTGGTGAGCTCAAAATAGGCCCATGCACGGAAAAGGTGTGCCTCGGCAACTGCCTGGGCGGCAGCCTTGCTCTGCTCGGGATTAATGTGGCCGATGATTACGTTAGCGTGATAGATGAGGTTGTAGTATCCGGTGAAGGAGCCTTCGATCTGGCCGGTCTCGGAGTTGAAACCGAACTCACCCAGGGCATCCATGTCCACGTTGTCACCGTGGGCGGCACCTCCGGCATAATAGTCGTCGGAGATGATGTTCTTCACCAGCATCACATTGTAGTACCAACCACGGACGTCGCTGTACATGGTGATACCGGCCGACTCAATCTCTTCGTCGGTCTTGTAGTAGGTATCGTAGTCGATAACACCCTTGCGCGGCACATCCAGCATCTTGTCGCAGGAAGGCAGGACGAACAGGGCAGTCAGCAAAGAGAGAATGATATATTTCGTTTTCATAAGGCGGTCGGTATTAGAAAGTGATGTTTACACCAAAGACAACCTTCTTGGAGGTAGGATAGTTACCCTTGTCAACGCCCATGGATGCACCCTGGCCGATGATTTCAGGATCGAATCCCGGATACTTGGTAAAGGTGAACCAGTCATCCAGGGAAGCATAGATGCGGAGCTGGTCCACGAAGATCTTCTTGAGAAGTTTGTTGGGGAAGTTGTAACCCAGCTGGATCTGCTTGATCTTCATGTAGCTGGCGTCCATCACAACACCGCTGGAGGTGAGGAACTTGGCATAGTTGGCAGCATTGGCGGCCGGCATGGTACCGTTGGTATTGGTCGGAGTCCAACGATCCTTGGTCAGGTAGGTGAGGCGGTTGGAGGTGTAGTCAATGTTGTTGAGGGCATTGAGGATCTGGTTGCCGCCGGCACCCGTCATGAACACCGTGAGGTCGATGCCTTTCCAACCGGCGTTCAGGGTGAGACCGTAGTTGTAAGTAGGGATACCGGAACCCAAGTGACGCTTGTCGGCGTCGGCGGGATCGGTGGTAGTGCCCGCCAGATTGCCGTCTTCGTCGTAATGGTTGAAGAGGGCTTCACCGGTCTTGTTGTCGATACCGGCGAACTCGTAACCATACAGATGCCAGGCGGGATAGCCTTTTTCGAAACGGGTCACGGTGCCGTAGTTACGGACGCCCGTTCCGGACAGACCGTCCTTCAGGGTGGGGTGCAGGTAGGTTACGCGGTTGCGCAGGGTGGAGAAGTTACCGGCGAGGCTGTAATAGAAGTCACCGATCTGGTCTTTCCAGCGGAGTTCCAGTTCGATACCCTGGTTGTCCACATTACCGGCGTTCATAGGAGAAGCGCTCACACCCACGATAGTGGAGGTGGTGATACCCGTCACGATGAGGTCCTTGGTAGCCTTGTCGAACCAGTCGAAGCTCACGGTGAGGCGGTCGCGCAGGAAGCGCATATCCAGACCGACGTTGAACTGCTCGGAGGTCTCCCACTTCAGTTCCTGGTTACCGGCCATGGAAGGTGCGTAACCGATGATGTACTGCCAGGAACCGTCGGCGTTTTGCTGGCCGGTAGGATACTGGCCCGTGCTGGCGATGTCATTGGCATAGGCATAGTTGCCCAGACCGGCGATGGAACCGTTCTGGCCCCAGCTCAGGCGCAGTTTGGCAAAGTTAATGGCATTCCTGAGGCCTGCGAAGAAGTTCTCCTCGGAGAAGGTCCAACCGGCCGATACGGAAGGGAAGTAACCCCAACGCATGGGCTTGGGAAGGACGGAGAGGTCGGCGGCGTCGGCACGGAGGGTAGCCTGCACATTGTACTTGTTCAGGTAGCTCCAACCGATACGGCCGAAGTAGGAGTATTTGTAGCTGAAGTCCTCAACACCGCCGCCCACGCTCTTGGTAGCGGTAGGGGTAGCCTGGTTGATGTAATAGAACAGAGGATCGTCGCGCTTGAGACCGAAGTCGATCACGCCGCCGGCATCGGAACCGCTGACACCTGCAGAGGCGCTGTAGCTGCGGTTCTGGGAGAAGGAAACACCGGCCATGGCGCTCACGTTGTGCTTGCCGAACTGGTGCATCCAGTTAACGAAGTTCTCCCACTGATAGTAGATGGAGTTGTTGGCGCTGGCGTTAACGCTCATGTAGTACTGCTTGGCATAACCTTCATTATAGTAATAGTCATGGTTGTAACCATAGCTGTCACCGGAGCTGAAGCGGTAGCCCAGACGGGAGGTGAAGGTAAGTTCCTGGATGGGCCTGAAGTTGATGGCGGTAGCACCATTGATGTTGAAGCCCTTGGAGATGGAATAGGCACGGTCACGCTGAACCAGCGGGTGTACGTTCTCGGAGATGTTGAACTGGGAAATACCGTAGTAGTTACCGTTTTCGTCAGTGAGGAGCACCTTACCCTCGTCCAGGTAGTCCTGCATGAAGATGGGCAGGTTCTCAGGAGTGTAGTAAGCGGGGGTCATGGGATCCAGCTGCAGGGCGGCCAGCACGGCGGAGCCGTAGTCGGAGCCTTCGGAAACGCTGCGGGCCTTGTAGTATTCCACCTGGTTGTTGGTGGTCACTTCCAGCCAGGGTTTGAACTTCCAGCTGCCGTTCACCATACCGGTGATACGGTCGTACACATCGGCCTTGCCCTTGAACATACCGTCGTTGGACAGATAGGAGCCGGAGATGTAGAGGTTACCGCGGTCGTTGCCGGCGCTGAAGGTGAGGTTGTGGTGGTGCATCAGGGAGTTCTCATAGGATTCCTTGAGCCAGTCGGTGTTGGTCTTCTGGTCCCACTTGCTGTACACATCCTTGAGGGAGATGCTGCCCTTTTCCATATAGAACTGGATGAATTCCTCGGAGTTCATGACCTGAGGAACTTTGCCCAGGCTCTGGGAAGAGAGCTGATAGGAATAGCTGATCTTGCCGTCGCCCTTACCCTTGCGGGTGGTGATCATCACCACACCGTTACCGGCTTCTGCACCGTAGATGGCAGCGGAGGCACCGTCCTTCAGCACTTCCATGGACTCGATATCGTTAGGGTCGATACCGGCGATGCTGGAGGTGATACGGCCGTCCACAACATACAGCGGGTTGGCATCGTTGTTGGAGGAGATACCACGGACACGGATGGCCGGAGTGGCACCCGGACGGGCCGATGATGCGAAGGTCTGCACACCGGCAGTCTTACCGCCGAGGGCCTGCTCAGGGCTGGTGATGGTACGGTTCTGGATGTCCTCGGACTTAACCTGGGAAATAGCACCCGTAACATCGGACTTCTTCTGGACACCGTAACCCACGACGACGGTTTCTTCAATCATCTGGGTGTCGGTTTCCATTTTAATGGTGATGGTTGCGGTCTGGCTTGCCACATACTCCTGGGTCACATAACCCACAGAGGTGAATTCAATGACGGAACCAGCCGGAACCGTGAGGGTGAAGTTACCGTCGATGTCGGTGATGGTACCGTTGGTGGTGCCCTTCTGGACAACGCCGGCGGCAATCATCGGCTCGTTCTGGTCGTCGGTAACTACACCGGAGATCGTCACCTTCTGCTGGGCAGAGAGGGACACTCCCACAAGGAGAGACAGCGCCAAGGCCGCCATCCTTCTGAACAGAGATTTTCTCATGCGATCAGTTTTAATGGTTAATTAATATTGTTGATTGTAGATTCTATATTGAAATTCATATTGGCAGGATAGGGCGTCCATTCCGGGAGACCTTCCGCAGCGGGCGTGCCGGTCTTGGCAAAGGCGGCCCAGGCGCTGCTTATGCGATGACCCAGCTGCACGGCATCATCGGCCCCGCCGGTGAAGGTCCTGTGCAGAAGGACATTATCGAAGACGAAGGGAATTTCCAGGCAGTGGGTGCTGCCCATCACGCCGTCCAACACGGGGGTGGCCCAGTCGAAGCGGTACAGGTACACGGGCGCGCACCCGGCAGCGGTGCGGTCGGCGGCCTGCTTGAGGGCCAGCGGACGGAAGATGGGGTCTTCCTGATCAGGGGTGAACTCGTTCAACACCGTACCTATAATAGCAGGAACGTCCTTCGAAAGGGCCAGGGCTTCCGGCGTAGCGGGCTGGAAGGGAATCACTTCCCCGTCCACCACGGGGCACTGACCAAAGAGAATCATATCCAGGAAGTTCTCCGGCATGGCACCGTCTTCGCGGGCTTCGGCCGCTACCTGCTGCACAGCCTCCCGATAGGCCGCCAGCAGCTTCTCGTAGGGAACGGCAGCCATTTCGTCAATCTTGGCGGGCGAAATGCCCAGATGAGCCACTGTGGCGGCGCCGATGCGCCGGGAATACTTGGGATTCATGAGGGTGGTGATGGAACCGCTCTGCACAATGGCCTTGTGATACAGGCCTTGGGCACTGGGCATGGCCATCACGGTGCTCACTTTGCCGCCACCGCCGCTCTGGCCGAAAATAGTGACGTTGGAAGGGTCGCCACCGAAGGCAGAGATATTGGCTTTGACCCATTCCAACGCTTTGACAATGTCCATCAT
Organism: Bacteroidales bacterium; assembly: GCA_017447815.1. GTDB lineage: Bacteria > Bacteroidota > Bacteroidia > Bacteroidales > UBA932 > Cryptobacteroides. The sequence continues at coordinate 5,187 of JAFSMS010000054.1, read as the reverse complement.
TCCGACATTGCCGCTGAAAGCATACTTGGCACCATAAGCGCTCAGGTCCAGGAAACCCAGGGCGTTGAGCCGGTGGTTCAGGGACACCACCACCACGCCGTGGTTGCGGGCCAGGTTGGTGCCGTCATAGCCGGCCTGTTCCTGGCTGGAACCTTCGCTGAAGCCGCCGCCGTGCAACCACACCATCACGGGCATCTTGGCATCGGCCTTGATGGCCGAGGTCCAGACATTCACCCGCAGGCAGTCTTCGCCGGGATAGCCGTCGTCCCAATGCATGGCGAAGGCCTGGTTGTCGTCGCGCCATCCCCTACGCTCCCCGTGGGGGCTCACCGGACCGTAGGCGCGGCTGGCACGCACCTCTTTCCAGGGTTCGGGATCGGTGGGCGGCATGAAACGTTCGGCCTGGCCGTAAGGGATGCCCTTATAAATGAACACGCCGTTGTCGATGTAACCGCAAACGGGGCCGGATTGGGTGGATACCGTTGACGCCTTGGACGATGTTTCCAGGGCGGAGAGGCATTCGGTGCTGCCGCGGCGGACGTTTTGTCCGCAGGCTGCGGCCAGCAGCGAAATTGCGAGAAAAACAGATACAGATTTCAGTGTCATCTATCGTGGCTTTTTACCGATGCAAAATTGCAAAGAATAATCCGTCCCGTCTTTTCCGGCATTTCAAATTGTTGCTTGCGCGTTTTATTAAAATATTTTATTTGTTCAAAAACCTTTCTTCTTGTTCAAAACCGGCATTTATCTCGCATAAAATGATATATTTGCAGTATGAAATGGAAAAGAATCAGCCGGACCATCGCCGCCATCCTGACGCTGGTGTCCTGCCAACAATATGAAGGAAGGGAAATCTCCATCGTACCGGAAGGGAGCGTCATTATCGCCCCCCGCCTGTCCAACCAGCATGTGAATGGTTTTGCACAAGACCGCGACGGCCATATCTGGATAGCCACCCAGCGCGGCCTGAACAAGTTTACCGGGAGCGAATACTACCAGTATTACTCCACCGATGACACCCTGGGCCTGCCGGACAATCAAATTACGGCCCTCCTCGCCACCCAGAATGGAGACCTGTGGGTAGGCAGCGTGAACGGAGTGGCCCTGCGCAGCAGTCAGGACTGTTCCTTCCAGCGCATCCCCTACCCCAGCAAAGGACTCAATATCAGTCAGATTCTGGAAACACCCTCGGGCGAAGTCCTGCTTTCCAGCGGAAACACCCTTTTCCGCTACAACCAGGAAACAGAAAGCCTGCAGCCCGTCATCCGGGACTTCAACAGCTTCACGGCATCGGCCGTTATCCAGGATAACCGCCTTTGGGTAATCTCGGACAACGGATTCTCCCTCAAGAGCTATTCTCTCCCGGATTTCTCGTCCCAGTCCAGCGTTCCTCTCCCCTTCCAGACCTACCACATGTGCGCCTTCGGCCCGCAGGAGCTCTGGCTCTCCGGTATGGGACAACTCCACATCCTGGACACCCGCAGCAACGCATGGAAAGAGCTCCCTGCTATTGTTCGGTCCAATAAACGCCTGATGGAGAGCGATATAGACTTTATTTTCGCTGTAGATAACAACGGCATCCTGCTCAATGCCATCGGCAAGGGATTCTTCTATTATAACCGGGTGCGGGAAACGCTTTCCCACCAGGGGCAGCCATCCTTCCCCTTCGACACGCCCGCCTCGGAAGTGCGCAGCATCTTCCGCGACCGCAGCGGCAACCTGTGGTTCGGCACCACCGACCAAGGCTATCACGTTTCCTATCAGGAACAGGGCCTTTTCAGCGGCAATAAGGTGCTCATGGAGGCCCTGAAGGGCAAAAACGTCACTTCGCTGTGCCCGGACCAGGACGGCGGCCTGTGGATCACCACCCTGCGCGACGGCCTGTTCCGCTTCGACCTGGCCGCCAAAACCCTCCAGTCCGTTTCCGTAGACCACCTGATTCCGGACTCCGAGGTAGGTTATATCCGCGCATCCAAAGTGTACTGCGACTCCGACGGAGACCTGTGGCTGCTGTTCCAGGACAAGGTGCGCGCCCTGCGCTGCCTTTGGGACGGCAAACGCCTCAGCTCCAAAGACTTGGTCTATGCCGCCTATCCCCTAGCCATTACAGAGGATGACAGAGGCGCCATCTGGATCGGCGGCTTCAGCAGCACGCTGGTGCGCTACGACAAACGGGACCACAGCCGCCAGGAAGTCTCGGTGGCAGCAACGGAAGAGTGGACCTTTGTCACAGAGCTTATCCTGCAAGAACCCGGCCGCCTGCTTGCCGCCTGCTACAACCAGTTCCCCGTTCAGGTGAACACCTATACGCTGGAGGCCACCCCCAACCCCGTCACGGCCGAGGACCACGCTGCCTGTATCAGCCGTTCAGTAGTGATACCCAATTGTTTACGCAAAGACAGCGCCGGTAATCTCTGGCTGGGCACCTACGCCAACGGGCTCATCCTCAGCGAGAACGGACACCGCCGCCCCGTGGAAGGGACTCCCTGCCCGGACATTGCCTCCATCGAGGAAGACCGCCAGGGCAACATCTGGGTGTCCACCCTCCACGGCCTGGGCCGCTACGACAGGACCAGCGGTGATTTTGTCCATTATTTTGAAGCCGATGGCATCGGTGGTGACCAATTCAACGACCGCGCCTCCTGTGTACTTCCGGACGGTACGCTGGCCTTTGGCGGCACGCACGGCGTCACCGCTTTCAACCCGCTGGACGCCCCTGCCAAGCGCACCGTTCCGCTGGTATTCGAGAGCCTGAGCATCCACAACCAGCTGGTGCAGCCGGCCCCGGGCGGCCCCATTGAACAGCCCCTTGTTCAAAAACCGCTAATCACCATCCGACACAACCACAACGCCTTCGACATCTCCTTCGCCGCGCTGGATTACAGCCCTTACGAGCAAATCCGCTACGCCTACAAACTGGAAGGCTTCGACCGTGACTGGGTGCGCATCAACACCCGTCACAACGCCTATTTTGCCAACCTGCCAGCCGGGAACTACACGCTGCGGGTGCGCATAGCTAACTCCAGCCACACCATCACCGATACGCAGGAAAGCCTGACCATCCGGGTGCTTCCGCCCTGGTTCAGAACCACTTGGGCCATCTGTCTGTGGATACTGCTGGGGCTCATTTTCCTGGCCATCACCTACACCTATTACCGTCACGTGCGCAAGGTGCGCAAGGAAGCCGCCCGCCGCATCCACCAGGTTAGGAAAGAACGGGAAAAGGCCGAAGAGGCCGAAAAAGCCGAAAAAGCGCTGAACAAGATCCAGATGGACTACTTCTCCAACGTAGCGCACGAATTCCGCACCCCGCTCACTATGATTGCCGGGCCGGCGCAGCAGTTATCGGCCTCTGAGGGCGTGAAGGGACAGGACCACCAGCTGGTGGAAATCATCCGCCGCAACGCCACCTGGATGCTATCGCTGGTGAACCAGCTGCTGGATTTCAACCGCATCGGCAACAACAAGCTGCAGCTCAAAGTAGCCAAGATGGACCTGGTAGAACCCCTGCGGGACAGCGTGAGCCTCTTCCGCTTCAACGCCCAGTCCAAGGGCATCGAGCTCACGGCCAGTGGTCTGGAAGAGCCCTTTACTATGTGGGTGGATGCAGACAAAGTGCAGAAGGTGGTGATGAACCTCCTGTCCAACGCGCTCAAGTTCACGCCGCAGGGCGGGAAGGTTTCCCTGCGCTTCGACGTCATTTCCCGCTCCGCCGCCGCGGCCCGCTTTCCCCTGGGCGTCCAGGACACCGACGGTCAGTGGGCCTGTATCAGCGTGACCGACAACGGTCCCGGCATCCCGGAAGACCAGCTGGAGAAGATTTTCGAGCGCTTCTACCAGGCCGAACCCGGCAAGAAGGTCACCGGCTCCGGCATCGGCCTGTATTATGCCCGCGCCCTGGCCCAACTGCACCACGGTTATATCAAGGCCTGGAACCAGCCGGAGGGCGGCGCCGTGTTCTCGCTTGTGATCCCCGTAAGCGCCGCCTCCTACACGGAGGACGAACGCAGCATCGACCAGCCCCAGCAGCTGCCCAGCCACGCCCTGGCCCAGAGCATCGAAGCCGATGAACCGGATGCCCAGAACGGTAAACGGCACATCGCCGTGGTGGACGACGACATCGACATCGCCAATTACCTGAAGGTGCTCCTGAAGCCGCAGTACAAGGTATCCCTGTACTTCGACGGCACATCGGCCCTGAAAGGCATGGCGGAGGATATTCCGGACCTGATTATCAGCGACGTAGTAATGCCCGGCATGGACGGCTACGAACTCTGCGCACGCATCAAGGGAGACCTCCAGCTAAGTCACATTCCCGTTGTGCTGGTCACCGCCAAAGTAGCTGTAGAAAACCAGGTCGAGGGTCTTGACAAGGGTGCCGATGCCTATGTAACCAAGCCTTTTCAGCCCGCTTACCTGCTGGCCCTGGTGAAGTCCCTGCTGGAAAACCGCGAAAAGCTGCGCCGCCAGCTGGGATCGGCAACCACCACGGAAGACATTGCCCCTGAGGCCCTGTCGCCCCGCGACGCCGCCTTCATGAAGGAACTCTACAAGCTCATGGAGAAAGAGCTTGCCAATGCAGATCTGGACATTGTCCGCATGACGGAAATGATGAAGATTTCCCGCACCAAATTCTATTATAAGGTTAAAGGACTTACCGGTGAGAACCCATCGGTCTTCTTTAAGCGCTACAAACTGAACCGTGCGGCGGATTTGTTGAAAGAAGGAAAATACAACATGTCGGAAATTGCCTGGATGACCGGTTTCAATACCCTCTCCCATTTCTCCACCTCTTTCAAAAAACAATTTGGCGTCCCCCCGTCGGAATACGTTGGTTAATGTTTCAGTTTATGTTCAAATGTTTCCGTCATTTGTTCAAACAGACAGGGCATCTGTTGTGCTTACAAGGAAAAACATCTACATTTGGACCAATTGGACCACTGACAATAACCAATAACCCTACTTTATGAAGAAATTTTTCCTGCTAAGCATTGCTGCCATGTGTACAGTATCCATGCTGGCCCAGCCTCAGCTGCGCAAAGACAACATTGACGATGTCCTTAAAGCCATGACCCTGGAAGAAAAGGCCACGCTGGTAGTAGGCGGAGGCTGGGGTTCCATGACCGCCGGCTCCCTGACCGCATCCAACGAGACCCTTGTTTCCGGTGCCGCCGGCACCACCCGCGC
>JAFSMS010000053.1 GCA_017447815.1 Bacteroidales bacterium | reverse complement strand
CATACGGGAATTGGGGTATATCCGCAGCCTCCTTGTAATTTTATGATAAAGGCGTCCCTTTATTTTTAAAAAAATTTATTTAATAAAGAAAAGTTTAAAAAATTTTGCAGATATAAATACTTTGTTTATATTTGCATCAGAAAAACGTATCTTCTAACCAACTAATTAACCTTCTTCTTTAAAGGTAAGAATACACTACTAACTAACCAAGTAAAGGGCTCGCAGTGATGTGAGCCCTTTATTGTCATGTGGAGCCGGCCCCTTGCCGCTAGCGCTGGGAATACTTCAGGGCAAGGCCGCCGGCCGATGTTTCCTTGTACAGGGAGGGAAGATCCTTGCCGGTCTGTTTCATCACTTCCACCACGTGGTCGAAGGAGATGCGGTGCCGGCCGTCGGAGAAGGTGGAGTAGATGTTGGCGTCCAGGGCGCGGGTGGCGGCGAAGGCGTTCCGCTCGATGCAGGGAATCTGGACCAGGCCGCAGATGGGGTCGCAGGTCATGCCCAGGTGGTGCTCCAGGCCCATTTCGGCCGCATATTCCACCTGGTAGGGACTGCCGCCGAAGAGTTGGCAGGCGGCGGCCGATGCCATGGCGCAGGCAACGCCCACTTCCCCCTGGCAGCCGACTTCCGCTCCGGAGATGGATGCGTTCTGTTTGACGACGTTGCCCACCAGGCCGGCGGTGGCCAGGGTGTGGATGATTTTGGTGTCGCTGAACGCGTGACTGTGCGACAGGTGGTAGAGCACGCCCGGCATGACGCCGCAGGAGCCGCAGGTGGGGGCGGTGACGATGGTGCCGCCGGCCGCATTTTCCTCGCTCACGGCAAGGGCGTAGGCAAACACCAGGCCGCGGGACCGGAGGTTGGGCTGATAGCCCAGTGCCTTCACATGATAGACGGAAGCCTTCCGGGAAAGATTCAGCGGGCCGGGCAGCCGGCCTTCCGTCGCGAGTCCCCGTTCCACGGAGGCTTTCATGGTTTCCCAGACATCCATCAGATAGTCCCAGATGGCAGGGCCTTCGCAAAGGTCCACATATTCCCAGATCTGACGGCCGTGACTGTCGCACCACTCGACAATTTCCGTGAGGGTGTTCATGTCGTACACGTCTCCGGAAAGGCTCATTTCCTTGCCGGGGCCTTCCGAAAGGGCTCCTCCGCCGATGGAATAGACGGTCCATTCCTCCAGCGCGCTGCCTTCGGCGTCGAATGCCTTGAACAGCATGGCGTTGGAATGGTATTCCAGGAAACGGGACGGTTCCCAGACGATGGTGGTGGGAGCGATGGGCTCCAGCACTTCCAGGATGGCGATGTCGGTCATGTGGCCTTTGCCCGTGGCGGCAAGGGAACCGTACAGGGTTACCTCGAAGCGGGCGCTGTCCCCGCCGTGCCGGCCGGCAAAGATTTGGGCGGCCTTGTTGGGGCCCATGGTATGGGAAGAGGACGGGCCTTTCCCCGTCTTGTAGAGTTCGCGTAAAGAATGCATGGGACGTGTTATTTCAGGAGTTCAGGTCTGCGTTCGCGGGTGCGCTGGAGCGCCTGCTCGTCCTGCCAGGCGCGGATGAGTTTGGGGTTGCCACTCAGGAGCACGTCGGGAACCTTCCAGCCGTTGAAATCGGCCGGACGGGTATAGACGGGAGGGGAGACCAGCCCGTCCTGGAAGGAGTCGCTCAGGGCCGATGTCTCGTCGGTGAGCACGCCGGGGACCAGGCGGATGATGCTGTCGGCCAGCAGGGCGGCGGGAATTTCACCCCCGCTCACCACGAAGTCTCCCACGGAGATTTCGCGGGTGACGAGATGCTCCCGGATGCGCTCGTCGATGCCTTTGTAGTGGCCGCACAGGATGATGATGTTTTCTTTGAGGGACAATTCGTTGGCGATGCCCTGGGTGAGGATTTCCCCGTCCGGGGCCATGTAGATGACTTCATCGTAGGGGCGCCGGGCCTTCAGGTCCTGGATGCAGTTGAAGACCGGCTCCACCATCATGACCATTCCGGCGTCTCCGCCGTAGGAATAGTCGTCCACCGTCTGGCGGGACCCCAGTCCGTACTGGCGAAGGTCGTGGATGTGGATTTCGGCAAGGCCTTTTTTGACGGCCCGGCCGGGGGTGGAATAACTGAGAGGGCTTTCCAGCAATTCCGGTACAACGCTGATGATGTCTATTCTGAGCATGGCTGAACAAATGTGCTGCAAAATTAGCGTTTTTTCGTGGACTATTATTATATTTGTAAACTATTGTTTAACCTTATTATTAAACGTATGATCGAAGAAATTAAGCCTGTGGCAGCCGAGGAGCCCGCAGATGTAGCAAAAGTGGAACAGAACTATGGCGAGAAAACCCTCGCCGAACTTTCCGAACTGTTTCAAAGTTTAACCGAAAGCGAAGACCGCATGAAGCGGTCCAAGGAGGCGGAGGCCATCAAGTCCGCCTTCTATAAGCGCCTCTCCAAGGAGAAGGCCGAAGCCGGCGAGGACGCCGCCGTGGACGAGCCCGATGAGAACACCCCGTCGGAAGAATCCACCGTCCCCATGCAGAGCGGGCCCATCAGCCCCTTTGCCGCCATCGAGGCCGGCTTCAAGGCTCTCTATGTGGGATATAAGAAAGAGCGCGCAGAATATAACAAGGAGCAGGATGCCCAGCGGGAGGAGAATTTCGCCAAGAAGCAGACTGTGATTGAGGAACTGAAAGCCCTCGTGGAGGCGCCCGGAGACATGAAGGACGCCTTCCCCAAGTTCCGCGAAATCCAGAACCGCTGGCGGGAAATCGGCCCGGTTCCCCAGCAGAATTTCCGGGACATCAACGACACGTATCAACTGTATGTCACCAAGTTCTACGACCTGGTGGACATCAACCGCGAACTCCGCGACCTGGACTTCAAGAAGAACCTGGAAGCCAAGACCGCTTACTGCGAGCAGGCGGAAGCCCTTGCCGAAGAGGAGGATGTGGTGGAAGCCTTCAAGGAACTCCAGAAACTGCACGAACTGTGGAAAGACCTCGGCCCGGTGGCCAAAGAGTACCGCGAAAGCATCTGGGAGCGTTTCCGTGCCGCCACTTCCGTGATCAACAAGCGCTATCAGGCCCATTTCGAAGGCCTGAAGGCCCAGCAGGTGGAAAACCTCTCGGCCAAGACCGCCCTTTGTGAGCAGGTGGAAGCCATTGCCGGAAAGGAAATCACCTCCTCCACCGAATGGAATGCCCTGAGCAAGGAAATCGAGGAAATCCAGGCCAAGTGGCGCAGCATCGGCTTTGCCACCCGCAAGGAGAACCAGAAGATTTACGAGCGTTTCCGCGCTGCCTGCGACAAGTTCTTCGAGCGCAAGCGCGCCTCCTTCACGGAGTTCAAGGACAGCATGAACGCCAACCTGGAAAAGAAGATGGCCATCATCGCAGAGGCCGAGTCCCTCAAGGACAGCACCGACTGGAAGGCCACCGGAGACCGCTTTATCGAACTGCAGAAGCAGTGGAAGGAAATCGGCGCCGTTCCGCGCAAGAAGAGCGAGCAAATCTGGAAGCGTTTCCGCGCTGCCTGTGACGCTTTCTTCACCGCCCGCGACAACCGTCCCGCCGGTCCCGGCAACCTCTCCGGCAATCTGGCCGCCAAGAAGGCCCTCATCGAAGAAATCAAGGCCTATGTTCCGGATGCCGAGAAGGATGAAGCCGCCCGGAAGGAGTTCACGGAGAAGTGGAACGCCATCGGCTTTGTGCCCTTCAAGGAGAAGGATGCCGTGCAGGCAGCCTACCGGGAGGCCATGGAGGAGAAATTCCCCGGCTTCGGCTCCCGCGGACGCCGTGAAAACGGTCGTCGCGAAAGTGGCCGGGCCGAGCGCCGTCCGCTCTCCGAGACAGACCGCCTCAAGGAGCAGTTCAACCAGCTCCAGCAGGAAATCCAGACCTATGAGAACAACATCGGCTTCTTCGGCCTTTCCAAGGGTGCCGAGCAGTTGAAAGCCCAGATGCAGGAGAGAATCGACGCCGCCAAGGCCAAACTCGAGCAGTTGAAGGCCCAGATTCGCGCCAAGGAGGCAGAGGAGGTACAGGAGTAGCCTATGGATAAGAATTCAATCATCGGCTTTGTCCTGATTTTCCTCATCATGCTGGGGGTCTTCGGGTATCAGAGCCGTCAAGTGGCCAAACAGAAGGAATATCAGGCCCAACTGGATTCCATCGCCGCCGCTGAGGCCTATGCCCAGTGGCAGCAGGACAGCATCTGGCGGGCCGAGCATCCCGAAGCCGCCGCCGCTGCCGACTCGGCCGCCACGGCCGTGCAGGCTCCGGTGGCCCCGGTCTATTCGGATTCCCTCCTCAACAGCGCAGCCCGGGCCGAAGGACAACTCCTGAAACTTGAGAACGAGAAACTGGAAGTGGTCTTCACCACCCGTGGCGCCCAGCCGTATTCGGTAAAGGTAAAGGACTATCTTACCTATAGCAAGGAACCCATTTATCTCCTGCAGGGAGAGAAGAGCCAACTGGGCTATGTGGTCTATGCCCCTACGGCCATCGACACGCGGAAATTCACCTTCCAGTATGTACCGGAGGCCTCTTCGGACAGCACGGTGGTGATGCGCCTCCCGATGGGGAGCGGCGGTTACATCGAGCAGAAGTACACCCTGGTGAAGGATTCCTATTCGGTGAACGAAACGCTTTCATTCGTGGGGATGGGCAACCTGATTCCGCGCAATGTCGGAAGCATCGACATCGACTTCGACGCCATCATCCCGCGCATGGAGAAGGGCTACAAGAACGAAACCCAGTACTCCCGCCTCAATTACTATTTCCCGGACGACAAGAAGCCGGCCAATATCGGCAACGGCCGCGGGGGAGAGAAGCGCTTCAACAACAACATCGAATGGTTCGCCTTCCAGCAGCAGTTCTTCAGTGCCATCATGCGCTCCCCGAAGAATTTCACCTACGGAGAGTTCAAGATTGACTTCCTGCCCAAGGACGGTACGGACCTGATGCACTGCCGGGCCCTCATGCAGGCCGATATCACTCCGGGCTCGGACCATATCGAAGTGCCCTTCGAGTTCTATTTCGGCCCCAACGACTATAAAGGCCTCAAAGCCTATGACCATGCCTATGAAAAGGTGATTCCGCTGGGTGGCAGGATTATCGGCGTCTTCACCAAGTATGTGATTATTCCGCTGTTCGACTGGCTGTCCAAGTTCATCTCCAGTTACGGCATCATCATCCTCCTGATGACCATCTTCATCAAGATCGTGGTCCTGCCTTTCGCCTACAAGAGTTACTCTTCCAGCGCCAAGATGCAGGCCCTGAAGCCGTATATGGAGAAGATCAATGCCAAGTATCCCAAACAGGAGGATGCCATGAAGAAGCAGCAGGAAACCATGGACCTGTACCGCAAGGCCGGTGTCTCGCCCATGGGCGGCTGCCTGCCCATGTTGCTCCAGATGCCGATCCTCTGGGCCATGTTCCGCTTCTTCCCGGCTTCCATCCAACTGCGCCAGCAGCCGTTCCTGTGGGCTGAGGACCTGAGCGCCTATGACGATGTCATCCATTGGGGAACCAGCATCCTGGGCATGGACCACATCTCGCTCTTTGCCCTTCTGATGGCCCTGTCCATGTTCTTCTACTCGAAGATCACCATGCAGAACCAGACGGCCGGCAACGACCCCAACGCCAAGATGATGCAGGTGATGAGCCTGTACATGATGCCCGTCATGATGTTCTTCATCTGTAACAACCTTTCCTCCGGCCTCAGTTATTACTATCTGCTTTCCAACCTGATTACGATGGTGGAAACGTTTGTCATCCGCAAGTGGGTTGTGAAGCCCGATGCCATTCTGGCCAAAGTGAAAGCGGCCGAAGCCAGCGGCAAGGCTGCGCCCAAGAGCAAGTGGCAGCAGCGGCTGGAAGAAGCCCAGAGGATGCAGCGTGAGATGGAGAAACAGAACAAAAAGAAACGCTAAACGTTCATAGGGGTCCGATTCCATGGACCCCTATCTTCATTTCAGATTGTTTTCGATCAGACCCTGTATGTTATTTGGATTCCTATGAGCACTATTTCCGACAGGCTTTGTGAACTGAGACGACAGATTCCCTCCGGTGTTGCGCTGGTGGCGGTTTCCAAATTCCATCCCGTGGAAAGGCTCATGGAGGCGTATGACGCGGGACAGCGTCTCTTTGCGGAGAACCGTCCCCAGGAACTTGCCGCCAAGGTGCCGCAGATGCCCTCCGACGTTCAGTGGCATTTTATCGGCCATCTTCAGACCAACAAACTCAAATTGGTGCTGCCATATGTCTCCTTGGTCCAGTCCGTGGATTCCCTGCATCTGCTGGAGGCCATCAACAGATGGGCGTTTGAGAACGGCAGGGTAGTGGATGTTCTTCTTGAACTCCATCTCGGGGCCGAGGAGACCAAGCAAGGCTTCTCCGAGGAAGAAATCCTGGAGATTCTTCGCGGCGAAGGGAGAGGCTCAGAACCTGGAAACTTACGCATCCGGGGACTGATGGGAATGGCGACGAATACCGATGACATGGCGGTGGTGGAGAAGGATTTTGAGAGGATCGAGACGTTGTATAGACGAATCAAAGCTTCCGGGATGGACGGCTTTGATATCTTGTCCATCGGCATGTCCGGGGACTGGCCCCTTGCCGTGCGGCATGGCGCCACGATGGTGCGCATCGGCACCGATATCTTCGGCCCCCGGGAGTACTGAATGTCACAGGACGTATAAAAAAAGACTGGACCCCATCGAGGAGGCCCAGTCTTTTTTGGGACGTTGCGATGCCTAGAGCATGAGGGCGCCGACGAGACCCAGAATGGCGTAAAACTCCGGAAGGGCGGCGTAGATAAGGGTGTTGGTGAACACATTGTGGCCCTGGGAGATACCTACGATACCGTTGGCGCAAACCTGGCCCTGACGGATGGCGGAGAGCATGCAGACCAGACCTACGCTGACGCCGATACCGAACACGAGGGCACCGCTTTCGGCCACTTTGCCCATGAGCATGAAGAAGGCCACGAAACCGTAAATACCCTGGGTTGCAGGAAGTGCGCTGAGCACCATGTAGTTACCGGAACCTTCCGGTTTGCGCTTGAGCGCACCTTCAGCCGCGTTGCCGGCTGTTGTGGTCCCGATGGCGGAACCAATACCAGAGAGGGCGAGTACAAGACCCAGACCCAAATAACCGAGAATTAAGTTGAGCATAATATTAGGATTTTGATATTTATTTGCTTAAGGGGTTGAAGTTTCGACCGGTCGCCTCGTATCCGGAGTTCTTGAAGAATTCCAGGAAGTTGAGTCGGAGCGGGTGTACAAAGGCTCCCAGGGCGGCCATCGCTATGTTCAGGGTGTGTCCGATGACCACGATGAGCACGAACGGAATCCAGAGGACGGCGTTGCTGCCGTCTCCCAGGACCATTTGGCCGATGTTGTTGAAGGCCATGCCCAACATGCTGCCGGCCAGGCCCAGGGCGTACAGACGAAGGTAACTGAGAACGTCTCCCAGCAGACCGGTCGCCGTGTTGTAGGTGTCCCAGAGGCCCATTCCCACGTTGGCGAGTTTGTTGCGCTTCATGTCGTTGAACACGAAGATCCCCAGCGCGCTCAGCACGCCGAGGACAATGACGATCCACTTGGTGAGTTCCTTGTCCAGGACACCGACGAGCGCCAGGGAACCGACGATGACACCGCCGACGATGAGCAGTGTCCATCCCCAGGTGCCGAGCGAATTGACGAATCCCTTGTTCTTGGTCTGTTCGTATGTTTTGACGCACATGGCCAGGCACAGGTGGATGATACCCACGACGATGGAGAGTACCATCGGCCCGTCATATCCGGCAATCTTGGCCGGGAGGAAGATTCCCTTGATGGGGGCGAAGATGCTCCAAGTGGAAATGTCCAGGGAGAAGAAAGTGTGGAACAGGAAACCGATGACGGTGGTTCCGATACCCAGAATCACCACCAGCGGGGCCATGTCCTTGAAGGAATCCACCTTCTTCAGCAGCAGGCCGATGATGACAAGGATCAGGCCGTAGCCGCAGTCTCCCATGCAGAATGCGAAGAACAGGAGGAAGAACACGGAGATGAAAGGCGTGGGGTCGAAACCGTCATAGCCCGGCCGGCCGTACATGTCCGTAAGGACTTCGAACTGGCGTACAAACCAGTTGTTCTTGAGTTTGATGGGGGGATTGTCCTCCACAACGGCGGCTTCCTTGAGATAATAGGAGCCGGTGGCATCCAGCGCGGCCTCGACGGCTTCGCTGTTCTCGGCCGGCGAATAGCCCACCAGCGTTACGATGGTGTCCTCGGCCGCAGGAACGGCTGTCGTTCCGGCCAGGTACAGGTCGAGTTTGGCATAGGCCTGGGCCCTCATTTGTTCAAGTTCGGGAAGGCGTTCCTTGAGGGTGACGATTTCTCCTTCCAGGTCTTTCAGTGCAGCCGTTTCGCCCCTCAGTCGGGCTTCCAGTTCTCTCCAGTCCTCTTTGGGGACGGAGACTTCACCGGGAAGCGCATCTTCTCCGGCTACGACGAAATAGACGCCGTCCTTGTTGCGGGAAATCACCGACAGGGCGTATTCCTGCGCCCAGGTTTCCTGGAAGGATTTGGGGCTGACGATGTGGAAATGCATCGGGACGCCGGCCTCGGCGAGTTTGCTCACGATGGCGGAATCGAAACTGCCCCAGACTTTCAGGTCGCGGACCTGCTTTTCAAGGGTCTTGACCTTGTCCTGAGACTCCGCGAAAAGCATGAGCGTGCCGCCGGCAAGACGGACGATGTCATCGGCCCCTTCACCCTGGAAGACGACGGGCTGGGTGCCTTCCGGGACTTCCGCTTTCCGGATGCCCTGGATGAGGCCGTCCAGCAGATCGATTTCTCCGGCGAGTGCGTGCGAGTTGTCATCCATGGGTTTGGAACTGCGGGTAATATCCACAAGTCCCACCTCCTGGATTTTTTCCAGCAGTCCGTTCTGCTCTCCATTCAGCAGGACGAAGGAGTATTTGGTCATGGGAGTAATCATCGCTCTGAGGCCTCCTCTTCCTCTGCATGGCGGTTTTTGACAATCTTGGAAGAGGCCTTGGAGAGGTTCTCCTCATCTTCCATGTAGCGTTTGATTTTGCGGATGGCCTCCCGGTAGCCGGGAATCTGCACTTTCTCGTACAGGTTCACCTTCTGGGTGGTCTTCTTTCTCTGGTAATCCAGAATCCGGGCTTTCTCTTTATATACCTCCGACTCGATGCCCAGCCGGCTGAGTTCCTTGAGGATGGCGACGCCGTCTGCATACCAGGCGGGTTTCACGAAGGCGTTGAAGGGACGGATTTCGTATTTGATCTCTCCCAGGGCGGGGGTTTTCACACCGGCCACTTTCTTGGTGTAGAGTTCCACGTCCGTAATGGCGATGAGCCCGGGGTCGAACTCGTTCCACAGGGCGGCCAGATAATCGTAACGCTGCAGGGCCTGCTCCAACTCGTCAATCAAACGGTCGCTGTCGGCCTTGGCCTTGCGCACTTCCAGCCGCAGGGCGCTCTCCTTGTTCTGAAGGGTGGGGAGGGCGCGCTGCCGGACCTTGAGCTGCTTGCCGATTTCCGTCAGCGAAGTTTTATTGTATTGGAACTTGATAGCCATTATTTAACCCAGTATTTATCGATAAGTGCCTGTTTGATACCGGTTTCGGCCGGAGTGAAGTATTTGGCGAAAAGTTTCCAGGCCGTGTCCAGCATTTCGGTGATGCCGATGTTCACGTCGATGGCCAGGAGCTCGCGGGCGTAATCCTTCGAGTAGTCCAGGCAGCGGTGGTCGTAGTCGGAGAGGTCGAAACCGTTCTCCAGTTTGGTCTTAGCGTTCTGGGCGTCGGCATACAGACGCACGGAGGCGTTCATCACCTGCGAGTGGTCTTCGCGCGTCTTCTTGCCCTGCACCAGTTGTTTGAGTCGGGACAGGGAGCGGAACGGGTCGATAATGACCTTGCCGGTGTCGGAATCGGCTCTGAGGAAGAGCTGGCCTTCCGTAATGTAGCCGGTGTTGTCCGGGATGGCGTGGGTGATGTCCCCGTCGTTCAGCGTGGTGACGGCTATGATGGTGATGGAGCCTCCGGTGGGCAGTTGAACGGCTTTCTCATAGATTTTGGCGAGGTCGCTGTACAGGGAACCCGGCATGGAGTCCTTGGACGGAATCTGGTCCATACGGTTGGAGACGATGGACAGGGCGTCGGCATACAGGGTCATGTCGGTCAGGAGCACCAGCACCTTTTCGTTCTTGTCTACGGCGAAGTACTCGGCGGCGGTGAGGGCCATGTCCGGCACCAGCAGACGCTCCACCGGCGGATTCTCCGTTGTGTTGATGAAGCAGATGATCTTGTCCAGGGCACCGGCCGCCTCGAAACTGTGGCGGAAGAACAGGTAGTCGTCGTTGGACAGGCCCATGCCGCCCAGGATGATTTTGTCCACGTCGGCCCGCAGGGCGACATCGGCCATTACCTGGTTGTAGGGTTGGTCCGGGTCTGCGAAGAAGGGGATCTTCTGGCCGGAAACCAGGGTGTTGTTGAGGTCGATGCCGGCAATGCCGGTGGGAATGAGTTGCGAGGGCTGGCGGCGCTTGTACGGGTTCACGGAAGGACCGCCGATGGGGCGCTCCTCGCCGTCAATTTCCGGACCGCCGTCGATCGGATGACCATAGGCATCGAAGAAGCGGCCGGACAACTGGTCCGACACTTTGAGAACGGGCGGTTCCCCCAGGAACACCACCTCGGCGTTGGTGGGGATGCCCTCGGTGCCGGAGAAGACCTGCAGGGTGACGGTCTCTCCCTTGATGCGCACCACCTGGGCCAGCCTTCCGTCCACGACGGCCAGTTCGTCATTGGAGACGCCCTTGGCTTTGAGGGATACGGTGGCCTTTGTGATGCCTTCCAGTTTGGTATAAACTCTTTGATATGCTTTCGTTGCCATAGTCTATGCAATCATTTTCTTAACGGATTCATTGTAGGCCCAGAACTGCTCGCTCTCGTAGGCGGAGTAGTTCATCTGGCGAAGCTCATTGATGAGATTCTTGAAGAAGTCGCGGCACTTTTCAAAGTCTTCGAAATCATAGTCCTTGCCGCAGATGTCCAGCACCAGGTCCAGCATGAAGCGTTGCCGCTCCAGCGGGCACAGGGCGTCGATGGCATCGAAGGCATCCTGTTGCAGGATGACGAAGTCCACCAGTTCGCTCTTCCAGAAATTCACATGGTAACTCATGGGAACGCCGTCGTCACCGAGGATGTTGATCTGCTCGGCGGCTTCCTTGCCGCGGCGGACAATATTCTTGGCCCAGAGGACTTTTTCTACCCAGCCTTTCTCCACGGTTTCGTCCAGGTACTGGCGGATCTCGGGATAATCCAGGTATTTGGAATAGGACTCCAGCGGGCCGACGGCCGGATAGCGCTTCTGGTCGGCACGGGCCTGCTCCAGGGCGTAGAAGCAGCGGGCGGCCTTCTTGGTGCTCTCGGTCACGGGTTCCTTGAGGTTACCGCCGGCAGGGGATACCGTGCCGATGAAGGTGACGGCACCCGTCTGTCCGTTATTGAGCACGACCATTCCCGCGCGGGAATAGAAGTTGGAGATGATGGCCGAGAGGTCAACCGGGAAGGCATCGGCGCCGGGGAGTTCCTCCATACGGTTGCTCATCTCACGGAGGGCCTGGGCCCAGCGGGAGGTGGAGTCGGCCAGGAGGAGGCATTTCAACCCCATGGCCCTGTAGTATTCACAGATGGTCATGGCCGTATATACGGAGGCCTCACGGGCGGCGACCGGCATGTTGGAGGTGTTGCAGATGATGGTGGTACGCTCCATCAGGTGACGGCCGGTATGGGGGTCGATCAGTTCGGGGAATTCGGTGAAAATCTCCACCACTTCGTTGGCACGTTCACCGCAGGCGGCCATCACGATTACGTCGGCGTCTCCCTGCTTGGCGATGGCGTGCTGCAGCACGGTTTTTCCGCAGCCGAAAGGACCGGGAATAAAGCCGGTGCCGCCTTCGGCGATGGGGTTCAGGGTGTCGATGACGCGGACGCCCGTTTCCATGATCTTGTTGGGACGGGGTTTTTCCTTATATCCTTTGACGGCCACTTTCACGGGCCATTTCTGTACCATGGTGACGGGAACCTCCTCTCCCTGGGCGTTTTCCAGGATGGCGATGGTGGTGTCCACGTTGTACTGGCCGGCTTCCTTGACGGATTTTACGGTGTATTCGCCCTCGAAGGAGAAAGGAACCATGATCTTGTGGGGCAGCCAGCCTTCCTTGACCTCGCCCAGCCAGTCTGCGGCAATCACTTTGTCTCCGGCTTTGGCCAGGGGGGTGAAGTCCCACAGTTTCCCGCGGTCCAGCGGGTCTGTATATTCGCCGCGCTGCAGGAACACGTTGTCCATGGTGGCCAGGTTGTTCTGCAGGCCGTCATAGGTGCTGGACAGCAGGCCGGGGCCCAACTGGACTTCCAGCATCCTTCCTTCAAATTCCACGGTGTCGCCTCCCTTGAGGCCGCGGGTGCTCTCGAACACCTGCACGGAAGCATTGTCTCCGGCCACCTTGATTACTTCCGCCATCATCTTCACGCCTTGCAGGTCGATGTAGCAGATTTCATTTTCAGCAACCGGCCCGTCCACCTTGACGGTGACGAGGTTACTCACGATACCGGTAACTATTCCTTTTGTTTTCATATATGGTTTGCTTATTTGTCGGTGAAGTTTACGCCTTGGAAGGTGCCCCTGACCTCATCCACCAGGGTGCGGAACAGTTCACGGCCCTTTTCGGGATCCAAGGCCAGCCAGCGGTTGACGATGTGCAGTTTGGCCACATAGGCCAGCACGGCGGTGATGTCGAAGTAGTGGAAGGTTTCCAGGGAGGAGATTTTCTCCCAGGTGATGTCGTCCAGGGCTTTTTCCCTTCCCAGCAGACTGTCCTGGGCGAGGGCCGATGCAACGGCGTCGTTCTCTTCGAACTCGCCGCCGCGGAAGCGGTAGAGGTCGATATCCAGGTTTTCGTCCTCCTCCGTTCCCAGGCCGGTGATGAGGTCCTGCCCGTCGGGGCGGCCCAGTTCCCTGTTCAGGAAGCCGACCTTGGCGTTGCGGAGGTTGAGGTCGAAGCGGAAATACTCCCGCAGGAACTTCACCGGATGGGACAGTGCCCGGGCATAGAAGTCCGGATTGAGTTCATCGGCGTCAAAACCCTTGAGGAGGAATTCCAGCGCCCCGGCATCCTTTTCCGAAAGGTTGCTGAGAATCTGGTCGATGACACTCCTGAAACCTTCTCCGTCTTCGTATTTGTAGTCTGCCGTAAGGTAGGGGAGGCTGGAGATGATATACTCGAAATTGCTCATGGGCTATCCGAAAAGGATTTTCTTGGTGGCGGGGCGGAGATAGTCTCCGATCAGCTGCTGGAAACTCTCGTCCGTGAGGCTGATAAAATAACTGCCGTCCTTGGGGCCGATCTTGAAGCCGCCTTCCACTTTCTTGGAGAAGGAAGCCTCTACGCCCTTGCCGAGGGTTTTGGCCAACTCGCCCTGCACGAACGGTTCCAGTTCCTTTTGCAGTTTTTCGGGGAGGAGAAGGGCGATGTCCGTGCTCTCCTGGGCGCTGAAGCGGGATGCCACTGCGCTGATGATCTCTTTGACGAAAGCGGCTTCCGAAAGGGCGCTCTTGACGGGGGCGTCCACGGCCTTGGTGACGATGAGGTTCTCGATGCCGGCACGGGTGGCCTGAAGGGCCTGGGTGGAGGCCATTTTTACGTCACCTTCCATCTTAATGCGGTAATCCTCAGCCTCTTTGCGGGCATTTTCCATAATGTGGGCTGCCTCTTCTTGGGCTTTTTTTACGATGGAATCGGCTTCTTCTTTGGCTTGGGCCAGAATGGCTGCGCCTTCTTCTTTTCCTTTTGAAAGACCCTCGTTGTACAGCTTCTGGGTCAGTTCCTGGAGTTTGTCCATATGCTTATAAAGTTATCTTAGAGTATGCATGTGTATTTTGCAAATATAACAAAAAATCTTCCTACATCCCATAGTTTTTCCCTATATTTGTATCAAAAAGGATCCCTTGTGAAAAAGATTTTTATCTGTTTCCTTTTCCTGCTGCTGCCGCTCCTCCGCTCCCTGGCACAGGACAAGCCCAAGACCGGCTGGGTTTTCACGCCCATGCCCAATGTGGGCTATACGACGGATATCGGTGTGACGCTGGGCGCCTATTCGGACTTTTTCTATTACGGGGACGGCAGCACCTATCCCAATTTCCTGCACCATGCGGGTTTTTCGGCCGCCTATGCCACCAAAGGTTCCTGGTACGCCCATTTCTACTTTGAATCCCCGGCCCTCATCGCAGACCACCGTGTCAATGCCAGCGTCACCTACCGGGACGCCATGGTGAACAACTTCTACGGTTTCAACGGCATCGCTTCTCCCTATGACGCGGCGCTGGACCTGAATGCGGAGCGCCGGACGGCGTGGTACACCAACCACCGGCGGTTTTTCCGCGTCTCCGGGTCCGTGATGGGAAATATCGGCCCCCACCTGGATTGGATGGGTGGTTTCGTGTTCCGACATGTCCGGATGGAGGATTTCTCTCTGGAGAAGTACGATTCCGGACACAGCCTTTTCACCGCATACCGGGACATCGGCCTCATCCGCGAAGATGAATTTGCGGGAGGGACGTCGCTGGAATTCAAGGGAGGCGTCGTTTATGATTCCCGGGACGTGGAACTGTCGCCCGGCAGGGGAATGTACGGGGAACTGTACTTGGTGGGAAATGCCGCTCTGGGGCACTGGAAATACAGTTATGCCCAATTGGTGGCCCATTTCCGCCATTATGTCACCCTCGTCCCGGAGCGGCTGGTCTTTGCGTGGCACCTGGGGCTCCAGCATCAGTTCGCCGGAGAAATTCCCTATTACAATCTGAACGAGGTGGCCACCATTTTTTATCCGTACGAGGAAATCTGCGGGCTTGGCAGCCGTGTTACGGTCCGGGGCATCCGCTACAACCGCGTGATGGCGGCCGGCTATGCATGGGGCAATTTCGAGTTCCGTTTCATCCCTTTCCGCTTCCGTCTTTTCAATCAGGATGTCAACCTGGTGCTGAATCCCTTTGCCGACCTTTGTGCCATCACCCGGCCCTACCGGCTCGAGGAGCAGAAGAAACTGAGCGGAATATACCCTGAACTGAATCTCTGGCAGGACAGGTCCCTTCCCGTGATGGCCGCTTTCGGCCTGGGGGGAAAAATCCAGATCAACACGAATTTCATCCTCTCGCTGGACGTGGGACGCGGATTGGACCCGCAGGTCAGCGACTGGACCATCGGCATGGCAACGACGTATGTTTTTTAAGAGAATCCTTCTGGCGGCCTTTGCCGCCGCGGCGCTTTCCTGCGCCGGCCCCCAGCATCCGGGGCTCCCGCATGCTGCTCCGGAATCCATGGGCATGAGTTCCACCCACCTGGCGCTGATCGACAGCGCCGCCAACGCCTCCGTCGCCCTCGGAGAGATTCCCGGGGCGGTCATCGGCATCGTGCGCCACGGGAACATCGTTTATGAAAAAGCGTTCGGATACAAGTCGCTGGTTCCTGCGAAGGAAGCGCTCACGACGGAAACCCTCTTCGACCTGGCATCCCTGTCCAAGTGCTTTGGAACGACGGTCTCGGTGATGCAACTGGTGGAGCGGGGACAACTTCGCCTGATGGACCCCGTGAGCCGCTACATCCCCGGTTTCCGCCCGTGGGTGGACCCGGAAACGGGTGAACGTGTGGAAATCACCGTCCAGCACCTTCTTACGCATTCTTCCGGCCTGGACGCCTATGCCGATGTGGCTGCTTATGTGCAGGAATTCGGCCCCGGAACCCCGGAAGCCTTCATCGGCTATATCGCCGAAAGGGCCGGCCGCAATTTCCGCCCCGGCACCGACCAATTGTACAGTTGCCTGAATTTCGTGACGCTCCAGCAAATTCTCCAGCGCATTACGGGACAGCGCCTCTGTGACTATGCCCAGCAGCATGTCTTCGATGTCCTGGGGTTGGAGCATACCACTTATTTCCCGCTGGACGGCGCTCCCGTGAAGCCGGAACTGGCGGCGCTCTGCGCTCCTACGGAGGTCCAGGCAGACGGACTGCCCCTGGTGGCGGCGGTCCATGACCCCATCGCCCGCATCATCAACCAGGGCAATTCGGGCAATGCCGGCATGTTTTCCAATGTGGAAGACCTGGCCGTGATGGCGGCGGCGCTGCTGGGAGACGGCAGTTGGAACGGACGCCGCATCCTGGCCCCGCAGACCGTTCGGAAAATGTTCGAGGTCCCTTCCGTCAACGACCCCAAAGTGGCCCGCGCCCTGGGGTGGGACACATATTATACCGGTCCCTACACGAGCGGGGACATCTTTGAAACGGAAAACCTGCGCGGCCACACGGGCTACACAGGTACTTCCGTCATTCTGGATCCGGATACCGATACGGCCGTCATCATCCTCACCAACCGGGCCCATCCCAGCGACGGCGGCTCGGTGGCCCGGCTGCGGGCTGTGGTGGCCAGTATCGCCGCGGCCGCCATCCGTTAGCGGAGGCGCAGAAAACTGTAGCCGAAGCGCTTGCAGGCGGCTTTTTCCAGTTCCTCCCGGTCTTCCGGATGGGCGATGGAAATCAAGAGTTTGGCCCTTTCGGCCAGGCTCTTTCCTCTTAGATAGACGATGCCGTATTCCGTGGCCACAAACTGTGTCTGGAAGCGGGTGGTGACTACGCCGGCACCGGGGGTGAGGGTAGGGACAATCTTGGCCTTTCCCTTGGCGGTCCGGGAAGGCAGGGCGATGAAGGTGCGCCCTTCTTCGGCCAGGGAGCAGCCGTACATGAAATCATGCTGGCCGCCGACGCTGGAGAAAATCATCTCGCCGATGGAATCGGCACAGATCTGGCCGGTAAGGTCCACCTCGATGGCCGAATTGATGGCGCACGCCCTGGGGTTCTGGGCAATCAGGAAGGGATTGTTGGTGTAGGCCACGTCGAAAAACTCCATGGTGCGGTTGTGGTCGATGTATTGATACATTTCCTTGGAGCCGATGGCCAGGGCGGCCACGCTGACGCCGGGGTGCACTTTCTTGAGGGAATTGTCGATGACGCCCTCCTTCATGAGGCGGATGACCCCGTCGGTCATGGCCTCGGTGTGGAGCCCCAGGTGCTGGTGGTGCTTGATGCCGTTGAGGACGGCATTGGGGATGCCGCCTACGCCAATCTGCAGGCAGGCCCCGTCCGGGATCTGCGAGGCTACGTTGGCGCCGATGGCCGCTTCGATGGGGGTGGGTTCCCCGAACACCATGCCCAGCGGCGGCTCTTCGGTATAGACCGCCGCGGCAATCTGCGACTCGTGGATGAGGCACTTGCCGTAGAGATAGGGGATGTTGGGGCTCACCTGGGCAATCACCACGCGGGCGCATTCCACGGCCGACACGGCGATATCGGCCGATATGCCGTAACTGAGGTAGCCGTTTTCGTCCGGCAGGGAACAGTTGATGAAAGCCACATCCACGGGTATTTCCCCGTGGCGGAACAGGGCGGGCACTTCTCCCAGGAAGGCGGGCGTCATGGTTCCGTAACCGGCGGCGATGTGCCGGCGCTGGTCGGCGCTGATGAAAATGCTGTTCACCAGGAAAGAGTCCTTGTACTCGGGCTTGCAGAAGGGGGCTTCGGCGGCTGTGATGTTGAAACCGCATACGATCTGGACGTCCCGGAGTTCTTCGTGGCGGCGTGCGAGGGCTTCCTGCAGAATGACAGGAACGGATGTGCCGCCCTGACAGACGACGGTGTCTCCGCTGCGGACCAGTTTGACGGCCTGATCGGCGCTTACGTATTTCATGATTCCACTAAGTTTACAAAGAGTTTCAGATGCTCTTCCAGACGGACGAAGTCTTCTTCGCTCATAAGACGTGACACGCAGACGCGGATGCCGCTCTGGCTGCTGCCCGTGGTATTGAGCGGGATGGCTACTATGCCGCAGCGGAACAGGGCTTCCAACAGTTCCCGGTTGGGCATGTCCCGGTATTCCACCGTGTAGAAGAAACCGTCTCCGATGGCCTGTTCCATGTCTTTGTCATAGACCAGGTGGAAGCCGTTCCGGTCGAAAATCTCCCGGGAACGGTGGGCCCGGAAGCCGTAGTTGCGGAGTTCCTTCACAAAGTTGTAGCGGCCTTCCACGCAGGCCTTGAACATGGCCGACAAGGCATATTGGGCCGAATGGGAAACGCCGGAAGTGTTTACATACAAGTAATTGAGGATGAAATTGTCTCCGAAGCGGGCGATGCCCCATTTCTCCTTGAGGGCGGGATATTCCCGCTGGTATAGTTTGTCCGAGATGCAGGCGATGCCGATCCGTTCTCCGGCATAACTGAAAATCTTGGACCCGGACAGCAGCATCACGTAGTTGTCCGTATAATGGGCTACGGTGCTCTGGAACGGCGGTTCGAAGGGGACGGAGAGGTCTTTTCGGAAGTCCATGCACAGGTAGGCCATGTCTTCCAGGACGATCACGTCGTACCGGGTGGCCAGTTCGCCGATAATCTGGAGTTCCTCGTCCGTCAGGCAGATCCAGGCCGGATTGTTGGGGTTGGAATACAGGATGGCGGCGATATTGCCCTGTTTGAAATAAGACTCCAGTTTGTCCCTCAGTTTCTCGGCCCGGTATTCGTAAATGTCGAACCAGACATTCTTGATGCCCAGGATGTCCGGCTGGCGGCCCTGCGCCGAGAAACCGGGGCAGATGTACAGGATGGTGTCCTTGCCGGGTTGCAACTGGGAGCATTCCAGAATGGACGTGAGGCTTCCCTGCATGGATCCTACCGTCGGCACGATGCTTTTGGGAGCGATGTCGATGTCGATGAATGCCTTGATGAAGCGGGAGGCGTTTTCCTTGAGTTCCGGCAAACCTTGGACGGAAGGGTAGATGGAGCATTTCCCCTCGTCCAGGGCTTTCTTCTGGGCTTCTATTCCGATGGGGCAGGCGGGAATGCCCGGCACACCGAACTCCAGGTGGGAAAACGGCTCTCCGGCTTCCTGCTCCAGCGTGCTGCCGATCATGGCGCACTGGCGGATGGTGGTGCGGGAGATATCTTCGATTCCCATATCCCGGAGCGCCCGGTTCAGCGTTTCTTGGGAAAGCGGTTTTTTCATGGTTCAGCGGTTTTGAAAATGGGCGAGACCGGCGTCAAAGGCCTTGATGTTGGATGCTACCACGGCTTCTCCCTTCCGGCCGAAGACGCGGCGGATGCCTTCCCGGAGTTTTTCGGGTTCCAGAATGTGGAGGACGGCGCTCATGGCACCCAGCAGCACCATATTGGCGCCGCGCGGGCTGCCGAGGTCCTTGGCCATCCCGTCCACGTCCATGGCAAGCACCTGCGGGAAGCCGTTCAGGGCTTCCAGTACGCGGTCCATCGGAGGATAGTCGGGAATGTTCACCAGCGGGGTGGTATTGGTGATGATCCAGCCGTCCGGGGCCAGATACGGCACATAGCGCAGGGCTTCCATGGGCTCCAGTGAGACGATGAGGTCGGCGCCTCCCTTGGGAATCAGGTCGCTGTAAATGGGGGCCGATGAGAGCCGGAGGTTGGACTGCACGTCGCCGCCGCGCTGGCTCATGCCGTGTACTTCGGCCTGTTTGAGATAAAGGCCCTGTTCCAGGGCGGCCGATCCGATAACCGTTGCGATGGAGAGGATGCCTTGTCCTCCCACGCCAGCAAGTATGATATCTTTTTTCATTTCACTTATTTTTTAGCGGCATGTCTTCTGAGGGTCTGGATGCATTCGCGGCGGCAGACGATGACCGATACTCCGTGGTACTCCAACTCTTCGCGAATGACTTTTTCCATGTCCGGATAATTCTTGGGCAGCGGGACAATGGTGCGGATGTGCTCCTTTTCCACGCCGATGCCTTCGCAGATGGCCTCGATGCGGCCCGTTCCGGCGCTGTCCTGGCCGCCCGTCATTCCGGTGGTGAGGTTGTCGGAGATGCACAGCGTCACATCGGCCTTTCCGTTGACGGCGTCCAGCAGACCCGTCATGCCGCTGTGGGTGAAGGTGGAGTCTCCGATGACGGCTACGGCCGG
The DNA here is from genome assembly GCA_017447815.1 of Bacteroidales bacterium. Classification (GTDB taxonomy): domain Bacteria; phylum Bacteroidota; class Bacteroidia; order Bacteroidales; family UBA932; genus Cryptobacteroides. The sequence goes on along the minus strand of JAFSMS010000053.1, from coordinate 28,697 downwards.
CCAGGTGCCGCTGTAGGCGGCTCCCTGCGCCATGGTGAGCGAGGCGCCCATTTCCACGCAGGTATGGAGGCTCTTGAAAGGAGGCATCCAGCCCAGGGTGTAGCAGCCGATATCCCCGAACACGCGGGCTCCCTCGTAGTCCTTGAGGACGTTGTTGAGGGCGGTATAGAAATCACGGTGTCCGCAGCCCTGGCACAGTGCCGGCGGACGGGGGGCGACCACTTCCGCCGCAGGGTATTGCGGCAAGGCGGGAAGGCCCAGGGCGCAGCGTACGGCGTCCGGGGTCAGTTCTCCGTCACGGGGCAGGGTTCCGTCCAGGCGGCCGAGGATCTGGATTCCGGAAGGGAATACGCCCCGCAGGCGTTCTTCCACCAGGGCCTGGCCTTCTTCCATGACCAGGATGCGGCCGGTCTTGGTGGCCAATTGGCGGGCCAGTTCCTTCGGGAAAGGATACTGGGATACTTTCAGAACCGGATACGGGCAGCCGTCCGGATAATTTTCCATCAGGTAATTGTAGGCGATACCGCAGGCGATGATGCCCAGGCCGTTGTCCTTTCCTTCTGTGAGGGAATTAAAAGGAGAATGCACGGCGTCGTCCTCGAACTGGGCGTAGTCCTTGATGAGTTCCCGGTTCCGGATGCGGGCGTTTACGGGAAGGGTGACCCACTGGCGGGTTTTCTCGGGGTAGTGCAGGGAATTCTGCTCCCGGATGTCTTCGCCGTTTTCCACGACGGCCCGGGAGTGGGCCATGCGGGTGGTAAGGCGCATCAGGACCGGGATGCCGCGTTTCTCGGAATAGTCATAGGCGGCGCGCGTCATTTGATAGGTTTCCTGCTGGTTGGAGGGTTCGAACACAGGCATCATGGCGAACGATCCGTAAAAACGGGAATCCTGTTCATTCTGGGAACTGTGCATGGAGGGGTCGTCGCAGGAGGCGATGACTAGGCCTCCGTTGGCTCCGGTCGTAGCAGACCCCATGAAGGCGTCGGCGCAGACGTTCAGGCCGACGTGCTTGAAGCATACCAGGGCGCGTTTGCCTGCATAAGACATGCCCAGGGCCGCTTCCATGGCCGTTTTCTCATTGGACGACCAGTCGCAGTGCACCTTCCGCTCTGCCGTGAGGGGATGGGCCTGGATGTATTCCGTAATTTCCGTAGAAGGGGTGCCGGGATAGGCATAGACCCCGGAAAGCCCTGCGTGGAGGGCGCCGAGTGCCAGCGCTTCGTCTCCAAGTAACAGATTCTTTTGAGCCATCTTTATTACCGATTACTAATTTCGTATTATTCAGAGTACAAAGTTAAACTTTTGAAGCAAATATCCAAATTTTCTTCAATCTTTTAACTATTTTCCAGCGTGATTCGTAAGTTGTTGATAGTGTGTATGTAACAAATAATCCTCTGCGCTTTTTGCGCAGAGGATTGTACGGAATATCCTGAATGTCAGGAAGTTACGTGTCAGGGATTTAGCCGAGGAAACTCAGGAGGATACCGGCGGCGACGGCCGATCCGATCACGCCGGCCACGTTGGGACCCATGGCATGCATCAGGAGGTGGTTGGTGGGGTCTATTTCGCGGCCCACGACCTCGGAAACGCGTGCACTGTCCGGTACGGCCGACACGCCGGCATTGCCGATGAGCGGATTGATCTTCTTGGCCGGGTTGGCGATGAAAAGGTTCATCAGTTTGACGAACAGCACGCCGCAGGTGGTGGCGATCACGAAACTCAGCAGACCCAGGCCGAAGATAAGGACGGACTTGACGCTGATGAACTTGTCGGCCTGCGTGGAAGCGCCCACGGTAAGGCCGATGAGGGTGGTCACAACGTCGATGAGCGGACCGCTCGCGGTATTGGCCAGACGCTTGGTTACGCCGCTCTCTTTCAGGAGGTTGCCGAAGAAGAGCATGCCCAGCAGGGGCAGGCCGCTCGGCACGATGAACGCCGTGATCAGGAAGCCCACGATGGGGAAGATGATCTTCTCTTTCTTGGATACCGTGCGCGGGGTGGGCATATGGATGAGCCGTTCCTTCTTGGTGGTGAGCAGGAGCATGATCGGCTTCTGAATCACGGGCACCAGGGCCATATAGGAATAGGCCGATACGGCGATGGCTCCCATCAGGTCCGGGGCAAGTTTGGAACTGAGGAAAATGGCCGTAGGACCGTCTGCACCGCCGATAATGCCGATGGCGCCGGCTTCATTGGGGGCAAACCCGAAGAGCAGGGCCAGCAGATAGGCCCCGAAAATACCCATTTGCGCTGCGGCCCCGATGAGGATGAGCCTCGGCTGGGAGATCAGGGCGCTGAAATCCGTCATGGCGCCGATCCCCAGGAAGATGAGCGGCGGATACCAACCCTGTTTCACGCCCTGGTAGAGGATGTTCAGGACGGATCCGTCCTCGTACACGCCGATGTTCAGGCCGGGGAACATGGGGATATTGCCCACAATCATGCCGAAGCCGATGGGAACCAGCAGCATGGGCTCCCACTCCTTGACGATGGCCAGGGTGATGAAAACCAGTCCGATGGCAATCATCACCAGGTTCTGCCAGGAGCAGTTCGCAAAACCGGTGTATTCCCAGAATTGGGAAAGGGACTCGAAAATGTGTTCCATTAGGCGATGGTTACGACGGGGGCACCTTCCAGGATGCTGTCACCCTTGTTCACATGAATGGCAGTGATGGTTCCGTCCTTGGGGGCGGGAATTTCGTTCTCCATCTTCATGGCTTCCAGGACAGCGACCTTCTGACCGGCTTTCACGGCCTGGCCTTCCTTGACGCTTACTTCCACGATTACGCCCGGGAGGGGAGAATTGACCTTCTCGCCGGCTCCGGCGGCGGGTGCGGCAGGTGCGGGTGCCGCAGGGGCGGCGGCTGCCGGTGCGGCCGCTTGAACCGGAGCTGCAGGAGCCGCGGCAGGAGCGTTTTCAAGTTCTACCTGATAGTCGGCTCCGTTTACGTTTACGGACAGCATTTTGCCCTCGGCTTCGCCAATGGTCACGGCGTAGTCTTTCCCGTTGATTTTGAACTTATATGCCTTCATAATATTTTTGTTTTTATCGATAACAAATTAGTTACCTACTTTGGTAACTTTCTGAAATTCAACGATTTATTATTCCATCCGCTTTCGCTCCTGCGAATGGTCACTATGCCGGGCTCGACATCGTGGACAGCCTCGGTGAGGTACAGGTGGACGGCCGTCGCGATGGCGGCGTAGGTGTCTCCGCCTGCTTCCATATCCAGGGCCAGGGCAATGGCGGCCGCCACTTCAGACTCTTCGCTTTCGCGCAGGATGACTGTCCGTTTTCCTTTTGTGATGCCGGGCGACGTCGAAGCATCTCCATCCTTCGCCTTCTTCTTGGCCGGCCGGTCGAACAGCAGCCAGAAGAGGAACCACAGCATGGCCAGGGCGCTGAACACCACGCTTACGGACACGACGGTGAGAATCCAGCCGTACGGGTCGCGTTCTTTCATGAGTTCTCCCTTGGTGGCGGCATTCTGGTCTCCGTTGACAATGGCGGGAGAGGGGACTGCGGGCTCTGCAACGGGAGCGAAATGCTGCTGGCGAATGTCCGGTGCCAGTTTGATGACCGATTTCCCAAGCGGAAGACCGGACGGGATTTGCAGGGAATCGATGACCGTGCGTCCGTCATTGGAGACCAGATAGACGGTTTTGCCGGGCGCAAGGGTGAAGCCTGCATAGAAGGTGCCGTCATGGCCGTTTCCGCTGCAGTAAAGGATGATGGTCTGGCGCGGTCCCAGATTGGTGCGCAGGTCGCTCTTGGGAATGAGGCTTTTCCGGAGGTCGGAGCGGTCGTCTGTCAGGTAGCAGCCGCCGAAATTCACCGTTCCGGTCGATTTGTTGTACAGTTCCACCCAGCCGCCGCGGCGTCCGTAGTCGTCCAGGATGCCGGTGGAATCCGGCTGCGCCAGCGCCTCGGAAATGATGAGGTCGCTGACATTCTGGGCGCGTAGGGCCAGGGCCGATACCAGGAGAACCAGTACGCTTGTGAGGACTTTTCTCATGGTTTACAGCGGCAGGTTATCGTGTTTCTTGGCAGGAAGGGAGGCCTGTTTACCCGAAAGTTGCTCCAGGGCGCGGATGATGCGGAAACGTGTGTTGCGCGGCTCGATCACGTCTTCGATGTAGCCCTTTTGGGCGGCCTGGTACGGATTGGAGAAGAGGTCTTCGTATTCCTTCTTTTTCTCTTCGAAGATGGCTTGGGCCTGCTGCGGGTTCTCCTTCATTTCCTTGGCATGGAGTACGTTTACGGCACCGTCGGCCCCCATCACGGCGATTTGCGCGCTGGGCCAGGCATAATTGACGTCGCCGCGCAGTTGCTTGCAACTCATGACGATATGGGCGCCGCCATAGGCCTTGCGGAGCGTGACGGTAACCTTGGGAACGGTGGCCTCACCGTAGGCATACAGGAGTTTGGCGCCGTTGGTGATGATGGCGCCGTATTCCTGCTGGGTGCCGGGAAGGAAGCCCGGGACATCCACCAGGGTGACCAGCGGGATGTTGAAAGCGTCGCAGAAGCGTACGAAGCGGGCGGCCTTGCGGCTGGCGTTGATATCCAGCACACCGGCCAGCACACCGGGCTGGTTGGCGACCACGCCCACGCTGCGGCCGTTCATGTGGGCAAAACCCACGATGATATTCCTGGCGAAATCCTGATGGACTTCCAGGAAGCGTCCGTCGTCCACGATGCTCCGGATCACCTGGTACATGTCATAGGATTTGTTGGGATTGTCGGGGATGATGGCGTTGAGGGCGTCATCGACGCGGCCGGCGGGATCGGCCGTTTCCACGAAGGGCGCCGTTTCCAGATTGTTCTGCGGCAGGAAGGAGAGAAGTTCCCGGATGGTGGCAAGGGCCTCCTGCTCGTTTTCGGCGGCAAAGTGGGCCACTCCGCTCTTGGAAGCATGGACGGAGGCTCCGCCCAGGTCTTCCTGGGTCACCTCCTCTCCGGTAACGCTCTTTACCACGGCCGGGCCGGTGAGGAACATATAGGAGGTGTTTTTGACCATGAGGGTGAAGTCCGTAAGGGCGGGGGAATAGACGGCACCGCCGGCACAGGGCCCCATGATGGCGCTGATCTGCGGAACGACGCCGGAAGCGAGGATGTTGCGTTCGAAAATTTCCCCGTAACCGGCCAGGGCGTCGATTCCTTCCTGGATGCGGGCTCCGCCCGAATCGTTGAGGCCGATGCAGGGTGCGCCGTTGCGCACGGCCATGTCCATGACCTTGCAGATTTTTTCGCTCATGGTCTTGGACAGGGAGCCGCCGCTTACGGTGAAATCCTGGGCGAACACATACACCAGACGGCCGTCGATGGTGCCGCAGCCGGTCACTACGCCGTCCCCGTCGGGATGGCTCTTTTCCATGCCGAAGTTGGTGCAGCGGTGCTGCACGAACATGTCGTATTCTTCAAAGCTGCCTTCGTCTAAGAGAAGGGCCAGGCGCTCGCGGGCCGTGAGTTTTCCTTTGGCGTGCTGGGCTTCGATGCGCTTTTCGCCGCCTCCGAGGCGGGCTTTTGCCCGGCGTTCCACCAGTTTTTGAATATTATCCGTCTGGATGCTCATATCGTTAGGTTTCTAATCTTGCAAAGTTAGCAATTATTTGAACATCTTGTCCACGTCTTTCACAGCCTCGGGCAGGGCAAATACGGCTACGCGGTCGTAAGGCTCTATCCGTGAATGACCTACGGCGATAAAACTGTCTCCTCCGCGGATGACGCCGCCGATGATGGCATTGGCGGGGAATTCGATGTCTTTCAGAATGGTCTTGGTGATGCGGGAACCGGGTGCCGCGGTGTATTCCAGCACCTCGGCATCCGTTCCGCTCACATAGCGCACGGAGCGTACTTTGTCCGAAAGCGTGAACTTGAAGATGCGGCTCGCCGTAATCAGTTTCTTGTTGATGACGGTATCGACGCCCATTTCTTCGGCCAGGCGCAGATATTCCAGGTTTTCCACTTGGGCGATGACGCGGGGAACGCCCATCTTCTTGGCCACCACGCAGGAGAGGATATTGATTTCATCATTGCCGGTGAAGGCCAGCACGGCATGGTAACTGGGCATGTCTTCGTCCTGGAGGAAATCGGAGTTGCGGGCGTCGCCGCACACGACGCTCACCTCGTCCGGAAGCACCTCTGACAGATAACGGGCGTGATTCCGGTCCACTTCGATGAGTTTGATGTCGTCCAGTTTCCCTCCGGCGAGCCTTTCGGCCACCATATGGCCGATTTCGCTGCCTCCCAGGATCATGACGCGCCGGATGTCCAGTTTGTCCTTTCCGAGAAACTTCATGAGGGCGGGCATGCCGTCCCGGCGGGAGATAATATAAAGGTAGTCGTGGAATTTAAAGGTGGTGTCAAACTTGGGGATGATGGTTTTTCCGCCGCGGGAAATGGCGACGATGCGGAAATCGGCCGCGGATTCGATATTCTTGACCGCATGGGCGAATTCCGTCACGTTCATGTCCAGGAGGGGGGAATCGTCGTCCAGTTTGAAGACCGAAAGCTGCAGTTTGCCCCGGGCGAAATCCAGCGTGTCCGTGGAGGCGCTGCTGCGGAGCATGTCCGCGATTTCGTCGCTGGCGCTTTTCTCCGGGAAGAACATCATGTCCAGTCCCATGTCCTTGAACAGCAGTTTGTTCTCGGGGGAGAGATAGGCTTCGTCATCGATACGCGCAATCACGCGCTTGGTGCCCAGTTTCTTGGCCAGGAGGGCGCTCACGATATTGACGCTCTGGTCCATGTTGGGGTTGACCGCGATGAAAAGGTCGGCCCCGGCGCAGCCGGCATCCTTCAGCAGGCCGATGGTGGAAGGAGGGCCCTGGATGGTGACCACGTCGGCCTGGGAGGCGAGTGAACGGATACGGCCGGCGTCCGAGTCGATGACCGTGATTTCGTTGGACTCCACGCTGAGCATCTTCGCGAGGTGGGAGCCCGTCTGTCCGGCGCCTTCAATGATAATTTTCATAGGCCTAACTGTTTACAATCCCGCAAATATACTATTTTTTCCCGAATAGTGCTTTCAGGATGACGGGCTTGTCCACAAGTCCCGCGGGAACGGAAAGGGGAGCGGGGATGTCGCCCGTCCGGCGCAACGCCCGGTATTCCCTGTGGGCCTGGATTACGGCCCGGTAGAAACTCCATCGGCCGGTGGCAAGGTACACGAAGGCCGACCCTCCATCCAGGCACATCCGTACAAAAATGCGTCTCCGGGCCTTCCGGCGGGCCTTTTCCGGCGGCAGGCCGTATGCCGTGAAGGTGGCGGGAAGGTTGTTTTCCAGAAGGAGAAGGTTGTTCCGGAAATTGAGCCTCAGTTTGAAGGGCGATTCATTGGGAAGGGTGCCTCCGCCGATGTGAAAGACCCGGGAAGCGGGGACCACGGTCACCTTCCACCCGCGAAGTTGCATCCTCCAGCAGAGGTCGATTTCTTCCATGTGGGCGAAAAAACGCTCGTCCAGCCCGCCCAGGGCCTTCCAGACGCCGCCGCGGACCATCAGGCAGGCTCCGCTCACCCAGAGCACGTCCGCGGGGGTGTCGTACTGCCCCAGGTCTTTTTCGACCCGCAGCATGATGCGTCCCCGGCAGAACGGATAGCCGTACCTGTCCAGCATCCCTCCGGCGGCGCCGGCGTATTCGAAAAAGTCTCGCCGGGCGTAAGAGATCAGTTTGGGGCCGCAGGCTCCGCATTCCGGATGCGTGTCCATCCATTCCACCAGCGGGTCCAGCCAGCCTTCCGGCACCTCGATGTCCGAATTGATCAGGACGAAGTAATCGGCCTCCAGTTCCTTCAGGGCGCGGTTGTATCCGCCTGTGAAGCCGTAGTTTTTCTCGAGGGCGATGAGCGGAACGGCGGGAAATTCCTCCTTCATCATCCGGGCTGACCCGTCGGAGGAGGCATTGTCGGCCACGATGACCTGCGCGTCCCGTCCCTTGCACGAGTCGAGAAGGACCGGAAGGAACTTGCGGAGGTAGTCCTTGGTGTTGTAATTGAGGATGACGACGGCCGTTTTCATAAGTTATGCGCTGACATCTACTTGGCGGAAAGCCAGGGTAGGGATGAGTTTGGACAGGCAGGGCCGGGCGTCATCGGCCGTTGCGATGAGGTTTTTCCAGAGATCCAGGAAATTGCCGGTGATGAGCAGTTCCCTGACGGGATGCACGGGACGGCCGTCGCGGAAAAGGAAACCCTCGATGCCATAGGAGAAATTGCCCGTGGCGGGATTGGAATTGCCGCCGTTGAATCCCGTCACCAGAATGCCTTCGCCCACCCGGGCCATCAGTTCTTCGCGCGTTTTGCTGTCTCCAACGGGCAGCACCTTGACGCGGGTGACGTCTTCGACAGTGGGCTCGGCCTGCATTTTGGCCGCGATATAGGTGTTCAGGAAATAGGTCTTGACGACTCCTTTTTCGATGATGGGCATCTCCCGCGTGGCGACGCCTTCGCTGTCGAAGAGCCGGCAGCCGGTGTCCCCGGGCGTGAGGGGCAGGTCCAGGATGGTCAGTTTTTCCGGGAAAAGCCGCTTTCCGAGGCTGTCCACAAGGAAAGAGTTCTTCTGCTGGAGCGCGAATCCTCCCAGGGCATTGAGCACGGGCGTGAGCAGTTTGGAAGCGCATTCGCTGTCCACGACCACATTGTATCGGCCACTCTCCACGCTCCGGGGGCCGATCTGGTCCACGGCGCGCCGGCAGGCGGTTTCGGCACAGTCTTTCCAGCGCAGATTCTCCAGCAGGGGAGCGGCATCCCACCAATAACTGGAGAAGTGGTTCCCTTCCGAGTCTTCCACGGTGGATTCATAGCCGATTTCGAAAGACGTTTCGGTATGGCGGGCGTACAGTCCCTGGCTGTCGAGGGTGAGGGAGTCGAAGACGCTGTCGGAGTATTCTCCTTCCTCGGCGATGAGTTTCCAGCCTTCCTGCCCTCCCTGCAGCCTGTTCCAGGCCATGGACGAGAGGGCGATCTCCTTGCGCCTGAGAGCCGACAGGGTTTCGTAGGCCGGATCGTACAGGCCCAGTTCGCGGCCTGTCAGGGCCTTCTTGCAGAGACGCTCCGGGGCGGGCAGTTCCCGGAAGCGGTCGGGCTCCAGCATCTTCACGGTGCCGATGGCTTCCCTGATGAAGGATTCCAGCCCCTCCTTTTCCAACTTGTTGCTGGAGAAGGCGCCGTAGCGTCCTTCCACGAACAGTTGGATTTGCAGGCTGCGGTCCAGGGCATGGGCCGTCTTGTCCACCTCTCCCGAGAGAAGGCCGATGAGGTTCATCAGGCTCTTGCTCAGGGTGATTCTCACTTTTTGGGCGCCTTGCTCCTGCGCGAACGCCAGGCAGTGGCGGGCCAGCGCCATCTCTTCTTTTGTCAAAAGGGCATTGTCCATCCTATTCTCCTCCCACGGTTAAGTTTCCAATCAAGACGGTAGGGATGCCGCAGCTCACGGGCACGGACTGCTCTTTTCCGCAGGTCCAGGCGCCGGGATCGACGGCGAGGTCGTCGGCCACTCCGCGGATGTCGGCCAGGGCGGCCGGTCCGTTGCCGATGATATTGATATCCTTCACGGGCTGGGTGAGGCGGCCGTTCTCGATGAGGAAGCCGGACTTCACATAGAAGGTGAAGTCCCCTTCGCCGATCTGCACCTGCCCGTTGGAGAATTCGTCCACGAAAATGCCTTTGGACACCTCGGCTATGAGGTCCCCGGCCTTGGCCTGCCCGCTTTCCATATAGGTGGCCCTCATGCGGGGGATGGGGGCGTAGCGGAAACTCTCCCGCCGCCCGTTGCCGGTGGGCCTCACCCCGTAGTGCGCCGCGGAGATGCGGTCGTGGAGATAGGAGGTGAGCACGCCGTCTTCCACCATGTACGTCTTCTGGCCGGGGATGCCTTCGTCGTCAAAATTGAGGGCGCCCCGGTTGCCGGCGAGGGTTCCGTCGTCGATGATCTGGATGCCCTTGGGGCATATCTGGCGCCCCATCTTGTCGGCGAAAATGGAGGTGCCTTTCCGGTTGAAATCGGCCTCGAAGGCATGTCCCATGGCCTCGTGGAGCAGGATGCCGGAGGCGCCGGCGCCCATGACGACGCTCATGCGGCCGCCTTTGGGACGGCGGGCGGCGAAGCGCTCGTCGATGCCGCGGACCACCTCTTCGGCCATCTCTTCGATCAGGGCGTCGGAGAGCATTTCGGCCCCTTTGCGGAAACTGCGGGAGGTGGACTTGTTCTCGGTCTGTCCATTCTGCTGGAATACCACCGACAGGGAGACGCTGCCCATGGGGCGGGTGTCCCATTTGAGTTCCCGGGAACTGTTGTACATGAGGATATCGCTCACCTGGAAGGCCAGGTTGGCGATGACCTTCACGATGCGGCTGTCTTTCCCTTTGACGGAGGCTTCCAACTTTTGGAGGAAGGGCAGGAACGTGGAAAGGGGCACCCCGCGCCAGGGCTGGTTCAGCGGATACCGGTCCGCTGCCGGATTGGGCTCTCCGCGGCTGGGATTCCGGGTTCCGTACGGACTTACATCCACGGGCTTTTCCGCAATCTGGGCGGCCGCCCGTGCGCAGGCGAGCATATCGGCCCAGGCGGTGCTCTCCGAATAGGCATAGCCGGTCTTTTCGCCGCTGAGGACGCGGACGCCCACGCCGAAATCGATGTGGTTGCCGCCGGAAGTGACGGCGCCGTCCCTCAGCAGCAGGCTGCCGTAGGTGGTATTTTCAAAGTACAGGTCGCAGTAACTTCCTCCGCCGGACAGGGCCTCCCGGACCAGTTTTTCCAGCAAGGCCGCATCGACCCTGAAAATGTCAAAATAATATGCTTTGTTCTCAATCATTCTGGTCAGGTACTCCGTCATGTGCCAGGTGGACCTTGGCAATTTCTTTTCCGATGAATTCTGCGACGTCCCGGATGGGCGTCAGCGGTTCGATATCGTCCGTCACCAGGGAACGGACGAAATTGTATCTTTCCATGTCCCGGATCACCAGTCCCTTCTGGGAACCCTCGGCGATCACGTCGAAGGGCGGGGTGGAATTGTCGGCCAGAATCCACTTGTCGCACAGGTTCATGTAACTGTGGAAGAAGTAGTTGAGGCCCATCCGATAGCGCCGGCGGATGGTTTCTTCCGGGACATCGTGTCCGCCGGCCCGTACCCGGGCGGCCACCCGCTCCACCGCGATGTCGGGGCTGGCAAGCCAGAAATAGAGCACGGTGACATAATAGCCTTTCTGCTGGGCGCTGCGCACCATCTTGATGAGCGAGCGCGTGGCCAGGGTGGTTTCGATGCAGAAGTCTTTCCGCCGGTCGAAGAGATATTTGACCTTGCGGAGCATCAGGCGGCTGGCGGTGATGTAGGCGCTTTCCGGGGAAAAAGGGGAGAGGTGTTTGGCGAATTCGTCGGAATTCACGAACTCGCTACAGTCCAGCAACTCCGGGAGAACACCGTACGATGCCGTGGTTTTCCCGGAGCCGTTAGGACCAGATATTATATACAGTCGGGGCACTGGAGGCCTATTCGCCGGTCACTCTCTCCAGCCATTTGACCATGCCGAGCATGATGCCCATGGAGATGAGGCAAACGACCAGGAACACTGTCCAGCATTTCCAGATGGGCCAGGCGTTGTACATGACGGGGCCGATCCAGATAAGAAGGTTGCCGAGGGCCGTCGCTCCCAGCCACAGGCCCTGACAGAGACCCAGCATGTGCTTGGGGGCCACTTTGGACACGAAGGAAAGGCCGAGCGGGGAGATGAAGAGTTCCGCGACGGTCAGGAAGAAGTAGGTGACGATAAGAACCCACCAGTCGGCTTTCATCGTGGCGGCGACGGACTCGTCCATGGCGCGGAAATCGGTGCCGGAGGGATAGCCCTGGCTGTAGGAGAATGCCGCGAGGAACAGATAGGCCAGGCCGGCGATGCCCATGCCGATGGCAATCTTGCGGGGCGTGGAAACGCTCTTGCCTTTCTTGGCCAGCGAGCCGAAGATCCACATGATGATGGGCGTGAGGACAATGACGAAGAAGGGATTCACCGCCTGCCAGATTTCGGGGGCGATCTTGTCGGTCTTTACGAAGTCACGGGCAAAGACGGACAGGGACTGCCCGTTCTGATGGAAGGAGAACCAGAAGAAAATGGCGATTCCCAGAACGGCGAACAGGGCATACATCCGCTGCTTGATTTCCTTGGCCATGGCGATTTTTTCCTGCTCGGTGTACCCGGTGGAGGAAGCGGCGGCGTGCTTCTGCGGCGTGGGGAAAATCTTCTTGTAATAGAGGAAGATCACCAGCGAGATGAGCATGGCGGCCACCGAAGCGAAGAATGAGAAGTGAACGCCCTGGTTGAAGACTTCCAGATAGGCCGACGGGTCGAAGGCGCCCTCACCCAGGCTGGCGGCGGCGGAGAGCGTATCATACTTGGCCGCCTGGTCTCCGATGGTTCCGTTCAGCACTTTGTGGCACAGTTCCGGCAGGTTGGCATTGTACAGGAAGCCATTGGCCTTGAGCCACCATTCCCGCAGCAGGGGAGCGACGAAGGGGGCGATGAGGCCGCCGATGTTGATGAACACATAGAAAATCTGGAAACCGGAGTCTCTCTTGCTCTTGGCCAGTTCCAGGGCTTCAGGGCCCTTTTTGGCTTCCTCGGCTTCCAGGTTGTCGTACATCTGGCCTACGATGGCCTGCAGATTCCCTTTAAAGAGACCATTGCCGAAGGCGATGAAGGCCAAGGCGATGCAGGTGAAGGGAAGCAGCCAGGAAATGTTCCCGGAGGTGGCCGTGACGGGGATGGCAAGGAGAATATAGCCCAGGGCCATGATCAGAAGGCCCTTCTGGATGGTTCCCTTGTAGTCCTGCGACCGGTCGGCGATGATACCTCCGACCAAAGCCAAAATATAGATGGAGGAATAAAATATGGAATAGATCAGACCGGCGGTGCTGTCCGACAGGCCGAACTTGGAGCACAGGAACAGCAGCAGAACCGCGTTCATGATATAATAGCCGAATCGCTCGCCCATATTGCTGAGCGCGGCCGGAATTAATCCTTTAGGGTGTCCTTTAAACATAATATAGATGGGTTTGGTTTTTGGCTTATCTTTACAAATTTGACGATAATTTCTGACTTTGCCAAATTTAATGTGCCTCAGCGGGCGCCTGCTTGTTTATTTTGGGGGAAATAACTATATTTGTATGATTGGAATACGATAAACAAAATATACCATGAAACGCAATCTGTTTTGGATCGCCGCCTTGGCGGCAGTGCTTGTTTCCTGCGGTCCCCGTCAGGGAAAAGAAAGAGTGACCGATGTCCAGGCCCACCGGGGCGGCATGGGGCTGTACCCGGAAGAATCCCTGGAGGCCATGCTCAACGCCGTGAACCTGGGAGTCAACACCCTGGAAATGGACTTGTGCATCTCCGGGGACAAGAAAGTGGTCCTATCGCACGACAAGTACTTCCATCCCCGTTATGCATCCTATCCGGACGGGACGCCTGTCTTGGAAGGGGATCCCAGAACCTATCTGTACGATCTTCCGTACAGCGAAATCGCCAAGTATGACGTGGGCTCCAAGCCCAACCCGGGCTGGCCGGAGAAAAAGTGCCTCCCCTGCGTGAAACGGCTTGCCTCCGAGGTGATCGGCGCCGTGGAGGCCTATACCGCCGAAAAAGGCCTTCCGCCCATGAAGTACAACATCGAAATCAAGAGCGACCCGGATTATGATGGCGGCATCGAAGGCGTGAACTGGCCCGAATACCATGAATTCACTGACCTCTGTATGGCCATGCTGGATTCCCTGCAGCTGGGAGACCGTCTCATCATCCAGTGCTTCGACGAGCGTGCCCTCAACTACATCCATGAAAAGTACCCCGGTCACACCCTGTCCTATCTGCTGGAAGGGTATGAGACGGATGTGGAGGAAGCCATGTCCAAACTTACGTTCACCCCCGAGTGGCTGAGTCCGGAACACAGCAATGTGAATGAGGAACTGATGCAGTATGCCCACGACCATGGGATGAAGGTGGTTACCTGGACGGTGGACGACAAGGATGAGATGCGCCGGCTCATCGGCCTGGGTGTGGAGGCCATCATCTCCAACTATCCCGACCGCCTGCTGGAAGTGGTGAACGAATATCCTCTCAAGTAAGATTCATGAAGGGTTTCCTCGCCTGGTTCCTGCGCAGTGTGCTCCGTTACCGCTCGGATGTGGTGACGGTCAACCTGAGCCGTAGTTTTCCGGAGAAGACGTACGACGAACTCAAGGCCATCCACAAGCGTTTCTACCGCCATCTGGCCACCATTTTCATGGAAACGCTCTGGTTCAGCCGATGTCGCGGCGACAAAGGCCGGAAACGCCTCCGGGACAGCCATATCGTGGAGTTTACCAATCCCGAGGAATTCAACCGGCTGTATGGCGGCGCCCACCAACTGATGCTCCTGCAGGCGCATACCGGCAACTGGGAACTCATCGGCGGCATTCTCAATTATTCGTACGGAACGCCCCTGGATTTTACCGCAAAAGACATTGCCGTCACCTATCTTCGCCTTCATAATCCCCGGATGGACCGCCGGATGGCCCGTTACCGCACCGCCGCCGTGGCCGACCAGGGCTTCGACGGCTATCTGGAAGCGGGAGAGGTGCTCCGCTTCGCCCTGAAAAACAGGGACCGGAAGTTCGTCTATGTCTTCATTACGGACCAATATCCCTACAACAGCCATGACAATATCCGCGTGGACTTCCTGCATCAGCAGACGCCGACCATGACGGGGGCAGCCGCCCTGGCTGCCAAACTGGACATGGCGGTGGGCTACCTCCGCTTCGAAGCCCGCGAGGAAGGCGGCTACCGGATGACGGTGGTCCCGATCAGCGACCATGCCGCAGGGGAGAACCCCGTGGAACTGATGCAACGCTATTACCGGCTGCTGGAGGAGGATATCCAAAAACAGCCCTGGAATTATCTCTGGACCCATAAAAGATGGAAATAATGATGAAAAGAACTGTGATGCTCCTGTCCCTTTGCCTCCTGGCGATATCGGCCCGGGCACAGGAAGTGACCTATGCGCTGCCGTCCACCTCGATTACGGTGAAAGTGGACGTCCGGCAGGAATCGTTCTTCGCCGGCCCCTATGCCGCCTTCGCCAAAAGAATGCTCAATACGGCTGTCCGGGACAAGGATATGGTGACCACCGAGATCACCCGCGTGGAACTTGTTCCCCGCACGGAAGCCGATCCGGCGGCCTGGTACACATGTGACGGCGAGAGTGCCGCCCTGCTTTCCCTGAGCGCCCAGGGGCTCGTGTCCATCGGCGGTGCCGAAAAGGGGAACGGCGTCTCCTGGCGTTTCCGTCCCGGACCCTCGGGCGGATTCACCGGCCGGGGCCTCACCGAGCCCGAAAAGGAAAGCACGCAGATCGTCTATGAAACGGTCCAGACCGACACGGCGGTGGTGCAAGTGCCCGTCGAGCACAAGATCCTGGTGGAGAAAACCCTGGAAGACAAGGCTTCCGACGCCGCCGACATGATCCTGGCCGTCCGCAAGGACCGTTACAACATCGCTTCCGGGAATACCGATGCCAGTTATTCCGGCGAGGCCATGAGTGCCGCCCTCAAGGAACTGGACCGCATCGAGAAGGAATACATGTCCCTTTTCTGCGGCTATTCCGAGGTGCGCAGGCAAAGTTACACCTTCGAGGTTACCCCGTCGGCCGCCGTCAAGAACCACCGTTACCTGGTTTTCCGCCTTGCCGATGACGGTCCCGTCGCGGAAGGCGTCAAGGGCACTCCTTACTATCTGGAACTTCAGCCGGAGGGCTCCCTCCCGGAAGAGTCCCAGGACAAGCGCAAGGTGAAGGGGGCTGTCCGCTACCGCATTCCGGCCGTCTGCAAGGTGACCTTCAGCAAGGACGGGCTGCCCATGCTGCAGACCCGCATCCCCGTCTATCAGTTGGGCCGGGAAAGCATCCTGTACCTCCAATCGAAATAAACCGCAAAACAACACTGATAACTTATGAGTATTCAAGATCTTGAACCCAAAGTAGTCTGGAAGAACTTCTATGCGCTCACCCAGATTCCCCGTCCCTCCAAGCATGAAGGGAAAGTAATTGAGTATCTGTATAATTGGGGCATTTCCCATGGCTTCGAAACCATCAAGGACGAAACCGGAAACATCATTATCCGCGTCCCGGCCACGCCCGGCATGGAAAACCGCAAGGGCGTCATCCTGCAGGGCCACATGGACATGGTTCCCCAGAAAACCTCCGATTCCCCGCACGATTTCCTGAAAGACCCCATCAACGCCTATATCGACGGCGAGTGGGTGACGGCCGACCGCACCACCCTGGGGGCCGATAACGGCATCGGCGTGGCCCTGGGCCTGGCCGCCCTGGAAGACCCTTCCGTGCAGCACGGTCCGCTGGAGGTGCTGGTCACCTACGATGAGGAAACCGGCATGACGGGCGCGAACTGCCTGCAGCCTGGCGTCCTCAAGGGGGATATCCTCCTCAACCTGGACTCCGAAGAGGAAGGCGAACTCTGTGTGGGCTGCGCCGGCGGTCTGGACGTATCGGCCAGTTTCAAATATTACAAGTACAACACACCCGCGGGCATGGATGCCATGCGCTTTACGGTGAACGGTCTCCAGGGCGGTCACTCCGGCATGGACATCTCCCTGTACCGGGCCAATGCCAACAAGGTGGTCGCCAGAATCCTCCTTCCGCTGTTGGAAGACTACGGCGTGAAGGTGGTCTTCTTCCGCGGCGGCTCTCTGCGGAACGCCATTCCGTTCGAGGCTACGTCGGAGATTCTGGTCCCGGCCGAAAAGTACGCCGAGGTCCGCGCCCTCATCGAGTCCATCTTCGAAACCATCCGGACCGAATTCCAGGACAGCGATCCTTCGGCCCGTCTGAGCATCGAAGACCACGTTCCCGTCCAGCCCAAGTTCATTCAGGGCAAGCCCATGCTGCGCGCTGTCAAGTCCATCATCGCCGCTCCTTCCGGCGTTATCCGCATGAGCCAGACCATGCACGGCCTCACGGAAACCTCCATCAACCTGGCCATCGTGCGCACCCAGCAGGGGAAGATTACCATCCATTCCCTCATGCGCAGTGCCGTTGACAGTTCCAAGGATTACCTTGCCCAGCGGGTCCGCTGCCTCTTCGAACTGGCCGGTGCCGAGGAAGTCACCTTCAAGGGCGGCTATTCCGGATGGACCCCCAAACTGGATACGCCCGTGAACAGGGTGTGCATGGAGCAGTTCGAGAAAGTGTACGGCTATCCCATGAAGGTGATGGCCACGCACGGCGGCCTGGAATGCGCCATCATGGGAGCCAAGTACCCGAACTGGGAGATGGTTTCCATCGGCCCCACCATCAAGTATCCGCACAGCCCGGACGAGAAGGTGAATATCGCCTCCGTGGCCCGGACGTGGGAATACCTGAAGGCTGTCCTGGCCAATATTCCCGGGAAATAGGCTTTTCTGAATACGGCGATGCCGGTGGGTCGGGGTGGGTCCGGCCTGCCGGCATCGGTGCAAACAGGAGAATTGACGGCGTTCGGTCACGAGACCGCACTTCCAGATTTGCAAGTCAAAGTTAATCAGGCTTTCCGGGGCGTGCAATAGGTGAAATAATTTTGTTTTTCAAGGAAGATTTCGTATATTTGCAGTCCTTTTTGGGCCCGGATTGGGCCAAAAAGAATGTAAAACATTTATAAACAATTAATTATGGTTAACCAGTACGAAACCGTTTTCATTGCAACTCCCGTTTTGTCTGACACCCAGATGAAGGAAGCGGTTGCCAAGTACGTCAAGCTCATCACCGACAATGGCGGTGAGGTTGTGTACCAGGAGGATTGGGGCCTGCGCCAACTCGCTTATCCCATCCAGCACAAGACCACAGGTTTTTATTACCTGATCGAGTTCAAGGCCGACAGCCAGTTCGTTGCCACCCTCGAAACCCAGTATCACCGTGACGAGCGCATCATCCGCTTCCTCACTGTCGCTCTTGACAAGGACGCAGTGGCCTATGCGGAAAAGCGCCGCGCTAACAAGGCTGCCAAGGCTGCTCCCGCCGCCGAAGCTCCCGCCGCTGAATAATTAGGAGGACACAATTATGGCAAACGAAAACAAAGAAATCCGCTATCTGAATCCCCCGACCGTGGAGGTTCGCAAGAAGAAATACTGCCGTTTCAAGAAGGCCGGTATCAAGTATGTAGATTACAAGGATCCTGAGTTCCTCAAGAAGTTCCTCAACGAGCAGGGTAAGATTCTCCCTCGCCGCATCACCGGTACTTCCCTCAAATTCCAGCGCAAGGTTGCCAAGGCCATCAAGCGTGCCCGCTCCCTCGCTCTTCTCCCGTATGTAACTGACCTCCTTAAATAATTTGCCTTATGGAAATTTTGCTCAAGAAAGATGTAGCCAACCTGGGCTACGCCGGTGAGATCGTAAAGGTAAAGGCCGGTTATGCCATGAACTATCTGGTACCGCAGGGCTTCGCCACTGTCGCTACCGAGTCCGTGAAAAAGCAGCATGCAGAAACCCTTCGCCAGCGTGCCCACAAAGAGGCCAAACTCGTCGCCGACGCCGAGGCTCTCGCCGCTACGCTGAATGCCCAGACCGTGGATGTGAAGGTGAAAGTGTCCGAGAGCGGCAAACTCTACGGCAGCGTCACCACCATGGACCTGGCCGAGGCACTGAACGCCAAGGGTCTGAACATTGACAAGAAGGACATCACCATCCTCGCTGGTGAGGTGAAGGAAGTGGGTGAGTACGAGGCCGCCGTAAAGATTTACAAGGCCATCAAGGGCACCTTCAAATTCAAGGTAATTGCCGAATAATCCGCTGTTTCGGATTGCGAATAAGGAGGGAGACCATGCCGGTCTCCCTCTTTTTTCTTGGCATCCGGCCAGGGCGGTCATCTTGCAAATCCGGAAGAATTGCCGTACCTTCGACAGGTTATTAAAAATACGTTTCAATATGCGCACGCATCATTATCTCGTCCTTTTGCTGTCGGCCCTGTGTTTCCTGTCTCCTTTGAAAGCCCAGACCTTCGTCTTCGCCGGGGATTCCATCACGGACGGAGGGTGGGGAGCCAGCGGCGGGCGCAACACCCCTGCCGCAAAGCGCAACCTCACGGATCCCAACCATATCTACGGCCACAGTTACATGATGCTGGTGGCAAGCGACTGGCAGTCGGCCTATCCGTCCGTCGGGATGGAATTCCATAACCGGGGTATCAGCGGAGATTCTCTCGCCGGCCTTGCCGCCCGCTGGGATGCCGATATCCTCTCCCTCAAGCCGGATGTCATTTCCATCCTGGTGGGAGTCAACGATTCCGCCCAGGCGGTGGATATCAAGGCCTGGGAGGACGAATTCCGTGCCTTGCTGAGCCATACGCGGCAAGTGTTGCCTGATTGCAAAGTGGTGCTGTGCACCCCGTTCCTGGCCCCGGTCGGCAGCATGCGTACGCGCGAAGACTATCCCGCACGCGCCGCCCGCATAAAAGAGATGGGGACCGCAGTGCGGGAACTCGCAGCGGAGTTCCGGGCAGTCTTGGTCCCCTTCGATGATTTGTTCGAGAGCCTTCCCGCCGGGGCTACGCCCACCTGGTGGATTTGGGACGGAATTCATCCCACCGCCGCCGGCCATCGCCGCATGGCTACCCTTTGGGAGCAGGTTGTGGGCGCGGAAGTTCTTTAGAATCAGGCTATTTGTTGTACTGCTTCCAGTGGTTTTCGATTTCTTCCAGCGTCTTTCCCGTCGTCTCCGGAATGTGCTTCCACATGATATAGAGATAGGGAAGGCACATGAAGGCGAATAGGAAGAAAGTGCCGGCAGGCGTCAGGTTTCCGAGCATCCAGGGCGTAAGTTGGCCGATCAGGTAAGTGCCCACCCACAGGGCCAGTCCGGCGATGGACATCGCAAGGCCGCGCACCCGGTTGGGATACATTTCGCTCAGGAGTACAAACACCACGGCGCTGATGCTGATGGCGGTACAGAAAACGTACAGCAGGAAGAAGGTGAGCAGGAAAGCGGTTCCAAGGCCCAGCGCTTCGCCCCAGGCAAAGTAGGTGCCGATGGCGACCAGGCATACAATCATGCCGCCTACGCCCCACCAGACCAGTTGTTTCCGGCCCACTTTGTCGATGATCAGCAGTGCGATCACCGTCGTGAGCATGTTCACCACACCGACCAGAACCGTCGAGAACATGGACCCTTCGCTGGAAAGGCCGGCATCCTGGAAAATCTCGGGCCCGTAGTACAGGACGGCATTGACGCCCATGAACTGGCCCAGGATGGCGATGGCGCTGCCCACCAGCACGGCTTTGCGGATGCCGGGTTCGCGCAGGGCCCTCCATTCCTCGCTGTTATCCTGCCGCTGTCCGCGTACGGCAAGCCAGCGGGGACTTTCCGGAATAAAGAAAATCAAGACGAGAAACAGCAGGTCCGGAATGGTTTCCAGCCCCAGCATGCCCCTCCAGTATTCGCTGTTGAACATCCGTGCGCCCAGCGCCGGGTCGGCGGAGGCGGTGTCGGCTCCTTTCAGGACCAGATAATTCATCAGATAGGCCAGCAGGAAACCGATGGTGACGGCCAACTGGTACAGGGAAACCATGGTTCCGCGTTTTTCGGCGGGCGATACCTCGGAGATATAGACCGGAGAAACGATGGATACGACGCCGATGCCGAAACCGCCGATGATGCGGTAGATCACCAGTTGCGTAAAATCACCGCAGACGGCGCAGCCGATGGCGGAGATGCTGAACATCAAGGCCGATATGAGCATGGTCTTTTTCCTACCCAGAAAGTCGCTCAGCATGCCGGCGACGGCTACTCCCAGAATGGAGCCGATGAGGGCGCAGCCTACATACCAGCCTTTGGACATTTCCGTGAGAGCGAACTGGTCGGCCACGATGCGGGTTGTTCCGGAGATGACGGCCGTGTCGTACCCGAACAGGATGCCGCCGAGGGCGGCTACGCAGGCGACAAACAGGACACGGCCTTGGGACAGGGTGTTATTCATAACTGAAAGTATTCTTTATAACGGTCATACAGGTGTCCGGCCTGCAGATATGCGCTCTGCGGGCTCATGAAATGGCTGAATTCGAAGGTGATGGCCTTGTCGTAGCCGCAGCGTTTGGCCGCTTCCAGTTTCATGCGCAGTTTGTCGAACTTGAGCGGGAAGAAGTGGATGGGCATGTCACGGTCGAAGGTTTCGGCATTGGTCCAGCACTGCATGCCGTAGCGGTCGGCCAGTTTCTTGTTGACGGAGAAGAAGGCGTCCAGTTCGTCGTAGTCGATATGGCCGTCCTGGAAGGCGCAGGCGTCCACGAACTCATGGATGCCGTCGAAAATTTCGTTCCACTCCTTCTCGTGCTGGGCGACGGAAACAGCCTGCTCATTGGTCATCTTGCCGGTGCCCATGACCGCTTTTTTGCCGTCGATCCAGGGAGAGATGAAGGTGGGAAGCCCGCCGGATACTTCCTTGCACTGGCGTCCCATGGTGCGGAAACTCTCGATGGCCCCCTTGGTGGCGCGGGAAATCTCTCCGGAAATGTACCAGCCGCCGAAACTCTTGTACTTGGAGCCGTAGCGCTCCCACACTTCGTCGATCACGTATTTGTTGGCTTCCACCTCATAACTCATGTCGCCGGTGTCCCAGTATTTGCCGGAATCGTACAGGCCCAGCATGAATTTCATGCCGTATTTCTGGGCCAGGCGGCAGAACATGTCGATAAGGTCGGTCGAAGGCATGTAGCAGCCTTTCTTCAGGAGGTAAGGGGAGGGATAGGTGATGAACTTGCGGTAGCCGCAGCGGATGTCGATGACCGTGTCGATGCCGATGGCCTTCATGTAACGGAAATCGCGGTCCCATTCGGCTTCGCCCCAGTTCTGGTGCGGGATGTCATGGGAAATCTCATCCAGGAAGGTGCCGGTGATGGGCAGGGCGTTGGCTTTGGGGACGATGAGTTGCGACTGGACCGAAGGGTCCAGTTCGATGCCGTATTTGTCGGCCTTCTTTTCACTGGTGCAGGCCGATGCCAGCAGGGGAGCGGCCGCGGCCGCCATGGCTCCTTTTTTTAAGAAAGATCTTCTGTTTTCCATAATATGCGGTTTTTATTCGTTGACGAGGACGGTTCCGTTTTTATAATCGTAGCAGAACAGGGTTTTCGGGCGCAGGTACTGGTCCCGGTTGCAGCCGATGCGCTGGATCACCAGCAGGGAGCGTCCCGGATTGACGGTGACCAGGTTGAATGCGTCCTGGAAGCGGGTCCCGCGCGGGCGGGCCTCCTGCATGTAGTCGTCCTTGAATCCGGCTTTGTCGGCGATAATCTGCAATTGGCGGGAGTGGCCGGGCACATGGCCGACGAAATCCAGGTGGGTGTGGCCGCTGAGCCAGCAGGCGAAGGTGCCGCCTTCGGCCATGAACTCGTCGATGGCGGTGAAAGCCCTGTCGGGCATTCTTTCCATTTGGCTGTCCGGGGCGGGGGAAGGCTCGGGCCCCAGCACTTCGTCACGTTCGGAAAAGCCGCCGGGAATGGCATCCAGGCCGCTCTGGGCCGGGTAATGCTGGGCGGCGATCACGGTCAGGCCGGCCCCAAGCGCCTGTTTCAGCGTGGCTTGGAACCACTCGTGCTGGATGTCGCCGTAATGCATGCAGTCCAGGACGATGAGCCGCACCGTCTGGTCCGGGTAATCTTTGTAGTAGTAGCAGGCCTTGTAATGGGGGCTGGAAGGACGGTCGAAGCCTTCCGGCTGCACCACGCCCCAGGAACGGATGAAAGGACGGGCGCTGTCTTTTCCCGTCATGATGAGGGAATAGGCATCGGCCTGGGTGGCATCGTAGGGGAGCGGCGTCTGTGACCAGAGCAGGTGCCCTTTCCAGCAGTCATGGTTCCCCACCGCGTTCAGGATGGTGTGGGCCGACGGCACCTGGTCCCAGGGATTGGGGTCGTCCCAGTAGCAGGCAACGGCATCCCCCACGTGGATGGCGTCTTCGATCCAGGCGCTGTACGCTTCCTTGAACTGCGCGATGCGGGCGAGATTCTCGCTGTCTCCGTGCAGGTCGGAAAAGTGCAGCAGCGTGAGGGCCGGTGCGGCTGCGCCCTGCCCCCAGACCACCGCCCTGGAACGGGCCGCCTCCAGCAGCGGAACCACCTCTTCCTTCGGGTGGAAGTCCAGGATGCCGGTCTGTGCCCCGGCCGACAGGGCCGGCAGCAGGGCGGCGAGGGTAAGGAGAAACTTTTTCATCATATGATTTCTTGCAGCAACTGGTTCTTGATGAGCAGGCTGGCTCCTACGGCTCCGGCGCTTTTTCCCAGCCGGGCCACCTTGATCACCGTGTCGCTGTTCACCAGGTTGAGGGACAGTTTGTTCACGGCGCTGCGCAGCGGCGGCATGAAATAGTGCTCGGTGACGGAAAGCCTGCCGCCGATGACCACGATGTCCGGATTGAAGATATTGATGAGGCCGGCGACGGCCTGGCCCAGGGTGGCGCCCACCTGCTCGACGCTCTCGATGCACAGGACGTCTTCCCGCTGGACGGCGTCCAGGATATCTTTCAGGGTGATATCCTTTCCGGCGGCATAGGCTTTGGACAGAAGGGAAGACTGTCCGGACTTGAGTTTTTCCAGGACGATGCTGTGCAGGGCGCTTCCGGAGGCCCCGGTTTCCAGGCAGCCCACTTTTCCGCACTGGCAGACCCGGTTGTTGTTCAAAAGGGGAAAATGGCCGACTTCTCCGGAAAAGCCCGACTTCCCGTAATAGAGTTTTCCGTCCAGGACCATGCCCATTCCCAGGCCCCATCCGAGGTTGAGGAAAAGGATGTCTCCCCGGGTTCCGCGGAAACTGTTCATATACTCGCCATAAGCCATGGCGCGGGAGTCGTTCTCTACCAGGACGGGCTGCCCGAAACCCTCTTCCAGCAGGCGGGAGATGGGCTTCTCTTCGCCGATGAAGAACGAGTAACTGTATCCGGTCCGGTGGTTCACCCGGCCTGTGAGGCTTACGCCGTACCCGCGGATGAGCGCTTCCGGGACGCCGGCTTCGGCCAGTTGTTGCTGAACCAGGGCGCAGAGGGCGGCAACGGATTCTTCCGTGTTGCGCAGCACAAAGGGGATGTCTTCGATCAGATGGGTGACACGGCCGGAGAAATTGGAGACGGCCACCATCAGGGAGTCGCGGTTCACCTCAACGCCGACGAACGACCCGGTCTCCGGATTGAGCCCGTAGAGGCTGGGCCTGCGGCCGCCGCCCGATTCCTGCTTGCCCAGATCGGCCAGGTAGCCGTCTTCCAACAGTTGTCCGACGATGCGGGAAATTTTAGGGATGCTGGTTCCCAGTTCTTTGGCAAGGTCGGCCAGGCTGAAAGCCGTTCCTTTGTCGCAAAGGGCGAGGATGGCTTTTTTTTCTGCGGCATAATGCCCGTTGATATCGTTGAGGAATGTACTCATGGATACAAAAATAAATACAATCGTGCATAAATCCAAACACTTTTGCGAATAGCGTTATAATTGCGTTAATAGTTTTTAACAATTTGATAAAAAGTTTGGAAGTATTAAATTGTTTCTGTATATTTGAAAGCCATTAATAGATAAATTTTGTAACTATAATCGAATACCTATGAGAAAAGAAGAATTTGCAGCGCTGGCAAAAAAGTATCGTAATGAGTTGTATAACAACGTATTACCGTTCTGGTTGGACAAGTCGCAGGACCTCGAATTCGGCGGCTACTTCACTTGCCTGAACCGAGACGGCAGCGTTTTCGATACCGATAAGTTCGTATGGCTTCAGGGACGTGAAGTGTGGATGTTCGCCATGTTATATAATAAGGTGGAGAAAAATCCGGCCTGGCTTGCCTGTGCCCTCCAGGGCGCCGATTTCCTGGAAAAGTACGGCCACGACGGCAATTATGACTTTTATTTTTCCCTCACGCGCGAGGGAAAACCCATCATCGCCCCGTATAACATTTTCTCCAACACCTTCGCCTGCATGGCCTTTGCCCAACTGGCGGTGGCTACCGGCAGCGAGCATTATGCCGATGTGGCGCGCAAGGTGTTCCAGCGCATCCTGGACCGCCGTTCCAACCCCAAGGGCAAGTGGAGCAAGGCGGTTCCCGGAACCCGCCCGATGAAGGACTTCGCCCTGCCCATGATCATCTGCAACATGGCGCTGGAAGTGGAGCCCATCATCGAGGACAAGAGTCTGCTGGACAAGACCATCGAGGAAGCCCTGCACGAGGTGTTCGACGTGTTTTACCAGCCGGACCTGGGCGTGATGGTGGAAAACCTGGCCCCGGACGGATCGCTGGTCGATTGCTTCGAAGGACGTAGGGTGAACCCCGGACACGACTTGGAAGCCCTCTGGTTCATGATGAACCTGGGCATCCGGCTGCACCGGCAGGACATCATCGACAAGAGCATGGAGATCGCCCTCCGCGTGATAGACTACGGCTGGGACAAGGAGTACGGCGGCATTTTCTACTTCATGGACCGCAAGGGCTATCCCACCCAGGAACTGGAGTGGGACCAGAAACTCTGGTGGGTCCATTTCGAGAGCGCGATTGCCATGATCAAGGGCTACCGGCTCACCGGTAACGAAAAGGCGTTGGAGTGGTTCCTGAAACTGGACGACTATCTCTGGACGCATTTCAAGGATCAGGAATATCCCGAATGGTACGGTTACCTCAACCGCAGGGGAGAAGTGCTGCTTCCGCTCAAGGGCGGCAAGTGGAAAGGCTGCTTCCATGTGCCCAGAGGCCTGTATCAGATCGGCACCATTTTGCAGGAAATCGCAGACAAACAATAATCGAATCATACTATGAATGTCTTATCCCGTCTTTTGACTTCCCTGGTGGCAGGACTGTTCCTGCTGCAAGGAGTGGCCTTCGCCCAGACGCAGGTCCGCGGCAAGGTGACCGATGCGGAAGGCAAGCCCCTCGCAGGCGTGACGGTGCTGGTGAAAGGAACCACCAACGGCACCATGACGGCCTCGGACGGTACGTATTCCCTGCGCGTGAAGCAGGGAGACGTGCTGGAATTCTCCTGCCTGGGTCTGGCTACCGAAGAGCGCAATTACAGGGGACAGCAGAGCCTGAATGTCACCCTGCAGGAAGACGCCCTTTACCTGGAGGACGTTGTGGTGGTGGGCTATGGTACGGCCAAGAAGGAGACCCTGACGGCCGCCGTGAGCGCCATCAAGGGCGATGAACTCCTCAAGGCCCCTTCCACCAACGTGTCGCAGGTGCTGGCCGGTAAACTTTCCGGTATCTCCTCCGTGCAGGAATCCGGTGAACCGGGCCTGGACCAGGCGTCGCTGCGCATCCGCGGCTCCGTGTACGGCGTGGCCTACGTGGTGGACGGTTTCCCCGTGGACAACATCAACGACATCGACCCGGCCGACATCGAGAGCATCTCCGTGCTGAAGGACGGCGCCTCGGCCGCCGTTTATGGCCTGAAGGCAGCCGGCGGCGTGATTATCATCACCACCAAGAAAGGCGACAAGGGCGACACCCGCATCACCTACAACGGCTCGGTGGGCGCTTCCATGAACGCCAACTTCCCCAAGTTCATGAACGGCCCGCAGTTCGCCTATTACTACAACCTGGCCCAGATGATGGACCAACTTTCCAGCGGCGCCATCGCTTCCGAGGAGGAGTATGTACCTTATTACACGCAGGCCAATGTGGATGCGATGCTCAACGGCGACCCCGCCGACGGCTGGGACAATGTGGACTATACCAAGCGCGTTTTCGGGACCGGTATCACCAACAAGCACAACATCACGGTGCAGGGCGGCAATGACAAGACCCGCTACTTCGTGTCCGGCGGTTTCCTCGGGCAGAAGGGTAATATCGACGGATACAATTACCGCCGCTACAATGTGCGTGCGAACATCGAGTCGCGCATTGCCAAACATCTGGTTTTCAATGCCGGACTCAGTTCCGTCATCGGCCGGCGCGAGACGCCGCGTTTCCTTTCCGGCGGCTCCGACAGCGATGCCGGCTATGAAGTGGGCTGGTTCTCCATTGCGCACCAGGTGATCGGCATGTATCCTTTCCTGCCGGAAAAGTACGGCGATTACTATACCGGTGCCATCGCCGACAACCAGGCTTTCCCGAACAGCCCTCTGGCCGCCCTGTACCAGTCGGGCAACAAGCGCCACAGAAGTTATGAGGGGATTGTGAACGCCAGCCTCACCTGGGAGATTCCCTGGGTGAAGGGCCTGCAGGCCAAGGTGAGCGGCTCCTACGATTACCTGGATTCCTACAGCAAGAATCTGGACACTCCATATTATGTAGTGGTCCGCCGCCGCATGGAAGACGGCACCTGGGGCTGGACGGCTCCCATGGTGGACGTGAACGGCGCGTCGGACGGCAACAAGGTAGGGGAGGGTTCCTATTATACCCAGACCCTTACCGGGCAGGCCAGCATCTCTTACGCCAACTCGTTCGGCAAACACAACGTAGATGCACTCGTGCTGGCTGAGATCCGCGATTTCCAGACCAACAACCTGAGCGCCTACGTCAAGAATGTCCCCTTCGCCCTCCTTCCCGAACTGAATAACGGTACGCCTACCGCCAGCCCGGTCATCGGCAGCAGCAACGCTTCCCGCAGTGCCGGTTATGTGGGCCGTCTGCGTTACAATTATGACGAGAGGTACCTTTTCGAATTCACCGGCCGATATGACGGCTCCTACAAATTCGCGGGGATGACCAAGACCCGCTGGGGCTTCTTCCCGTCGGCCTCCCTGGGCTGGAATCTCTCGAAAGAGTCCTTCATGCAGGGCGCCGACTGGCTGGACAACCTGAAACTCAGGGCTTCCGTGGGCTTGCTGGGCAACGACGGCGTGAGCGCCTTCATGTTCCTGAGCAAGTATGCCCTCGGCGGCAAGGTGGTGTATCCCGGCGGCGCAGCCGTACCGGCCTACTACACCTCCGGCATTCCCAACAAGGACCTGACCTGGGAAAAGACCCTGTCGTACAACATCGGCACGGATTTCTCCCTGTGGGGCGGCCTCCTGGGCGGCGAAATCGACGCCTTCTACAATTACACCTATGACATCCTTACCTGGAACGGCGGCGGCCATCCCTCTTCCATGGGCGGGTATTATCCCACCTATGTGAACGGCAATTCCATCGACAGCAAGGGTATCGATGTGCTCATCACCCATAAGAACCGTTTCAACTTGGGCGGAAAGCCTTTCTTCTATGAGATCGGCGCCACGCTCACCTATTCCAAGACCCGCTGGCTCAAGTACCTGGACGAGCCCAATGTCCCTGAGTGGCAGAAGGTGACGGGAACCACCTACGGTTCCCATTGGGGCTGGCAGGCCGAGGGCCTGTACCGGAGCGAGGAAGAGATTGACAACAGCGCCTGGTACGGCACCCGTCCCAATATCGGCGACATCAAATATAAGGACCTCAACGGCGACGGCCAGATCGACTGGCAGGACCGCGGCATCTTCGGAAAGAGCAACCGTCCGGAACTCACCTACGGCCTGAACATCAACATGGGCTGGAACGGGTTCGACCTGAACCTGCAGTTCACCGGCGGCGCCCTGTTCCAGGTGTCCATGACCGGAACGTACTTCAATGAGAATGACGATGACACCATGTATTTTCCTGATTTAGGTTGACTTTTTTGAAGTCTTAACCCTGAAGAAAGTTGACCTGGATTTAACTTATCGCTGATTTATGTTGATTTGTCGTCAATATCGCTGTTTTTTGT
>JAFSMS010000052.1 GCA_017447815.1 Bacteroidales bacterium | reverse complement strand
TGAAATGGCCTTTGGCAATGCGGTTGGCGTAACGTCCGGGGATTTTGCCGGCGAAGGGACCGTCTCCAAAGTAGTCCTGAGGGGTTTTGTAGCCCAAGGCGACATCGGCCAGCTTTCCTTCTTTGTCCGGTACCACGATGGATACGATGCCGGCTCCCACGCTGCTGAGCTCCACATAGGCGCCCGAAGCGTTATTGAGCGTGTAGAGATAGATTTCTTTTCCGTCGGGCGCAGTGCCCCAGATTTTTTTGGTAATAGCCATAGTTATTTATTCTTTAGGTGTTTACAAAGGAACCAGGCGGTAATGGCAAGGCCGACGACCGAGGAAAGGACAGATGCTTCGGCCCCGAAGGCGCCGCCCGTGAGCCAATCCGGGCCGGAAACAATCGGGTGCAGCCAGGAGGCTCCGGCGTCGGTGCCGGATACCGCAAAGCCAAAGACGTTGCCCTGGACAAAGTTCCAGGACCAGTGGATGCCGATGGGGAACCAGAGGTTTCCGGCCCACTTGTAGGCCATGCCCAGGAGGAGACCGGACTCCAGGGCGATGGCAATGCCGGCCCAGAGCGTAGCGTTGGGATTGCCCACATGGACCAGCCCGAAGATCAGGCCGGAGACCACGAGGGCGGTTGTGAGGCCCCACTTTTCGTCCAGCCAGCGAAAGAGGATGCCCCGGAAGACCACTTCTTCGCCAATAGCGACGATTAGGAACATGGCAAAGGCATCGGCCAGGGCTTTCCAGTCGCAGCCGGTACTCTCCACCTTGTAGTAGCCCAAAAGCGCCATGACGCCCACTACCAGCACAAAGTTTCCTATGCCGGTAGCAAGGCCCAGGGCCGTTTGTCCGGCGCATTTTCTGAGCGGAAGATCCTCCGGCCAGGCACCCTCGAAGGCGTGCACGAAGAAGGCATACAGGCCCAGCATGATGGCGCCAATGAGAATGGACATGCACCACGCCAGCGGGCCATGATAGACTTCCTGTGCCATGCCTCCCAGGCCGTACATGATAAGGCCCAGGAAAAGGGAAACCACAAGGAGGAGTGCCCATTTCCAGGTGGGCATGGACTTGATAGACATTATATTCCCAGTTCTTCTTTCATTCCGCGCAGCAGGTCAAAGGCCTGGAGCGGAGTCATATTGTTGAGGTCGGCGGTCTTGAGGCGGTCCCGGAGGCTTTCGAGAAGAGGGTCGTCCAGCTGGAACATGGACAGCTGCAGCGAGCCGTCCTTCTCCACCTTCCCGGCCTTGGTATTGTGCGGTTTCACGGGGGTGAGGGCGCCGATTGCCTCCAGCTTTTCGCTGTTTTCCAGGGCCCTCAGGGTGCGCTCGGCGCTCTCCAGCACGGCCTGCGGCATGCCGGCCATGCGGGCCACGTGGATACCGAAGCTGTGGGCGGTGCCGCCTTCCTTGATTTTTCTGAGGAACAGGACTTCGCGGCCCACTTCCTTTACGGTAACGTGGAAGTTCTTCACGCGGGGGAAGAGGCTTTCGAGGTCGTTGAGCTCGTGGTAGTGCGTGGCGAAAAGCGTCTTGGCACGCTTGCCGTGCTCGTGAAGGTACTCCACCAACGCGCGGGCTATGGACATGCCGTC
>JAFSMS010000051.1 GCA_017447815.1 Bacteroidales bacterium | reverse complement strand
TCTAGCGTTAGCTATCGTGACAGTCATTACCCTCCTCGTCGTAATCACCCAGGGTTGGCTTGCGGCAAGTGCCAATCCGGTGGAGTCTTTGAAGAATGAATAAACGCGCATGAAAAGCTACCTCATATTCCTGTCCCGAAATAAGCTCTACACTGCCATCGAGGCGGTGGGGCTCATTGTGAGCTTGGCATTCGTCATCCTGATTGGGAATTATGTACGGCAGCAATGGATTGTGGCCCGGGGGTATCCGGAATGGAAGAAAACCTATGCGGTAGGGCTTTCAACGACAACCATTGAGGCAGCACCGCGAAGCGGTTTTGCAGAATTGTTAAAGGCGGAGCTTCCTGAGATTGAAAAAGCGTCACTTTATTCGTACTTGGCATGCCAGGGCAAAGTTGGAGACATATCCGTCAATAACAAGCGAATCACCATTGTCAATCCGGACTTCCTGGACATGTTTCCAATTCGATGGGTGTCCGGGAATCCGGATGCGCTCCTGGAGTCTAACACTGTGGCCATTACGGAACAATGTGCGCGGGAATGGTTCCCTGAGGGGAATGCTCTTGGCAGAATCTGGGAAGAGCGTCGCGGAGAGTCTTATACCATCGTAGCCGTGTTCCGTGATCTGGGCTCGCCCCTATTCCGCTGCGGGGAAACGGCTTTTCTGGAGGTCAGTTCCAGTGAGGCGGCAACGTATATCAATGGCTGGAGTGGAGCTTCGACCTGTCTGGTCCGGAGCAACGAGTCGGAGGAGAAATTGGCTTCCGACATCGACGCCGTCCTGGAAGCTCATGGAAAAATTTCTCAGTTCAGTGAAGGAAACGGGGTGATGAAAAACGGGGCCATCGAACGCATGGACCGTTTGTATTTCTCGGACTTGAACAGCGGAACCAATGGCTTGCTGAAAGGAAACAGATCCCTTCTCAGCATGTTGTCGGCCGTCGTTTTGCTCTTACTTTTGTCCGCCATATTCAACTACATCAATCTCAGCGCCGCATTGGCCGGAGGCCGCGTGAAAGAGATGAGCATGCGTTCCGTCCTCGGGGCTACGAAAGGACAGATTGTTTGGAACTACCTCAAGGAATCCCTCCTTTTCACCACGGGCTGTACTCTTTTTGCTGTTCTCCTTGCTTACGCTTTCCAGCCCCTGTTCACT
The DNA here is from genome assembly GCA_017447815.1 of Bacteroidales bacterium. Classification (GTDB taxonomy): domain Bacteria; phylum Bacteroidota; class Bacteroidia; order Bacteroidales; family UBA932; genus Cryptobacteroides. The sequence goes on along the minus strand of JAFSMS010000051.1, from coordinate 26,424 downwards.
CATTACATCGATGTGTCTCATCCCAAGTCGCCTGTCTCCGTCCCTTTTGCATGGCAGTGGGATTTATGGATGCTTGCGATGCTGATAGGACTGACGCTATTGATTGGCCTGGCTGCCGGATGGGTTCCTTCCCGCATCGCTTCCCGCTTTGACGCTATCCGCGTTATTAAAGGGGATTATCGTACCACATCCAAGCACGTCTTTTCCAAGGTCTTCATCGTTTTCCAGACGGGTCTGGCCATCCTGCTGATAGCACTCTCACTGGTGATGGAACGACAGTATCACCATATGATCAATCGTCCCCTTGGTGCGACTGTCGACAACCTGTACGAGCAGTTCATGATTGCCGATGCAGGTCATGAGGATGCCATCAAGGCTTTACCTTTCGTCGAGAAAATCGCACAGATTGATGGATATCCCGGGAATCCACATATGACGCTGACCATGAATGAGCCGGAATCGAACGCCCCGGTCATCATGTCACTCGTCAACTGTGATCCTGAAGCTTTCCGCATGTTCAAGTTTGAAATAATAGAAGACTTTCATGCGCCGAATGGCGAAGGATACTGGCTCTCGGAGTCGGCATACCGCCGATTCGGGACGGATCCTGCGGCACCGGCCATGCCTGCATGGTTGGGAGATTATTGGCAGGGAGCGGTGGCGGGTGTGGTAAAGGATTTCGCCCTTTCCGATGCTGCCCATGTCACAGATGACCGGCTGGGCATCATTTTCGTTGACCAATCACTGGAAACGCATCACTGCGTCCTTCGCATCCAGGGAGACCACAAGGAGGCTGCGAGGGAACTTGATGCCCTCTTTCGCCGCTTCTGTGTGGAAAAATATGGTTATGAGGTGGAATCTTCAGGCGGGCATTTCATGAAGGAGTATTTGGATGACATGCTGGGAGAAGCAAAGGATTATCTGCGCCTTATTGAATTGTTCATGTTCCTTTCCGTCATGGTTGCCTTGCTGGGGCTATTGGCTATATCGGCACTTTATGCCTCGGAACGGACGCACGACATTGCCGTTCGAAAGGTGTTCGGCAGCACCATCCGGGAAGAAACCGGCAGGGCGGTTGGAATATACATGATACTGGTTGGCATCTCCTGCCTGATGGCTGTCCCCATGGCCGTATGGCTGACCGAAAAGTATTTGGAGGAGTTCCATTACCGGATCTCGGGCTATGGCTGGGTATTCGCCGTAGCGGTCCTCATCACCCTCTCCATCTCCTTCCTCGCCGTCCTGTGGCAAAACCTCAAAGCCGCAAAGACCAATCCGGCAACGGAATTGAAGAAGGAATAGTATTTGCAGCCCCCTCACACTATGAGTCCTAAGCATCTTTACATAGGCGTCACCATTCTACTATGCCTCGCTTCATCCTGCAAACACAGAAACGTGCAGAAGAGGATGGACGATTCGGCCTTTGTCTTTGAGACGGAGAATATCAAGGGGAACGAGGCCGATTATTCCAGGCCGGCGCTGATTACGGGGCATATTTCCCACCGGGAAGTATATCCGAATACGACGGAAATCAGCATTGAGATTCCGTTTTATGACCGGGTTTCCCAGAAACAGACATCGACAATATATGACGATGCCTTTGCGTTTTCATTCGTCCCATACGCGCCGCGGACCATATCGATGCCGCCTTACATTGACCATCTGGTGCTATGTCCCGGCGATTCCATTCATGTGGTGCTAGATTTTGCCGATTTGGCGAAAGTGGTGTATCCCGGAAAGGGTGCGGAGAACAATGAGAAGTTGAACGACTTCTTCGTGAGATACTATCTCAAAGATTGGCCGGGGTTTTCGGAGTGGGAATTGGATTCGGAAGGGGAACCTTCTTTACGGAAATATGAGCATGCCGATGCTTTTATGAAGGCGATCAAGCAAAAACGGGAATTCCATCTTGCCCGATTAGATGAGTTTATCGAAGAGGAGCGACCGAGCAAGGCTTTAATCGCCCTTTGCAGCAAAGAGATTGAGGCCGATTATTATTCCGCGCTTATTCAAGGCTTGCTGGGGTATAAGAATGTCCAAAAGGAAGACGTATCGGCCTTCTTCCGGATTAAAGACGCCGAACCTCTCTTCAGCGAGGATTGCATGAGCGGCAACCTGTTTGAACTCTCCTCCAACATTTCCACTTGGCTTTTCAGTTCTCTGGACCGGAAAGAAGTTCTTCGGCTGGCAAATGATTATCCTGCCCGGATTCATTTCTTGGAAAAGGCCACTAAGAATGACATGCTGCGCCAGATGCTCCTTACCCATTTCTATAACCAGTTGCTGGAAGCGAATGAGGTTGAGCGTTTTGAGGAGTATTTTGCCAGTTTCAATGAGAATGTGACCTATCCGCTCCTCAAACTCTCCACCCGGGACAGGTATGTGCTCAAGAAGGCATGGCAGGAGAATCCCCGGACACTCTCCAATGCCATCCTGAACGCCGACAAGCCTAGGGATGGCCAAGCCCTTACCATCAAGGAAAACGAAGGGCTGAAACTGTTGCGGTCGGTGATAGCCCAAGAGGATGGAAAGGTGCTTTACGTTACCATCGGCGCCACCTGGTGCCCCGCCGTGCGCCAGGAACAGCCATTTCAGCAGAGCCTGGCTGCAGATGAAAAAGGAAAGCCGCTCCGAGTGGTCAATTTCTGGCTGGATGACGGTGCCGATGACTTAGAGTCCATCGCCCTCGGCATCGAGAATTACCACCTGACCGATGCCCAGCGGGCTGGGCTTGACCCCATTCTCCACCTGGGGCGGGGCATCCCATTCTACATTATGATAGACAAGAATGGCGTGATTGTGGACTTTGGGGAGCACCTTCGGCCCTCTATTCCGGAGACAAAGGAGAAGATAGAGGCGTATTTGGGGGAATGAATAATCATTTCCAAAGCGGCTCATTCTGCCAGGCGGCCGGAAAGCCCATCGCATTGACGTCCACCTCGGGATGGGCAGCAAGGAGGGCCTTGAAGTCCTTGATGAAGGTATTGTCCGGCTGGACGGCATTCAGCCAGTAAACCATACAGGACAAAGCGGCATAAAGCCGGAATGTGGGGAAATTGAAATCAGTGAGCCACGGTCCGCTCAATTTCCGAGGAAACTGTGGGCTATCCATTAAATTTCTGTTCCATATACGGTTGTGATGGGCACAGCAGTTACGAAGACCACCAACGGAACGCATCCAACTCTCAAGCACCTCATGCTGAGGGATTGCGAAGGAACGTGCAATCTGCTTTTTGACCTTATTATCCGAGAAGTTGAAATAAAACTTGGTCAAGTTTCCAAAGGATGCCAGTTCCAATGCTTTCCACGCAGGAGGGAAACTCTCCTTGCCATACTTGAGATAGTGGTCTTTGATGAACTCCTCCTTGGAGCGGTCAAGTTCCTGGACCAGACTGCTTATGTTTTCAACGTGGTTGAACTTATTGTTGACAAGACGTTCGTCGGAATACCAGAATGGACCGTATTGTTCCGTAAAGACCTGAATCATACTGGACCGCAAGGCAATCTCTATTGTCTGGATGCAGGAGAAAGCCAACATCCGGAGAGCAGAGTCGAATTCATAGAGGGCAACCGCCGATTCGAAATTGCTACCTGGTTTATAACTGTGAGTCTCCTTGTTCTGCTCCAAAGGACGAAGGTAGGCAGCAATACGGAAATAGGAAACTTTCTTGAAGAAATCCTGGGCTTTACCCACATCTGAAATGGTAAGCCCTCTCTCTTGCAGCATCGCGATGAGGTCTGAGATGCTCTTGGCAGTCTTGGTGTATTCCATACTATATAAAATAAAAGTTCCGCCCTGGTACGCTGTTCAAGTGGGAAGCGTGGCGGATTCAAGCACTGCAAATATACGGCTTTTTTGAGAAATCCAAAAATAATTCTGCTTTTTCATCATGCCTTTTCATATTTGCCCTGGGCGATTCTTACCTGTTGGCTATCTTGCTCACGAAACTCAAGACTGATGGGCGAATTCATCTTGGCTCCGGAAAAATGTGGATGCCAGGCCCGGAAAACTAAGAGAACGTTAAGAGAAAAATAAGAGAACTTTTAGCGGAAAGCCATAAGAGAAATATCAAATAACTGCCTTCTACGCACTCTGATGGCTGATTGGCCCTTGAAAAAAAAAGAGAACTAAAAGCGTAAGTGAAGGAAAAATAAGAAAAAGCTAAAAGACTCAAAATTGGTCAGCCTCTTTGTTTTTTATGGACTCTTCAAAAGAAGAAGTTAGTTTCCGGCCACTACAATGCAGGCAAGGCCGGCGATGAACAGGCAGAACATGAGCGCCAGCAGGCTGTAAACACTCTTTCCGGCACCCTTGAACTCTTTCCAGATGAAAACGCCCCAGATGGCGGCAATCATGGGAGCGCCCTGCCCCAGTGCATAGGAGACGGCCGGTCCGGCCTTTTCGGCCGTGATGTAACTGAGAGCCGTGCCCAGGCACCAGATGGCGCCGCCCAGCATGCCCACAAGATGGGTTTTGAAGTCTCCGGAGAAGTATTCCTTGTACTGGACGGGAGCGCCCACGAAGGGTTTGCGCATGACGATGGTATTGAATACGAAATTGCTCAGGAGCACGCCGACGGTGAAGATGACAATGGCCGTGTAAGGGGTTACCTTACCCGCCGCAGGGGTGACGAAATTGGTTGTGTCCATGGCCCGCATCACAAAGGAGGAGAAGAAGGACATCACTACGCCTGCAATGAGGGCCAGGATAATGCCCTTGCGCTGGTCGGCCTTGGAGATGCCGCTGTCGCCCTTCCGGCTGGCGGCGATGCCGTTGCAGACAATGGCGCAGACAACCAGGGCCACTCCGATGGCCAGGAGCACGATATTGCCGGTCTTGGATCCCTGCTGCACCGCAACCCGGTAGTTGTTCACGACGCCCAGCACCAGGGCCAGTCCCACACCCAGCGGGAAGGCGACGGAAAGGCCGGCAATGGAGGTGGAGGCGGAAAGCAGGATGTTGGAGGCGTTGAAAATGACACCGCCCAGGAGAATCCAGAGAATGCTGGACGTGGAAGCCTGGGCAAGGTCGGCCAGGAAGGGGCGGCCCTGGGAGCCGATGCTGCCTGCCGTGAAGGCAAGAAGCAGGGCAAAGAGAACCATTCCGATCACATAATCCCAGTAGAACAATTCATACCTCCAGTTTTTGGCGGCCAACTTCTGGGTATTTCCCCAGGACCCCCAGCAGAGCATGGTGACAAAGCAGAGGATAACGGCTAAAGTGTAACTGTTGACGATAAACATGGCTTGTGATAGTTTTAGGAATTCATGCTGGCAAGGATGGCGTCCACCTCGGGCCGATGGGGCACACCGCTCTGTGCGCCGGGACGCGTGACGGCAATGGAGGAGGCCACGGTGGCGAAACGGGCCGCATCGATCAGGGATTTCCCTTCGGCGAGCGCCGCCACCAATGCACCGTTGTAAACGTCTCCGGCCCCCACGGTATCTACGGCCACCACCTTGCGGGCGGGGACAAATTCGCGGGAGGTAGCGTTGCAGATGACAGAACCGGCGCTGCCCAGGGTCACGATAACATTCTGTACGCCCTGTGACAAAAGGATATCCGCCGCGCGGAAAGCATCCTCCGCAGAGTCGATTTTGACTCCGGTCAGTTTTTCGGCTTCGGTTTCATTGGGGGTGATGAGCCACAGTTTTCCGAGCACCTGCGAGGGAATGGCTTCCGAGATGGGGGCAGGGTTCAGGATCACTTTGACTCCCTTTTCAAAGGCGACATCCACGGCATGGTAAACGGTCTGGAGGGGGACCTCCAACTGCATCAGCAGCCAGGAGGCCCGGGCCAGGGCGCTCTCTGCCGCGTCTATATCTGCGGGAAGCAGTTCCCAATTGGCGCCGGGCGCCACGGCAATGCAGTTTTCGCCGTCGTCGGCCACGAAAATGAGCGCCGTTCCGGTGGGAGAGGAGGGGCTAAACTTCATCAGTTCCGTATGGATGCCGTCGGAGGCAAAGACCTCCCGGAGCATGCGGCCCTGCATGTCGTCTCCCACGCAGGTAAGAAATTGAACATCACCCCCCAGACGGGCGGCCGATACGGCCTGGTTGGCACCTTTGCCGCCATTGGCTTGCAGGAAGCGGCCGTCTCCGATGGTTTCCCCCGGACGGGGAAGGGTTTTGACATAAGCAGTCATATCGATGTTGGAACTGCCCGCAACGAGGATTTTATCCATAAGTTCTTGTTTTAGCCACATAAAGATAGTGCGGAAAAAACAAAAACCCAAATAATCCACCCAAAAAAGAAGTCTGACCCAAGTCAAATTGACTCAGGTCAGACTCTTTGGTCGGGATGACTCGACTCGAACGAGCGACCCCTACGTCCCGAACGTAGTGCGCTACCAACTGCGCTACATCCCGATTCCTGATAAAAAACAAGCTCTTAGGCGAGCTTGTTAATATACACTTGGAGACCGCTCTTGAGGTTGGACGCCTTGTTTTTGTGGATAACCCCGATCTTTGCGAGCTTGTCGATCATGGCATAGACCTTGGGGGCATTTTCCTGGGCGGCAGCCTTATCGGTTGTGTTGCGGAGGTCGCGGATCGCGTTCCTCGTTGTCTTTGCATAATACTTGTTATGCAGGCGGTGACGCTCGCTCTGACGGGCGGCACGTGCGGCGGATTTAGTGTTGGCCATTATTTTACTTTTTTATATTTGGTAGTGGGTAGGAGAATCGAACTCCTATTGCGGGAATGAAAATCCCGAGTACTAACCGTTATACGAACCCACCAAACTTGGGACTGCAAAGGTAAGAAAAAAATTTTAGCATCCAAAATTATTTGGAATCTTTTTTACTCAACCTCGATTTCCAGTGTGACAATGTCTTTTCTCCCCCCCTCCGTACTCACCTGAACCTCCACGACATGGGTTCCGGCCGAAAGGGTCACGGAAGCCGCATTGACGGGTGTGCCGTCGAAGAACCATTTTTCCTCCCGCACCGCATATTCCTTGGGCGTCATCAGCAGAAGGTCGAACTGCGAACCGGCCTCGTATCGGCCCTGGCCCGGATTGGCGATGACCGGATAGTCCAGCAGGCTGGTGGAAAGGCCTTCCAGTTGGAAGGTCACCTTTTCGGAGTCGAAATGGATTCCATACAACCTTCCTTTCGAAGAAACGCCGTTCCAACTGACGGGGATATACTCCGTCACCTTGTTCTGGCCCGGGAAGGGCAGCAGGTTGTTGTACTTGCCGTCAAAATAATATCCGTAACCGCTGTAATACGTCATGCCGAAAGTGACATCCTCGGGTGCCCCGGATGCCACCACATAGAAGCAGGGGTGCTCTCCGTTCTCGTTGATGGCATTGGTGTAGGACCAATCGGACCACAGGCTTTCCGCCGTATGCTGGGAGGAGCGGCCGTTAGCGTCCAGTATGGTCACCAGGCGTTCCGATTTGTCCACATGATAGACGATGAGGCCGGGGGCGGGGATATAACGGTCCCAACCCGTCTGGGTACGGCATTCATAGACAAAATATTCTCCCTCCATATCGGTGGAGGTTTTGTAAGCGACATTGTTGTCAAGGGGCTCCAGAGTGTATTCTCCGTCCTTGCGGAGTTCCCGGATGGCCGTGTTGTTCAGCCAGCCCAGGATGATCCGTTCTTCGATGTTGAAGTAGGGCGGCGTACGCCCGCCGTTGTTGTAGGAGCCCACATCCATGGTGGAATAGCCCAGCAGGGTCCGGGACTGTCCGTTGGAATCGTAATCCGTATCGTAGAAATCCGGCAGGCCCATGGCATGGCCGAATTCATGGCAGACCGTTCCGATGCCGTCAATGTCCCCGGAGGCGTCCAGTTCCGAGCCGCAGGCATACCGGCCCACCCGCTTTCCGTCGAGCACCAGGCTGATTCCGCCGTAGCGAAGGTCCCACTGATGGGGCCAGATGGAGTCATCGTCTCCGCCGTCGGCCTCGCCCATTCCGGCATAAATCATATACACCAGGTCCACGTTGCCGTCGTCGTCCAGGTCGTATTGGGAGAAGTCCACTTCCGCGTCCAGCATGGCCACGGCATCGCGCACGGCCTCTTCGGGTTTCTTATCATGGCCTTCCTCGTCATTGCCGCCGTAATAGGCCATCTTTTTCTCCAGTTTCACAGGGCCGAAGACATCGAAAACGGGCTCGAAAACGCCGTGGGAATTGTCGTAGTAAAAGTCACGGGCGCTTCCGGTGGCGCCGTTGGCCGAATAACCCGGCTCATTCATCAGATTGTCGAAGGCGTCATGCGGATTTTCCACCTTGAAGGAAAGGTCGCTGAATTCTACCAGCACCAGCAGGAACTTCTTCTTCCCATAGGCAATCGGAGCCTTGGAAGGCGCCGAAGCGCGCAACTGACGGGCAGCCCTGCGCCGGATGGAGGCCTTTTGCGCAGCCATCGTCGAAGTCATTCCCGCCACGGGCCGATAAAAACCGTCGGCCTCCTTCCGGACCACCCGGCCCCGGTCATCGGTGACCCAGTGTCCCCATTCGTCACCATGCTTCTGGATGCGGATCGTGCTTCCGTCGGGCTGGACATAGGAGTAGAACCCCGGCCGGGCGGGTTTGGCCGCCGCTGAAAGGGAAAGGGCCACAAGCGTTACAAGCAACAGTATCTTTTTCATGACTTCACTACTTTTTGATGATTACGCCCTGGCCGGCTTCGTTGCCGAGCCAGACCTTGCCGTTTTCCTCTTTCTGCAGGACGAATACGTATTCCTTGTCCAGCAGGACATCCCATCCGCTCTTCCACAGGACACGGATTTTCACGGACTCACCCTGAGAAAAACCTTCCCCGTAGCCTTCCACCGCCAACTGCTCCCGCGAATCCGGGTTCACCAGGACATAACTCAACCGGTCCCCGGTCCAGGAACGCACCTGCTGGTCTGTTCCGCGCTCATAAATGCGCTTGTTCCGGCCGCCCAGATAGATGCCGGGGTCTTCGTTGTCGGTGATGGACTTGCCGACCGCCGGTTTGTGATACAGGACCACATCCACAATGTTTGAACTGGATGACAGATAGCAGCAGAAGCGCATATCCCGCATATTGTAGCACAGCCGGTTCCTGCTTCCCTCGAGCGACTTGACGACGGCGGTTCCGTCATCGGCCACTTCGATGGTCCACCGGGCATAATCTGACAGCGTTTCCACCGTGAGCAGTTGGCTCTTGGCCTCGGACTGGGCCGAGAGATAACCGTCCGTCACGCCGAACTCCCAGGCGCCGGGTGTTCCGCCCAGCGTAATCACCGCCACTCCCCTTCCGGGGTTGCGGATGATATCATATTCCGGGGTTATGGAGACGGGGGTGCGGTAGGTGCCGTTCTGGGCGCCCATCGCCATAGTTCCTTTCGGGTTCACGACAAGGAGTTGGTCTCCCGGCTCCAGGATGGAGGCGTCTGTCAGCAGCAGAAAGTCTCCGCTTACGAGCGGAGGGAGAGGAGCCTGGGTAAGGGTAACCTCCTGGAGGAGGTCTCCGGAAGTGAAGGAAATCACCGCCGAGCGGGTTTCCTCGGTTTCATTGGGCGACACCGTGATGTTGAAGGGCTTGTCCTCCATCCCCTTGGTGGCGGCGGCAAGCGAGAGCCAGTCGGCATCGCAGCGGGCTTCCACTTCCACGTTGGCGCGGACCACGAACTGCAGGATTTCGCCTTCGGGAAGGGCCTCCAGTGCATCGGCCGTGAGGACGATGGCATCCTTCTGGGCCTGGACCACGGTGAGTTCGCAGTCCTGTTTGTCAACCGTAAAACGGACCAGGGCCTCGCGGGATTCGTAGGTGGTGTTTTCGGACAGCACCAGCCGGAGGCCGTTCACATTGATCCAATCGCCGCCCGAAGCGGTAATCCGGACGGCTCCGGATCCGGAGGGCAGTTCCAGGGAACCGCCGGAGGCATCCACGGCCTCGTAGGCCTGCACCGTACCGGTGGAACCGACGCCCACGCCGAGCACTTTCACAAAGCAACTGCCGTCACTGCCGTTGGCCACCAGCATGATTCGGCCGGTACCGGCGCCGGCAGGGAGCGATACGGTCAGCGTACCCTTGTTTCCGCTGGGCGTACTCAAGACGACATCCCACCCTTCCGGCTGAAACGACATAAGTGTATAGGTCACACCCTGAGGCGTTTTCACTTCATAACCCACCTGCAGGCTTTCGCCGGCCTTCAGGGACCGGAAGGCCTCGTCGGCCACTACGATCTGAAGTTTGACTTCTTCCACAGGTACCGGTTTTTCCGGTTGCTCGACAGGCTGTACGGGCTCGGGGGGGACTTCCTTGCAGGAGAGGGTCAATGCGGCCAGGGGCAGCAGAAAGAACAGTAATTTCTTCACAACTTCTTATTTGGATTCATCCTCCCATTCGAACGAATACAGGAGGGATTCAACTTGTCTGAGATACTGGCGCTTGTCATAACGGGGGGCGAACACGAATGCTTCCAGTACGATGATGTCCTTTCCATCCTTGCTGTAGAAGGAGTGGGACACGAAAGGACCGCCCATGAAATCGCCGTGGACTTCCCAGAAACCGCGGGTTTCCATGAAATCACGGCCGTGGTAGCGAAGCGAGCGCAGGGTGGGCTCCTGGGCGGTCGAAGTGGTCATGTACGACCCCTCGAACATTCCGGGCACATTGGCCTGCATCACCCGGTTCCGCTGGCCGATGATGTTTTCCTGCGTGAAGACATCCTGACGGCCGGCCGGGTAGCGGTAGGCCATCACGTACTGCTGGACGTACTGCTTTTCGTCGGCAATCCACACGAAATCGTCGGTAAACTTCCGGCAGCGGTAGCCGGAAGGGAAATGCATGATGCCGCCGGTCACTTTCAGGACCGGATCGCGCAGGGCACGCTCCTCGTAAAGCTTGGCATTGGCGATGTTGCGGTCCCGCTCCGACTGCTCGAAGAACTCGGCGATGACAGGGGCCGCTTCCTGGAACAGCTCCAGGGCCTGTTCCTGGTCGGCGGCATTTACCTGGACAACGGCCTGGGGCTGCGCCCAGACATTGTTCTTATACGATACCCCGTTACTTGCATTCTGCGGATTGATATTGACCAGCAGCAGGTTACGGTGCATTTTAAACATATTGCTGAAACTTCCCGGAGGAACGTTGGAAAGAGCGAAAAGCGGCTCCCGCTGGGCCAGATAAGGGGTGTCGGAAGCCAGGGCCTCGCGGATGGCGACACCCAGATTTCCTTCCCACTGTTCCCGCTCGATCGCGACCAGGACTTCCCCGGCCTTCCCGCTCACGTTGGGAAGCAAGGCTTTCTTGTTGCCTCCGTTGCAGGCAAGGAGGGCCATCAGACAGGCCGCGAGGGCCATCAATCTACAGAATTTCATAATTCTCAATGGATTAGTCGTGATATATCATTTCCAAAGGCCAGGAACATCAGCAGCAGCAAGAGGAACATGCCGATGACCTGGGCGACGGTGAGGAAACGGTCGCTGGGTTTGCGTCCCGTCAGCATTTCATACAGGCAGAAGACGATGTGCCCGCCGTCCAACGCCGGAATGGGGAGGAGGTTCATCACCCCCAGCATGATGGACAGGAGCGCCAGGATATACAGGAACTGGTGCCAGTTCCACGCAGAAGGAAACACCTGGCCGATGGCGACAAAACTGCCCACCGACTTGTAGGCCCCGGTAGAAGGCGTGGCCACAAGCCGAAGGTCCTGCAAATAGCCGGTGACAGAGTGCCAGGCCATGGAACAGCCCGCCGGGACCGACTCCCACAAAGAATAATCCCGGTGCCGCAGGGAGGGATTGCGGAAGAAAATCCCCAGCATGCCCAGGGTGTCCACCTGCAGGGTCAGGGTCAGGGTGTCCGCTTCCCGCTGGACTTCCACCGGAAGGGATTCCCCCGGATGGGCGCGCAGCACTTTCTGCGCATCCTGCAGGTAAGGGGTGGGCAAGCCGAAGACGCCCACGATGCGGTCTCCTTTCTGCAGGCCGGACAGGCGGTTGGGCGACTGGGCCATAATGCTGTCCACTACGAAAGGCAGGGCGACATCGAACATTCCCGGCGTATTCAGGATATCCCCCATCAGGGACTGGTCGATATAGATATCCAGCGTATCCGTACCGCGGAGCACAGTGGCCTTTTCCACCTGACGGCGGGCCAGGTCGGCCTGGAGGCTGAGAAAATCCTTGGGGGCGTAACCGTCGTAAAAGAGGATACGGTCTCCGGTGCGGAACCCCAGTTCTTCTCCCAGTTCATTGACATAGACCGGGGTCTCGTTGGGCATGTAGTTGTCCCCCCAGATGGCCAGGATGGCGATAAAGAGCCCGATGGCCAGCAGGAAATTGTTGAGCACGCCGCCGCTCATCACAAACAGGCGCTGCCAGGCCGGCTTGCTGCGGAATTCCCAGGGCTGCGGATCATTTTTCAGGGACTCCGTATCCATGGATTCGTCAATCATTCCGGCAATTTTGCAATAACCGCCGAGGGGCAGCCAGCCAATCCCGTATTCCGTTTCCCACCGGGCCGAGGAAGGGACCAGTTTGCGGAACCATTCCATGCGGGTGGAGAAAAGTTTCACACCGCCGAGGTCAAAGAAAAGGAAGAACTTATCCACCCGGATGCGGAAAATGCGCGCCCACATGAAATGCCCGGCCTCATGGATGATGATGAGGACGGAAAGTGCCAGGATAACCTGCAATACTTTCAGTAGGACTGTCATACGGTCGGAAAGGATTGTTCTGCCAGATGATAAGCCTGGTTGTGGGTGGCGAAAATATCATCGAGCGAAGGGTCTGCTACAAAATTCACACCATCCATTACACGCATGATGGTACGGGGAATATCGTAGAAGGCGATTCTACCGGCCAAAAATGCTGCCACGGCGGCCTCATTGGCCGCATTCATGGCGCAGGGAATGTTGCCGCCCCGGCCGATGGCATCGAAGGCCAGTTGGAGGCAAGGGAACTTTGCGCGGTCGGGCTCAAAGAAAGTGAGATTCTTCAAAGTGCTGAAATCCAAGCGCTTCCCGGAAAGCGGAAGCCTTTCCGGATAGGCCATGGCCAGTGAAATGGGAAGCCGCATGTCCGGACAGCCGAGTTGGGCGATGACAGCCCCGTCGGCAAACTCCACCATGGAATGGATAATGGATTCCGGATGCACCACCACATGAATCTTTTCCGCCGGAACATGGAAGAGCCATTTGGCCTCGATGACCTCGAAGCCCTTGTTCATCATGGTGGCGGAATCGATGGTAATCTTGGCGCCCATGTCCCAGTTGGGGTGCTTCAGCGCCTCCGCCTTGGTGGCAAGGGCAATCTGTTCCCTGGACCAGGTGCGGAACGGGCCGCCGGACGCCGTCAGGTGAATCAGGTGAAGAGGGTTATCCCCCGCCCCTTCCAGGCATTGGAAGATGGCCGAATGTTCGGAATCCACCGGATAGATCCGGGCGCCGCAGCGCTCCACCTCCCCCATCACCAGCGGACCGGCCGCCACGAGGGTTTCCTTGTTGGCCAGGGCCAGGGTCTTGGCGGCCCGGATGGCGGAGAGCGTGGGTTTGAGTCCGCTGAACCCTACCATGGCGGCCACCACGACATCCACCTCCGGAGCCTGCACCAGATCGCAGGCGGCATCGATGCCCAGATGGACCTGGACACCCGGAAGCGCCTCCTTTACCCGGGCATATTTCTGGGGATTGCAAATGACGACATGGGGCACATGGAACCTCCGGGCCTGTTCGATCAGAAGGTCGGCACTGTTGTTGGCCGACAGCATGAACACGGAAAAACGCTCCGGGAATTGACTGACAACGTCCAGTGTCTGCGTGCCGATAGAGCCTGTCGAGCCCAGGATGGCGATGGTTTTCTGCTTCATGCTGCTAGAATTTAATGTATAGCGACGGGTCCACGGAGGCACCCTTGTACCAGAGTTCGAAATGCAGGTGATCGCCTTTCGTGAGCGAAGAGGAAGGGGCCAGCATGCCCACCGGCGTACCGGCCTTGACCACATCCCCGCTCCTGTGCAAGACCTTCTGATTGTTCTTATAGACGGAGAGAAGGTCGCTTCCATGCTGCAGGATCAGGGTATAGCCCGACTCCTGTTCCCAACTGGTGTACACCACCGTTCCGTCCAGGACGGCCATGACGGTGCTCCCCACCGGCGCCGTGACATCCACCCAGGGATGCTGCACCCGCTCGTAGCCCTTGGACACGACCCCCTTGACCGGGGTGTAGAACGAAAGCGCCTCGATGGGAAGGTTGCTCCGGCGCGAGCCGGCCGACACGCCGAACTGCTCCTCCTCGGTTACGTCCTGGCGCAGCAGGGAATCCCGGATGGCCAGATAGTGGGCGTCGGAAACGGCCCGGGAGCCCTGGCTGCCGATGATCAGGGTGTCCAGGCGGATGGGGGCCTCTCCGGCCACCACGCGGCGGAGATTCTCCGTATAGAGTTCCCATTGCAGGATACGGGTTTCCAGCGAGTCGATCCGGAGGACATTCTGCACGGCCTGCCGGCGGGAATTGGCATCCGGATAGCCGGGAATGAAGGTTCGGATGGGCGTAAAGGCGATGAGGGAGAAAATGACCAGCAGCACGACCACCACGGCCGAAATCCCGCCCACCAGGAGATAGGTCCTGGAAAAACGCACGCTCCACAGACGCTCATGCGAAGTGGCATCCACCAGCGTGAGACGGAAGTTGCGGGTTTTCTTATCGGGTTTATCCATAAAATATTCGTATATTTGCGCTCTGTATGGACAGAATCATCGGCATCGATTTCGGACGCAGGAGAACCGGCCTCGCGGTCAGTGATCCTTTGGGAATCTTTGCCTCTGCCCTGGATACAATCGATTCTACAAAGTTAATAGATTATCTCAAAAAATACGCCAACTCGGAGAGAATCCTTCGCTTTGTAGTGGGCTATCCGGTGAATATGGACGGCAGGCCGTCCGAGGCCCAGGCCGATGTGGACGTCTTCCTGAAAAGCCTCGCCAAAGCATTTCCGGAAGTTCCCGTCACGCTGGAAGACGAGCGTTTTACCTCGGTCCTGGCACATCAGGTGATGATTGACGGGGGCATGAAGGCCTCCCGGCGGAAAGACAAAACCTCGGTGGACAAAATCTCCGCCGCCATCATCCTGCAGAGTTACCTGGACCGCACCCGCGGCGGCAGCCCGGCTTTCGACCCCTCGGCCGTACCGGAAAGCCTGTCCCGCAACAAGACAAGGAAAAAGAAATGATAAGACCGATTTACCTTTACGGCGCAGAAGTGCTGCGCAAGACTGCCGCTCCGGCAGACCTCACAGACAAAGAAGGCATCGCCGCCCTGGTGCAGGACCTCAAAGACACCCTCGTGGTGGCGGACGGCTGCGGCCTGGCCGCCCCGCAGATCGGGGTGAGCACCCGCATCGTGATTGTGGACGGAGATGTCGTGTCAGACAACTACGAATACCTGAAGGGCTTCCGCCGTACCCTCATCAATCCGGAAATCATCTCCGAAAGCGAAGAGAAAACCACCTATTCGGAAGGCTGCCTGAGCATCCCCGGCATCTACTGCGACGTCGTCCGACCCAAGAAGATGACCGTCCGCTACTACAACGAAGACCTTCAGCAAGTGACCGAAGAGTTTGACAATTTCGCCTGCCGAATGATCCAGCACGAGATGTCCCACCTGGACGGAGACCTCTTTACGGACCATGCCGCCCCCATTCGAAAAAAGATGATATCCGGCAAACTGCAGAATATCATCAAAGGGAAAGTGCATCCGCACTACAACAGCCGTCTGAAATAGAAATCAGTTCACACGAAGCCGTTTTCCCACCCGGAGAATGGTTTTTTCACTGATGCCGTTGAGTTGGCACAGGCGCCTCACCGAGGTGTGGTACCGCTTGGCGATACCCGAAAGGGTGTCTCCGCTGCGGATGGTATGGTATTTCTGGGCTGCCGCCTCCGCCTTGGCACGGGCCTCGGCGTCCTTCTTGGCCTGCTCCTCGGCCGCAATGCGGTCTTCTTCGTCGGTGCGGAAAATCTCATCCTCGTCATCCACATTCTGCACATAGCGCTGGTTGGGGTTGAAATACCAACTGCGCACCTTCAGAAGGCGGTGACGCAGGGTTCCCGTCTCGAAATCGATGATCCAGGCAGGGTCGAAAGCGGCGCCCTTGTAGCGGGTCTCAAAATGCAGATGCGGCCCCGTGGAACGGCCCGTGGAGCCGCCCAGGCCGATGATGTCGCCCGCGCTCACCCATTCGCCCGAATCCACTTTGCGCTCTGACAGATGGGCGTAGAACGTTTCCAGCCCGTTGGCATGACGGATGACCACCAGATTGCCATACCCGCCGATATAGTCGGAAATACGGACTTTCCCGTCAAAGGCGGCCGGAACCGGCGTACCCTTGGGATAAGGAAGGTCGATGCCCTGATGCCTGCGGCCGTGCCGGTAACCGAACTTGGAGCGCGGCGCCACCTTGTTGGGGCAGCAGTAGGAATCCAGCGAATCCACAATCCAGATGGAAAAACGGTCCGGAAGGGCTTCCGAGGCATTCTGATAGGGGTTTACCGTATTCGTATCCCAGTACTCCGTAAAGACCGTGGTGTCCGGAACGGCGGACGGATCTTTCACGAAACGGTAGGTGCCGTTGTCGTAGAGGACCACTTTCACGGAAGGATTGCCGGTATCCAGGGTGTCCGCATAGTCCGAACTTCTGAGCGTCATGGGATTCACTTGCTGACGCCCGAACACATGACGGAGGGAATCGGCCGTATTATCTTCTGTTTCCTGGGCCGCAAGCGGGAGGAACAGGCAGAGTGACAGGGATATGAGCAGACTTCTTTTCATTCAGGATCGTTTGCCTCCGAAGCGGTTCACCAGGATGGAATCGGTCTCGGAGATTTTTTCTTGGAGGAGTTTTTCGGAAGTGGCTTCGCAGATGAAGCGCAGATAAGGTTCCGTGTTGGAAGGACGGATGTTGAACCACCAGTCGGGGAATTCGACGCGGTAGCCGTCGAAATCCATGAAGGCCGTAGCCTTTTCCCGGCCCATGAAATAGTCTTTCACGGCATCCATGGCGCCCTTCTTGTCTTCTATCCGGTAATTGATCTCACCGGAATTCCGGTAACGCACAATCCGGGCAATGGCCTGGCTGAGGGTCTTGCCTTCCTTTTTGAGGTCGGCAACGATGTTCAGGAGAATCACGGAAGCGAGCAGGCCGCTGTCGCTATAGAAAAAGTCCCGGAAATAATAGTGGCCGGCCAGTTCCCCGCCCCAAACGCCGTCAATCTCACGAAGTTTCTTGGCGGCAAAGGCACGGCCCACCTTCCAGGTGCGCATCTCACAGCCCATCGGAGCAAGATACTCCCCTACGGCCTTGGAAGAGCGGATGTCCTGCAGGACAAGGCCCCGCAGGCCGCGTTCCTTCACGAAATAATTGCCCATGAGGGCGATCATGAGGTCGGGCGAGATGAACGTTCCCCTCTCATCCACGAACATCACGCGGTCGGCGTCCCCGTCGTAGATGACACCGGCATCGGCCTTCACCTGACGCACTTTCTCTTCCAGCGGGAGGCAGTTCTTTTCGATGAGCGGGTTGGGCTCATGATTGGGGAAACGGCCGTCCAGGGTGTCGAACAGATAGTGGATGTTGCCGCCGGTCCCGAAAATATCCTTGGCAAAGAGGTTGGCCATGCCGTTGGACAGGTCCATGGCGATGGTGAGACCGCTGTAGTCCTTCACGAACTTGCGCATGTAGGCTAGGTAATCGGCCAAGATCTCTTTTTGGTACACATTTCCGCGGCGGGCGGCGACGGGGGTGGCTTTTCCTTCGTCGATCCAGGCCTTGATCTGCCCCAGGCCGGCGTCGAAGCCGACGGCCTGCGCGTCGGTGGTGGACACCTTCATTCCGTTGTACTGCGCCGGATTGTGGCTGGCCGTAATCTGGATGGAAGCGTCAAAGCCATAATTGGCCGTGCCGAAATAGACCATCGGCGTAGAACTCAGGCCGATGTCATAGACGTCGGCCCCGGCATCGTTGATGCCCCGGATGACGGCGTCGTGAATTTCGTCGGAAGAGATGCGGCAGTCCCGGCCCACCAAGACCTTGTCGGCCTTCAGGAGTTGAGGGACGAAATAGCCTACCTTGTATGCGATATCGAGGTTCCAGTCTTCACCCCAGACACCGCGGATATCATATGCGTGAAATGCGCCCATCGTATTAAATACTTGTAAATTTCTAATTATTAGTGGTTTATGTCGTTTCTTTGCTCCTCGGAGTAACAAATGAGTAACAAAATCAATGTCGCTTCTAAGCCCCAAAAGGGTCCAAAAGCCCTTGTCACGATTCGTTACAATCGTACAAATTTACAAAAAAAACTTTACTGCACCATAATTTATGGTCGCGGCCGTTTTACTTGGTAAGGTCCCGGGAAGATTCTTTCCTGCTGGGCCATCGGTCGGATTATTGCTTTGAAGGGGATTCGTCCTTCAACCTTTTTCTCCACCATTTGAATGTTTTGACGGTAACGCCGCAACGCCGGGCGAGCTCCGCCATCGTTACCCCGCCTGCATCATATTCCGCCATGGCCTGCCGCAAGGCTTCCCGGTACTCTGCCTGACGATGTTCGCGCTCTCTCGAACAGGCTTCCAGATGCTTTCCCCATACATCACTAAAACACCGGGCAAGCACTTTATTCATCGATGACACCTGTACGCCGAAGCGTTTGGCGACATCTACGGACCCTTCGCCCGGATGCTCCGCCATATATTGCGCGATGACCACATACCGCTCATACGTGGCGCGTTTCATCGTTACCCCCTCTGGCGTCTTGGTCATGCCGTTCCGCGATATGTCAAGGACTTCCGGATAATGTGATTTCAGCCATGACCGCAAATTGTCTGGCGATGTGCCGACTGCGGAAGCCGCCTCGGAAAGACTCATTCCACCGCGAATCATATCCACCGCCGGCGTGTATTGTACCCGGACTATCTCAGCCCTGGACACCTTGGGCCGAACTGCCTTTTTCCGTTGCAAAAGCGCTTCCTCACGTTTTCGCTGCCGCTCCTCCATCAGATCCCTGTGCCATTTCTGGACATAGCCTTGCAACCCCCGGGGCTCCACGCCACAGCGCAGTGCAATCTCCGTCAAAGGCAGGTCCGTTTCCCGGGCCATCTTGATGGCCGGAGCGAATCGGGCCTGCATCGTGGCGGACGGCCCGACCGGGCGGTTGTTGCAATCTTTCTCTCCCACTGGAACCGGTCCGGAAAGTGCCTGCATCCGTTTCCCGAGTCTCAACTCTGCCACTTCTTTGTGATAATAAATCAAATGCTGCCGGAGGCCCAAATAAGTAACGCCACAACGTTCGGCTACTTCTTTTACAGTCAGGTCAGTCTCCTTGAGCATCTTTACGGCCGGGACGTATTTTTCCATGGAAGACCGATGCAAGCGGCTCTGTTCAAAAACCACATAACCAAGTTTTGCACGCAATTCATTCCGCCTGGGGATGACATCCGGATAATGGCGTTTGAGCTGACCTCTCAGACACTGCGGGTCCAGGTGGTACATCCTGGCAATGTCCGCCACAGTGAGGGAAAGGTTCAGGATGGACATGCAGGCTTGGACGGCCTCCCGATACTTCTGTTCCGTCTCGGGAGGCTGTCCATAGCGCGCACCCATGTATTGGTTCAGGCGCTCGTCACTTATTTTCTGCAGCGTCTGTGACATTCAGGTTACTGTCACTTTCCACCACTACTCCAAGCTGCTCGCAGCGTTGCTCAAAATACAAGCGGGTGAAGTTCCCCCAGTGGGAGTTCCCGAGCGATATAAGATGGTTATAGTGTTCCCGGGACAGCGGTGAAACGAATGTCTCGCATTCCGGCCCCAGGCTAAGTGCCTCCCCTTCCTCCGTTACCAGCCAAGAACGGGGAGAGGGCTTTCGCATCACCACCACAAAAGAGACGAAGCGCGCCACAATGCCGCTCTTGGTCACCACAAACGTCGGCCGGTCCGGCTGTACCGGAACAAATACGGGCAATTTATTTTTACGAAAACACCTCATAATCCATGTCGATATCGGAATTCATGTCAAATACGGGAAGCCGCCGGTCGAAAATAGCGGGGTCGTGCTGACAGGCATCACCAAGTACAGCCAGATGACCAGGACGATTGACGCCTGGAGCCGCCTAGACCTGCCTCAAGGCTTGTAGATGGGCCGTAGATGGCCCGGCCGGGGGCGGCGGGGCCGAGGCGGTTGGGGGGGCTTTACTAGGGAATGTAGGTGATTCGGGCAAAGCCCTGACCTTCACGTTCTCCAGTAGTGCCTCCTCTATCTCCCAAAGTACTCTTGATATATCCAGAACCACCGGCGCCGGCTGCCGGCACAGGGTTTGAAATCGTTCCCTTGTAATAGCCGCCATACCAGCCGCCACCGCCACCACCGGTGCCGCCTATATTGCCAGAATGATTTGGCGGTTCATAACCATCCATACCTCTTCCAAAGAATGCGGTTCCATCTGAGGATGTGGGTCCTCCCACGGCCCTCTTCCCAGCCTTTTCACCATTTTCTCTATCAGGCCAGAAAGTAGCAGTTCCGGGGTTGTTTCCACCACCGCCTTGTCCGCCAAAACATGCATATATAGTTTCATCTATGATGATCTTTTGCTGGGCAGGAAGTAGTGCTCCCCAAGTTGCAGCATAAGGACTCTCTCCCACATAATTATTCCGATAATCATACTGATAATAAGTTGTCATTAATTCTTGGGCCGTAAACTGATAGAAATAATTCTCTATATGTGCATTTTGAATATCGGCGTATGTCGGGTTACCTGTCAGATTATCGTATGGATGCCAGGCTATATACTGGGCCCAGTTCGTCTGGAAACATCCTGAAGCACCTCCGCCACCACCGGCAACAATCAATACATCATCTTGATATGAAGAATAATCTGACAACACGCCAGTTCCCCGAAGTGAAGTGGCAATATGCGTAGCGCCGCCTCCAGCAGCAGCATTCTCAGGAAAGTTTTCCGTTTCCGTACCACCGGTACCACCACCATTGAACCCGCCAGGGGCACGTTCAGCAGAAACACTTTTTGCCCATCTTCCGCGTCCCCCGACACAAACATATAGTCTATCTCCAGCATTTAAACTGGCCACACCATAAGAATAGCCTCCTTTACCACCGGAATTATTTACATGAATATGTGTATTCCATTGGCGTCCATCACCACCCTGAGCCCCATACACTTCCAACTTATAATTACCTGTATAAGGAGCCTCAAGCACATAATAAGCGCCATCACTATAACCTATATCATCAGATCCGGTTCCATTGTAGTAGAATTCCGCCGCCCAGGCAAAATGGCGTTGACTGGTAGCATCTTCACTTTTGATTTTCCCGTAACCAATACCTGAGAAAGAGATATCACCCTCATTCCACTTATCCTGATCTGTCTGTTCGGACTTTAAAGTTATAGTCCCATCACTAGAATCTACACCCGTGGCTTTTACGACACGCCACAGATTTCCGCTCGCATGCAAAGCATTCTCTGGAGAAGTTGCATCCAACGCAGATGTTGCAGTTTTTTGATATTCAGCCCCACTTTCTTCAGTGTATGTATCATGAGGGGCTGCCTTTGATGTATAAGTTCTAACGATTGAACTTTCCGATGTGGTCTTCAGCGCGACTTTTGCCAATCCCATCACATGATTCATCTCTGCCCTCACAGGCCTGTCCGGGGCTTCGGCGCCATTAACTTTCCCAATTTGCAGATCCGATCTTACTACCTGCCCGTATGTGCTCTGGTCTGTTTGCACAGACCAATTGGTAATAAAGGAATTTGAATTGAAAAAATCAAAGGCTGAAGGAAGAGGATCACTTAAGGTTTGATCTACAGTATACGAAGTCGGGTTCACCGATTGATAAGGATAATAAACATAAAAAGTATAGGTTCTTTTTACATTATTTGATCCCGAAAGATTAGGTGATACGCCCGTTGTCTCAGCCGTCATAAGCTGGTTTACATAAACGACTTTTTTAGTGGCGTTATCTACTGCGAATACGCCAAAGCTCTGCCCATATTCATATTGTGTGACAGGTCCGTCAACAGCCGCACTGCCATCTGTTGGAGT
Source organism: Bacteroidales bacterium (assembly GCA_017447815.1). Lineage (GTDB taxonomy): Bacteria > Bacteroidota > Bacteroidia > Bacteroidales > UBA932 > Cryptobacteroides. The sequence goes on along the minus strand of JAFSMS010000051.1, from coordinate 4,378 downwards.
CCACCGCATATACAAAGCTGACAGTATCACATCGTCATCACCCCATGTAAGCGTATAAGTAACCGTTTCCCCTTCTTTCCATGTTCCTGAAAGATCAGCTCTGAAAGAGCCTGTCTCAACACCGTTCGTGACGCCTATTGTAATTATTGAAGAGCTGACATCCTGAGGAATCATCATCAAATAAGCTGCCGCATCTTCTCCCGGATCACCAGCTTCAGTAAAACCTGTTACAGTATAAGCACCTGTTGTTAAGCTACTCCAGGAGCCATTGATATCTACAGTTCCAGCATACGAGATATTCCCAAAGCGAATGGCGTTGATACGCCAACCTGATCTCCAAGTAGAGCCTATTTTTATCCGAACACCACAAAGCCGATGCTTAAAACCCAGACTTACACCGCTTCTTGAGTAAGATGATTCCGCATAAGCGGTCATCAGGTCAGGCTGATTGGCAACAGAAATGCCCGTAGCGTCGTATGACAGTGTTCTATGCCCACTATTTAATGTCAGACCATTTGTTTGCTTTGACCCCGCCGTAGCTATATGAGGATAATAAGCATAAAACTTATAGCTTTGCGGCGTTGCGGCATAGGCGGCCGATTCCCAGGGAACACTGGTGGTGTAACAGGGTGTGGTGGATGCGCTGTAAGTGGGGGACACATTCTGCAGGGCAGAAACCGCGGCATCGCTGTTGTTGTATTCCGATACGCCGAAACTCAGGTCTGCGGCCGATGTTACCAGCGACCCGCGGGTATCGGGGTTATCTGCCTCCCATCCCGCCATCTCAGAAAACGAAAGGATGAACGGTTTGTCTGTATAGGAATCTGCCTCCATCTCGCTGCTCTGGCTGTCGGCCTTTACCGTCACAAGTCCTTCAGAGTTATCAGCAACGTTGAAGAAAATATATTTACCCATGTCGTCCCTCTCAAGCGATTGCTCTGAGCAGGAACAGAAAAGGAACCCAAGGGCTAGTATAAGTAAAAATGACTTTTTCATCGGCACATTCTCAATAATTCAGAGGATAGTCCGTATTTGTTCCCCAACTCTCTACGGTTACATTAAAGTTGATGGTATCCAAATCTAACGAATAGGTGTATGACCTTCCGGGTTCCCAGGTAAAATCTACATTTTTGACTATTTCCAGTGAAGCAGGACTCCATCCCGGCCAAGATGCATTGATGGTGAAGGTCAGTGTACCAGACTGAGGGATGGCAAGGAAAGGGCCGCCGATAGCTTCCGGGAAAGAGTATCCGCCCGTATATGTATGACTGATGGAAGTCATGCTAAAACTCTGGCTCCCACTCAAAGAACTCCATTGCGGATTTGCGGTGGACAAAAAAGAACCCGAATTTTTGAATCCGCTCACTACTACGCTGGAAAGCGTGAGCCCTATACGGGACCGGACTACTTGGAAATTGACTTTTGCAAATGGATGATTGAGCACCAGCGGAAGTTTTCCTCCGGCTGCACCTGTCTGGTCGGTACTGGACTTATTCGGCATACAGACATACAGGAACTCCTGGGGACTCACAGTACCGGGAAGATTGGAACAGGTAATCTGAACACCGCTTCCGGATTTACCGAAATAAGTGATATAGCCCGGCATAGTTGCGGGCCAATAGCCAATAAAGTCAAGGGTGGCGGGAACATCAGGATCAGGTGCCGTATAGTAGGATCCGACTATCGGCCAATAATAGTGAAGAGGATTCCCGGAACCGTCATCAAAGTACCAGAGACTGTTGACACCGTCGTACTTGAGCCTTACTGTTCCATCTCCAAGATATATTGTATTTGTGGAATGGAAATAGGCGTAAATGATAATGTCGTCATCCTGAATGTCGGCATCGCTATTGACTATGGCTGTCTTGGTATCAGGGGAAGCTTCTGTGCTGACACTCAGGCAAATCTCCGTGCCGTCCCCCTCCTGCACCGTCTCCAGCACTTTCTGGCATGCCGAAAGCGCCAGCAGTGCGGCCGGTAGCAGGAACACTATCTGTATCGAGCTTCGTTTCATCTCTGTGTCTTTATGCCCCGTTCAAGGCATCATACTGACACAGAGAATTGTTTGTGATTTCGGAAATAATGCTTACCTTTGCTTTGTCAATCGATGATTGACTACGCCGCTGAGTGCGGGGAGTAAGCCTTTATCGACCCTGCTCCATCTTTTATAACCGTCCGTAAGGGCGGTTATTTTTCATATAACTGCCGAAACAGCCTGTTGAACAAAGGGTTCATTGCAAGTCTCTTCGTGACCGGGATTATCTTTTTCCCTTTGAACACCAAAACTTCGAGAGCTTTTTGATTGGCCTCAAAATAACTCTTTATATCGGAGGCCAGGAGACGGCCACTGTAGTTTGATTGAATATTAAGTAGGATGCGGTTGCATTGTCCTATTGAATCCTTCAACTGCGTCCCAGCAGATCCTTTCCCCTGAATGGTCTTCAAATCATACATTTTGTACACGCCCCTTCGGACGAAGATGAAGTCGGCGGTACGGATGCCTCTGGGATTGGGGAGGATGTATACCGTATAGCCCAGCTCCACAGCTTTACGGGCGGCCGCCAGCAGATTCTCGTAATCATCATCTTGCTCCCCACCCATCGTGAAAATGTTTGGGTCGGTCTCAATTTGATGAAAGCCGTTGTGGTTCGTTATACGTTTTAATTGTACAATGAACTCAGAGCCTTCCAACTCCTGCAGTTTGGCCAATTCGCTTGCGATATCTTCTAGACTCTCCATATCCTTCAACACATTAAAGTATCGTTGGAAACAAAGATAAGGAATTATGGCCGATAACGCAAGGGCTCTTTTGCGATTATTCTCTGTGTCAGTATGTCAAAGAACGGGTGGTTTTGGTACCCGGTCGGGCGGTCAGGCCCGGCCGGATAAAGAATGTGTTGCTGATTATACTGTGGGAATAGTGATATTGGTAGGGCCACCTTCCGTCCAGTCATTTACGGTAGGAGCAATAACAATTTCCTGAAGCGTAATTGTGATGTTGTAAGTATATTTGGTAGCCTGTGCAAGGGCTGAAGAAGTAGGAGTATAAGTGTAATTATAAGTGTTACCGCCAAGTGTGTAGTTTATGGTAAAGCTCGCTATACCCTGATTCGGAACAACCATTAGACTTCCATAAAAATAATCTTCAGCATCGTCACCTGCCACTTTGAAGGTCCAACCAGCATTCTTTACAACTTCGATATTGTCCACGTTAGTAGAAAAAGCAGACCATACACCAGACACTGAACCATCAAGTGATCCAGCAGGAGCGGCAGCATCACGCTGAACTTTAGTTTTGTTCCAGTTTGCATGAGTGACGGTAAATGTTCCATCGCAAGAAACATCATTGAGTGTAATACTGTTAATGGTAAGTCCACCCGCAGTTGCAGCGTTTCCTGCAGTCACATAGAACTTAATCCAAGATTGTGCATGATAAAAGGTCATGGGGACGTTAGTCGGGAATGACAATGCCTGCCCGCTAGTTTGTGTTACGGTACCTGTTCCGCAAGCAAACATAAGATCGCGCTGTGCGGTAGAGTTGTCGTTCATAACGATGGTCACCTGATCGGCCTTATTCGAGCCCCAAGTTACATCCGTAGCATTGTCAGCGTTGGCGTTGGCAATGGCCAGGAAGTTGATGGTTGCAGGGGTTAAAGGCCAATACTTTCCACCAGTCCAAGTAGACGAAGGTTTGGTAAAACTCGTTGCATCAAAATAGACCGCTCCTGCTGTAGCGTCATAAGCCGTAACCTTCATGTTGTCTGATGTAAAAATAGCGCCATCCACGGCTGCTTTGGTGTTCGGGGTGGTCACCGCCTGGAAGGCAATCTCCTGGGCCTCAGGAGTGTAAACATCCTGGACCTTGGCGCAGCTCACGAGGGCGAGGACCGCGGCTGCAGAAATGATTAAAACTTTTTTCATAACGTTAAGAAATTAAAATTGAGTTAGTAAATTGTTTTCTATAATGATGCTAAGTTCATTATCCTATTGGCACATCAATGATTTCATCTTTCCAGGGATCCACCGTGGGAGCGATGCCGCCAGCAGAGCTTTCCGGCTCCGGAACAATCATCGGTTCTTCGATCAGGATGTGGTTGTCCGGATTCTCGAACTGGTCGGTGATGTCCACCGAGAAGGTGTACTCGTTGCCGCCGGTGTCGCGCACCAGGATGTGCAGATAGCTCTCGCTGGCACCCGGAAGCTTGCCGAAGGTGTTGAACACCGTGTACAGGCACCCTTTGTCGCGGTCCACGCCCACTGGGAACCAGATGGTGACCGGGGCCTGCGATATTTCGCCCTTGCCGAAGAAACTGCTCCGGGACTGATTGGTCACGAAGGCTTCGGCGCTCTCGATATATTCAGCTCCTACCACGGTGTG
>JAFSMS010000002.1 GCA_017447815.1 Bacteroidales bacterium | reverse complement strand
TGCCCCAGTCATCCGGAATGTGCTCGATCTGGCGGTAACGGATGGCGCGCTTGCCGTTCCAGGACTTGAACACGCCGCCGATGGAGCCCCAAAGCTGGGCCTTGGCATCGTCCGGGAATTCAACGCCCAGGACTTCCTTGATGCGTACCTTGAAAGCCTCGGCCAGATCCTTGAGCTGGTCGGCGGTGAGTTCGGTGTCGCTCTTGTAACCGCTCTGCTTCTTGACTTCTTCCATCATGCGGTCCAACTGCTGGCGGATACCCTGGCCGTCGGCGGGCTCGATGCCCTCGGCCTTTTCCATCACCACGTCGGAGTACATCATGATCAGGCGGCGGTAGGCGTCATAGACGAAACGCGGGTTGCCGGTTTTCTTGATCATGCCCGGGATGGTCTTGGAGCACAGGCCGATATTGAGGATGGTGTCCATCATGCCCGGCATGGAGGAACGGGCGCCGGAGCGGCAGCTGACGAGGAGCGGGTCGTTCTCATCGCCGAACTTCTTGCCCATGATCTTTTCCGTAGCTTCCAGGGCTGCAGCGACCTCGGCACGGAGTTCGGGGGTGTAACCACCGCCCAGACGGTAATATTCCGTGCAGCATTCGGTGGTGATGGTGAAACCAGCCGGTACGGGCATGCCCAGGAGGTTCATCTCGGCCAGGTTGGCGCCTTTGCCACCCAGGAGTTCTCTCATCTTGCCATCGCCCTCGGCATGCTTTCCGCCGAAACGATAGACTCTTTTCTTAATTTCTGCCATAAAAATGATATTAGGTTTAAAGTATAATTGCGCGTAATCGTGCAAATATACAATTTATTCGGCAAAAAATGAAAAGAATCTTCAAACCCTTTCCCGACAGACCGGATGGCGGCCTCGAATCCGGTGCCGGAGACGTACTTCCAGAACACTTCGCCGCAGGGGCAGGCATCGTCGAGCCAGGGACGGATGTCCGAAGCGAAATGGATGATTTGCGGATTGTCCAGGCAACTTACGTGCTCGGAGGGAATCGCGTTCCAATCCGGATCCAGGAAAAGGATGTGCTCCCGTCGGAGTTGCGACGGAATGCCCTTTTCCCGGATGCGCTTCCCGTTGAGGAGCAGCACGCCCGGATCCAGTTCGGTCGGTGAAACCCGGTAGTCGGCCACGGCGCCCACCAACTTGTCTCCGAGGGGCTCGCTGTACAGGCGGGAGATGTCGCCCGGCACGACGATGTCGGCATCCAGGCAGATCAGTTTGTCGTACAGGGGGAAGGGGCCGGACAGCGGATAAAAGGCAATGTGAAAACGTTCGTCGCAATAGCGCAGGAGCCGTTTCCGGTTTTGGGCCGATAGGTCGTCGGTGAGAATGTGAATGCGGTATTCATACGCCCGGGAGGCGTTTTCCTTGATGGAATGGATGGCTGTTGCAAGCAGCGGCGCGCAGGCGTCGCTCACGGAAAAGAAAATAGGAATAAGTCCGGTTTTCATATCGTTCAAATCTTTTCGGTTTCTGGTGCAAATGTAGTCGGGCCGCCCATTTTGGTGAAAAGAATGTCACAGGGACGAACGTTTTGTGACAAAAACGGCATATTTGGGATAAAAGTGCCGGTTTTGGGACGAAAAAATATTTTTTCTTATCTTTGTCCCATTAAATAGTGACGTATGATGCCTATTTCCAGAACCTTTTACAAAATGCCGTCCCATGTGCTGTTTTTTACCGTGGTTCCGGTGTTCTATTTTCTCTTTGTTCTGGCGTATAATCCGTTCGATATCAGCCATTTCCTGGATGTCGGGCAAGGGCGTTTCACGCTCAATCTCATCATTTGCAGCCTCATTGTCCTGGCGGTCATGGCCCTTTCCAGGATGCTGCTGTACATCCTCCGGCGCTTCCTGGATCTGAATTGGGCCCTTTATATATTATGGTGTGTGGGCGAAGTGGTGCTGAGCGGGCTTTTTATGTCCATCCCCCTCGGAATCGGCTGGGCGGGTGTTTACACGTATTTCCGCACCATGTCCTTTTGCGTGCTGTACACGGCGGGAATCCTGGTTTTCCCGCTTTCCATCCTCACCATGGCCGTGCAACTTCAGGTGCTGGACCAGAAGGCGATTACCGCTCCCCGGGTGGACGAGAGGACGCTCCTGCGTTTCTATGACGACCAGAAGCGGCTCAAACTGGTGGTTTCCTCGGAGGCCGTATTGTATATAGAAGCGGAGGAAAACTATGTCCATATCGTCTATCTGGACAACGGGCGGGTGAAAGCGTTTACCCTGCGGTCCTCCATGCGGGCATTGGAAGAAAACCTGGTTCATCATGGCCTGCTCCGCTGTCACCGCTCCTTCTTTATCAATGCCGGCCATGTGGAACTGCTCCGAAAAGATGCCAACGGGTATGCGCTGGCCCAACTGGACCATGACGGAGCCAAGCCCATCCCGGTTTCCAAGCGTTATTATGACGCGCTGGTGGCGCTTTTGTAAGCGCGTGAACATCAGGCGATTAAATTACAATTCTGTAAATAAAAATATTTAATTATTGCAAATTGAAAGAAAAATTTGTTTTGTGGATAAAAAACTGTAACTTTGCCCTCGGACATTGAAGTGATTTCATGTCTATTTGTTAAGTTCGTTTTATATACCCGAACGGCATCCTTGGGGAGGGGTGCCGTTCACTTTTTCCTTCCCTCGGGGAAGGGGCTTTGTCGCTTTGCTCCGAATACCCAAAAAGTGAACCTTCTCCACGTTACCCCATCCCCAACCCCTTCCCTCGGGGAAGGGGCTTTGTCGCTTTGCTCCGAATGCCGGTAAAGAGCCTTAGAGGAGTTTGGCGGCAATTTCGGAGAGGTCGGAGCGTTCTCCCTTGCGGAGGAAAACGTGCTGGAAGAGCGCCTGGCCCTTCATTTTCTCTCCCAGGTGGGTGAGCCCGTTGCTCCACTGGTCCAGGTAGGGCTGGTCAATTTGGAAGATGTCTCCGGTAAAGACCATCTTGGTTCCTTCGCCGGCACGGGTGATGATGGTTTTCACCTCGTGCGGGGTGAGGTTCTGCGCCTCGTCCACGATGAAATAGACCTTGCCCAGCGAGCGGCCGCGGATATAGGCCAGCGGGGAGATGAGCAGGCGGTCGTCCTTGAGCATCGCCTCGATTTTGAGGGCCTGTTTGCTGGAGGGCTTGAAGCAGCGTTTGATGACGTCCAGGTTGTCCATCAGCGGCTGGATGTACGGGCTCATCTTGGAACGCTGGTCCCCGGGGAGGAAGCCGATATCCTGCCCGCCCAGCACCACCGTGGGGCGCGAAAGGATAATCTGGTCGTAGTCTTCGGCCTGTTCCAGGGCGGCGGCCAGGGCCAGCAGCGTCTTTCCCGTACCGGCCCCGCCGGTGAGCGACACCAGCGGAATTCTGGGGTTCAGGCAGGCGTCCAGGGCGAACTTCTGCTCGTCGTTGCGGGGACGGATGCCATAGGCTTCCCGGCTGCGCACGAGGGCGATCACCTTGCGGGAGGCGTCATAGCGGGCGCACACCGATTCTCCGCCGAAATTGAATTTGTACAATTGGTTGGGAGAGGGCTCCTTCTCGGAGACCTCCTTCCAGTCCATGCAGTTGTCCTGCCCGTAGGCCAGGCGCTGGACGGCCTCCGAAGCGACTTCCAACTGGATGACTTCGCGCTCCAGGCTTTCCGTGACTTCGTCGTCCATGCGGTCGCGGAGGTAGTCCTGCACCTCCATGCCGGCAGCCTTGGCCTTGAGCCGCAGGTTGATGTCCTTGGTCACGAGGGCCACGAAGCGGCGGGGATTGTTGTCCCGCACCCACATGGCCGTGGACAGGATGCGGTGATCCTGGATGTCGTCCTTGAACAGGTCCTGGAGTTCCGGGGCGAAGGGGTGGTTTGGCTCGATTTTGATAAACCCAAGTTTGGGCCCCAGCGGAACGCCCCGCTTCCCGAACTTCTGACGGTCGGTGAGTTTGGTGATTTCACGCATGAAGGCACGCGCATTGAACGAAAGCGCGTCGTTGCCCTTCTTGAACTTGTCCAGCTCTTCAATCACCGCCATGGGAATGACGATGTCGTTGTCCTGGAAACTCTTCACGCTCTTGTAATCGTGAAGGATGATGTTGGTGTCGAGAACAAAAATTTTGGACATGGTTGTCAGTCTTCCCCTTCCAGGGTATTTAACAGAGATTCAAGTATTTGTGGAATTTGGACGGCTTCGGTCAGGTGCACCCCGCCATGCGAGGTGGCCGGATGGCCGATGGGGAAATACACCACATCCTGCAGAATGAGTTCCGCGTCGATGTAGTCGTAGTCGATGTCGGCCACTTGCAGCACCACGCCGGGCACTTCTCCGAAGAGCACCCGCACCTGCGAGGGCTCTCCATAGGCCTTGCAGACGTCCCGGATGCTGACATCGGCCCCGGTGCCGCCCGCGGTCAGGGCACGGAGGCATCCCATGAGGCCGCCGTCACCCACGGTGGCTCCGGCCTTCACGATGCCGTCTTCCACCAGTTCCCGCACCACTTCGTAGCAGTCGATGAAATAGTCGGCGTCGTTCACTTCCGGCGCCGTGGAGGGATGGGCTTCCAGCGCCTGGGCCAGGGCCGATCCCCCGAGCCGGTAGTCGCAGGGGTCGAAGGGAATGTAGATGAGCCAGTCGGATGTGTCCGGAACCAGCGTGCCGGGGGCCTTGCGCCGGCGTGAAATGCGCGGATTGGCCGTGCGGTAGGGGAGTTCGCGGAAGAGGGAGGTTTCCTCGTCCACCGCGTCTTCCTCCGCTATGGTGCCCGCCTTGAAGGACACCGACGGCTGTCCGCTGCATACGGTGTAGCGGTCCAGTTTGAGCCCCAGCGCATCGATGTATGCGCAGGCGCTCTCCACCGAATGGTAGAAAGCGGCGGCATGGCCCATCTCCTTTCCGTTCCACTTCCAGTCGGCCTTGAGGGTGAGGTCTCCGAGGCGGAACCGGCCGCTCATCCAAATGGCGTCCACCAGGGCCTGGGCAACCTTGGAGGCGGTGTAGGGACCGGCGAAGGAAAGCGGCAGCGACCGTTTCCCATCCAGCATCCCGGCATAGGCCTCCACGGCCGATTCCTCAAAGACATAGTTGTCCGGCCGCGGGTCCAACTCTTCGTCGGCCAGGGTTCCGGGGTCTCCGTCCGGCTCCAGGGGGGGCTCTGCCGAGCACTCCCTGAGCATGCGGGCAGGGGACAGGGGCATTTGCACCCCGTCGATGATATAATTGCTGTGCAGCAAATCTGTCATGGTTCAAATTTAAGCAATTTTCGGCAGATAACAAACACGGATTTTTTCTATCTTTGTATTTGTATGGAATCGAATTTTTCAGAGGCAGAATATTTAAAACTGGTCCAGGACATCTTCCGCCGCTTCCCGTCGGTGCAGAAAGACGGATTCACCGCCGGTGCCTACAAGCCCGGCCTGCAGCGGATGCTCTCCTTCGACCAGGCGCTCGGAAGCCCCTCCCGCGCCTTCCGGAGCGTACACATCGCCGGCACCAACGGCAAGGGCTCCGTGGCCAATATGCTCGCATCGGCCTGCACGGGCTGTTCGCTCAAAACGGGACTGTTCACGTCGCCGCATATCCTGGATTTCCGGGAGCGCATGCGCATCGGCGGCGCCATGATCCCCAAGGAATACGTCTTTTCCTTCCTGTCGCAGTGGATGAACTGGATCATCGCGCACGACCTTTCCTTCTTCGAGATCACCACCGGCCTCGCCTTCAAGTGGTTTGCCGATGAAAAGGTGGACCTCGCCGTCATCGAAACCGGCCTGGGCGGGCGCCTGGATTCCACCAACATCCTGGAAAGGCCGAGCCTCACCGTCATCACCTCCATCGGCCTGGACCACTGCGACCTGCTGGGCGACACGCGGGCAAAAATCGCGGCCGAAAAAGCCGGTATCTTCAAACTGGGCGTCCCGGCCGTCGTGGGGGAAAGCGACCCCGAAACCGAAGTCGTCTTCGACGAAAAGGCCTGGATGTTCTGCCCGCTCACCTATGCCGACCATGTCCGTCCCGCGCTCTGGCACCGCCATGCCGCCATCCTCCGGGAGATGGACCTGCAGGCCCGGGTGCAGGAGAAGAACCTCCGCACCGTCCTCTGCGCCCTGGACATCCTCAAGCAGCAGCCCGGCCTCCAGGCCCTCGGGAACGAGGCCGCCGTCGAGGAGGGCATCATCCATACCGCCCGTGACATGGACTTCCACGGACGCTGGGAGCGCCTGTCCGCCCAGCCTTACGTGATCGCCGACATCGGCCACAACGCCCAGGCGCTGGAGCACAATTTCGCCCAGTTGCAGGAGCTTCTCAAGGAAGGGCAGTTCTCCTCGCTCATCATCGTGTACGGGGTAATGGCCGACAAGGATCTGGACGCCATCCTCCCCCTGATGCCGGTGGACGCCACCTACATTTTCACCGCTCCCGACACGCCCCGCGCCCTACGGGAAGAGGTGATCCTGGAACGCTTCAAAGCCTTCCGGGAAACCCGTGAGCAGCCGGTGCGGGCCTATGCTTTCACCGCCGTCCGCCAGGCCGTGCAAATGGCCGTCAACCTGTCCAAGACCCTGTCGGAGCAACTGAGCCGCAGCGCATCGGCCGAAAAACCGGCTCCGCCGCTCATTTACATCGGCGGAAGCACCTTCGTGGTGGCCGAAGCCCTGCCGCTTTTCCGTACTTAGGTACAAAACTTGTTCTATCCATTCCGGATTTAGAAATGCGATATTATGAAAAGGAGTCTTCTCACCTGGTTACTGGCCGTCCTGACCGGTACCGCAGCCATTGCATCGCCTATGAATGACGGCCACGTGCTCACCGCCCTCTGGAAGCAGTACGAGGAGGCCTCCAAGGCCGACCGTCCCCAGAAAGAGGCCGAAATCCTGTCTCAGATTAAGGAAGAGGCTGTCCAAAAGCACCTTTCCGTCGATTTTTACGACGCGGCCACCACTTACGTGAACGTAGTGACCCGGCGGGACTGGAAACAGCAGGACCGTCTTCGCGCGCAGTTGGAGAAAGAGGTGAAGGACTTTGACGAACCCATCGTCACCTTTCACTGGCTGAACGCCTGGAAGGGGGTCTCTTCCGACGCCCTCTGGACCTATGTGAAAGAGCATGCCGAAGGCTTCCAGGGCCATACGCCGGCCTTTTATCGCAATATCCAGAACTACCTGGGCGGCACGCTGAAGCCTTTTATCCGTGACGACAAGGAATATGTCCTGTGGCGCATCCTCAACGGCCGCGGCAGTTTCAATCTTGAGAATGACGAGGTGTACAAGGCGCTGCTCTCGGAAATTGCGGGTGTCTATCCCAACGAGGCGGCCCTGGAATATCATGCCCTGAGCAGCCGCTACTATCCGGAAGCCCGCTGGGAAGAGCAGCGGCAGCACTTGGCCGCCTTTGCCAACAAATACAACGGGAAGGCCGTCTCGGTCTATCCCAAGGCCGCCCTCCTGAACCTGCGGAAAAGGGAACTGGACCGGGACAGCCACTCCACGGCCGACATGTACCGCTCCCTCTGTGAGAACGCAAAACGCCTGGAGGCCGAGCGCAATGCCTACCGCGGCATCGAGGCCGACATCGCCGCCGGCTGCAAGACGCCCTCGCAACTGATCGGCACCCTCACGGGACAGAACCTGGAGGTGACCATGGACAAAGACGACATCCGGGTCATTTTCCAGAACCTCGGCCGTGCCACGGTCACCCTGCGCCGCGGGGAGAAGAGCATCAAGACCTGGAAGGCCGTGAACCCCATCGGCAGTTTCTATGTAAAGGATACGCTGACCCTCCGGATGCCCGCCGTAGAGGACGGCGACTATACCGTGGAGGCCGTCAACGGCAAACTTTCCTCGCAGGACTCCTATACGCAGTTCACCCTCTCCATTGCCACCCGCCGGGATGCCGGGGGTGCCAAGGTCTATGTGGCCGATTACGAGAGCGGTCAGCCGCTCGGGAAGGCCTCCCTGCTCCTTCTGAAGGGCGATAAGGTCCTGAGCAAGACCACCTTGCGGCTGGACGGCTTCACCCTGCTTCCGCCGGCGTTTGTCAAGGTGATGGACAAGGAGGACGCCTGGCTCACCCTTCAGGCCGTCAGCGGAGACCGCAAGTCCCGCCCGGTCGATCTTTCCGACCGGTATTACTCCTATCATGAGGGAGACCACATCCGCTGCAACATCTACCGCGACCAGGGGGCCTACCATCCCGGCGACACGGTGAACTTCAAAGCCGTGATGTACCGGGGAGACCCCCGGATCTCATTCTCCGTCATAGAGGGAATGGAGGTGGAGGCGCGCCTCAAGGACTCCGAAGGGAACCAGCTGAACACGCTTTCCCTGAAAACCAATGAGTTCGGCTCCGTGAGCGGCCGCTTCGTGCTGCCCCGCAGCGCCCGTAACGGCCGGTTCAGCCTGTCCGTCTCCGATTACGAGACCGTTTATTTCCAGGTGGACGAATTCGTGCTGCCCAGTTTCGACGTGCGTTTCGACCCGGTGGACAAACTCTATCTGGTAGGGGACGACGTCCCCGTGAGCGGCAAGGCCACCTCCTTCTCCGGCCACAGCCTCTCCGGCAGCCGCGTGCATTATGTCCTGAGTCATTTCGGCCGTCCTATTCTGGAAGAGGACGGGGAACTGTCGGCCGACAACACCTTCCGCTTCCTTTTCCAGGCCCGTGAAAGGGGCTATTATCAAGTGGAAGTGAATGTGACGGACGCCACCGGCGAAACGCTCACCTTCTCCCAAGGCTGTTATGTGGGCGATGAACTCTCCGTGGAGGCCATTGTCCCGGGCGATGCCGACGCCGACCTTTCCACCCGCGAGACGGGTCCCCGCTATGTCCTTCAGAGCACGGCGCTGCGCCTTACGCTCGAAGCCTGCGACGCCTCCGGCAACACCATTCCCCTCCCGGTGAAATACACCCTCATGAAGGCCGACGATACGGTCCTCGCCACCGGGGAAACCCCGTCCGGCAAGGAACTCACCCTGGACCTCCCCGGCAGCGGTTTCTACAAACTGAAGGCCGATTTGGAAGCCACGGCAAAAGACGGGCGGAGAATCTGGAAAACGCGCATTTTCCACTTCTTCTGCATTCCGGAAGCCGAAAAATCGTTGATGCCCCAGGCAAGCCGGGTGTTCATTTCGGGTCCGTCCACCGTAGCGGCGGGCGCCCCGATATCGGCCCGCGTCGGCACCTCCGAAGGGAAGGCCTATGCCCTGGTGCTCCTGTACGGAGAGAACCGCCAAGTGCTGGAAGCCAGGAAGTTGGAAGTGGCCGGCGGCACCCTCGAAGACCTGCGGTTCGAATACAAGGATGCCTATCCCGACGCGGTGCGCCTGCAGGTGTTCTACTTCATCTACGGGGAAGCCGTTCACTATGACCGGCAGTTCCGCCGGGAGAAAGACCGCTTCGGCCTGCCGCTTCAGTTCACGCGTTTCCAGGACAAGGCCTATCCGGGCGTGCAGTACAGTTTCGCCCTCCGGACGGCCCCTGGCACCGAAGTGCTGGTCGCGGCCTGGGACAAGAGCCTGGACGCCATTCAGCGCAACAACTGGCCGCTGGTGAACACCCGCGACGTCTTTGTGGACTATCTGCCCGTGGAAAGCCAGTGCGGCCGGGTAGGGAAGCACTATTTCGATCGCATCCTGTACCGGGGCGCAGCCACCAAGGGACTGGGCATGGTGGCCGAGGAATCGGTCATGATGATGGCCGATGCCGCTCCGGCCGCCGCTCCCATCGAGCGGAATTCCGGGGCGACAAGGGCGTCCAAGGAAGCCGCCGATGATGCGGAGCAGGCCGCTTCGGTGAAACTCAGGACCGATTTTTCGACGGCCCTCACCTTCCAGCCGCACCTTCGCACATCGGCCGACGGCACGCTGGAATGCAGTTTCCGTACGTCCGACAAACTCTCTACCTATTATATAAGGGCCCTCGCCCACGACAAGGGGATGCACAACGCTCTCGTCGAGCAGGAGATGGTGGTGTCGGTGCCGGTGAAGGTGGCCCTTTCGGAGCCCCGTTTCCTGTATGAGGGGGACGTGTACGACTGCGTGCTCACGGTTTCCTCCAACAGTGAAAAGCCCGTTTCGGGCACCCTCGTGCTGGCAATTTCGGCCGAAGGGGAGCCTGCCGCTTCCCAGATGGTCCCCGTCACCGTGGCACCCGGCGAGGTCCTTTTCCACACCTTCCGGGTCACCTGCCCCTCCAGTCATTCAGAGCGTAGCGAAGGATCTCTCACCCTGAAGGCCGTCTTCAAGACCTCCGAGTTCTCCGACGCCGTGCAGGTGGCGGTTCCGGTGTATCCGGCCGCCCAGGTGCTCACGGAGGCGCATTCGGCCGTGCTGCGCAGCGGCATGTCCCGAGACGCCATCCTCAAGCAGTTGCAGGGCCGCTTCGTGAATGTGCCCTCATCGGCCGCAACCCTGAAGGAAATTTCCATCCTGGATATGGTGTGCGACGCCATCCCTTCGCATATGGAACCTTCCGGAAAGGATGTCCTGTCCCTCTCGGAGGCCTGGTACATCCGCCTTATGGCAAAGCGGCTTTCCATCCTGGGCCGGGAAGCGGAGGCTTCCGAACTCGCCAGTCTGGACCAGGCGCCCCTGCTGGAAAAGATTCTGGCCTGCCGCAACGGAGACGGCGGATTCGGCTGGTTCGAAGGCATGAAATCTTCTCCTTCCATCACGGCCGTGCTCCTGGAGCGCGCCGCGAAACTCCGTAACCGCGGCCTTGCCCGGCTGGACCTCACCTCTTCGGTGAAGTATCTGGACAGGGAGCAGTTCGACGACAGCCGTCCTGCCTGGTACGGAGCCCTTTCCGATGCACAGTATTGCTACATCCGTTCCCTGTATCCGGAAGTCCCCTTCGAGGTGAAACCGGTGTCGGAGGAAGGGAAAAAGCGAATGAAAGCCTTCAAGAAGTGGGTGGACGACTACCTGACCCCTTCCAAGAAGGACGGACGCGGCCTCAAGGGACAGATTCTCCAGAAGGGCCGCCGGCTGATGACCCTGGAAAACCTGCTCGTCCGTGAAGGCGGCCTGCAACTTGCCAAATCCTGGGGCGCAAGCCTGTCGTCGGCCCTCCGGTCGTCCCTGCAGGCCGATGTTGTTTCGCTGCTGGAATATGCCGTGGAGCACCGGGACGGCGGCTGGTACTATCCCAATGCCGTCATGCCGTGGAGGGGACTCATGGAAAGCGAAGCCTATGCCCACTCCCTCCTCTGCGACCTTCTCACCCGCACCGCACCGGCCGACAGCCCCGTTGCCGACGGCATCCGCCTGTGGCTCATGCTGCAGAAGGAAACCCAGCACTGGGACACCGAACCGGCCTATATCGACGCCATCACCTCCATCCTGGACGGTTCCGAGGCGGTCCTGAACACCCGGGTGCTGGCCCTTTCGGCCACCTACCAGGCGCCTTTCCGCAGCGTGAAAGCCAGCGGAAACGGTTTCAAACTGGAACGCAAGTTCTACCGGGAGCGGGAAGGAAGCCTGGAGGAAATCCAGCCCGGAGCCCCCGTTCAGGTAGGGGACAAGATTCTGGTGAAATACCTTGTCTGGAATGCCGAGAACCGCAGTTTCGTGAAACTGACGGCCGGCCGGGAGGCCTCCCTGCAGCCGGTCCGGCAACTCTCGGGACATCTGGGATACGGATTCATCGGCCTGGGCCGGCGTTCCGTGGCCTGGGGTTTTGTGCCGCAGGGTTACCGCAACGTAAAGGCTTCCTGCACCGAATTCTACTTCGATTCCTATCCGGAAGAGAACACGGAACTCTCCGAGGAGTTCTACGTCCAGCGCGCCGGCACGTTTGTGGCACCGGTCGCCGTGATCGAGTCGCTGTACGCGCCGCACTACCGTGCCAACAGCGCCTTCCGCGCCCCGCTCGTCTCCGCCACCCGGTAGCCAAACTTTTGTGCTCTCAGGCACCGCCGCCACACATAACCAGGCCTGGCGTTGCCCCTGGGATGCAGTCTTTGGGGCCTTCGCGGGGCAAATTGAGCCGTTTTTGCCCCTGTAGTGCAGTCTTTGGGGCCTTCGTGGGGTAAATTGAGCGGTTTTTGCCCCTGTGGTGCAGTCTTTGGGGCCTCCGCGGGGCAAATTGAGCCGTTTTTGCCCCTGGGATGCAGTCTTTGTTGCCTGCGCGGGGCAAATTGAGCCGTTTTTGCCCCTGGGATGCAGTCTTTGGGGCCTCCACGGGGCAAATTGAGTTGTTTTTGCCCCTGGGATGCAGTCTTTGTATAAAATAAAAGCGCCCTGCAGGGCGCCGGCGGAGGGCGTGTCCGACGAAGGAGGACATACTAGCCCGGGAGCCGCGGGGGTGTATGAGGGGGCAGAGCCCCCTGTATGAAGTGTGGGCGGTACTGGATTCGAACCAGTGACCCCCTGCTTGTAAGGCAGGTGCTCTGAACCAACTGAGCTAACCGCCCGGATTTGCGGATTGCAAAGGTAGCAAGTTTTCTTGAAAATGCAAAAAATTATCTTTAAATTGCGAGTCCAAACTTGTAACCAATATGCTATCCGTCATCGCTCTGGCCATCTTGCCGGCCCTGATTTTACTATATTACACTTATCAGCAGGATAAACTGCAGCGGGAGCCCGTGAAAAACCTTGTGAAGGCCTTTTTCTTCGGCGGGGCTTCGGTGTTTGCCTCGCTCCTGATTTCGGTACCCATGATGAACCTGGGCCTGTTCCCGCAGAAGATCGTCACGCACATGGATGCCTTCCGCTGTGCCTTCTTCGGGGCCGCCATTCCGGAAGAAACCGCCAAACTGGTGCTGCTGTGGCTGTTCCTGCGCGGGTGCAAGGACTTCGACGAGCGGATGGACGGCATCGTGTATGCGGCGTGTATCGGCCTGGGCTTTGCGGCTTTTGAGAACATCGAGTACCTTTTCGCAGCCGGCTCGCAGTGGGTTACTGTGGGCATCAGCCGCTCGCTTACGGCCATTCCCGCGCATTTTGGCTTTGCCGTCGTCATGGGCTATTACTATTCCCTGAACCATTTCGACCGTTACCGTGCTCCGGGCGCCGGTGTCAAGATGTGGCTGTATCCCGTCATCGGCCACGGCGTGTATGACTGGATTGCCATGACCCAGGAAGTGAACCAGGAGCTGAGCGGCGCCATTGCCATTGCCATCCTGCTGCTGTGCTACTGGCTCATCAAGTGGGGCCGCGAGCACATGAAAAAGCACCTTGTCGCAGATTCTTTCGATACGATTACTACAATAGACGAGCAATAATGAAAAAAATCCTTCTTCTGGCCGTTGCCACCCTTACCGCATTCTCGCTGAATGCACAGAACATTGTCAAAGGTTCCATCGAAGGCGTTCCCGCCCAGGGTTCCTATCATCCCACCTATTCTTCGGACGGCGCCCAGTACCTTCCCAAGAATGTGATCCTGATGATTGGAGACGGTACGGGCCTTGCCCAGATTGCCGCTGGCTATTTTGCCAATAATGAAGAACTTACCTATTTCAACCTCAAGCATATGGGATGGGTGACCACCAAGAGTTCCGACGCTTTCACCACCGACAGCGCCGCTTCCGGTACCGCCTATTCCTCCGGTTACAAGACCTACAACGGCGCCATCGGCATGGACGCTAAGAAACGCGCCCGTCCCAACATTCCGGAGCTGGTGGCGGGGTACGGCGTCATCTCCGGCGTCGTCTCCACGGACGACCTGAACGGTGCCACTCCCGCTGCCTTTTTCGCCCACCAGGAGCAGCGCGGCATGACTGACGAAATCTGGGCCGACCTCCCGGGAAGCGTCCTCAAGTACTTCGCCGCCGGCAGCAAAGAGGTCTTCGAAGCCCGTCCGCTGGAAACCCAAAAGGCTGTGAACAAGGTGTTTACGGTTGTAAACTCCCTGGATGATCCCAAGATTGCCGCGGCCGACCGCGCCGGCGTCCTGCCGCCCGCCGTGGAAACCGGCTATATCGTTAAGGGCCGCACGGACTTCCTGCCCCGCGCCACCCGCCAGGCCATCGAATTCCTTGACGAGCGCACCACCGGCGGCAAGGGCTTCTTCCTCATGGTGGAGGGCGCCCGGATCGACAAAGCCTGCCACGGCAACGATTTCCCCAGCGCCGTGAAGGAGCTGCTGGACTTTGACAAAGCCATCGCCGAGGCCATCAAGTTTGCCGATGAAGACGGCAACACGCTGGTCGTCATATCGGCCGACCACGAAACCGGCGGCCTGGTGATCTGGAACGGAGAGCCCAAAAAGGGCAATGAGGAAGGCGTGTACATCAGCACCTGGCACACCGCCACGCCCGTTCCCATCTTCTCCTACGGCCCGCACGCCCAGGACTTCATGGGTGTTCAGGGCAACGAGCAGGTAGCCCAGAAGATTCTCAAACTCCTGCAAGTGAAATAACAACAGCCCATACTCCTCATGGAACTCACCATTTACCGCCTGTCGCTTCTTGTCAACGGACTGCTGAATCTGGGGATGGGCCTCTATTTGGTGCGTGACCTGAGCCGTTATAAAGCCTTTCCGGCCTACCGGAGAACCCGTATCTGCTGCGCCGTGTGGATGATCGCCTTCTGCGTGGGGTATCTGCTGCATGCCACATTCCGGGCCCGGTTCAGTTGGCCGTCCCTGTCGTCGGCCCTCACGGCCACCTATTTCCACACGGGTGCCATCTGCTTCAGTTGGGGCTTCATTCCGCTGCTGGACCCGAAATACTTCAACCGCAGCCTGGTGATCCGGGACGCCGTCATTTACCTGGCGGGCCTGGTGTGCTACTGGACCGTCGCCCTCATCCGCAAGGACGCGCCGCTTTATACGGCCCTTTCCTTTACGCCTTTCTTCCTGTACGGCCTTTTCATCATCGTCAAGTTCTACCACGCCTACGGCCGCGTGAGCGAGCGGCTGGTGAAAATGGAAATCGGCACGGTGGGCAATTTTGTCCGCTGGCTGCAAATGTGCTGCGACCTGATGGTCATCTTCGGCATGGGCGGTGTGGTCATCACGGGTATTTCCCCCCTGGAAATCTGGCCTTACATCCTGCTGCTATGGTTCGGTGCCGCGGTGTACCTGTATCTCACCTTTTCGGTGGAAAAATTCGGAAGAACCCTGTTATGAAAGCGCGCGCCCTGCTCCTGACCGCCCTCCTGTCGGCCTTTCTGCTTCCCGCCTGCCGGAAAACGGAGCGGCCGGAGGCTGTCCGCTACCACACCTACCTGAACAAAGTGAATCCGGACAGTCTCCTCCAGGAGGCCTATCTGTCGCGCAATTATGACCGGATTCTGGCCCTCGCCGGGGAATTGCAGGACCAGGGGGCCATTTCGGAGATCAAGGCCTGCTATTGGAAGGGCTATGCCTACAACCGCCAGCGGCTCATGCGCATGGCCGAAATCCAGTGGACCCGCGCCGTTTCGCTGCCGGTCAAAAATGCCGAAGACCTGGATTATTTCGCCCGCTCCGCCAACCGGCTCACGGGCCTGCTGTACCTGAAGTTCGATTATGAAAACTGCATCCGGCTGGGCCTCCAGGCCACGGCGCTGATGCAGCAGCGGCAATATACCGAAAACACGGACTATGCCAATATCCTGACGTTCATGGGCAACTGCCAACTCCGGCTGGGCCAGCACGAAAAGGCCCGCGATTCGTATGTACAGGCCGATAAACTGTATCAGCGGCTCACGGCGGCGCCGGCCGACATCTCCGTTTTCACCGCCTCCGTGGTGGGGCTGGTAGTCATCAACGAAGCACATCTCCAAACCCGGGAATACGAGGATGCCTATGCCTGGACCCGGCGCCTGGAAGATATGCTGGCGCTTTACCGCAGCCAGCCCCATACCGACGCCGCCTTCCTGGACAAGGAATGGGCCCGGCTGCACTACTACCGGGCATGCGCCCTGGAGGGGCTGGGAAAGCCCTCCGAGGCCTACCGGGACTACCTTGCGGCCGAAGCCACGGCCTATGCCAAAACGGACGACGGCAAGATGGAGGCCAGCAAGTACCTCATTCTGGCCCGTCGCTGGGGCGAAGCGGCCGACAAACTGAGCGTGCTGGAAGACCAGAGTTCCCGCTACGACCTCCGCCCCACGCTGGACAACATTCAGAGCCTGATGGTTCCCAAGTTCCAGGCCAATTGGATGGCCGGCCGCACCAGGGGAGCCCTCGATGCGGCGCAGATGATCTGCGAGGCGCTGGATACGGCCATCGTGCGGGAGCGGCGCGATGATGCCATGGAACTCTCCATGCTGTACGACCTTCGCCAAAAAGACGCCCAGGTGGCCAGGGAAACCGCCCGTCTGGCCCGCGACCGCTTCCTGAGCGTGCTGCTGTCACTGGCTTTCCTGCTGCTTTTGGCCTTCCTGGTCATTTACTACCGGCAGTGGTCGGCCATGCGGCTGGAGCGTGCCTTCGAGCGGCTGGAAGAGGCCAACGAACAGGCCCGAGAATCCTCCCGGATGAAAAGTGACTTCATCCAGCAGGTCTCGCACGAAATCCGCACGCCGCTCAACATCCTGAACGGTTTTTCGCAGATTCTGACTGCGCCGGGCATCCAACTGGACGATGACTCGCGCGAAGATATCAAAAGGCAGATGACGGCCAATACGGGCCGCATCACCGGACTCATCAACAAGATGCTGGAACTGTCCGACTCCAGCAGCCGGGCGGTGATTCCGCGCACACAGACGGTGTCGCCGCTGCAGATCGCCGCCATTGCCACCGATGCTTCCGGCGTCTCCACGTCGGAGTATGTGGTGCTGGACATGCAGATTACCCCGGCGGCCGAAAAGGTGAAACTGCTCACGGACAAGGCCGCCGCGGCGCGGGCGCTCACCCTGGTGATGGACAACGCCCGCAAATTCTCGGCCCCGGCCGAGGGCCCTGCCGCGGGAAGTGCCCCCAAGCGCGTTTCCCTGCATGTGGATGCCGACGCCCAGTGGGTCTCGTTCACCGTGGAGGACGACGGCATCGGCATTCCGGCCGACAAGGCGGAGTACATCTTCGGGGAATTCATCCAACTGGACAACTTCTATGACGGGGTGGGAATCGGCCTGCCCGTGGCGCGCTCGCTGGCCCGCCGCCTGGGCGGCAATCTGGTGCTGGACACCACTTACACCGACGGTGCCCGCTTCGTGTACACGCTGCCCGTCCAGCAGGTTGTGGAAGAACTGCAACTGTATCAGGACTAACGCTGTTCCTGCGACAGCTGGGCGTTCACGCTGCTTACGAGTTTTTCAAACAGAATGGGTTTGGTCACAAAATCGTTGGCGCCGGCATTGTAGGCGGCTACGATGTCGTCATTGGTGTTCAGGGCGCTGAGTACGATGACGGGGATGTGGGTGGTGAGGGGATTGGCCCTCAGGATGCGCAGCATCTCGAAGCCGTCCATCACGGGCATCATCAAATCCAGGAGGATTACATCGGCCTTGAACGTGCGGAGAGCCTCCAGGGCCTCCAGGCCGTTATTCGCTTCCATGACCTCCATGCCGAACGTTCCCAGCATCTTGTTCACCATGAGGCGGTTCACGGCGACGTCGTCCACGATGAGCACTTTGTGCTTATTCATCACCCTCCGGCCTCCGCTCCGGGTAGGCCCGCAGGGCCTGCAGGCTGTAACTGTTGAGCCACATCTTGGGGGTTAGCCCCGTCACCTTTTTGAACGTACTGTTGAAGGCCGATGCGCTCAGGAATCCGCAGGCGGCCGCCACGTCCTTCTGCTTGGCCTCGCGGTGATTCAGGAGATACTGTTCGGCATAGTCGATCCTGAGGGTGTTCAGCAGTTCCGGGAAGCCCTGATTGTAGGTGTTGTTCACCAGTTTGGACACATAGGTTTTGTTGGTGCCCATGCGTTTGGCCACATCTTCCAGGGTGAGGCTGGGCTGCAGGAACAGTTGCTGGTCGATCATGAGGCGCTGGAACTGCGAAAGGAGACTGTCGTCATCCCAGGACTGCGCCACCGTCTGGAACAGGGAACTGGCCAGGGTGGGCTGGGAGGCCAAATCGGACTGCCACGTGTCCAGATGCAGGTTTTCGCTGATGTGCGCCTGGATGCGCCGGAGGGCTTCCGTTTCGGCCTCGTCCACCAAATCCCCGATCTGGGCTTCCACAAAGTCTCCTTTCCCGGCGTCACTGAAATTGTAGCGCAAAAGGCGTCCTGCCTGCGCGCGGGTAAGCGACTTGGCACCGCAGAACAGCCCTGCATAGCCGAAGAAGAAAAGGATCACGGCCATCAAGACGCTGAGGTACGGCATGTACGGTTTAAAATAGGGAATATAGGTGAGCGCGACGGTGGGGACAGACACGATACTTACGCACAATTGCAGTTCCAACGACGTTGCGGGGCCTTTTCCAAAGAGGAAGCGACAAGTATGTACCAGCGGCTTGTTGTGGAGGCGGAACACCACTATGATGAGGTACAGAATCAGGATGCCTGCCTCTGCGACCAGCGTCCACCAGTAGGCCAGGTCCAGGATATGGCGTTCGTGAGCCATATCCTGCCCATAGTAGCGGCTTAGGATTTCCGTTGTCACGCCTGCTGTGAGCAGGGCCACAGGAAGGATGATCCAGAGGAGGACCGAATAGTGCGGAACCTTTCCGGTGCGCAACCGCTCCAGGAACATGATGGAGAGCGGCAGGATGGCAGAGCCTGCCAGGTAGATGGCCGGCTTGACCGGAAACAGGTGGTATACGATGAGGTTCACCAGCTGGATGGCCATCAGGGGAAACGTTTCCGAGCGCCGGTTGCCCAGGCTGTGAAATGCCAGCCAGAACACGCACACCGCGGCGGGAAGATAAAAGATGAACTGGGAAAAGGAGGGCATGGCGGAGCGCTAAAAGTCGTCGTTATTCTCGTAGATTTTTGTTTCCCAGTCGCTTACGCTTACTTGGAAGGTGATTTGCTGGTAGAGTTTGCCGGTATCCAGACCCAGGTGGAAGGTGTACTGCTTGCCATACACGAACACATTGTCCGGAAGCACTCCGTACAGCATGTAGCGGGCCACCTGATCCTTGAGCGGTTCATAGGTATAGCCGCCGATGGTGAAACTGTCCACGTCATATACTACCTCCACGCACTGCTTCCCCATCATAATTTCGTCCGGGATGGAATAGTAGCGGTGGCTGTCGGCCATGCGGTCCACCAGTTCGGAATCTCCGATAAACTTTTCATTTTCCATGCCGACGCCTACAACGGCGTCTCCTTCGAAGACAACCTCGTTGCGGTAGTAGCCCTGGCGGTGCCAGATGCCCTTGCTGAGGGCTACGTCATTCACAAACACTCCGGCCGATGCCACATTGGTGGCCGTAACCTTGCGCAGGTGGATGAGCCCCTGGAGTTGGGGATCCTCCGTGACGTCGCAGATTTTGAAGCCCAGGTCGTTGGTGATGTGCTGGAACTCCAGCGGAACCATGTTCAACTGGTCCACGGCGCGCTGCACGGTTTTGCTCACAAGGGGCCCTGCGTGCGTTTCTTCCACTGTGTAGGGGATGGAATAGGCCTCGTAGCCGTCTTCATACTGCACATTGCGCACATACGGGTAATAGGCGCTGAAGGTGATGGTGACGGGCAGTTCCCACAGGCCCCCGTCAAAGAGGCCCGCATAGCCGTCATCCCCGCTGTAGATGGACTTGTTGTCAATCAGGAGCTTGCGCATTTCCATGTCGATGCCGATGACGCCAAACGGAATGCTGGTATCCATGGTGGCCACCATGTCGGCCGAATCCACGCCGTTTCCGTCAGACGCTTTGGTCTTGGGACCCTTGTTCCGGGTGGCGATGGCTGCATTCGGAATGCTGGCTCCTTCCCGGGTGACCGAGACGGGGAACTCAATTTTCTTGGGGCCGTCCTTCTTCGCTTCTTCTTCCGGGAGGTCCGGCATGTCCAGTTTGTTGGAGCAGGCCGCTATGGAAAGCAAAACAGCCAGGGCCGATACCTTTATAATATATATATACGCACGCATAACCTGATATTTTATATCATTTTCCGCATGCAAATATAGTAAACAATCCTGAACTAAAAAAATTATTTTTGCTATTCGGGAAATTATTCTGAAATCGGAAATTTCCGAATCCTAAATAATTTGTCTCTATTTCAGTTATCAACAGGGTTTTCAACACTGCAAATTATACAAAGAGGCTGCTTGGGGCCACATAGAGCCGTTTTTATACCTCATTTTACCCCCCCCGTCAAGAATTTGAAATAATTGTAAAAAAAATTTGTCAAGATATTTGCATATTAAATCTTTTTATTTTAATTTTGTATTGATTTTTCCCAGGCAAAATAGAGTTGAATTAGCAGAAATGGCTCATAATCAGGCATATACCAAATTATCCCGGCAGGCATTCATGATGCTTGCGCTGGTTTTGTGCCTGATGCTGCTGCCCTCGGGCTCTTTATTTTTACGCGCGCAGGAGCGCGATGCGTACAGGTTCTTTTTCCCTGCGGGCAAGGCCCGGATAGACAGCACTTACCTCTCCAATGCCGTGACTCTTTCGCGCTTCCGCGAATTGGTGGAAACGTCGGATATGTCCAATTTGGAGTCCGTGATCATTGAGTCGGCCTCTTCCCCCGATGGGGGAGAAGCCTTGAACAGCCGCCTGTCTGTCCTTCGTGGTGAAACCCTTGGCGATTTCCTGAAGCAAAACCTTCCGGCCATTCTGGAACGGAATGTTACGGTGAAGTACGTCGGCGAAAACTGGTCGGGTCTTCACCGTCTGGTGGCCGGAGATGCCGACATCTCAGACAGCGGCCGCATGAGCATTCTCCGCATCCTCGACAGTGACGAGACTCCTGCCCGGAAGAAGGCCCTTCTTCAAAGGCTTCCTTCCTGGGGCTATTTGCAAAAGCGCTACTACCCGCAGTTGCGTTATGCCAACCTGTACCTGTTCTTCGGCGTTCCGGAGCCGGTGCTGCCCGAATTGGATTACAATCTGGCCTTGCAGGAGGAAGAACTGTTTGTCAACGTGCTGGCTCCCCTGGAGGTGAACACGCCCAAGGTGGAACCTTATGTCCGGAAAGCGGAGGAAAAGCCCCTCTTCGCCCTTTCGACCAACATCCTTTTGGACGCCATCATTACCCCCAACGTGAATCTGGAGATTCCCCTGGGTCGGCAGTGGAGCATCTATACGGAATACACCTTCCCCTGGTGGACTACCAAGGGAAACAACCGCGCCTGGCAAATCCAGAAATGGGACCTGGGCGCCCGCTACTGGTTCAACCGGCACCGGGAGCCCATGGACGTGCTCAGCGGGCACTTCCTGGGCTTGGATGTGGCCGGGGGCTATTACGACATCGAGCCCAACCACCGCGGCTGGCAGGGCGAGGCTGTTGCCGCCACGCTGGAGTATGGCTATGCATGGCGGGCAAGCCGCAACTGGCGGGTGCAGATTTACATCGGCGCAGGCTGGATGGGTACCGAATATCGCTACTACCAGGCCACATCCGACGACAAGCACCTGATATACCAGAATACCAATCGTTTCCGCTGGCTGGGCCCTACCAAAGTGGGCTGCAGCATCCAGTATCTGTTCCACTACCGCAAAAAACACAGGGGGAAATGAGGAAGTACACCGTGCATATCGCAGCCGCGCTGATACTGCTGGGGGCCTTGATCGGCTGTCAGCGGCGTCCGCTGGAGGTGTACTATACGCCCACGGTGCGCACCATCGTCAAGTGCATCTGGAAAACCAGCACGCAGATTACCACGGTACTGGACAAACCCACCGGCGTCACGCTGTACTTCTTCCGCGACGGGGAGTTTTACAACTCTTTCACCACGGCCAACGTGGACTCCTGTGAGGTGCAACTGGAAAAGGGGCATTATAAGATGTACCTGATTTCCCAGAGCCCGGAAGAATACTGGAAAATGGAGTTCGAGCACATGACAGACTTCAATCAGGCGGCCACCACGCTCCGGGAAACCCATGTGGCCTGGACGCGTGGCGTGCAGGACCCTACCGTAGAAAACCCGGAAATCCTCTATGCCGGCGTGGCCGAGGAGTTCGACGTCACCGAGCAGATGACGGAGGAGTACCAGCAGCATTACGCCGAACTTCGGAGATACCAGGAGGGCGGAAGTGAAGGCACCCTGGAGGAGCAGCAGCTCAAGGAGCAGGTGCGCTATTACACGCTCACCATCCCCGTGTATCCCCACAATGTGGTGAGCCAGCTGTGGATCACCATCTATTCCGGCAATGCGGATGTCTTGAAGAGCGTAAGGGCTTCCACCAGTGGAATGGCAAGAACCTTCGAACTCACGCAGAATACCACGGACACGGACATGGCCACGCAGATCATGAACGAGTGGCGTCTCACGATGGACGATGCTACCCGGAGGGTCGGTCACGTTGATGGCATTATCACCACGTTCGGCCTTCCCGGCGGTGAGCAGCCCAGCGTCCAGCGGGACTCTTCCCTGAATGTGAGCGCTCTGCTGGTGGACGATGTCACTGTGGCCGATTACAAGTTTGAGGTGGGTGACAAGATCCAGGTGCTGCCGCCGAACCCGGGCTACCGGGCGCTGTACCGGCTCATCTTCGGCTCGGTGGAGGAGCCAGCCATCACCCCGCCGGATGTGCGTCCCCCGGACCAGAGCAGCGCCTCCGGCATGGATGCTACCGTGAGTGACTGGGACGACGGCGAAACCATTGAAATACCAATGTAACGCCCCTGTCATTCTGAGCGCAGCGAAGAATCCTACGGCGGTACAGACAAGATAGAAACAAGAAAACAAACATTAAACACTTAACAATCATGAAAAAAACAATCATCCTCGCGGCCTTTGCCGCCCTCGTCCTGGCCGGTTGCGCCAAGAACGATGTCTACACTGCCACCGAAGGGACACCTCTTACCTTTGGCGTTTACAATGGCAATGCGGTTACAAAGGCCGTATCCGCCACCACTTATGAGACCATAGACAATAATGTCCTTGGTAATACTTCCGGCAATGGTTTCGGTGTGTTTGGCTATTATACCGATAATGCTGACTATGCATCTTCCACCATTGCCAACTTCATGTACAATGAGCAGGTAAAAGGTAACGGAGATGGCACTGTCCCTGCCACTGCATGGACTTATGCTCCGATCAAGTATTGGCCGAACGAGCACGGTACAAATGCCACCAGCACTGAAACCGACAAACTCACCTTCCTTTGCTATGCACCCTGGGTTGATATCACAATAGGTGATACCAGTAGCACTGTGAAGGATGCAGACGGCAGTGCAGCAACGGAAGGTATCACTGCAATGACCGGCAACAATACTGCTTCTGATGCTGTCCTTACCTTCAAGGTTCCCACTTCTTCCGAGAATCAGATTGACCTTCTTTATGGTGTTCTTAACGCACAATCTACTAATGTTGACGGAACGGCAGAAGGCACTGTTGATGGAGCCATCAAGAATCTTACCAAGGAAAAAACCGGCGGTAAGGTGAGCATCAAGTTCAAGCACGCCCTTGCCAAAGTCGCCATCAACATCAAAGACGTGGTAGATCAGGCGTCCCCCGATTCTAGCGTGGATCCGGATGCCGGAGGTGCTAAACAGACCAAGGTTGTTGTTGAAAGCCTTAAACTTATAGGTAGTGACCTCTCCACAGACGGTAAACTGAACCTTTACACCGGAAATTGGTCAGACTTCACAAGTCCCGCTGCCACAGAGTTTGTAGTAACCCCTCTTCCCGCATCCATCTATTCCGGTTCCACTGCTCCTACCGCTTATCCTGAAATTGCTGGCGTACAGGAATCGGGTCTTACCAATACCATAGACATTATGCTGGTTCCTGCAACGAGTAGTAAGATTACCGGTGTAAAAATTGTTTACTATGTTATTACAAAGGATGAAAAACTTAAAGCTGGCGCATCCATCGTCAAGAATACAATCACCAAGGATCTTGCTACGGAAAACCGAATTTCCCTTACAAAAGGAACTCAGCATAATCTGAACATCCTCCTCGGCCTCACTTCCGTGGACCTCACCGCTACTGTAGATAATTGGGACACCTCTGCGGGCACCACTAATGTTGACCTTCCTAAGAATGTCACTACTCCCGCTGAACCGTAATCAATAGCTCCTTTTATCCGGCCGGGCCTGACCGCCCGACCGGGTACAAAATTATTATCACTAATGAAGTTCCATCGTTATATTGTTTTGATTATAGCAGCGGGCTTATCGCTGCTCCCCAGTTTACTAACCCTCATAAATAGCCTACCCTTTGAGGATTGGAACATTGACTGCATCAATGATTGGTGCAACGTCATTGCTGGTATGCTATTTATATACATGCTTATTTGTTCTGCAATTAGATCAAATAGCAAAAAACCATATATAAAGGAAAATGGTATTTCGGAGTGGATATTAACGAACGTAGTTTGTGTTATTTGTATTGTTATAAAGATCCTAGCATATGGGAATCAGAATAGTTCGGATTTAATCTATGGCATTCTTGGCGGTATGGTATCGTCTTTCATTGTTATCTTTGTCCAGAAACGATATCGAGAATTATTTTCTTCCTCTATAGATAATAATTCTAATAAAATCGCTCGAGAAATAAACGACCAGGAAAACATGGAGACACAAGATACTGCTCGTACTCAACCAAGTAGTGCCATTATCAGTAGTTCCCATGCAGAGACGAATATTACCATTTTGTTACCTAGTGGAATAAAAGTCATTATAAAGTGAATCCTAAAATATAGTAATGAAAAAAACACTCCTCCTCGCAGCGATTGTGGCAATGGTTGCCGGCTGCACAAAGACACAGACAGTAGGTGTTGCCCCCATGGCCGGCGACCCCATCTCCTTCGGCGGGTATAGCGGCAATGTAATCACCAAAGCCGGCGTCACCGACGACATGAACCTGCCTGCCCTCAAAGAGCACGGCTTCGGCGTATTCGCCACCTACACCGGTACCGACGACTTCGACGCCTTCGGAGGCGCCGACAACCTCTTCATGAACAACGAGAAAGTAGCCTATAGCGAAACAGCCACCGCCTGGACCTACAGCCCCATCCGCTACTGGCCCAACCCTACCGGAGGCAAATCGGCCGACGACCAGCACGTGAGTTTCTTCGCCTACGCCCCCCATTGCACCCCCGCTGCCGGCGAAACCACCGGCATCACCGGTTTTGATACCCAGGCGGTCGTAGGCACCGATCCCACCACCGGAGACCCCATCACCGTCAAGCACAATCTGGTGCGCTACGCCTTTGACCCTGCAGGCCCCAACGTGGACCTCATGTGGGGCTACAAGACCAAAACTGTCATCCCCGGCACCCCGGCCACCACCAGCTATACCGTGAACAAAGACCTCACCCGGACCGACGGCACCGTGCACTTCGTGTTCCGGCACATGCTCTCCAAACTGGGCGGATCGCAGGAAGGCATCACCGACCCTACGGCCAGCGGCTACAAGGCCAACGGCCTTATCATCAAAGCCAGCCCCACCGCGGACCCCACCAATGCATATATCACAGGAACCCCCGGTGAATTCGGCTCCGACACCGGCACCAAGATTACCGTATCCAAAATTGTCGTAGAGAGCGCTCCGGAGGAGGACCCCGTAGGAACCCCCGTCGTTGACGCCAACGATAACAACGTGGTCTATGCAACCGCCCCGCAGACCGGCAAACTGGACCTTTACTCCGGCATCTTCACGCTTGACGCTGCCGCGCAGCCCGTCAAGTTCAAGCAGGTAGTATCGGCCGATGCCTCCGACATCGCTGCCGGTGCCAGCGAACTGGCCGACTACCTGAAGGAAGTGCCCGGCGTGACCGATTTCTCCCAAATCAAGACCGGTGTCATCAAGCAGCCCCGCAATGTGTATGCCGACGAAAGCAATCCCATCATCCTGCTGCCCGGCACCGCCCCGGTGGTGGATGTGACCATCACTTATACCGTGCGCACGTACGATGCCAAACTGCCCGCCCGCAGCGCAACGGTGGCCAACTCCACCTACACCGAGGTTCCCCAGACCGTCTTCGGCCGCGTCCTTTTCCCCACCATCGAGGAAAACAAGAAGTACAACCTCTGCATCATCCTGGGCCTGAACGACGTCAAGTTCTCGGCTACCGTAGAGGACTGGACACCCGGCAACTGGACGGATACCAATGGCAACGGCGTCATTGATGACGGCGAACTCACCGGCACCGAGAAGGAGTTGTGGCTGCCTGCCAACCTGTAAGAACATGCCTAAGCTGAAAACATACGGAAGATGCTTCGTGGCGGCAGCGGCGCTGCTGCTGCCGGGAGCCTGCGGGGAACACAAGGACGATGAGTGGATCCCCCTGCAGACCCCCGTGCAGATTGCTACCCGTGTGCAGGAGCCTGCTACCAAAGCCCCTGTGGGCGTCTCCTTTGCCAATGGCGACAAGATCGGTGTTTTCGGCTTTTATCATGACAACAGTACTTGGGAAGACCCCGACACCCCCAATGTCCCGAACTACATGTACAACCAGCTCATGACCTACAACGCCACCACATTGGCCTGGGAATACAGCCCTGTCAAATACTGGCCCAACGAAACCGGTCCTTCCTTGAGCACGGGTACAGACCTCCTGAGTTTCTGGGGATACCATCCGCACAACGGAAGCCTGCCTGACGGCGTGACGCTGAAGCTGGTAAAATCCGACGGAGTTTCTTACGACAACACCTCCACGGGCCTTCCCGACATCGCCTTCACCCAAAGCACCACCGCCGGCGACTCGCAGGTGGACCTGATGGTCTCCGACCTGGTCAAGGACCAGACCTATGAAATCAACTCCGGTGTTGTGGTATTGCCATTTAGCCATGCCCTGTCCAAGGTGGACGTGAATGTGAAAAAAAAGGATCCCACTTCAAAGTATACGGTCACCTTGAAGAATGTCAGTTTTAACGGTATCTATCACACCGGTATCATAAGTTGGGACGCTTCATTTGAAACCTGGGACTGGGCGAACTGGAGCGGTCAGAGGCAGAAACTGAGTGTCTGGGAAGACGATCCAATCGTCCTCACATCGAAAAATCATGCACTTCCTGCAGTGTTGCCGCTACCCCAGAGTCTGGCAGATGCATCGGCAAGGCTCCACGTGGAGTTCAGCGTTTCGTATGAGGGTATCCTGCACGAACGTTCCACCACGCGCGAAGTCCTGCTTTCTCAAGTATTTGAAGAGGCCGGGGCTGCCTGGCACAAGAATTCCCACTACACACTCAATATCACCATCTCTCCCGATGACCCTATTGAGTTTACTGTGAGCTGGTCTGATTGGGGCGATGCCTATAATTACCACATTACTGATTAGGATGAAACTGAGTCGCTTCATATTTGGCTTTTGCCTGATTCCTGCGCTGCTTTACGGCTGCAGGAAGGAGAAGACTGCGCCTGAGGGGCCAAAGCCTATAGCCTTTTCTGCGGGAGTTTCAACGCAGACCAAGGCACTCAAGCCTGACGATCCAAGCATCCTTCTGACGGTTGGAAACCAGGCCAGTATCTTCTGCACCAGGGTGGAAGAACCGGAGTCCAGGCAGATTATCAACAACCGCGTCCTGCAATGCGATGCCGTGCCGGATCCGTCCACTCCGGCAAATCCTCTGAGCAGTGTGTGGAACTACAATCCAGTAGAGTACTGGGAAGACAGCGGCCACTACTATTTTACCGGTGTATTCCCTTACTCCGGCGACAATATCTCGATAGACAACACCTACTATCTGAACGTGCGTTACCTGGCCGGGTCCAACGTCGACCTGATGGTTGCAAGGGCATACAGGAACGCGGCGGTCAATACAGACCCCGTTCCGCTTGAGTTCAAGCACACCACAGCGGCCGTGCGTATCCTGTTCGGCAAGGCGTCCGATTCCCCGTCAGACAATTATGCGCTCACCGATTTCCGGCTTGAAAGCCTGAATGCTTCCGGGACGTTCAAGGTTCTTACCCGCCTAAATACGGCAGGTATCGCGGAGGACCCCATTTCCCCGTCCAATTGGACAAGCGGTGCTCCTTCTACCCTTGCGACTTGGACGGCAGAATCTGCCGGAGACCGTATTGCAATCCCTCACCCGGCCGATGCAGACGATCCTGAGAGATATTTGCAGATGGGATGGTACTATATGATTCCGCAGACGCTGAATGCAAAGACTTCCATCCGTTTCTCAATCGTTTATAATAACGAAGACCCTGTTGAGACGGTGCTGAGTATCACTGACCGTGACGGGATACCCGGAGCGGACAGCTGGATTCCGAACTGTGTCTACAATTACTACATCACGCTCTCTCACAGCGGCCTCAATCTTACGGTAAAGACCACTCGATGGGATGAAGTGCAGGTCAATACCGACGATATCAACTTTGAAGGATGACAAGGAAGGTATTGTTAATAGCCGCGGCCCTCGCCACGATGGCAGTCTGCTCCTGCACGAAGGAGCCGGCACAGGAACCATTGCCCGAAGGTTTCGGCGGAATTACCCTCAGGCTGGATTCCGGCAGCGCTTTGCGCCTTGAAACTAAAGGCGAAGACCTTGCCGACAGCCCCCAGTTCAACAATGTCCTTGTCATTCTTGAAAACAGCAGCCACAAAGTTGCCGGCATAGTGTATAAGGCATTTCCCTATGTGCCCGGCACCGGTGACATTCAGGATGCAGTAGACGCGTCCTCCGTTACAGAGGATATAATCCATTTCGACCACCTCCTCCCAGGTACCTACAACATCTATGCCTATGCCAACATCGATGCGTCCGTATGGCAGGACGGCTCTGCGCTGATATCGGCCCAGAAAAAGGTTCTGAGCGTCGGAGATGACTTTTCGAGTTTTGCCGACCGCGAACTTTCCAGCCTCACCGCTGCAGGAAGCGATGTGCCGGGCGCACCATCGGCCTACATGCTGCTCACAGGCAGGGCCAGTGGTGTGCCGATTGGACTGAATGTCGTGGATGCTTTCATAGACCTGTTGCGCCCCGTTGTCCGTTTCAAGGTTACCGTACGTAACCATACTCATTTTCCCGTTACGGTGGAAGACCTTTCGTTCAGCCACTTCAATCCTGACAAGGCATATCTCATTGACCACCGTGATGCTTCCGGTGTCCCCGCTGTGCCGGATGGCGTGACTTATCGGGAACTGCCGCCGTACCCCATCTTGGCGGGTTCTCCTAAAACAGTCGCTGCCGAAAGCGAAGCGGTAGTCTATCAGACGCTGGTTTACGAGAACGCCTCTCCGAACAACTACAAGATATTCTCTACGATGTCGCTTGACCGCTCGTCAGAGAGCCTGTCTCCACTTGAGGTCTCCCTTGGAGGACGCGATTTCGGCCTCATCGATTATACAACGCTCAGCGGAATGAGTGACGGGGAATCAGTGGATGTGCTGGTTATCAACCCCAGAAGCGCCACCCGCTCCGGCAGGCTGTATTACGGCATCGGCGATTCCGGCCTTTCATGGGAGAGCTGCGGGTACGACTCCTACAACAAGTTCTTCGCAAGGGCGCAGGCCATCTACAACGAAGATTCCTCGCACAGTTACGTGGACTTCATATACACCGGGGCCGCCAACAACAAGTCAGGCCTTGCCGGCTGGACGGGCAACTCTGACGACAGCTACCTTACCAGCGACACCGGAAACACCGGTTCCGGCATCACCTTCCATTACACCGGCGCAAGAAGTGCCTACTTCCGTACCATTACAATGCATGGCAACCTCTATACAATTGACGGACTGTCAATTGACGGCTCCGGCGCCACTTCCATTTCCGGTGTCAGGATACAGCAGGGGACCAAAACTTCGGGCAACCGTTTCGCGGCCGATATACAGGACAGCCAGCTTGTAAACATTGTCAACGACGCCACGGGCCAGCACCTGAAATCCGACTGCCAATATAATGAATCCAATCCCGATAAGGCCAAGAAATCAAGACTTATCTGGGAAAATGCGGGCAGCAGCACCCAGGACCATCAGTTCATGCTTTTCGGCAAGTATTGCGCAGGCGGACTCCTGAAGAGGATGCTCAAGGACAACAACAAGGAAGTGCCGCTCACCTATATGTCCCGTAACGAAGACATCAACGTGGTGCTCAACGTTTATTACTCAGACCAGGAAGGAGAGATCACCTTCAAAGTTGACAATTCCACATGGGACGATGCCGGGGCCACAACCTCAGAACACACTTTTAACTGATTGCCGTGATGAAGAAAAAGATACTCGACATATTGATTCTCCTGAGTGCGGTGCTCCTTTCGGCCGGGTGCACTAGAGAGCGCGAGCTGCCGGAAGGCGGCTCTGAAGGAATGGTGGACTGCGTCGTCGCATTCGGCTCTCCCAAGGGAGCAGAGATTACAGTGGGCACCAAAGCCCAATTGGGCCTTGCGCGTGAGAGCAATGTGTTCAATATCTACCTTCTGATCTTCGACAGCGACGGCAAGAAGATTTACGGCCATTATTTCGACGGCACCAATCTTGGAGCTGATTCCGAGGCCAACTACTGGACCGTTACCAATATGTCATCCGACACTGATCCGGCTACAAACGGGACCCTTCATATAAGGACTTCGAAAAAGAGCGACTGCACCATAGTTGCAGTCGCCAATATGAACCCTAATGACCTGGATGTCTCGGCAGGTCTTCTATCCAGCATTCAGTCTTATGGCGAACTTGAGGGCCTGGTAGCCTCACAGGTCCGTAGTGAAATTGCCGCCAACTCGGGTTTCTTCCTCATGACGGGAGAGGCCGAAAATGTGAGCATTCAGGGCGACACTTCAGATCTCGACGATATCAGTCACAAGTCCCTCCTTCTGAAGCGCCTCTATTCCAAGGTTACCGTAAATGTGAGAATCAAAAAGGGTGCGCCTATCCGCGACTTTATCCCCTACACCTGGCAGGTTGTCAATGTCCCTTCTTGTGCCTATGTGCTTGAGCGGACTGAGCCCTACGAAGACGCAGCCGACACCGAGGCCGAGTTTTTTTCCACAGAGGAGCTCAATTTCGAGAGTGAAAAACTCACGACTCAGGCGAATGACTTCTATGCCGATGGCGTAACCAAAGTATCCATCCATTCTTTCTCCTTCTACATGATGGAGAACCGTAAGGCCCCGTCGTCTGGTATCACCACTTATGCCGACAGGGAGCGTCGCCAGAAGCCGGACCCTTATACTTATACCGGAGGCCATTTTGTGAACGGAGACTACGTTTACACCAACCCTCTTGCGACCTTCTTCACTTTCTCGGGGAAGATTGTGATGGGCGTTGATGCAGGGGGCAATACCGATGCCACGCTTGATGCAAATGTCAGGTATGAAGTCCACCTCGGGGATTTCAGTTCAGACGTGGCCGATTTCAATGTCCTTCGCAATCACAACTACATCTACAACATCTTCATCAACGGGGCTGATGACATTAAGGCCGAAGTTGAGGCCTACGACGGCCCGGACCCTCTCCATGAGAATGAGCCCGGAGCCACCGGCGAGGTGGTTGTCGCTCTTGAGGAAGTATTCAACAGTGACTGCCACTACAGCACCCATGTTATTTCTTTCCATGCCGATTATATTCAGGATCCCAGCAAGATAAGCTGGTATGTGGAGACGCCCTTCAACCCCTCCGGAGTGGGTGGCAAAGATGTGGATGCAGGAACTGCCCAGATGACGGATATCGACTACAAGTGGGTGGAATTCCTCGTTAATCCCATGGATGACGGGGGCATTTACTACTCTGACAGGCGTGCCCGTTACCTTCCTCACGACTATGACTTCAGGGACATCGACGGTAACATCATACCTCCCGGGGACAAGCGACGCACCATGTATGTGGATGAACTGGTGGATTACCTGAAGTCCCAAAAGACCCAGTATGATGCCGATCAGGCAAAGCTTGATCCGGCGAGTCCGGAATATGATCCCGGTTACGAACCCCATAGCGACTTTGACAACGACAGTGGCACAGGAGGGCCGAAGATTACAGTTACTGCCTTCATCAGCGAGTACTATTATACAGAAAACCCTCTTACCGGCGTGTATGATCCCACGCTTTGGAAGCGAATAGTGAATTCGCCGATGAGGCGCATGCACCTGCTTGCATCTTCCGGTGCATCGGCCGACGGGGAGAGTACCCTTATCGGCTCGTCATTCACCATCCAGCAGCGCTCGATCCAGAGCATTTATGCCATTCAGGAGTCTGCCGACTTCACATCGGCCTGGGGAATGGAGTTTACCGACGATGAGAAAGAGACCGGGCGTGCCGATTATTGGAGGAACAAGGATTTTGAGGATAACGGCAATACCAGTACTACCAACGGGCGCCTCAACAGCCTGAAGCTGTGGGGAGTCTTGAATGCTGACGGAACGGAGAATGCGGTTGGCGAGCGCTGGGACAAATTCCTGAACCTGAACGCGAACAACGAAACTCCTCCGCTTTTGGACGATTATAACTATTTGCGTTACAGTTGCCTGTCCCGCAACCGTGACAACAATGGCAACGAGATCATTGACGCAGATGAGATTCGCTGGTATATGGCCACGGACATCCAGCTGATTGGCGTATTCTTGGGCTCATATAGCATTGAGGGCGATGCCCGCCTGTATCAGAGAAGCGCATCCGACCAGGCCGCCAGTGACAAGAACAAGTGGCGCCAGCACATCATCGCCAGCAACCGGTACGTTTACACCCCTTCTGAAAAAGCTGACTGGAACAACAGCAACAAGTATCCGCGTATCGTATGGGCGGAGGAAGGAGTAAATGGCAGTAATATGAATTACTCCGGAAATGACCAGACTACTAAATTCAGTACCCGCTGCGTGCGTAACCTGGGCTACTATGTTGAAGGTGGACAGCGGAAAGATATCACTGAGGCAGATAGTCCCAATGCCGAACCTGACCCTTATGCTACGGTAGTCCGCAAGCACCTCAATGATGACGGAACCATAACCAGTCCTTATACCGGGGATTATGATAAGCGGACATTCTTCGCTTTCAACTGCTCAAGGATCAATACGTCCTCTCTGCGTGAACCGGTTGACCACGAACTCATTGGCCATGACGAAAGCAGCAAGATGGCCTGTCTGTCTGCCGGTTTTGAGACCGCCCCTGCTATCAATCTTGTTGATCTGAGCGGGAAAGAATCGTATGTGTTCAACGGTAAGACATACAATCTCAAGCAGTTCCAGTCACTGAACAGGTATCTCGATGACAGCTTCCCGGATCTGGATGCCAATTTCAGCGTGTGCCCGGAAGGATACAGGCTTCCAAACGTGAGGGAAATGTCACTGATGTGGACCATGCTCGCGCCGACCGGTGATTCGGCCTATCTGGGATCAGCCAACAATGACAGTGATGAAACTCCGTCCAGGACTCATTGGTCGATGGGTGGCGACGGTACCTTTGTGAAGGAGTCAGGAAAGTGGGGCTGGGGTATGAGCGGCATGCACCTTCTGATGGCAAGCAAAACGGCCACTTTCAGCAAAATACGCTGTGTCAAGGATGTAGTTTTGCCGTAAAGTGTAATGGATTAAAAACGAGCAACTTATCGAAATGTGTCTAGGCGGAATCGTCTAGACATGTTTCCTATTTTCCGCACTTTTCCAGTCCGCTGACAAAAACCGCCCTTACAGCATCGTGAGAGGCTGATTCAAACTTCGATTTGGGTGTCCCGCGACAAATCGCTACCTTCGTAGTATGTTTGTCCGGCGGAAGCATAACAAGAGCGGAACCTGTTCCATACAAGTCATCGCTAAGGTTGATGGCAAATACCGTGTCCAGAAGTCCTTCGGTAGTAGCCGTGACGAGGCGGTGCTGGCATCACTTGAGCAAAAAGCGAAGCAGTGGGCAAACGAGCACGAGTTTGGTGAAGACCTGTTTGCCCCTGACGGAGCAGCAGACTATGATGCCATGATGGCTGGCATCGGCCAGGACCAGCTCAGGCTGGTTGGGCCGGACCTCATCTACGGCCGCTTGTTCGACAAGATCGGGTTCGGGACTGTCCGGAC
>JAFSMS010000050.1 GCA_017447815.1 Bacteroidales bacterium | reverse complement strand
TTGCTTGCGACAGCGTTTCATGCGGTAAGCGTCGCTCAGCCCCATCTGCTCGCATTGAGCCCAACGGGTGACAAAGACGGCAAGACATACCAGTTCGTGGTGGACATACACACGTTGAAATTCACGCCGGGTATACACTCCCATATACTCCGGATTCTCTTTGTTGTTGTTACACATAACTTTAGGTTGTTGATAAGTTCACTAAAGTTACGTTCGGTTCGGGGCACAAAAAAGAAGCAGCCCTTTCGAGCTGCTTCTTCAAAGAATGATGTAAACCCTTAGTCTTTCGCCGGTTTGCGTGCGGCGTACATGATCTTAAGGGCGGAGCAGCGGCGCAGCTCCTGTTTTACATCTGAGACGATACCCATACGGACGTCCTGGTCTACGCGGAGGTTGACGGTCATCAGGGACCGTTCGGCTTCGCTCATGGCGTCACGTTCGGCGGCGATAAAGTCGCGGATATCTGCTACGGTCTTGAAAGAGTCGTTGAGCTGGATACGGGCATCGGTACCGTACATGGCCTGATACTGCAGGGTAGGGGAACCGATGAGGATATTGGCGCTCAAGTCTTTTCTCTCCAGTTTGGCAACTTCGGAGGCAACGGGCATGGTAACCCTTACCTTTTGCTCCGTTTCACGCATCTGCGTGGTCACCATAAAGAAGAACAGGAGCATGAACACGATATCGGACAGGGAATTGGATGATGCCTCCGGGACTTCCTTCTTATTGTTGGAACTTCCAAATTTTGACATAATTCTTACCTCCTATTATTTTTTACCGGTATCCTTAGGCTCGGCCTCGGAAATGTTCTGAGGAACGGCCTTCTTAACAATATCCTGCTCTTCTTCCGAGAGCCGGGAGAACTTCTTGCCGAAGTTGGCTCTGGAGAAGTCGTCGCGGAGTTCGTTCACGGCTTTCACCAGTTCGTTCTGGACTGCAATGTAGGCCTGGTAACTGGTACCACGGTCATTCTGCAGGGAGATAACGCCCTTGGAGACCATGTAGGTCTTGCCTTCGATTTCCTTGGCTTCCTTTTCGGGAAGGTTGGGGTCGTTGGTAGGGTTGGTGAGGAACTCTTTGATCTTTTCTTTCAAGTACGAGATGTCCATGGCTTCGCTACCGGCAAACAGCTTATCGGCAGAGTTGATTCTGACGATGATGATGTTACGGCGGTTAACCTTCTGATCCTGGGCTTGTTTTTCGTCCGGGATCGGAGGAAGGCGGCGCTGCAGACCTGCCTGGTCACCCATGGTTGTAGTCATGAGGAAGTAGCACAGGAGCAGGAATGCAATGTCAGCCGTGGAACCGATTGCTTCAAATTTTCTTCTTGCCATGGTTTACTTTACTTTTTGTTGCGGATGGTCATCAAAACTTCACCTACAATGATGGACAGGATGGCTGCGCCACCTACGATGTAGGCCATGTTGAGGATGGTGTCGGTCATCTTAAGCTCGGTAGCGGTGGGGAGCTTGGCACCGGAATAGCCCACAGCAGGGGCACCGGAAGCCAGCAGGTAGCAGATGCCGAAAAGGACGGCAGCGCCAACCACAGCGATTCCGATCTTGATGAGGCCCTTGGGATTGGTGGTGGCGGTAACATACAGTCCCACGCAAATCACAGCTGCAAGAGCGATGCCCAGCACGATGTAGGCCCAATAAAGGAGAACATTCGTTGCGGCGCCGTCATTGGCCTCGAATCCCGTGAAGAAACCCCAGACCAGCACGCAGATGCTCAGGATCAAAAGGACCCAAAGAACGATCTTGAAAATTTTAGCGTATTTCTGGTTTTCCATTTTAATTCGGAATTAAAGGGGGTTACTTACTTCTTGTTGTTGTATTTGACCATGGTGTCCACAAAGCGGATGGAAGAGTCTTCCATATCGATGGACAGGGAGTCGATCTTTGCAATGATATAGTTGTAGAAGATCTGGAGAATCATAGCAACGATGAGACCGCCCACAGTGGTGATAAGGGCGACCTTCATACCGCCGGCCACAACGTTCGGGGAGATATCACCGGCAGCCTGGATGGCGTCGAAGGCCTGGATCATACCGATAACGGTACCAAGGAATCCGAGGGACGGGGCGATGGAAATGAACAGGCCGATCCAACTGAGGCCGTTCTCCATGAGGCTCATCTGAACGCCGCCATAGGAGACGATGGTCTTTTCTACGACATCGACACCCTGGTCGGCACGGAGGAGACCCTGGTAGAAGATGCTGGCCACAGGGCCACGGGTTTCACGGCATACTTTCTTGGCTTCTTCGATACCACCCTTTTCCAGAGCAGCCTCTACGTTCTCGAGGAGCTTGGTGGTGTTGGTCTTGGAGAAGGCCAGATAAAGGATACGCTCGATGGCGAGAGCCATACCGATGATGAGGCAGATGATGATCAGGGACATGAAGCCTGCACCACCTTCGATGAATTTGGTCTTAAGAGCCTGGTGGAGGGGAACTTCCTCACCGGAACCGGCGAAAAGGTCCACAGCCTCTTCAGCTTCTTCAACCTGTTCCTGAGCAGCAGGAGCAGCGCCCTCA
Source organism: Bacteroidales bacterium (assembly GCA_017447815.1). Taxonomy (GTDB): domain Bacteria; phylum Bacteroidota; class Bacteroidia; order Bacteroidales; family UBA932; genus Cryptobacteroides. The sequence goes on along the minus strand of JAFSMS010000050.1, from coordinate 42,590 downwards.
TCTTGAGCGGAAGCGATGTTTGCAGTGAAGGTCACAAGACCGGCGACTGCCAAAAACATGAAAAACTTTTTCATAATCGTTTTTGTGTTGTTAGTTATAAGTTGAATTAGTTTAGTAATATATTTCCCTTTTGGTCGTGCAATTTAGGAATAAAAATCCAATTTGCCAAAGATTATTTCGTTATTTCGCCACAAAGGTTCTTTTCCAACATGGATTTAACCCATGCGTTTTTGTCGCTGCGGCCCAGCAGGGAGAAGAGTTTTCCGAGGGCCGCTTCGGTGGTAATGTCGCTTCCGGACAACACTCCGGCATGTTTGAGCGTGGCTCCGGTGGCGTACAGGTCCATGTTCACCGTGCCGGATTTGCACTGGGTGACATTGAGCAGGATCTTCCCTGCGTCGCAGGCTTCCCGCAGAATGTTCAGGAACCAGTCCTTGGACAGGGCGTTGCCGGAACCGTAGGTCTCGATGATGCAGGCCCGGGTGAGCGGGTCGGAAACGACGGACCGCATCACCTGCGGCGTCATGCCCGGATGCACTTTCAGGATGGAGACCCGGGTGTCCAGGTGGGTCTGGACCCTCAGTTGGGCGTCCCAGTAGATGGGTTTGCGGATAAGGTCCGTATGGTAGCGGATCTGGATGCCGGCCTCTGCGAGGGGCGGGCAGTTGGGGGAGGCGAAGGCGTTGAATGCCTCGGCGCTGTATTTGGTGGAACGGTTTCCGCGGAGCAGCCGGGAATCGAAGTAAATGCACACTTCGGGAACGCGGGCATGCCCTTCGTGGTCTTTGGCGGCGGCGATTTCCACGGCCGATATCAGGTTTTCCTTGCCGTCGGTGCGGGGCACTCCGATGGGCAGTTGGCTTCCCGTGAACACCACGGGCTTGGTGAGCCCCTCCAGCATGAAACTGAGCGTGGAGGCACTGTACGCCATGGTGTCGGTGCCGTGCAGGATGACGAATCCGTCATATTCCTCGTAATTGTCGCGGATGATTTCCGCCAGGGAAATCCACAGGGAGGGCTCCACGTCCGAGGAGTCGATCAGCGGCGAGAAAGTGTACGAGTTGATTTTGACATCGAACTTGTTCAGTTCCGGGACTTCTTCCATGATTTGGCTGAAGTCGAAGGGCTTGAGGGTCCCGTCCATCGGGTCTTCTTTCATGCCGATGGTACCGCCTGTGTAGATGATTAAGATAGAAGAGGTCATATTCCGAACAGCGTTTCAGCGTTATGGGTGGTCTGGTTTTCAATCTCTTGGACGGACAGGCCCTTCACCTGGGCCACTTGGGCGGCGACCAGGGGGAGAAAGGCGCTCTCGTTGCGGCGGCCGCGGTAGGGGACGGGGGCCAGGTAGGGCGCATCGGTTTCCAGCAGGATCCTTTCCACCGGGATGCGTTCCAGGGTTTTGGGGAGCGAAGCGTTCCGAAAAGTGACCACTCCGCCGATGCCCACGGAGAAATCGGCCCAGCGGTTGGCCCTTTCATAAATCTCGTAACTGGCCGTGAAGCAGTGCAGGTTGCCTCTCAGGTGCAGGTGCTTACAGTCCGAAAGCACCTCGAAAAAATCCTCCCAGGCGTCTCTGAGGTGAATGTTTACGGGAAGATTCAGCCGGGCGGCCAGTTCGAACTGACAACGCAGCACTTCTTTCTGCTCCCGGGCATATTCCTTCCCCTCATGATAGTCGAGGCCGATTTCGCCGATGGCGACGATATCGCGGGTGGTGGCGGCCTGCTCGGCCAGGGCCAGTTCCTCCTTCCAGTCGGGCCCGACAGAGCCGGGATACAGGCCGGCCATCTGGAAAAGGACGCCGGGATGACGGTTCCCGATTTCCCACATGGCGGTCCGTTCGCGGGAATCCACGTCGGCCTGGATCATTTTGCCCACGCCTGCGTCCAGTGCCCGCTGAACGGCCTCCTCGGCATCCGGGAGCAGCCATTCGTCGTAGAAATGCGTATGCGTGTCCACAAACATGAGTACAAAGATACAAAAAAAAGAAGACTATCCCCAGGCCGGGGCGAGCGAGCACCTGCGGAGAAAGTCGGTGCAGACCACCCCGTCGGCCTCCAGGGTGCCCACGGCGGCAAGAATATCGCCGTAAGGCCTGTGCAGGCTCTGTACCAGTTCTTCGATCCCGATGCCCCGCTGCCGGAAAACGGCCAGTGCCACCGGAATGAGTGGCGATCCGGCCGAATACTTCCGCACGAGCGCATGCCGGAGCCGCTCTTCCGGGGTGTCTTCCGGCCGGTCGGTGACCCAGGACCCGCCGGCCGCGCGGTGCCGCCGGGGGCCGCCCATCCCCAGGGCATCGGCCAAATCTTCGGCGGACGTGACAATCTGGGCCATCTGGGTGCGGATGAGGGAGTTGCAGCCCGCGCTCCGGCTGTCATCCAGACGGCCGGGGACGGCATAGACATCCCGGGAGTATTCCAAGGCGTACCTGGCGGTCATCAGCGACCCTCCCTTTACCTTGGACTCCACCACCACCACGGCCGATGACAACCCCGCGATAATCCGGTTGCGCCGCATGAAATTGAGCGCCAGCGGCGACGTGCCGGCGGGATAGTCCGTCACCAGGGCGCTGCCGGGACTCCGGACCACCTCCATGGCCAGCCGTTCGTGCTGATAGGGATAGACCTTGTCGATGCCGGTGGCCATGACCCCGATGGTGGGCAGCCCGCACGAGAGGGCGGTGCGGTGGGCCACCCCGTCGGCCCCCAGGGCCAGTCCGCTCACGATGCAGGGCTGCACCCGGGTTTCGGAAAGGGCTTTCACCAGTTTCTCGCACCAGGCTTTTCCGTAGAGGCTCAGGTCGCGGGTGCCCACGAAGGCCACCATGGGCCGGAACCCAAAGATTTCGGCCGGGGCGGAGGTCCCGTTCAGGTACAGGCCCAGCGGCGGGTCCGGGCACTCCTTCAGGGGAGAAGGATAGTCTTCGTCGGCCAGGGATAGAAAGCGGTAGCCGTTTTTCCGCACTTGTTCCAGTTCTTTCCGGGCCCAGTCCAACTCTGAGGGGACCAGCCGGCCCAGGAGTTCGGGATGCTGCCGCCCTTGCGTGAACGACCCGTCAAAAAGCGCCAGGGGGCTCCCGGCCTCCCGGATCAGTTCCAGCGCCAGGGACGGATGGTATCCGAAAATCCTGTTCAGGGCGCACATCGCCACGTTCTCGTCAGTCGTATTCATGCCGCCAAGATACGGCACGGATACAAAAAACAACGCAATCGTAAGAAAGATTGCGTTGTTTCAGGTGCTGATTGTCGTCCGTGGGGACGAATCGGCTGATACAACAGTTTAAACAATCAGGAGGGCGTCTCCGTACGGGCCGAACTTGTAGCCTTCCTTGAGGGCTTCCTCGTAGGCGGCCATCACCGGCTTGTATCCGCCGAAGGCGGCCACGCTCATGAGCATGGTGCTCTGCGGAAGGTGGAAGTTGGATACAATGGCATCCGGGACGGAATACTCGTACGGCGGGAAAATGAACTTGTTGGTCCATCCGTCGAAGGCGTTCACCTCGTGCGTGGTGGTGACATACGTCTCCAGGCCGCGCATGACGGTGGCGCCGATGGCGCATACCTTGTGCCCCGAACGCTTGGCCTTGTTGATGATGGCGGCGGCTTCCTCCGGGATGATGAGGCGCTCGGAGTCCATGCGGTGTTTGGAAAGGTCTTCCACATCGACGGTACGGAAATGGCCGATGCCCATGTGCACGGTGATGAAGGCCTTGTCGATATCCTTCAGGATCATGCGGTTGAACAGTTCGCGGCTGAAGTGCAGGCCGGCGGCCGGAGCGCTGACGGCCCCTTCGTTGGCGGCGAAGATGGTCTGGTAGTTCTCCACGTCTTCCGGAGTGGTCTTTTCCTTCACCCATTCCGGGACATAGGGCTCTCCGAGGGAGAAGAGGGCTTCCTTGAAGTCCTCGTAGGAGCCGTCGAACAGGAAACGGAGGGTGCGGCCGCGGGAAGTGGTGTTGTCAATCACTTCGGCCACCATGGACTCGTCTTCTCCGAAATACAGTTTGTTGCCGATACGGATCTTGCGGGCAGGGTCCACGATGACGTCCCACAGGCGCTGCTCCCGGTTGAGTTCCCGCAGCAGGAGTACCATGATATCGGCCCCGGTCTTTTCTTTCTTGCCGTACAGGCGGGCGGGAAAGACCTTGGTGTCGTTGAGGACGAAGACATCACCCTTGCCGAAATAGTCGATAATGTCTTTGAACAGGCGGTGTTCAATTTCACCGGTTTTCCGGTGGAGGACCATCAGACGGGCCTCGTCTCTCCAGCGGGGAGGCTCCTGCGCAATGCGGTCCTTGGGAAGGTCGAAGTTGAATTGTGAAAGTTTCATTTACTCCGTATTTGTGATACTTATATTATACGGTACTTTTCGGAAAATAGTTTCACTTCTTTTTCCCGTAGGCGTCCAGACGCGTCTGGGCCGACCTCCGGTCGGTCTCCGTTTCCCCGTGCCGGGCCATGAGGGTGAGGTATTTCTTCTCCATCTTCACGTCTTTCCGGCTCCGGGCCATGAGGATGCAGTTCTTCAGGGCCGTCATGTCTGAGGGGTGCTTCTTGAGAACCTGGTCGAAGTATTTCTGGGCTTTTTTGTAGTCTTTCTTTATAAGGTAATAGGAACCCAGGTTGTCCAGAAACATCGGCTCATCCTTGCAGTAGCCCAGCATGTGCTCGGAGAGGGCGCGGAAGGCTTCGTTCGACTTCTCGCTGCCAATCCGGAACAGCGCCGCGCAATAGTCCTGCATGAGGGCGTTGAACTGTTCGGGAGAGACCTTTCCCATCTGCTCGTGCTCCCAGTCGGGTTTGCGCTTGAAGTTGTAGTCGGCCAGGGCCTTGAGTTCCTGGAGGGTCATTTCCGGCTCTTCCTTCTCATAGGCCATGAGGGCGTTGATTTTGAGAAAATGCCAGTCCAGGCGGTTCTCCTGGGCGGCGATGGCCTGCGTAATGGCCGAGTTGGCCCTGGCGAAGAGTTCGTCGTCGTACTCGTACACCTCGAAGAAATTCACCTTTTTCCCCAGCGAGTCGGTCATGGGGATGAGCGGGGGATTGCCCAAATAGCGCTCCCGGTCCAGCGGAATAACCTTGGAGGACTGGCAGCGGGTAAAGCAGAAGGAGAAACGGGCCAGATACTGGTTGACATCGTCCGGCCAGGCTTCTTCCCACTTGTTCAGCAGGGTTTCCACCCCCACTCCGCCCACTCCCACCCTTTCGGTGAGGTTGTTGTAGCGGCGCAGGAATTCTTCTTTGGAATAGGTCTCCTGCCCTTGGGCGGGCACCAGGAGAGAAAGGCTTAACAGGATAACAAGAAAACGTTTCATCGGATATCCATTCTAATTCGTTTGGCTTTGGGATAGAGGTTGTTGCATCGCTTCCCCAGATTTTTGGCGGGCCCCAGCGGCAAGTTCTCGTAACAGAGGGTCAGCGGGCCGACGGGAGCCTCCGGTGCCAGCACCAGCGCATCGCCATGGAGATAGCGCAGGGCCTGGTCGCGGCTGAGGTTCCAGAAGGGGCCGCTCCATGCGGGGGCGGGGACTTCGGCCCGGAAAAGAGGGAAGGGATGGGCGCTGCGGATGCCGTCCGGGCTTCCGTGTTTACGCAGGACGGCCGCGTACTGGCCTTCGCCGGGAACGGCGCCCGGGAGCATCATGTATCCGTGCCGGGTGCAGACGGCCGGCGGTTCCGCGCGGGGCGGCAGGATGTCGGCCCCCAGTTCCGAGGCGATCCAGGCAACGGTATCGTCATTTTCGAGATGATTGAAGGTGCAGGTGGAGTAAATGAGCCAGCCGCCGGGCTTGAGGGCGGGCCAGATGTCCCGGAGAATGCGGCGGGAGCGGGCCGCGCAGAATTCCACCGTGGCCGGGGACCATTCCGCCACGGCCTGGGCGTCCTTCCGGAACATCCCTTCGCCGGAGCAGGGGACATCGGCGACGACCGCATCGAACAGGGGCGTCTGCCCGAAGGCCGACGGATCCCGTGACACGGTGCCCACGCAGGGGTCTCCCCAGGTTTCCACATTGGAGCGGAGAACGGCGTAGCGGCTGCGCATCACCTCGTTGGAAAGGAGGGAGAACCGGTCTCCGAAACGTTCCCTCAGGGATGCGGCGAGGTCGGTGGTCTTTCCGCCCGGTGCGGCACAGAGGTCCAGCACCACGGCCCCTTCTTCCAGTTCCAGCCGGCGGAACAGGTGTCCCACGAACATGGCCGATGTGTCCTGTACGTAATAGGCTCCGGCATGGAAAAGCGGGTCCAGCGTAAAGACGGGGCGTTCCTTGAGGAGGAAGCCCCAGGGGCTCCACGGAACGGCAGCGGCATCCGGGAAAGGACATTCCCGGAGTTTGGAAGGGTTCAGGCGTACCGACACCGAGGGAGGGCCCTGCAGGGCCTCCAGAACACTTTGGGCCCGCTCCCGGCCAAGGGAACGGGCGAGCAGCGCTTGGAATCCTTCCGGGAACGCGGTCATTTGGCCCAGTTTGCAGGATCGAACCCTTCGGGTATTTTGCCGTTGGAGGCATCGACCAGCCCGTCCACCACCTTGTCCAGGGCTTCTTTCACCTTGCCGGAGAGCATCATCTTCATCATGAGATTCAGGTCGGCCTCCACCTTGATCCAGAAATCGGTCTTGTAGGGGTCTTCCCGGGCCGGTTCGAAGTTGAGGACCACGTGGAAGGCGAAGGGGGCGTCAAAATCGACCAGTTCGATCCGGGAGTACGGAACCCGCTGATGCACTTTCACCCCGATATGGAAGCCCTGCACCGTTGCGGTGAGGGTATCATAATCGGCCGTTATCATGTCCCGCTTGTCTTCCGGCAGCATGCGCTGGAAGTTCTGCAAATCCACGAAGGACATATACATTTCGTAAGGCTGGCGGGATACGATGCCGTGTTTGCTTTCGATTTCAGTCATAATTGCGTATCTTTGCGTGCTGCAAATATAGCAAAAACCATGCACAAAATCTACTTCGAGAAACGCTGCATCATCATTTGCTCCCCTTCCGAGGAAGCGCTGGCCGATCCCAACTCCGTCGAATTCCATGTCGGGGAAATCCTGGACATCCATTCCCTGGTGCGCATGTTCGAGGTGCAGGACACCCTTTCCCGCATCTACATCCCCACGGAGGACATCGAGCGCACATACCGGCGCATCTGTACGGAGTTCAAGGAAGTGAATGCGGCGGGCGGGCTGGTGAGCAACCGGCGGGGAGATTACCTGCTGATTTCCCGCAGCGGCCTCTGGGACCTGCCCAAGGGCCATCAGGAAGTGGGGGAGGACATCGAAGTATGTGCCATGCGGGAGGTCCAGGAGGAAACCGGCGTGGACCAGTTGGAACTGCGCCGCCTCATCTGCATCACGGACCATGTCTATTTCCGGCAGGGGTTATGGCACCTCAAACACACCTGGTGGTATGATATGCTCTATACGGATCCCACCAATCTGACGCCCCAGCGGGAAGAAGACATCACCAAGGCGGCCTGGGTGGCCAAGTCCTCCCTGCCTCCGTTCCTGAAAAACACCTATCCTTCCATCCAGGAGGTTTTCCGCGAAGCGCGGATCTAGTCGGCCTTCACCGTTTTGGCGGGGTCTATCCCCGCTACCATCAGGGACGGGAGCCACAGAAGGGCGAGAATGCCCAGGAAAGCGGCGGCATCGGCCGCCAGAATCCACAGAAGATTGACATGGACCGGGACCCAGGAGACAAAGTAATTCTCCGGATCCAGGGGAATCAGATGTGTCGTGCCCTGGATCAGGCAGAAAAGGAGGGCCAGCGCATTGCCGACGAGCATTCCTTTGAGCACGGCTTCTGCGCCGATGCGCACAAACAGCCGCCCCACGGCCCGGTTGTCCATTCCCAGGGTTTTGAGCGTGCCGATGGTGGAAATGTTCCTGAGAAGCATGATCAGAAGCCCGCTCACCATGTTGAATCCGGCCACCACCGTCATCAGGATGAGAATGATCAGAACATTGAAATCCAGTAGGTTGAGCCACTCGAAAACTTGCGGGTAAGTCTGCTGGGACGAACTCACATAATAGTCTTCGGCCAGGGTGCCGACGGCGAGGGACAGGGGGGCGGGGTCGGCCTCTCCGGTGAGGATGTCCAGACAGGAGACCTCATCGGAAGACCATCCGTTGAGGCGTTGCAGGTCCTCGATGTCGGCATAGACCAGCAGGTTGTCGTCCAGTTCGAGCAGGTCCCGGTGAACCTCTGAAATGTGGAATTTCCGCACCCGGACTTTCTCCCCCACGAAATAGACCGTGAGGTCGTCTCCCACACCCAGCCCGGTGATTTCCCCCAGCCGGCGGGGGATGCTGACGGAGAGGGCGGAATCGGCCCTTTCCGTTCCTTTTACGATGACGCCGTGGACGATGTCGCCGTTTTTCACGATGCCGGCCCGGACCACGGCGGGTACGATTTCCTTGACGCCCGGCAGGGCGAGGATGTCTTCCTCCCCGGGAATGTGGCGGGGCATGGAGACAGGTTCCGAACCGCCGCTCACGAGCGGGGCGATCCGGATATCACCGGTCATGGCCGCCACTCCCTGCCGGATGGTATGCCGGAAGCCGGAAGTGACGGCCACTGCCACGATGATGACAAAGAAACTGACGGCGATGGCCACCGCCGCCACGTTTCCTTGGAATTTGAGTTTCCTCGATATGAAGCGTTCCGCTACCAAATATGGACGCGCTCCTGCTCCGGACGGAACATCGGATCGCCCTCGTGGATGTCGAAGGCGTCGAAGAAGGTCTGGAAGTTACGGACAGACACATTGACGCGGTTCTCGGCCAGGGAGTGCGGGTCCATGTTGGTGAGACGGGCCTTCTCCTGGTCGGTGATGTTCTGGGCCCAGATGGCGCCGTAGCTCAGGTAGAAGCGCTGGGCGGGGGTGAAGCCGTCGATGAGTTCCGTCTTCTTGCCTTGCAGGGCGTTCTCCATGGCGCTGTAGGCGATGGAAAGACCGCCGTGGTCGCCGATGTTCTCACCCAGGGTGAAACGGCCGTTGGCGTGTACGCCGGGAAGGACCTCCACCTCGTCGAACTGGGCGGCCAGACGGTTGCCGAGTTCGACGAATTTGGCCTTGTCGGACTCCGTCCACCAGTTCACCATGTTGCCGCTTGCGTCGAACATGGAACCCTGGTCGTCGAAACCGTGGGACATTTCGTGGCCGATGACGACGCCGATACCGCCGTAGTTCACGGGATCGTCGGCATCAGGGTCAAAGAACGGCTTCTGCAGGATGGCGGCCGGGAAGCAGATTTCGTTGGTGGTGGGGTTGTAGTAGGCGTTCACCGTCTGCGGAGTCATGCCCCATTCGGTCTTGTCCGTGGGTTTGCCCAACTTGTCCATGTTGTCTTTCACATACCAGGCGCTGGCGCCCCGGAGGTTCTCGTAATAGGTCTTGGACGGGTCGATGTCCAGGGTGCTGTAATCCTTCCACTTGTCGGGATAACCGATTTTCACGGTAAAGGCGGCCAGTTTTTCACGGGCGCGCACCTTGGTGGTGTCGCTCATCCACTCCAGGGAGTCGATGTGCTGGCCCAGGGCGGTGCGGAGATTCTCCACGAGGGCGATCATCTTCTGCTTGGAACTCTCGGGGAAATAACGGTTCACGTACATCTCGCCCACGGCTTCTCCCAGCAGGCTGTTGGGAACGCGCATGGCACGCTTCCAGCGGGGCTGCTGCTCCTGGGCACCGGCCATCTGGTGGGAGAAGAACTCCCAGGATGCGGTATAGAAATCGTCGGAGAGGGCTCCGGCCTGGCCGGACACGAACTGGCACAGGAGGTAGGCCTTCAGGCTTTCCAGGTCGCACTTTTCCAGCATGGCGGAAAGACCGTCGAAATAGGAAGGCTGCTGGACAATCACTTTCTCCTGGTCGGGAATGCCTGCGGCGGCGCAGAGTTTATCGAAGCGCAGGCCGGGCCAGCGCTGATAGATTTCCTGGCTGCTCATGGGGTTGTAGATGGCCTGCATGTCGCGGTTCTGCTCGCGGGACCAGAAGATGTCGGCCATGGCGGTTTCCACCTCCATGTCTTTCTGGGCGACGGCCTCGGCATTCTCGATGCCGGCGAGGTTCAGGACCTTCACGAGATAGGCCTGATAACCATCGTACAGGGCTTTGTTCTCCTCTTTCAGGTAGTAGTCGCGGTCTCCCATGCCCAGGCCGCCCTGGCCCAGGTACAGGACCTGCATGTCGCTGTTGGCGAGGTCGGCCTCGACGCCGGCGCCGAGGAAGCCGCCTTCTCCGTAGCGGTTCATCTTGCCCAGGAGGGTGGCCAGCTGGTCACGGGTCTGGACGGCCTGGATTTCGGCGATGTACGGCTGGATGGGCTCTGCGCCCAGGGCGTTGCGGGTGGTGGAATCCAGGGCCATTTTATAAAGGTCGGAGATTTTCTGGTCCACGGTGCCTTTCTTGGCTTCCAGGGTGGTCATGCTCTCGAAGAGGGCGTTGAGGTTTTCCTGGGTGCGTTCGGCGATGGCATCGAAACTGCCGTAGCGGGAGAATTCCGGACGGAGCGGGTTATTGGCCTGCCAGCCGCCGGTGGCGTACTGATAGAAATCGGCCTTGGGGCTGGTTTCGGTGTCCAGATAGGTCAAATCCAAGGCAGGGACCGTGTTCTTGGGAGCACAGGCTGCCAGAGCGAGGAATGACGTCATAACGATAATCGACTTTTTCATATTGTTTTTGTATTAAACGTATTGTCGGTGCAGTTTGCAAAATTACACAATAATGCGGATATTTGCATCCCCGAAAATGACTTTTATGAAAATCAAAGATATTCTCGTCCGATATGGGATTTCCACCCTGGGACTCATCATTGTTGCCTTCGGCGTGGCGGTCTCCATCAAATCCAATCTGGGAATTTCCCCGCCTTCGTGTCCGCCCACCGTCTTCAACCTCCGCTGGACCGGCATTTCGGTAGGGACCTTTACCTGGATCATGCACCTGACCTTTATCCTGCTGCAGTGGATTCTTCTGAGGAAAGACTTCAAACTCAGTTACTTGATGCAGATTCCTGCCGCCTTTTTCTTCGGCTATCTTTGCGACGCCTTCATCTGGATGCTGGACGCCATCGGCTCACCGGCCACCGATTACGGCCTGCAGATTGCGCTGAGCCTTGCGGCCGTGGTTCTTGCGGCTGTCGGCATCAAGATCGAAGTGCTCGGACAGGGATGGATTCTGGCCGCGGATATGACGACGGCGGTTCTCAGCACCGTCACGAGGAAGCCTTTCAGCACGGTGAAGGTGCTTTTCGACATTGTCCTGGTGCTGTTCACGGCCGTTTTTTCCTGGATTGCCTTCGGCCTTCTGACCGGGAACGGCGTCACCAACGTCATCCGGGAGGGAACGCTGATCCAAGCCGTGTTGACCGGCCTGTGTATGAAACTTACCGACCCGTTGATAGACAAACTCTTAGGCCCTCTGGTCCCCAAGCATGAATAAGGTCGTTCATTTCCTGAAAGAGTGGATGCTTCCCTGCGCGATCGTGCTGGGAATCAGCCTTTACCTTGTCTATCATTTTGCGCCGGGCCTGCACCACATGGGGACGTGGCTGCATCCGCTGGTGTCGGAAGGGCAGCGCCTGGTCATTGCCGTCCTGCTCTTTTTCCAGTTTGTCAAAATCTCTCCGCACGACCTGAAACCCAGCCGATGGCACCTCTATGCCCTGGCCCTCCAGGTCCTGTCTTTCCTGATGCTGGCCGTTTCGGTCGCCTTCACCGGAGGAACCCTCCGCATGCTGCTGGAGTGTGCGATGCTGTGCATGATCTGTCCGACGGCATCGGCCGCCGGGGTCATCACCGACCGGCTGGGCGGCAACCTGGCCGGCACGGTAACCTATGTGGTGATCATCAATGTGGCCGCCACCTTCCTGATTCCGCTGGTGATTCCGCTGGTGAATCCGTCGGCCACCATGGACTTCTGGTCCTATGTGTGGCATATCGCCCTGAGGGTGTTCCCGGTGCTCATCCTGCCGGGACTGGTAGCCTGGGCCATCCGTTACACGGCCCCCCGGCTGCAGCGGAAGTTGATGCGCTGGGCCTCCAATTCCTTCTATGTATGGGGCGTGGGCCTCACCCTGGCCATGATCCTGGCCACGCGGGCCCTTCTGCTGAGCCGCCTGGGCTGGGCTGCCGTGGCCGGCATCGTGCTGGTTTCGCTCGTCAGCTGTTTCGTGCAGTTCTTCGCCGGCCGCCGGATGGGGAAGGAAAAGGTGGTGAGCCTGACGGCGGGCCAGGCCTTGGGGCAGAAAAACACGGGATTCCTGATTTGGCTGGGATACAATTACATGACGCCGGTCACATCCGTCGCGGGCGGTCTGTATGCCATCTGGCAGAACCTGTTCAATTCCTGGGAACTCTACGAGAAGGAGCACGCGGAGGACGCTCAGCGGGGAAGCCGGGCGCAGTAGTTTTCGTAAGTCCTCAATACCTTGTTTACATAGGCAGGCGTCCGATGCCCGTCCGGCAGCATGTGGGCCACCAGTTCCCAGTACCGGGAGTCCAGTCCGGCCGAATCGGCCTGGGCGATGAGTTTGCGGATATTGCCGTCTCCCAGGTTGTAGGCCGCCAGGGCGAATTTCAGGCTGTCTTCCCGGCTGGCGGCGGGGAACATGGTCTCCAGCCTTTTGAGGTATTCCGTGCCGATGGCGATGTTGACGGACGGAATCAGGAGCGTGTCCTGCGAATAGCGGGAACTCCGGATTTGCATGAGCCCCGTGGCGCCCTTGGAAGACTGGGCTTCGTTGTGGAAGCGGGATTCATGATAGATGATGGAAGCGATGAGGCGCCAGTCCCATCCGGAATCCTTGGCCGCGCTGCGGATCGTGTTCTCGTAGGTGGAGAGCCCTTCCGGGATGGAAGAAACGGGAAACTCCTCCAGGAAATTGTTTTCCGGAAGCGGGTGCTGCGGACTCAGGACCGGGGTGAGCAGCAGGATGGCCGACAGGCCGAGAGCATAGTACAGGGCAGGGCGTTTCATCAGCGTCCGGAATTTCTGGAAGAGGCTGTACGGCCGTTTCTGCCGGCACCGCCACCGCTGTCTCCGCTGCCGCTGAATCCGGAACCGGCCCGGTCGGACATGGCTTTCTGGACGCCCATGCGGGGATAGAACGGCCACGAGATGCCGAACTTGATGACACGGGCCGTCTGGATGTACCGGTGGGCGGTGAAATAATCGTGTCTTTCCATGGGCCAGCCGTTGCCGGCATTCTCCAATTTCAGGAACACGCAGCACTTCTTCCACTGGGCGTTGATGAAAACGTCGAAGACGGGGCAGTTGCCGTAGGTTTCGTCGTTCTGCAGCATGAAGACGCCCGCCACGGGGTTATAGGACGGGGCATACCACAGCGTAGTGTACCGGGCGTTTACGCCCAGTTGGAGTTGGAGGACTTTGGGATCCACGATGTTGAACTGGAGGTACCAGCGCAGGTTGAGCGCCAGGGTCGGGAGCGGCAGCACATCCTTGTTCGAAGATAACTGGAACAGGGCCGAGTTGTCCAGGTGCACGGGTCCCAGGGTAAAGTTCTTGGTGAGCCCGGCGGAGAGGATGCTCAGGGCGGGGGCGTGCTGGCGGACGATGCCCAGCGTATCGTAATAGACATGACCGGCCACCAGGGCATATCCTACCTGCGCCTTCAGTTCCCATTTGGGGATATCCAGGGTCGCGTGGATTTTGGTGGTGGACGTTTTGCTGAAGTTGTTCTCCCAGCGGAAGTGGTTGGAGTAGAAATGCTGCTGGTAGAAGTCCGGCGTCTTGAGGTTGGTCTCGAAGGCCGCCTTGAGGCTGATCGGGCTCTTGGGCTGGCGGCGGAACGGGAACAGATTCAGCGTGGCGTTGGCTTTGACATAGAAGTCATTGGCCTCCTGGCCGGCAAAGTTATACAGGCCGGTGGCATCCCAGGACAGATATTTGCCCAGGCGTCCTTCGGCCCCCGCATAGACATACAGGCTGTTCCAGTTGTTGGTGGAATTCTTGTACAGGACCTCGCTGGGGGATTGCAGGTAGAAGGTTTGCAGCCGGTCGCCGATACCGCCTTCAATCTTGGAGACGACGGCATCCTCCTTCCAGGGCTGCAGCCGCACGAAAATGCGGTTGTCCAGGCGCATGGTACGGAGCGAATCGGCACTCTTGTCCGGATGGATGTTGAAGACGCCGTTGTAGAACTCCGACAGTTCCGATGACGTTTTGTCCGCGTACTTTTTGCTGTAGGTGGTGAATTCCGACGAGGTTCCGATGAAGCCGGTGGTCATGTCGCGGTTCAGCGTGTCCGGCTTCTGCCAGGTGGAGTCTCCCCGGTGGCGGAGTTTCTCGATGAACTCGAAGGGAATGCGGTAACTCTGGTCGTAGAAGAAGGTCATCTTCCGGTAACTGTTGGTGGCGGCGGCCAGGTTGATGTCGATTTCCCGGACGTCCACCGTGGTATCCCGGATCCACTTGGTGTCCTGCATACCGCCGCTCTCCTGGCGGGAGATGATGTTGTAGATGAAACCGCCGTGGGCCAGGTATTTGCGCCCCAGGTAGTTTCCGGCCACGAAATAGGTGCGGTTCTTGGTTTCCTCGTTCTTGAGCGTACCGGCGCCGCCGTAGCGCTTCATCTCCAGGGCGATGTTCAGGCTGGGAAGGATGTTCTGGGTGGTGAAGACACGGAAATTGTCGGAACTCAGGCTGCTGTTGCTCAGGAGGTTGCCGTAGTATTCCAGTTCCGTGTACGGAGTCTTGGTGTTCCACTGGGTGAGGTTTTCCGGGGTGTAGGTCCAGCCTTCCATGGCACGGTAATAACTGACGGACTCTTCGTCGGCGCGGCGGAAGAAATTGTATTGCTCCGCGGCGCTGCCGGGCATGCCCAGCCAGGTGGCTCCCACGTCTTTCCGCATGAAGGGATAGTCGTAGAAGTGATAGTTGGCGGTGGTGTCCCATTCGAAGGTTTCCACGCTGTTGTACAGGCGGTTGTGGCGCCAGGTCACCAGCCGTTTGTACAGGAGGGAGTCCGGAAGGAAGCCCGTTTCCAGGATGCGCGGGGTGTTTTCGATGATGCTGTCCTTGATGTGCTTGATGCTGTCCTTGGCCTTGAGAATGGAATCCTGGCGGTGCAGGATGCGCGGAAGTTCCACATGTTCGTAGGTCCAGCGTTTCTTTTCGGCCTTGGACATGGCGTTCCATTTGGCCTCCCATGCCAACTGGGCCTGGTAGGTGGAATCGGCCAGGAAGAGGGAATCCACCTGCGGCCAGATGAGGCTGTCCCCGGCCTGCTTGAGGGAGTCGATGACCACGCGGTGGGTGTAACTGTCTTTGGTGGCCACATACCACTGGTACAGGAACGGGTCCGTGACCTTGAGGCTGTCGGGAACTTTCATGGTGTCCCGGGCCGTGATTTTGGGCGTGGTGTCCGCCGGCTCGCCGAAGAAGTCGAAATCCTCGTCCAGCGTGTCCGCCTGGACTTTCAGGCTGTCGGGACGTGTTTTCAGGCTGTCCGGGAGCGTTTTGAGGCTGTCGGGGAGCCTTTTTGTCGTATCCGTCTGGGCCGACGGGAACCAGGCTCCCAGGCGGGATGCCCGGGTAACCTCTACCCCCAGGGTCTGGGCGGCCACCGCTCCGGCAATGGCCAAAGGCACCAGTATGTCGGTCCAAATCTTTGCCATAGTTTGCAAAGATACTAATATTTTGCAGAAAAAATTGTACATTTGTAAACTCTAATCAATTTGTACCCATATGGCAGAATTCAAATATGCTCCCATGTTTCAGCTTGGTGAGGACACCACTGAATACTACAAGATTCCCGAATCGGAAAAACTGGTAAAGACGGCCAAGTTCGGCGACAAGACCATCCTGGAAGTATCGCCGGAGGCCCTCACGCTGGTGGCCCAGCAGTCTTTCCACGACTGCCAGTTCATGCTGCGCCGCGCCCACAACGAGCAGGTCGCCCAAATCCTGCATGACCCGGAGGCTTCCGACAATGACAAATACGTGGCCCTTCAGTTCCTCCGCAATGCCGAAACTTCCGTCAAGGGCGTCCTTCCCTTCTGCCAGGACACCGGCACCGCCATCATCCACGGAGAAAAAGGACAGCACGTCTGGACGGACTTTGAGGATGAAGAGGCCTTGAGCCGGGGCGTTTTCAACACCTATACCCAGGAGAACCTTCGTTACAGCCAGAATGCCCCCCTGGATATGTACAATGAGGTGAACACCAAGTGCAATCTCCCGGCACAGATTGACATCGAAGCCACCCGCGGCAGCGAATACCGCTTTATCATGGTGGCGAAGGGCGGCGGCAGCGCCAACAAAACCTACTTCTATCCCATGACCAAGGCCACCATCCAGAACGAGGGCACCCTGATTCCCTTCCTCGTGGAGAAAATGCGCTCCCTGGGCACGGCGGCCTGCCCTCCCTACCACATCGCCTTCGTAATCGGCGGCACATCGGCCGAAAAGAACCTCCTTACCGTGAAACTTGCCAGCATCAAGTTCTACGACAACCTTCCCACCACCGGCGATGAGACCGGCCGCGCGTTTCGCGACATCGACCTGGAGGAAAAACTCCTGAAAGAGGCGCAGAAAATCGGCCTGGGCGCCCAGTTCGGAGGCAAATACCTGGCGCATGACATCCGCGTGATCCGCCTTCCGCGCCACGGGGCCAGTTGTCCCATCGGCATGGGTGTGAGTTGCAGCGCCGACCGCAATATCAAGTCCAAGATCAATGCAGACGGCGTCTGGATCGAAAAGATGGACTGCAACCCTTCGGAACTGATTCCCGATGAGCTCCGCCGTCCCGGCGAAGGCCCTAAGGGCATTGAGATCGACCTGGACAAGGGCATCGACTCCGTACGGGCCGAACTGACCAAATATCCGGTAGGCACGCGCGTGAACCTGAAGGGAACCATCATCGTGGCCCGCGACATCGCCCATGCCAAACTCAAGGCCCGCCTGGACGCCGGCGAGGAAATGCCTGCGTATTTCAAGGACCATCCCATCCTGTATGCCGGCCCTGCCAAAACCCCTGCCGGCTATCCCTGCGGCTCCATGGGCCCCACCACGGCCAACCGTATGGACCCGTATGTGGACGAATTCCAGGACCATGGCGCCTCGCTGGTGATGATTGCCAAGGGCAACCGTTCCAAGGTGGTGACGGAAGCCTGCCAGAAGCACGGCGGCTTCTACCTGGGAACCATCGGCGGTGTGGCCGCCGTTCTCTCCCAGAGCAGCATCCGCAGCATCGAATGCGTGGAATACCCGGAACTGGGCATGGAAGCCATCTGGAAGATTACCGTGGAAGACTTCCCGGCCTTCATCCTCGTGGATGACAAGGGCAATGACTTCTTCAAGACCATCGGCCTCTAAGAATCTTTTCAACACAATACACAAGTTATGAAAAAATACGTTTGCAACATCTGCGGGTATATCTATGACCCCGCTGTGGGGGATCCGGACAGCGGAATCGCCCCTGGAACCGCCTTCGAAGACATCCCTGCCGATTGGGTTTGCCCCGTCTGCGGAGTAGGGAAAGACGATTTCTCCCTGGCCGACTAACCCTCCGCCCTGGCAGTTAATCGCCTGATTCTTATGTGTTTACGTACAATCCTCTGCACAAAAAGCGCAGAGGATTGTACGTATTATGCTGATAATGAGAGAGTTACCAATCAGGAACAAAAATATTTTTAATTTTTTACTACTTTGTATTGCAAAGTACCAAAAATAATTTATATCTTTGCACCAACAAATATTTTGAAAAATGAAAAAGGTAGTGAATGTTTCTTTGGGAGGCCGCAACTTCATCCTGAATGAAGATGCTTATACCCGCCTGCAGGAGTATCTGGACCATTTCAAGGCCAAACTTACCGTGCCGGAACACCAGAAAGCAGAAGTGATGGAAGAAATCGAATGCCGCATCGCCGAACTCTTTTTCCAGGAAGTGGGGGAGGGGTCCCGCGTGGTGACGCTGGAGATGGTGCAGAAGGTGGCATCGGCCCTCGGCATGCCCGACGGATCGGCCGAAGGCGGTGTCGGCGGCTCTTCATCGGCCTCCGGGACGGAGATGCCCCGTCGTCTGTACCGGGATGTGGACAACAAATCCGTCGCCGGCGTATGCTCCGGCCTGGCCATGTATTTCGATATTGACCTCACGCTCATCCGCATCCTCATGCTGGTGGCCCTGATATTCGGATCGGCCGGATTCTGGATCTATGTCATCCTCTGGATCGCCGTCCCCAAGGCCGATACCCCGGCCAAGAAGTGCGAGATGCGCGGCATCCCTCCCACCGCGGAGAACATGTCGGCCTTTGCCCGTGAAACCTATAAAAAGTAGCCGTCTATGGAGAACATCAGTGAAAATGTCCGCTCCCAAATGCGGAAAGGGGTGCTGGAATACTGCATCCTGTGCATCCTGAGCCGGAAGGAGGCCTATGCCTCCGTCATCCTGGAAGAACTCAAGGCCGCCAATATGATCGTGGTGGAAGGAACGTTGTATCCGCTGCTGATCCGTGAAAAGAACCAGGGGCTGCTGAGTTATCGCTGGGAAGAATCCACCCAGGGGCCGCCCAGGAAATACTATGTGATTACGGAGAAAGGCCGCGAACAACTCGCCGAGATGGACGCCGCCTGGGAAGAAATGGTCCAAAGCATCCAAACCTTAAAACAATAAACCGTCATGAAAGAAACCATTCAACTCAGCATAGGCGGTTATGCCTTCTATCTGGAAAAGGATGCGGCCGAAGCGCTGTCCGGCTATCTGGAGACCCTGGAAACCCACTACCTCAAACAGGAAGGCGGGAAAGAAATCATGGAGGGCATCGAGGAGCGGGTGGCCGAACTCTTGCAGGAAAACACCCCCAAAGGCACTGTCGTCACCCTTCCCGGAGTCCAGCGGGTGATTGATGTCATCGGCCGTCCGGAAACCATCGAGGCCGATGATCCCGCTCCCGAAGCCGGTGCGGAAAAGCCCCGGAAAAAACTGTTCCGGGACCTGTCCAACAAACGGCTCGGCGGCGTGTGCAGCGGACTTGCCAATTATTTTGACGTACAGGTTGCCTGGGTGCGGATTCTGTTTGCCGTGGTGGCCACGGTGGTCTTTTTCTCCGGGGCGGAGCATGGTGTCTGGTGCCTGACCGGTCCTTTCCTCTATTGCCTTCTCTGGGTAGCCATGCCGGCCGCCCGCACCGCGCAGGAACGCTGGGCCATGAAGGGAGATTCCGGCACGGCCGATGACATCCGCCGCACCGTCCAGAGCGGAATCCATGAAATGGGCGACACGGCCCGGGAGGTGGCTCAGTCCGACTTTTTCCAGCGTTTTGGAAAATGGATACTCGTAGCCGTGGGAATCGTTCTTCTGATCATGGGCTCTTCCGGCCTGGCTTCCGTGTCGGTGCTGTCCCTGAAAGGAACCCAACTTTTCGGCGTCCCCATCACCCATTGGATGGAGGAACTGTCACAGGACTGGCCGGCCATGTACGACCTTCTTTCCACGCCCTGGGTAGTGGTGCTGGCCGCCCTGGCCGTCATCCTGCCTTTCGTGGGGCTCCTCTATGGAGGCATTCAACTCATCTTCGGCTTCAAGTCCCCCTCCTGGAAGCCCGGTCTGGTCATTTTCGTCCTCTGGCTCATCATCGTCATCGTCCTCATGGTCCTTCTGTTCGCCGGAGCCGCTGCCGATGATCCCGCCTTCTTCTTGTAGTGGCAGGTATCCTGCTGATTATAAGCAATTTACGTACAATCCTCTGCGCTTTTTGCGCAGAGGATTGTACGTAAGGCGTTGTGCTTGAGGAGGTTAACGGCCACTGTTTTTCCCGGAGAGCCGGGCTTTTACCAGTTTCCATTTGCCGGCGGCGAAGTCTTTGCCTGCATATTGGAGGCTCAGGACGCCGTTGTCCGGGAATTGGAGTCCGGCTGTGCCGGAAACAATCTGCAGGAAGTTCTCCAGCCCTTGCTCCGGGCCGATCCCCAGCATCCGGGTGCAGGGAGCATCATCGGCACAGGCCTCGAAGGTCATTTTCAGGGGCGCTTCCGTCAGGGAATTGTCCTCGTCATCGACCAGGATGGCGCTGCGGAAGGTTTCGAAGTTGATGGCCTTGGTATATTTGACCACCGCCATTTTCCGGTCCCATTCGCCCTCGCCGTTATGGAACGGACTGTCGAAGCCTTCCAGATACTCGTCCACACCGGCGAAGATGTAGAACATCCCCTGATGGGGGAGTTTTCCTTCGGGATCCAGGGGGGCGATGTCTTCGCAGTCGATCTGACACACGAAGGTGAGCGGGTAGCCGTAGGTTCCGTCTTCGTCCGTTACTTCCACGGTGGGATATTCCATATCGGCCGGAAGATCCGGGTCTCCCCACCATTTGGACGAGCAGAACAACTCGGTCTCCGTCCTCTGCAAGTTAATTTTGATGCCCATATTCAATTTTTTGCAAAGATAGCAAAGATTCTGGTGACAGGCAAGCGATTGATACAGAGTCAATTATGTACAATCCTCTGCGCATTTTGCGCAGAGGATTGTACATAAACAATTGATAGATAGTATATTACAAGCCACCCTTATTTGAGCAGGGCGTGGGAGGCGGTCATGGCCTTGGGATCCAGGGCTTCGTCCAGTTTCTCCTTGGTCATGAGACCGTGTTCGAGAACGAGGTCATAGACGCTGCGACCGGTCTGCAGGGCTTCCTTGGCCACCTTGGTGGAGTTCTTGTAGCCGATATAGGGATTCAGGGCGGTGACAATGCCGATGGAGTTCTTCACCATGTCGTAGCAGTGGTCTGCATTGACGGTGATGCCGTCCACGCACTTGCTGCGGAGGGTGTTCATGGCATTCATCAGCCAGGTCTGGCTCTCGAGGATGCATTCGGCGATGACCGGCTCCATCACGTTGAGCTGCAGCTGGCCGGCTTCGGCGGCGAAGCATACGGCGGTATCATTGCCGATCACCTTGAAGCACACCTGGTTGGTGACCTCGGGGATTACGGGATTTACCTTGCCCGGCATGATGGACGAACCCGGAGCCATGGCAGGAAGGTTGATTTCGTGCAGGCCGCAACGGGGACCGGAGGCCATGAGGCGAAGGTCGTTGCAAATCTTGGAGAGTTTGACGGCCAGGCGCTTGAGGGCGGCCGAGTAACTCACATAGGCACCGGTGTCGGGGGTGGCTTCCACCAGGTCGGGAGCCTTCTCGAAGGTGTCGCCGGTGAATTCGCTCATGCGCTTGGTGCAGAGTTCGGCAAAGCCGGGAACCGCATTGAGGCCGGTGCCGATGGCGGTACCGCCCATGTTGATCTCCTTCAGGAGAACGGCGTTGCGCTCCAGGTTGGCCAGTTCTTCTTCCAGGTTGTTGGCAAAAGCGTTGAACTCCTGGCCGGAGGTCATGGGAACGGCGTCCTGCAACTGGGTGCGGCCCATCTTGATAATGTCCTTGAACTCCTCACCTTTGGCGCGGAAGGAGGCGATGAGGTCCTTCAGGGCCTTTTCCACGTGCTTGTTCATGCGGACGAAGGTGTAGCGGAACGCGGTGGGATAGGCATCGTTGGTGGACTGGGCGCAGTTCACATGGTCATTGGGGGAGCAGAACTGATACTCTCCTTTCTTGTGGCCCATGAGTTCCAGGGCGCGGTTGGCAATCACTTCGTTGGCGTTCATGTTCACGGAAGTACCGGCACCTCCCTGCATCATATCCACGGGGAACTGGTCCCAGAATTTGCCGTCCACGATTTCCTTGCAGGCGGCGATGATGGCCTCGCCGATGGTCTTGTCCAGCACGCCCAGTTCGGAGTTGGCAGCCGCCGCGGCCATCTTGACATAGGCCATGGCAATGATGTACTCCGGATAGTCGCACATGCGGGTATTGGAGATTTTGTAGTTGTTGATGGCCCGCTGGGTCTGTACGCCGTAGTAGGCGTCGATGGGAACCTGAAGTTCGCCGATGAGGTCGCTTTCGACCCTGAATTTTTGTTCTGACATAGGATTATTTAATAAGCTTTAATTCTGTACATGAAACCAATTTCGATTCGATGCGTCGTTCCGTTGGCCGCAGCGATGCCGCTGGCCTTGGTGAAGTGGTGGTCGCGTCCCACATAGGCCAGGAAGAAACGCAGGTCCTGCTCCTTCCAGGGATAGTATTCGATGCTGCCCACCCAGCCGATGGACTGGCGGTAGAGGGCCAGGTTTGGTTTGTCGGCCACCGTGGCCAGTTCATACATGCCCTTTCCCATGAGGTTCCATTTGGGCAGGAACTGCCAGTTGGCCTTGGCGATGAGGGAGTGATAGCGGACGTTTTCCGTTACGCCGATATCTTCCGTCACGATGCCCAGGCGGTCCAACTGGTCATACTCGCCCATATAGTCCACATACAACTGGAATTTGGGGAGTGCCAACTGCTGGCCCAGCGTAACCATGTAGGAGTACTTGTGTTGAGCCTCCGTCTGGATGCCTGCTGCCCAACGGGTATTCAGCAAGCCGCCGAACATGCTGCCGTTCCAGTTGAGGATATAGGTGAGCGGATGGGCCGAGGGCGTATAGCCTTTGTACTCGCGGCGGGAAGTGTAGGCGTTGGTCACCATGAACGCAATTTCCTGCGAGGGAACCGGGAACCAGGAAACCATACCGCCGGTCATGAAGTTGTCCATGTAGTCCAGCATGTCCGAGTACTGGTAGATGAACATCGGGTTCTCGTCAAACTCGAAGCCGCCCCAGATCTGACACATCTTGCCCAGGTTCACGGCCCAGTGGTCGTTGAACTTCCAGCCCAGCATCATCACGTCGATGCTCTTGGCCAGGTTGTCGTCCTGGTCGGCCCGGGCCTTGTTCAGGCGCTGGCGGTAGCGGTAACTCAGATGCTTCCCGAAAGTGCCTTTGATTTCGATGCGCAACTGCTTTGCCTTGAAACTGGAAGCGAAAGGATTGAGGCTTTCCTGGAAACTGCCGGCGAAGTTGA
Source organism: Bacteroidales bacterium (assembly GCA_017447815.1). Lineage (GTDB taxonomy): Bacteria > Bacteroidota > Bacteroidia > Bacteroidales > UBA932 > Cryptobacteroides. The sequence goes on along the minus strand of JAFSMS010000050.1, from coordinate 19,680 downwards.
AATAGAGATTGAAGCCGTCATTCTTCTTCTCCTGCTTGGAAACCAGTTCCCACAGGGATTTGTAATCCCCCTCGGGACCGCCGTCGCGGGTGTTGCCGCCCTGGGCGAAGGCCGTTACGGCCGTGGACAGGGCGATGAGGGTAACAAACAGTTTCTTCATGGCTTAGTACTCCATGAAGAATTTCTGAATCTCCTGCCAGTCGCGGGTCTTGGTGAGGGCGAGCATCAGGAGAACACGGGCTTTCTGGGGGTTCAGGTCCAGTGCGGCCACAAAGTGGTACTTCTCGTCATCTACTTCGCTGTTGAGGCAGGTGGGGCCGGTAGGGCAGCGGGAACTGCGGACAATCTGGATGCCCTCTTTCTGGGCTTCCACGGCCACTTCGAAGACATCCTTGTAGAAGTTGCCGTCACCGACGCCGGCCAGCACGATGCCGTCGAATTTGGCATCCACGAAAGCCTTCATCGGAAGCGGGGAAGCGTTGGCATACCCATAGACGATGCCCACCTTGGGCAGTTCCTCGAGTTTGGAGACGTCGAAGACGGAATTCTTGGTGTGCCGGTTGATGGGGCTCTGGAGCAAGTGGGCTTCACCGTTGTAAACATAGCCGATGATGCCGGAAGGGCCGCCCTCGAAGGTGTCGCAGTCGATGGTGTGGGTCTTGATGACCGTCTTGGCGTCCAGCAACTGGTTGTTCATGCAGCAGAGGACCCCCATCCCCTTGCAGTTGGGGGAGACGGCGGCGGCAACCGCATTGTACAGGTTGGCGGGGCCGTCGGCGCTGATGGCGTTGGACGGACGCATGGAGCCGGCCAGGATGACGGGCTTGTCGCTCTTGACGGTCAGGTTGAGGAAATAGGCGGTCTCTTCCATGGTGTCGGTTCCGTGGGTGATGACCACGCCGTCGTAACCTTCCTTGTTCAGGAGTTCATTGACACGCTTGGAAAGTTTGAGCCAGACTTCGTCATTCATGTCCTGGGAGCCGATGTTCACCAACTGCTCGCCGGAAATGTCGGCCAGGTTCAGAATCTGGGGGACGGCGTCCAGAAGGGTCTGGATGCCCACTTGCCCGGCAGTATAGGCCGAGGAGGCGGAGGTGGTGGAAACGCCGGCGATGGTGCCGCCCGTGGCGATGATGCGAATCTTGGGTTTTGCGTTGAGGCTGACGGTGACCAGCAGAGCCGTGGCCACCAGCAGGATCGATTTTAACTGTTTCATAAAGATGTGGTTAGGAACTATAAAAATTGAATAATCAGGTATCCCAGGCCGATGCTAACAAACGTAGTGATGAAGCCGGCAAGCTGGAACGAGTGGTTGACAACATATTTGCCGATTTTGGTGGTGCCGGTGCGGTCAAAGCCGATGGCGGCCACCTCCGTGGGATAGTTCGGCAGGAAGAAATAGCCGTTCACGGCCGGGAAAAGGGCCAGCAGCACCAGCGGGGGGATGCCCATGGCGAGGCCCACCGGGTACAGGGTCTTGACCGTCGCGGCCTGCGAGAACAGCATGATGCTCATCAGGAACAGCGGGATGGCGAAAAGGATGGGCCACTGGGTGAAAAGCCCGCCCACGGCGCCCAGGATCAGGTCTTTGTTCCCCTCGAAGAAGGTGCTGCCCATCCAGGCTACTCCGAAGATGGAGACCATGGCCACCATGCCGGCGCTGAAGACATTGCCTTGCACGGCCTTCCTGACATCGGCCTTGCCCACGAGGAGAATGAGGGCGGCGATGGACATCATGATCATCTCGATGGTGGAGTTCATGCTGACGGGCGTGCCGTTAAAACTCGGGCGCAGGGACGGGAAACTCCCGAAGAGCACCACCAGGACAACGCCCAGCAGGAAGACGAGCACGGCCCATTTGGCGCGCGGGTTGATTTCCTTCTTTTCGGCGGCGGTTTCCTCATCCAGGAGGCCGGCCTGGAGGCGGCGCTGGTATTCCGAGTCCTTTTCCAGCGGTTTCCCTACGAAATTCTGGACGAAGGAAGCGACCAGGATGGCTACCAGCGAAGAGGGAATGGTGACCATCAGAATCTGGGCCATGCCCACTCCGTGTGCGCCCAGGAGGCTCTGGGAGAGGATGGCGGCGGTGGCGGCCGACACCGGGGAACCGGTGATGCCCAGCGAAGCGGCGATGGTGGCTACGCTCAGCGGCCGTTCCGGACGGATTTTGGCTTTGAGGGAAATCTCGGATATGATGGGAAGGAGGGCGTAGCAGGTGTGCGCCGTACCGGCCAGGATGCAGAACAGCCAGGTGGTGAGGGGGGCGTAGAAGGTAATATGGCTGGGGTGCCTGCGCAGGAAGCGGGCGGCCAGTTCCACCATATAATCCAGCCCGCCGGCAGCCTGCAGGGCGGCCGAGGCAGTAATGACCGCCACAATGATGAGCATGACATCGATGGGGATGTTCCCCGGTTCCAGGCCGAAGACGAATACCAGGAGGAAAACGCCCACCATGCCATACATACCCAGGCCGATGGACCCTACACGGGCGCCGATGAATATCATGGCCAGGACGATGGCCAGTTCAATAAACAGCAATGTGGTTGACATAGATTGGTTTTAGTGTTCTTAGTGGGTTGCAAAGATAGGCAAATAAAACGGACTTTCCTATCCCAAAAGAACATCCAGAACCATCATGAGCGCAAAGCCCAACGCAAAGCCGATGGTGGAAATATTGGAGTGGCGGCCCTGCGAGGCATCCGGAACCAGTTCTTCCACAACGACATAGAGCATGGCGCCTGCCGCAAACGACAGCAGGTACGGCATGGCCGGGGTGACGGCCGAAGCCAGCAAAACCACCAGCAGCCCCCCGACCGGCTCTACGGCACCGCTGGCCGCCCCGATCCAGAATGAGCGAAAGCGGCTGTTGCCGGCGGCCCTGAGGGGCATGGAGATGATGGCGCCTTCCGGCACGTTCTGGATGGCGATTCCCAGCGAAAGGGCCAGCGCTCCGGCCACGGACATGCCCGCGCCGCTTTGCAGGGCGCCGGCCAGCACGATTCCCACCGCCATGCCCTCCGGCAGGTTGTGGATGGTGACCGCCAGCGCCAGTTTGGCGGTTTTGCTCAGGTGGCTGCGGGGACCTTCCTCTTCTCCCATCGGGTGAAGGTGCGGCGTAATATAGTCGATAAGCAGGAGAAAGGCGAAGCCCGCCATGAGGCCGATGACCACCGGCCATACGTTTCCCCCCGCCATTTCCATGCCCGGGATGAGCAGCGACCACACGGATGCGGCGACCATGACGCCGGAGGCGAACCCCAGCAGCGCCTTTTGCAGGATTTCCGGCATATCCTTCTTCATGAAGAAGACGAAGGCACTGCCGAGGGCTGTTCCGGCAAGGGGAATGAGAAGACCTGTCCAAATGGCGCTGTTCATCTTGTGTACTGCTGAATAAGGGGTGTAAAGGTAAAAAAATAATCGTACCTTTGCAAGTTGTGGAGAAGATTTCGAATATCCCCGTCCTGTCCCGGAAGCAGTTTCTGGATACCCTCGTCGTGCTCATCAATGCCGAACTGGTTGACAGTATCTGCGGGGTTGTGGACGGCATCTTCGTAGGGCGTTTCCTGGGTGCTGACGCCATTGCCGCACACGGGATTGCAACGCCCATCTTCACGATCATGTCCATTTTCATCTACCTGATCACGGCAGCGTTCCAGCAGCCTTGCACCGTCTGTATCGGCCGGGGAGACATGAAAAAGGCCAACGGGCTGTACAGTGCGACGATGCTGCTGTCGATGGCTTTGTCGGTCTTCGTGGCGATCATTGGAATGCTGTTTCCGCACCAGACCGCTTCTTTGCTGGGCGCCCGGGGAGCGGGGCCCATCAATGACATGGCGGCCGATTACCTGCGGGCCGTCTTCCCGGGAACGCCGGCGCTGGTTTTCTTCCTGGTGCTGATTCCGGTGCTGCAGATTGAGGGAAAACGGCGGCTGACCCATATCGGGGCCCTGGTCATGGGAATCTCCGACATCGCCTTCGACTTCCTGAACGTCAAGGTGCTCCACTGGGGAATGTTCGGAATCGGCCTGTCCACCACCGTCAGTTACATTTTGGGTCTGCTGGTGCTGCTTTCTTATTTTTTTAACAGGAACCGTATTTTCCATTTCCGCCTGAAGGACATTCGCGGTATCGGCATCCGACACATGTTTCTCATGGGGCTTCCCACCGGTGTACGCATGGCAGGCCTTTCCCTGGCCGTCGTCATCGTCAACACCTTCATGATGGGGGTTTCCGGTCCGGTCGGCATGTCGGCCCTCTCCGTCCAGCAGAACCTGAGTTCCCTTCTGATGTCGATGATTATCGGCCTGTCCGGCACCACCATGCTTCTGACGGGCGTCAGTTTCGGGGAGCAGGACCGGCGGGGGCTGATGGACATCGTACGCATGAGCGCCCATTACTGCCTCCTGTTCATGAGCGCGCTGGGCATTCTGGTATTCTGCCTGGCCAGGCCGCTGGTGTCGCTGTATCTGAATCCGGCCGAAGAGGCGTTCCCGCTGGCCGTAGATGCCTTGCGCTGGCTGGCCCTTTCTTTCCCCTTCATGGGATGGTCGCGCTGTGTGGGCTCCTATCTGCAGGGAATCGAAAAGAACGTGCAGGCCGTCATCCTGTCTTTGCTCGACGAGATGATTCTTCTGCTTCTGTGTGCTGTCGTGCTGGGAAAGATATGGGGCATCCAGGGCATTTTCGCCTCTTTTGTCGTGAGCCAGATGCTGGCCGTTCTCCTTGTCAATCTCCAGGCTTTTCTGCGCCGGGACAGAAGATATGGCGGCATGGAGGCGTTTCTGGGGGTCCCGCCCTCCTTCGGCGTTCCTCCGGAAAACCGTCTGGTGCGTACCGTGACCACCCTGGAAGAGGTATGGGCCCTATCGGCCGAGGCGATGGATTATTGCCTGGACCACGGCATCTCCCGCCGGAAAGCATACATGGCTTCTCTCTATATTGAGGAGATGGGCAATATCATGATGCTCTACGCTTTCAATGATGGCAAGCCGCACCATCTGGAGGTCCGCCTGTCATTGCATCAGGGAGAGGTCATCCTGCGTCTGCGTGACGACTGCCGCCGTTTTGATATCCGTGAGAAGGCCGCTCATTGGGAGGAGGATCCCCTTCACCCGGAAACCACCTTCGGGGTTCGCATGGTGATGAAGGGATGCAAGATTCTGCAATACGACAACTCCCTTAAAACCAATAATCTGTTGGTGGTTCTGTAAGGTTAGAAACTGTAATAGAGCCCTACGCTGATTCCGTTGTCGAGTTCAAAGGAAAAGTTTTTGAAATGGGTGTCGTATTCCAGCCGGCCCAGCGAGCCCTGTACGGCCCAGTGATCGGCAAGGGATATTTCCAGACAAGGTTTCAGATAGGGGGTCCAACTCGTGTAGGTATTGTACTGTGAAATGCTTCGGCGGAATCCGCAACCTCCTTCCACATAAAAAGACAGTATCCCCGACCTCCAGAAATAGTAATCCACGTAGGGACTCACATCCAGGGTGAGGTCGTTCTGAGTGCTGTCTTTCATTTTATAGACGTCGAAGGCAAAAGCCACGCCGAAGGACCAGTCTCCCCATGAATAACCCACCTCCGGCCGAAGAACCATGCTGGTGCTCCGTCCGCCTTCGGAACTGCGGAAAGCAAGGCTGCCGCCTACATACCACTGCGCCCGGAGCGGAACTGCCAACAGCAAAAGAGTCAGTACGACGAGTAGCTTTTTGTTCATTTCATTGCATAGTTTGGTTATTTGTCATCGTGTATGAGGTGGACATCGCATTGCGGGAACGGGATGGTGATACCATTGGCGTTCAGGGCCTCGTAAATCACTCCCACGGCGCGATCCACATAGGAAATCCTTTCGGGAACCAGCACATATTGCTTGATCAGGATCACTACGCCGCTGTCGGCCATCTTTTCCACAAACACCTGGATTCCGTACTTGGGTTCCACAATGTCCCGTCCATAGCGGTCTTTGGTCTGAAGTTGCTTCATGGCTTCCGTGAGTGCTTCCCGTACTTGCTCAACTTTGGTTCCGTAGGCTACGCTGGCCGTAAGCTTGGTGAGTTCGTAGGAGTTGTTGCGGGTGAGGTTGTTGAAGTTCTTGCCAAACAGGGAGGCATTGAGGAAGGACATTTCCGTGCCGTCGATGGTTTCAACCACCACGCACTGGTAGTTGATGGCAATCACCCGGCCGCGTACCCCCTCGCATTCAATCCAGTCGCCAACCCTGAGGCGGCCGCCCAGAAGTTGGATGCCGTAGATGAAGTTGTTGATGATATCCTTGAGCGCCAGACCGATACCGGCCGACAGCCCGCCGGCTATCAAGGTGAGCGAGCCCATGGGGATCCTCAGTACGGAAACCACCACCGCGATATAGGTCATCCAAACCAGGACACTGATGATGCTGTTGCCCAGGGACAGGTTGATTTCATTGGGGCGGATGGTCGTACGCTTGTGCTTGCGCATGAACAGGGCATAGCGGGTAAAGCGCCAGATGGTATGAATGGCCCGGTTGAGGAAACGAAGAGCCATGAACAGGAGAATGAGGCCGAAGATGCTTTGCCCCGAGAGGCGGAATGTCTCGAAACCACCCTTGTCATAAAGTTGTACGAAGGGCTTGTAGAAGAGCGTGTCGAACAGGTCGCTGAAATCGAAGATGTTCAGGGACTGGTGTACGCAGACGGGCAGGGAGACCAGCAGCAGGGCCGGAAGCGTGACATCCCTGATGAGTTCGTAAAGCCACGTGGCGCCGAACAGCAGTGATTCACGGTCTTCGCCTCCCACATAGGTGATACGCTTGCGCATCTCTTCCGTGCGCTTGTCCAGCCAGCGTTCCTTGTATTGGACGGCCAGGCCGTCCAGGCAGAAAATGGAGAGCAGGGCGGCCAGTTGGAAATACCACCACACCAGGATGAGCAGGGCCAGGAAGGTGTAGCCCACCAGGGAAAACACAAAGGAGATGGCGTAAATGAACAGCGACGTCCAGCCCAGGGTGCTGTCGATGGGGGTGGCTTTGGCGCTTTCCCGGATGCTGAAAAACAACTGGCGCGCCACGGCGAAGGCCAGGATGGGCGGAAGCAGGAAAATCAGCAGGGAGTCCGGCACAAAACTGATGCGGCAGACAATGATGAACAGGGCGATGAGGAAGGTGGGAATATACAGACGCAGGCAGGGGCGGATCTGCTCCGATTTCACGCGCAGCAGCAGAGAGCCGCTGATGGCGATGAGCAGCCACAGGAAGGTGTTGATATGCCTCACGCCAATGTTGATGTACTCGTTCCCGCGAAGGCCGAAGCCCAGCAGCAGGAAGTAAATGACGGTTCCCACCAGTATGGCCAGAAGGGTACGCTTCTTTTGAGGGAAAAAGCGGTTGACTTTGTCCCATTTGCCCAGAAGCCAAAGCAGTAGGTAGGCGATTCCCCAGAAAAAGCCCAGGGCGAAGAGTTGGATGAGGCTCAATGCCACCAGCATGAAATTGAGTTGCCTGCCGGGAAGGCTGTCAAAGTAACTTTCATCGCTTTCATTTGCCGTGGCGGAGTTTTCCTCCGGCTCATCTTTGGAGGTTTCGAGGAAATTATACTGCTCGTTCAGGTCTTTTTTGACTTTCCCCCAGTAATAGGAAGGAGCGGAGAGAATGTCCAGATAGGAAGCCTGTCCGTCCACGAAGACATATTTTTCCAAATCCTTGTAACGGGATTGGGCGTAATCGTAGGCTTCCTTCATCCGCAGGTAGGCGGAGCGGTAGTGAGAACTGTCGGCCATCAGTTTGGCGCGGTTGGCCGCATGCATTTTGAGCAGTCCGGAGGCATAGCGGATACAGGAATCCCGGTGAATCTCTCCTTCTGTGTCCAGAACAAAGGGGGAGGCGAGCGAGTCCCTGATGGCGATGCGGATCACTTCCTTTTCCAGGGATGATGCCACCTCGGAGATTTCCCAGTCAAGGGAATCGTTGTGGTACAGCAGGCTGTCCGGGACAAGTTCCAGTTCAATCTCCGTCATCAGCGGAGGGAGCCGGCGGAGGGCCTCGATCAGACGGGCGTAGCGGTCCACCTCCACATCCAGTTCGTGAACGCTGCGGGCATAGGGCCTGCTTTCTTTGCTGAAATCCTTAAAGGCCGATGAGACCTTGTTCAGCGAATAGGCCAGGTCGAAGGTCTTGCCTTGTTCCTGCGTATAGAGGAGGATGGAAAGTTCGTTGGACGAGGTGATGATATCCACCATCCGTTTATGCTCTCGCTCGTAGTTCTTGTCAAACTGCTTCTGTTCCTCACTCCGTTGCGTATATTTTATTCTCAGTTCCGAGCGGAGGTCTTTGAGAACATGACTGATAGACAGGCCGTTCACCACCGACAGAAGCGGGATGGAGAACACCAGGGTGGCAAATGCCAGCGTCAGGAGTTTCTTTTTCATACAAGCGGGCCTTAGGCACTTTGAAATCCAAAGATATAGAAAAAAATCGGCCTTGTCAAATATCTGTTTTCATAAATAATGAAACCACTTTGCCTACGACCTCTTTCCGCTTACGGGTTATTCCGTCCATTCGTGCTTGATTTGGGGCACAAACAGGGGCTTACCGGGTCCTCTTCCAGCAGGATTTCCTCACCGCTTGAAAGCCGATAGATGGCCTTTTGGGAATTGGCCTTGCCAAAGTTCACGGCCGATTCAAGGGAGTCTTCCGGGAAGAGGCGCACGCTGTCAAAGTAATAGAGGCTATCGGCCCCATTGAACCATCCGCCCACAAAACCCTCGTGGACCGTAGCATGGCTTATCACTACGTCCAGCGCCTCCCTGCCGTGGCTGTTCTGCGTGGCGGCGTATGCTACGCTGATTCCCCGGGCGGGTTCTGTCAGGGTGCGGATATCCAGCGTGAACCCGTCCGGACGCGTCTGGCTGAAGGTCCAAACGGCATCCACGAGACGTGCCTTGGAGAGGCGCCGGGGTGTCCCGCAGGATAACAGCAGACACAGGAGCAGGAGGATGGACAAGGTCCTTCTGGCGATATGCAGGGGACGCATCAAGTTCAAGGGGTTACAGGGCTTTGATAAGTTTTGCCGGGACTCCTCCAACCACGGTATTCGGAGCAACGTCTTTTGTGACGACGAAGCGTATGCAATTCTTCGGGCGTGTGGTATTGCCCGTTTATCTCGGCCGTAATCTTCAGCGCCTCCTGGGAGAGTTGATGAAACATCATGTAAACATCCGATCCGTCAACGACCGGCTTGCCGGATGCCATGTAATCTCTGAATTCTTGTATTGTCATTGTTTAGGTTCTTTCCGCTTGCAAAAATAATCATTTTCCCTGGGATGGAGAGCCGGACGCTTGGTCGGATCGCGGGGGTATAATGCAAAAAAAGGGCGCAGCCCTTCATGACTGCGCCCTTTATACCAATAACTGTGGCGTCAGAGATTATTGTATCTCAATCTGCTTGACGGCCTTCTGGACATCCACTTTCTCCTTCTTAGGGATGTGGACATTCAGCACACCGTGCTCCACCTTGGCTTCAATCTTGTCGGCCTCGGCATCCTCGGGAAGCGTAAGCATCTGCTGGAACTTCTCGTAAGAGAATTCACGGCGTAGATACCTTCCGTGGTGTTTTTTCTCATGGTTCTCGGCCTTCTTTTCCATGTTGATGACAAGGTTGTTGTCCTCGTCCACATGGACCTGGAAGTCTTCCTTGGTGAGACCCGGAGCGGCCAGCTCCACGTCATATTCTTTCTCGTTTTCAATTACATTGATGGCCGGAGCGGTGTAGTTTGTTCTTTCCATCCAGCTGTTGTCGAAGAAGTCGTTGAAGATGTCAGGCAACCAGCTTTGATTCCTTCTAATCGTAGGTAACATAACAAAATCATTTTAAACATTCTTCGGTTTCGGGTCCTTACGTGGCCTTCCGTCCGGGTTCCTCATCGGAACGCCTAAGGATATTGCAAAGCTGGGACCAGTGCCGGGATGATGGACTTTTTGTCAGCATGGAAGTGTCAAAAAGTCCATTTTGAGGACAGAATGTCCAGGGGCTTCCTATCCGGCTGCCCGGCGGACGGAATTTTCCATGTGCCGGAAAATGTGTGTATCATGGGCGCAAGTTAAGAAAAGCTTGTGCCAGGATGCTGCTCACTGCGAAATTATATCATCAATCTTATCAACCCTTCACTCTTCACAAACGTATCAGGATGGGCCATAACTACTGCATAAACCTGTCTTCCATCCACCGGCTTTCCATCTCGTCTCCTGTATAAACCTTTCTCATTAACCAGGCGCGCAATCTGGTCAGTCTTCATGCCGTGGTTGGAAGTGGCAAGGAGATACACTATGGCTTCGGGGAGGGTCATTTGAAAGATAAACTGGAATTTACCACGTCTTTGCTATTATCATCTCGATGGAGCCATCTTCAAGTGAATTATATTCATCATAGTGGATATGGGAACCGACAGATTCATCCGCTAAGGTTGTTAATTGTCTGGCCAGAGAAAGAAGACCATCTCGGTTAGCCGAAATCACAACGGCGTTATCAATATCAAGACCCACTTCGATTTTGAAGTCGCCTACCCATTCTATCTTCATAATACAAACTCCGAATTATTTAACACATTTTACTCCATCACCTCCAGATAGAAGCTCACTGGCCTGAATCCGTCGTTGCAGGAGATCATGGCGCTCATGGGGTTCTTCATCCAGCCATCGAAGAAATTACCCTCTCCACGTGCCAGGGCCTCTACAAATTCCCTCATAGACTTCCAAGCTTCAGGACACATACCCTCCGGACACTTACCATCTACCGACATCCACTGCTGACCTTCCACTACATCACAGGCATGCTCGATGGGATTCTCGTACTGGGCCATCAAGTCGGGGTATGATGCTTTTCTTATGGCTGTGATTCTTACTTTCTTCATAGGACTACGATTATTCCGGCAATGAGAACGGAAGGAATAGCCAGGACCATGCCGATAAGAGAACCTTTAATATGGAACCAGTAATCGTGGTAAGCAGCAGTCATATCTTCAGTCCCGGGAATTATGAAGTGAGAATCATGACAGAACCAGATGCAATCCAGGACAATGGCATCGAACCAATTCACAACGTTCCAAAGTGCATAGGCAGTTAACACGCCACACCAGAATGTTTCGCAATGATTGATATAACGAACCAGCAAGCCCAAAAGCACACCAAACACAAGCAGCGCCGTTATCTTTTTAATATAGAAAACAATACCTCCCGGCTTATTACTATCATCAACCAGTCCGAGGGTTTTGCAGCGTTCGATTATAGCTGGCGGGTAATTGAATATGCTCTTTACGGGATTCCTGGACAATAGGAATACAAAGAGTGTAAACAGAGCGCAGGTAATGATGGATTCGATAAGAAATGTCATAGTGCTTCTTCCTCCGTTATTTTGGTGAAACGCTGCATTACCTTGCCATCCCTCTCGACAGTCCCGAAGAACATCTCATAAGGCCTTACCCACATCTCCCCTTCACCATAGAGAGCCTGATATACGACCATCTTCTCCAGGGTATCACTGTCCTTTGCAATACCCAGTAGCTTATACTTGCCGCCTTTGAAATGTCTGTAATAATCTGCCATACCGCGAATATAGTGAAAATGGCCGACTTCCCTCGTAAACAAAAAGCAGAAAGTTGCGGTATCCTGATGGTCAACCTAACCATCCAAGCGACTCAAGAACTCAGCGACGGTAAGTATCTCCACGTCTCCATAATTACCGACAGACAGCAAGTCATCGTCTCCACTAACAATATAAAGGCATTTCCCGTCAACAGCACAGGATATGAACTTATTGTCGTCCGGATCACGGCTGGCTTGGATATCGGAACTGACGCGGATGATTTCGAATTTTAAAAGAAGTTCCTGAAGTGGAATCCTTGTGTCGATCCTAGGGTACTTCTGTTTCAGACGGAGTACAATCTCTTCATACTCGTCCACAATCTCCTTGCTGGCCACAACATCCACCCTGCCCTCCATGATATAATGAAGAAGCTGGTAAGGTTGGTATCAACGACAATCCTCATTTGCGCTTCTGGGCTCTCATCGCCTTGATCTCGGCATTAATATCTTCCTCGGTAAGTCCAAGCTGCGCGGCCGTTCTCTGTGCCTGTTCAATCAGGGAGTAGAATTCATCAAGGGAAGGCTCCTTAACAGGTTTAAGGAGGATATTCTCATTGTCTGTCACGACCAGGAATTGCGAGCCCTCCCCAAGACCGAGTTTCTTGCGGATGGCGATAGGGAGAACGATTTGTCCTCTGGATGACATAGCTGCAATGGTTGCCATAATATCCGATATTTAAGAAAAGTAAGTAATTCTTATTTTTCTGCAAATATAAGAAAAAATAATTTAACAACAAATAATCTTCCGTAATGGTGGCGATTCCCTTGCCGACCTCACCGGGACGGGAGTCTCCAAGAAGATCACCTTCGGAGCAAGAAACAAGGCCAAACTGAGCGCTGCTCAGCTGGCCTCGGTAACTGACAAGGGTTGGGTGTTAGGCTGATAAATTCGAATTCCCGTAATAATCAGGTATACAAGCAACCAGATGAGAAGATTAAAAAGTATCAGCCAGAACATATTTCTAATTATTTTTGAATCTCTTGATATTGGTATCTATTATTCATTCTCTGGTAACCGACCGTCTTCAACTATCTTACGCCGCAGGTCCCATGTTTGTTCTCGGATGGAATCGAGTAGGTTGACTAGCTTCTCTCCGTATTCCTTTGTTGGAGGGAGGTTGCAGAAGTCCAGGCCAAGATTGATATGCTCATCCAGATAACTCCAGATGTCCGCCAACTCATTTACTGGCATGGCAGTAATGTCCGCAGAAGACCAGTCTTGTATTTTATTATATGCCTCTGCCAGCTCATTGAGGATTGTATAGGGAGCTCCGGTGTTCTGCTGGAGAATCACATCACAGGGAACACGCAGGGCAACTTCAGCGTTGTCGGGAGTCATGATCTCGCCATCGGTATTAGCTTCGACTAGGTCCGTTTCCAAAGCCAATCCATATAACATTCGGTAAAACTCCCCCTCATCCATTCTGTAAAACTTCTTTGAGAAATGATAAAGCTTTGTGGCCTCATAGTAGCGGTGCGTTCTTACTTTGGCGGATATCTCTGTTTCATACCACGCCATTGTCCAAAGGACTGCCTGCTGGGTTGGAGTAAGTTCATTCCAGACTATTCTGCTTTCGTCCATAGTGCTAATTTTATCCATAATTATTAAGCGTTAATAATCCCTTGTATAGCGACCCTTACGGCCTCAAAGTCAAAGAAGAAAGGTGCTTGTTTGAAACAGGTGGCATCTTTCCCAGTGTAGAATTTATCTTTATCAAGTGCACCGTAGAGATACTCATCATAATCATCTCTATTCGCTGGTTCCACCGGACAATAAAATATCTGATGCTCATTCAGGTGCATGTACTTCTTGGCATCAGGAACGTCGTCAGGAAGCTTATGTGATAATGACTTTGGTATAAGAAAACGAATCCATACTTCCTCGTTAAACGGAGCGCATAAACTCGTCGGGTGTGGACCATAATCCTCAAAGGCGATGATGACTCCCTTGCTGAAAAGGGCAGTCCAGAACACTTGCTGGACGCGATGGGTGAACCAGTATACTTGTCGGGATGCCCTTCTCCAATCTTCTCGTACCACGTTACCCAGTAATACCCTGAAATCGCCCTTGAGACTGATAAGGTTGGCATCGGTAACTCCTAGTGCACCATCAGGCATTATCCTATCCGTGTAGCTGGGCGGAATTGGCCATGACTTTGGAACTGAAATATATAGCTTCGCATTTCTCCGCCAAGGGAGATCATGCCCCGGTTCCGTCAATTCACCAACAACTCGAAGGCCATAGTCTATAAGGTCATATTCTAACATGCGGACATCAGTTTATGGAGTGTAAAGATATCTCCTCAAGTGGTCTTGTTCATCGGCTAATCGTCAATGTTTTGCCATATATGGAGTCCTATGGCCCGTTCAACCCGTTGAAGCTCCTGTTGGTATAACCGCTCCGCCCACTCCTTGTGTACCTCGTCAATCTTTCCAGCGGCGTTCCAAGGGCGGAGGATAGGGATAGGCTCAAAGAACTCGATGGCCTTCTTGACCTTCTCTAGAGCTTCCTTCTATCCATTTTCGGTTTTGGGGCAGTTATCTATAATGTCGAGGAGCACCTTTACTATCACCCGCTTGCCAATCTGACATTCCCGGTGGTCAGCAGAGATTCGGAGCGCCCTTTTATAGAACAATATCTTCTCCAGTCTTCCTATCCCTGCTTTCCATTTCTTCTCGGGGATACCAAGGACCGCAGGCAAGTTCTCGTATAGGTATGGCCGTGAACGTTTGAGGGTGTCGATATCTTCCCGGAAAATAAGAAGATATGCCTTGACCTCTCTGTCCGTGAAGCCGTATTTTTCCTTTGCCGTGGTGCTCATACCCTTACTTATCACGTTTTTTCATGTCTGCGATAGCCTTCTGTTTGTCCCTGATCTGCCGGTTGCAAGATTCCACAACTGCCTCCCAGCCCGGATTCTTGAACTTCTTATACAGGCTGATTTGCTGCTTCAGGTGTTCTATCTGCCCCTCTGCAACACGAATGGGTGTATCAAATATTTGTCGATTACATGACAATATACACCACAATTGAGATTGCTATAATTGTGACCAACGCGGCAACAAGCCAAAACCATTTTTTGTCTTTGCCTCCAGGGCTTGCAGCCTTTTCATCTTCTATCGCCTTCTGGGTAACCTCTATTGGAATTGGCCCAAAGGACACAAAAAAGTCCACTGTGGCGGATTGATCAACCTTTCGTGAAGTGTTAACATCCACCTTTAAATGACCGCCAACTTTATCTTGAAGATTTGCGCTTATGTCTTCCAACACATGAATGCTCTTGTCCAAGTCTGCTGTCACATTCACGTGATACTCTTGAGACGCAATGGGGTTCGGATGACTGGGAAGACGTTGCTCCAGCAAAGTGGCAATGGTCGGATCGGAAATTAACCCGTTTGCTTTGGCCAATTCTACTGCCCGTAGATAGCCTTCATGAGTATAATTACCACTCCATTTTGCGGAAACTATCTTGCCCCCTGTTTCACCCTGGTTAGTACTGGTATTAACATTCGTATTAGTATCAACTTCAACTCCACTCTTCTTGCCTCCAAGCTCGACATCGATGTCTGCAGAATGCTTGCTCCGGAACGATGAGGTTTCCGAATATCGGAATTCCTTTCCTCCCAGATATGACAGAATCGCCTCGATAGCGAGACAGCGCTCATTAATAACTCGGCAGTCTGTTTCGTCTGTACGATAATAATATCCCCGGCCGTGAGGTTCGCGAGTTAGTACCAATCCTTCTTGCAAGTGTGGCTCAACAGGGAAGGTGATGCCATGGCTTTGCATCTCGAGAGCTTCGTATGGCGTAATGCAGTAATAACTATCTTCTGCATGATTATTTTTTAAATTGTATACATCGTCCGGATTCAATATACAAAGTGCCGGCTTAAGGTCTTGAGTACTCATGTTAAAAAATGATCTTTATTAACGCCCATAAGACAACAAGGGCAGCTGCTCCCGCGATAACATAATTGCGTGATCTGTTTTTATAAAAGGTGAGATATTTGTTGAGAGTTTGTATGTCGGCGGGATTTGGCTTCATGCCAGCAATCCGAGAATCATCGGCAAGAACTCGAACAACCTTTTCTGGGATATCGATACTATTACAAAAAAAGTCGTAACTGATGTTTCGCCCTTTTTCATCTTTGCTTAGAAAATTGGATGAAACAACCATTTCCCCGGAATCAGTAATAAATATCTTTAATGAAGCGGAAGTCCCTGCACTTTTGCATATACCGAGAACCTTTTTTTCAAACATAGGATTAGAAGTCTCACGAATTTTTTTCTGGGCCTCTAACTGGGCAGGAGTACCAGAGAAAAAGCTCTTCTCACCATCAATTACCAAGACATCCCCACCTTGATACTGGGCGCTCTGATGTGTTAATACTGTCATCATACTATGAATTGTTAATATTTTTAAAAATCTTGCTGACTTGAGCCGAATCCGTTGCATCTACGCAGAAGAGATTCCCTCGCAATAACTTTTTGAATGGATACCTTGTTCCATTTGCGACTTTACGGTATTCTTCATTGGCTTTTTCTAAGCACGAGAATAATTCAGTTTCCATATCCCTCTCCGTCCCATAATATTCATCTTCATGCGTCGCTATAAAAAAGATATCCTGTTGGCAGTTCAAATCGTCGTCTTTTCCCATTAGCGCGGGCATTACGTAACATTTTAGAAGTGCGCTAATCTGCCCGCCCTGTTTGTAATTCTTCAATTCATTAATCAAGTCATTGCCGTTGAACACGAAAACCAGCTTTGAGTTCGACACAAAAGCCTGGTGCAGGAACTCTTTATCATAGAGATAAATATCTTTACCGCCTATTTCATGAATTGTAAATTTGCTCAATCCAATCCAACCCCAAAGGGTATCCTTCTTAACCTTATAATCCGCCTGGCTTGTTTGCTGAGGGTCATTATAGTCTAATCCCTTTAGAGAGTGATACAATTGTGTTTTACCTGCCGCGTGTGGGCCAAACAGTAAAAAATCTGCCATAACTTATTATCCAATTCGTTCAACATCAAGATACGCCTGGTTCCAGCATTATAGTTTGTCAGATACTTATATCTTTTCTATTTCTTTTGCTCTTTCCTCACTAATACCTAAACGATTCCGAGTGCGTTCAAGGCTCTTCCGCTCTCTTGGACCGATTTCACCATCTTCGAGAACAGCCTTAACTTCATCAAGATACTCCTTCTCCTCGTTAGTCAGTTTGGGAGTTGACACAGATGCTTCAATCTCTGCTGCCCGAACTTCTGATATGCCCAGTCTTACACGAGCTCGCTCTAAAGATTTCCGTTCACGAGGACCAATTGCTCCGTCTTCCAGAACGGCCTTAACTTCATCAAGATACTCTTGCTCATCGGAGTTTAGAATTTCGGCTGATTGGTTAGCACCCTGGTTGCTGGAGAAATCCCTTAGTGAACGGAACTTAACATCCACTCTCCACTGCGTCTCCGTATGCTCCTTGAATTGCGTTTCCAAGTTCGACTCAGCACTTCCATCAGCCTTGATCCATAGATACTCTGCGGCAGCTTTAATGTCCTTTTTCTCCGTATTTGAAACAAAACGGGTGTCCGTGGAAGAAATTGATTCGCTATACTCCAGCCTATTCCCATTAAGGCGCCCTTCCACCATTCTCTGCCAACGAGTCTGTTCACCATACCAAATGAGCCCCTCCGGGACATAAGGGTACCTCATTGGATCGCACTTAATTTTAAATGACTGCTGAAGCTGCGAATCTCTGCTTCGGTCGTTTTTTGACGACTTACCATAAGTGCCACTACCCTCAGCCAAACCATTATCAAGATGTGCTGATATTTGGCCGCTACGATTCTCATATTCTGAGACGCTCCGACCCTTAATGGATGTGATTTCGATCTCTTCAGCACCAAGACACTGTAATAAGTATGTCAATTCGTCAATCTTATCCAGGAAGAAAATGTCTTCTGATTCAGAGTAAGGGACATAAATGTTGGGATTGTACGGATGACCTATATAAAGTTCATTTGCAATGGGGTGTCCTGTCGGGAATTTAAAACAGCTCGGGACATTAGACAGTCTGAAGGTGTCAATACCGTCCACAACACAACCAGCAATATCCTGGTCTTTGATGGGCATGATGAATTTTCTGTCTTTATACTCGTATACCGATGTATAATTCTCCCAAATGTCTACCAAATTATTTCTTTCCTCCACCTCTACCATCTCATTTGCATTATCCCTCATTCCTTCTGCTTCTGCTTCCATGGCCATAATGAAATATTGCCTGGCGGCAACGAATCTTCCAGTATAGTGATTAAGGTATGCAAGCCAATATTTACATCTTGCTGGCATCCCTTCATCATCTTCATCCCTAAGCTCAATCGCCTTGCGAAACTCTTTTTCTATTATCTTTACACTCTCATCTGTATGCTCTTCAAGCTTTTCTTCCCTCTCGACAAGAAAACGTGCCTTGTAAAAATGATACCAGCAGTCCTCTTCTACTTCTTGTGATTTTGCCGACTTCTCCAGTAATTGCAAAGCATCATCATACTTCTCCTCTTTCTCCAATTCTAGAATCTCATCATAGGGGTCTTTCTCCGGTTCAACAACCTGTGCACACTCATTAAAAACCTTGGCTAGCCTTTTCCCTTTTTCTGGAGTAGTATCCTTTGTGAACATGCCTATGCCCCAATGCCAATACTTTCCTTCATAATCGAAGAAATCAAGACTGTATTCCTTATACTGAACCTCTTTCACCCCGCTCCAAGGGATGTATAACAACTCGTCTTCATCTGAGTTCTGTCCACAAATTCCGTTTTCCGTTATGACAGTAAAGCTCCTTTGCCCCGCCCAAAAACCTTCGTCTTTGTAGTAGAACAGAATTGACTCATCCCGCCCTAGTTCGAAATGCTCCCTTGCCTCAGCAGATAGGTGCTCTGGTACGGGGCAAACAGCAAAAGATATGTTATCCATGTCGCCATACCAGATATTACGGTATTTCTTTAAAATATCTTCTATGGTGGCTCCGCTATTTTGTTTATTCTTCTTACTCTGCTTCCCCTTAGGCTTCTCAGAACTATCCTCTGCCCCGATATATGCCCTATTCAAAGATGACTTATCCCCGCGTGCATAGGCTTGAACTAGTTTTGATGCCACATTATACTCCAAACCCATATCATCAGCCAGTACCGCAGCCGCTGTCATGGTGTCATTTTGGGCGATGAGATTAATTACCCTTTCCTTGCTCATCTCTCTTTATCCTATACGTTCAACATCAAGATACGCCTGGCTCATGATACCAGCCCTGCGGATATCAATGCCATAGATTCTCATGAAGGCATCGGCGACTGGCTGACCGCCATTAGTAAGCAGCGGGTTGGAGAAGCTGTTGGTGACGACTTCCACGGACATACCGGGTTCAATGCGGATGCCATTCATCTGGGACACTCGCTTGGTGGTAATACGAAATCTAGGCATAGTGGTTAGCTTTAATATTGCCCCTGAGAACTCCGAGCGGGACGTATCAATACAAAAAGGCATGAGTCCTCACTACCTTCAACCCAGAAACCGAAAGCGTCGCCAAACGCCATTGCTGCTGGTCCAGTAATAAATTCTCATGCCAGTTGTATCAAAGCTCGCGGGGGTGAACCCACTACTCCGATGACAAAAGGATGAGCATTATCACCTAAGGCTCCAGCAAATAAATATTGGCGATATTTTCGGTTTGAGCCTCTGGCTTTTTGCCTAATATGTAGCGTTCAACGGATATACTCCGCCAAACATGTACAAATATAGCAATTTTCAAGTGATAACACTCACCCTGGCTGGCAATTTTCCTTTTTACAGAGTCAAATTTAACCAAATAAATCTCAAGTTTTTCCGCCATTTTGTCTATATTTGAAATGGAGAAGTACGATTTGTGGGCATTCCGTAATATATTAAGTAATGTGTAAAAAATAAGTTGCATCAGTTGGCCGGTTTGACGAGGTAGTTCCACTTGCCGAGTTCCGGAGCGAAGACGACCTGCCTGGCAAGTCTCTTCTGGTACGATTCTTCAATCGGTCGCTTGATGTCATAAG
>JAFSMS010000001.1 GCA_017447815.1 Bacteroidales bacterium | reverse complement strand
CATTGACGATGTCCTTAAAGCCATGACCCTGGAAGAAAAGGCCACGCTGGTAGTAGGCGGAGGCTGGGGTTCCATGACCGCCGGCTCCCTGACCGCATCCAACGAGACCCTTGTTTCCGGTGCCGCCGGCACCACCCGCGCAATTCCCCGCCTGGGCATTCCCACCACGGTTCTGGCCGACGGCCCCGCCGGCCTGCGCATCAATCCTACCCGTCCCGGGACGGACCAGACCTTCTATTGCACCGGTTTCCCGGTGGGCACCGTGCTGGCCTCGACCTGGAACACCGACCTGGTGAAGCAGCTCACCGCCGCCATGGGCGAAGAAGTGAAAGAATATGGCGCAGATGTCCTGCTGGCCCCCGGTCAGAACCTCCACCGCAACCCCCTTTGCGGCCGCAACTTCGAATACTTCTCGGAAGACCCCTTCCTCACCGGTAAAATGGCCGCCGCTTATGTAAACGGTATCCAAAGCAACGGTGTGGGCGTTTCCATCAAACACTTCGCTGCCAACAGCCAGGAAGTGAACCGCATGCAGGACGACGCCCGCATCAACCCCCGCGCCCTGCGCGAGCTCTATCTCAAGGGCTTCGAAATAGCCGTGAAGGAGTCCGACCCCTGGACCGTCATGAGCTCCTACAACCGTCTCAACGGTGAATTCACCCAGCAGAGCCACGGCCTTCTCACCAGCATCCTTCGTGACGAATGGGGCTTTGGCGGCATCGTGATGACCGACTGGGGCAACAAGGAAGGTACCGTAAAGGCGGTCATCGCCGGCAACGACCTCATGGAACCCGGCATGCAAAACGAGATTGACCGCATTGTAGCCGCCGTCAAAGACGGTTCCCTCCCCGTAGCCGATCTGGACCGCAACGTGCGCCGCATGCTGGAGTACATCGTCCGCACACCCCGCTTCGCAGGCTACAAATATTCCAACAAGCCGGACCTGGCAGGCCATGCCAAGCTGGTCCGCGCCGCCACGCCCGAAGGTCTTGTCCTCCTGGAGAACAACGGTGTTCTCCCGCTCAAGGATGTCAAGCAGGTAGCCCTGTACGGCATTGGCGCCTATGACTTCGTGGCCGGCGGTACCGGTTCCGGCAACGTGAACAAAGCCTATGTCCGCAACGTTGCGGAAGGTCTCCGCGTTAACGGCGTGGAAGTTGACAAAGACATCGAGGCCTGGTACCAGCAGTACATCGCCCTCACCAAGACCCGGCTCCGCAACAATGCCCAGAATACCATGGGCATCCTTCTGGGAGACCCTGTCGTCCCCGAGATGGAAGTTTCCCGCTCCTTCATCGAGAAAAAGGAAAAAACCTCGGACATGGCCGTCCTCACCATTACCCGCAACGCCGGCGAAGGCGATGACCGCAAGGCCGAAGACGGCGACTGGACCCTCACCGGCCTCGAGCGCCAGCTCCTCCAAAGCCTGGCCGATGTATACCACGCCGAGGGCAAAAAGCTGGTTGTGGTCCTGAATATCGGCGGCGTTATTGAAACGGCCTCCTGGAAGCACATCCCCGACGCCATTCTCCTGGCATGGACACCCGGCCAGGAAGGCGGCTATGCCGTTGCCGACGTCCTCACCGGTGCCGCCAATCCTTCCGGCAAACTCCCGATGACCTTCCCCGTCAGCTACCTGGATATCCCGTCCTCCTTCAACTTCCCGCACAACTACCACGGACAGAATTCGATGGGCGATTTCGCCGCCATCTTCGGCTTCCAGAACAAAACCCTCCGCAAGGACATTGACTACACCAATTATGAGGAAGGCATCTGGGTGGGCTATCGCTACTTTAGCACGGCCGGCAAGAAAGTTTCCTATCCTTTCGGCTACGGCCTCAGCTACACCACCTTTGTCTACAGCAAGCCCGTCGTGAAAGTTGCCAAGGACGGGAAGGTAAGCGCCTCCATCACCGTCACCAACAACGGTTCCGTTGCAGGTAAGGAAGCCGTCCAGCTCTATATCACCGCTCCCGACGGCGGTCTGGTAAAACCCGCTTTCGAGCTCAAGGCGTTTGCCAAAACCCGCGAACTCAAGCCTGGTGAATCCCAGACGCTCACCATGACCGTGGATCCCTACACCCTTGCCTCCTTCAACGAAGCCGCCGGTGCCTGGGAAATGGCCGCCGGAGAGTACAAGATATGCTTTGGCGCTTCTGCCGCCGATATCCGCGCCACTGCTGCTTTCAAACAGGCCAAAGCCCAGTCCTGGCCCGTGAACGCAGTCTGCCTTCCCGCAGACTCCGTGAAGGAAATTGCCGTGAAATAAGGTACAGGGCAGCCCATAAATAAGCGATATCGCCTCAGGTGCATCGGCCTAAAAAGCCACATCTGAGGCGATATAGTTTATTTTGTCTGCTTTTTTTTGTACCTTCGCAAGTTATGAATACATTCAGATTCATTCAAAAAAGCATTTTGCTGCTTCTTAGAAGCCTTCTTTCCCTGTCGCTGTTTGCCCAGGAACAAGTGTACAACTTCTCCTTTGACACCTGGAGCAAGACCAAAGGCGCCTGGGACCTGTATCCGGAGAACGCCACGGCCAAACAACAGGTTTGGGGCACCGCGAACCACGGCACCAGTTTCCTGGGCATCAACACCACCATACCCGAATATGAGCACGTTGCCGTAAAAGGAAAAGGCAAAGCCGCGGCCAAGGTGAGCAGCCGCTCCATCATGGGCACTTTTGCCACCGGCAACCTGTACACGGGCAAATTCGTCAAAATCATTGGCATGTCCGGGGCCGAGATGTACCATGGCATCCCCTTCCACGGCCGTCCCAAGAGCCTGTCCGGCTATGTTCACTACCAGCCCGGCAAGATTGACGCCGTCAAAAAGCCGTACAAGGAGATGAAAGGCCAGTTGGACAAGGGCCAGATTGAGATTGCCCTGTACAGTTGGAAGCAGGCCCGTCACTTTGTTTCTACCGACGGGGCAAGCACGCCGGCCGCGGAAGACCCGGACATCGTGGCCTACGGTTCGCTGGTGCTGGACAAAGATACGGGCGGATATATCCCCTTTACCATCGACCTGAAATACGTCAACGACAAACAGCCCTCCTACCTGTTCATCGCGGTGCTGGCCAGCCGCCTGGGTGAATTTTTCACCGGCAGCTGCAAGTCGGTCATTTACGTGGACGAATTCAAATTGAACTATTAGTTTTTATGACCCAGGAAATCATCCAGACCATCGACAGCATTCAGGTGCAACTGAATGCCGGTGGCATGAACACCATCAACATCATCCTCGCCTTCGTGATGTACGGCGTGGCCCTGGGCATCAAGCCCGGCATCTTTGTGGAAGTTTTCAAAAAGCCCAAGAGCGTACTGCTGGGGATGCTTTGCCAACTGGTGCTGCTGCCGGCCCTCACCTGCCTCCTGGCCATCCTGCTCACCGGCTGGATTTCTCCCATGATGGGTCTCGGAATGATTCTGGTGGCGGCTTGCCCGGGCGGTAATATTTCCAACTTCATGAGTTCCCTGGCCAAGGCCAATGTCGAACTGTCGGTGTCGCTGACAGCCATTTCCACGGCCCTCGCCGTCTTCCTGACGCCCTTTAATTTCTGGGCATGGGGAACCGTGTATCTGCACAGCGCCGGTGTGGCCGGAACCATCCCCACCCTGGTGATTCCGCTCTGGGATGTCTTCAAGACCATCTTTATCCTGCTGGGCATTCCGCTGGTGCTGGGCATCCTCACCAGCCACTACCTCCCCAAAGTGGCCAATGCCCTGAAAAAGCCCCTCCAATGGCTTTCCATCCTCATTTTCATCGCCATGGTGGTGCTTTCGTTCAGCAGCAATATCGAAGCGTTCCTCCTCAGTATCAAATACATCTTCCTGGTCGTGCTCATCCACAATTTCATGGCCCTGAGCATCGGTTTCGGGGTGGCCAGCATCGGCAAGATCCCCTTCCGGGACCGCCGCACGCTCACCATCGAAACCGGCATCCAGAACAGCGGACTCGGCCTTGCCCTGATGCTGGGAACCAGTCTTTTCGCAGGCTTCCCGCCCCATGGGGGCATGCTGGTCATCACCGCCTGGTGGGGCATCTGGCACATTATCTCCGGCCTTACCGTAGCCACCATTTTCAACCGCACGCGCCGAGATGAAGCCTGAAATCTGGAAACCTGACCGCCTCTATTCCTTCCTTCGCCCCTATGTTGACTGGTGCATCCGGCAGAGTTACCGGGAACTCCGGTACCGCGGCGCAGACCTTCCCGAAGACGGAGCGGTGATCATTGCGCCCAACCACACCAATACGCTGATGGACGCGATGGTGGTGCTTGCCGGCCGGAAAGAGCCCACAGCCTTCGGCGCCAGGGCCGACATTTTCCGGAAACCCGCCATCGCCCGCATCCTCCATTTCCTCAGAATCCTTCCGATGGTGCGGCAGAGGGATGGCCTGGAACATGTGAGCGAGAATTATGAAAGTTTCGATGCCATAGACGATGTCCTGAAGCACGGCGTCCCCTTCTGCCTGTTTCCGGAAGGAACCCATCGGCCCGGACGCAAGCTGCAGCCCATCAAAAAAGGGATTGCACGGCTGGCCCTTCGCAGCGCACAAAACCGCCGGACCTGGATTGTCCCAACCGGCATCAACCATGCCGATTTCTTCCATTACCGGGGCGTCTGCGAAGTCCGCTACGGTGAGGCGATTGACATCAACGCCTTTATCCGGGAACACGCCGACCTTACCGAGCCGCAACTGCTGCAGGCTCTGCGCAACCTTATCCAGCAGCGCATGGCTGCCATGGTGGAACCGCAAGGGCCCGTTACGGAGAAGGCACATCCGTTCCTATGGCTGATATGGCCTTTGGCCGCCCTGTTGAGCCTTCCCATCTGGTGCACGGCGGAAATCCTCTGCAAAAAGGTCCGGGACAAAGCCTGGTACAATACAGTACGTTTCGGCAGCCTTCTTCTGCTGCTGCCCATCACGCTCCTGATTTGGGGCATCCTCCTCTCTCTCTATCCCATTCCCTGGTACGGAGTGCTGTCCCTGCTCAGTTGCATTCCGGTCTCCTACGGCCTCTTCTACGACGGCCTCCGCCTCTTCAGTAAATGGTCAAAACAAGCATAGCGCCATAATATCGGCGTTTTTCATGGCTCTGATACAAAAAAGAGGAGACATCCGGTGGATATCTCCTTCTTTTTATAAATGCAACTGTCAATTACAGCTTGGGGCCGGCCTTGACGAGGGCCTTGCCGGCGCGGTTGCTTTCGTACTTGTGGAAGTTCTTGATGAAGCGGCTGGCGAGGTCTTTGGCCTTCTCTTCCCATTCGGCGGCATTCTTGTAGGTGTCGCGAGGATCCAGGATGCCGGTGTCAACACCTTCCAGTTTGGTAGGAACGGTGAAGTTGAAATAAGGGATGACCTTGGTCGGGGCCTTGTCGATGGCACCATTCAGGATGGCATCGATGATGCCACGGGTGTCACGGATGGAGATACGCTTGCCGGTACCGTTCCAGCCGGTGTTCACGAGGTAGGCCTTGGCGCCGCTCTTTTTCATCTTCTTGACGAGTTCCTCGGCATATTTGGTCGGGTGCAGTTCCAGGAAAGCCTGGCCGAAGCAGGCGCTGAAGGTGGGCGTAGGCTCGGTGATACCGCGCTCAGTGCCGGCGAGTTTGGCGGTGAAACCGCTCAGGAAATAGTACTTGGTCTGTTCCGGAGTGAGGATGGAAACCGGAGGCAGGACGCCGAAGGCATCGGCGCTGAGGAAAATCACCTGCTTGGCTGCCGGTCCTTGGCTTTCGGGACGGACGATTTTCTCGATATGATAAATCGGATAACTGACGCGGGTGTTCTCGGTGACGGACTTGTCGTTGAAGTCGATCTTGCCGGCGGCATCCACGGTCACGTTCTCCAGAAGAGCATCGCGGCGGATGGCGTTGTAGATATCGGGCTCGGACTCCTTGTCCAGTTTGATAACCTTGGCATAGCAGCCGCCTTCGAAGTTGAAGACGCCCTTGTTGTCCCAGCCGTGCTCATCGTCGCCGATGAGAAGACGCTTCGGGTCGGTGGAGAGGGTGGTCTTGCCGGTGCCGGAGAGGCCGAAGAAGATGGCGGTGTTCTCACCGTTCATATCCGTATTGGCCGAGCAGTGCATGGCGGCGATTCCCTTCAGCGGGAGGTAGTAGTTCATCATGGAGAACATGCCCTTCTTCATTTCACCGCCGTACCAGGTGTTGAGGATAACCTGCTCACGGGAAGTGACGTTGAAGGCGACGCAGGTTTCGCTGCGGAGACCAAGTTCCTTGTAGTTTTCCACCTTGGCCTTGGCAGCGCAATACACTACGAAATCAGGCTCCTGGTCGAACTCTTTCTGGTTCTTGGGACGGATGAACATGTTGGTCACGAAATGGGCCTGCCAGGCGACCTCCATGATGAAACGGACCTTCATGCGGGTGTCGGCATGGGTGCCGCAGAAACCGTCGACGACAAACAGGCGCTTGCCGCTGAGTTGCTGCTGGGCCAGTTTCTTCACGGCCTTCCAGGTGGCGACGGACATTTTGTGGTTGTCATTGGGATAACCCTCGGTGGTCCACCAGATTTCTCCGGGTTTGCCTTCCTTGGTGGTGTTGTCATACACGATGTACTTGTCCTTGGGGGAACGGCCGGTATAGACACCCGTCATCACGTTGATGGCGCCCAGTTCGGTTACCTGACCTTTGTCAAAACCTTCGAGACCGGGTTTGGTCTCTTCATTGTAGAGAACTTCGTACGTAGGGTTGTAGAGGATTTCCTTCACGCCCTTGATGCCGTACTTTTTGAGATCGATATTAGACATAAACGTATCTTTTAAATAGAGTATTTCAATTCCGCAAAATTAACAAAATCCGATTACTTTTCCAAGTGGGAAGCCAGTCTTTTTCGGAGCCCGGGCGCAAGGGAGACATTTTCCAGTTTCTCGGCCTCATCCAGCCAGCGGGAGGCGAGTTCATAATCCTCCATCAGGTAGAAAGCCTGGGCGATATTGTAGCAGGCGCAGGCACGTTTTTGCGCCGATCCCGATTTCACCAGCAGGCCCCATTTGTCCACGGCCGATGTCAGTTCCCCGTCCAGGACCTTCACAAGGGCATCGACCCAGATGTCGGAAGCGGAGGGATCATAGTAATAGAAGCCGAAACTTTCCGTGATCCAATTGGACAGGAAACGGGTTGAAACACGCTCTCCCACCTTGTCGGCCTGGGCGTCCATACTCTTGAGAGAGAGGGCCTTGAGGCCGTCGTCGGTGAGAATGCCGCTGTTATAGACCTGCGTCCGGAGCACGGCGGAGCCGTTGTAATTGTGCACCTTGTCCTCTCCCATGCTGTCATAGACATTCAACTGCAGTTTTACGGGAACGAGGGCGGGGCAGATGAAGGCCGAATCCAGGCTGGCCGCGCCCGCGACGGGCTGGTTGGTTTCCAGCGTGGGTTCACCCAGTTTGCTCTGCAGGAGGAAGACCACGTCACCCTCCGTCTCCATCACCAGGGAATGCATCCTGTCCAGGGTCACCGTATCGGCCGAAGGGATACGGTAGATGCCGACTTTTTCCTGGCCGTTGAAATAATCGGCCTCCAGTTGGCGGGCAAGGGACGAGGCCACCTGACGGTCGAAGAGGGAATCCACCTGAGTGGTGCCGTCCATGTAAACGATGGAAATGTCCTTTCCGGAAAGCGTAAGTCCGGAAGGAGACGGATGGCGCACATCCAGATACATCGAATAGATTTGCGGGGAGCAGGCCGATATGGCCAGGGCTGCCGCCAGAATCCAGGAATGTTTCATATCACTTCTGCTGTAAGGTCATATTCATCGGCCGCGGTTATACGGACCCGGAGGAACTCCCCGACAAGGGAATAAGGCTCCACACCGTCAAAAGCCGCAGCGGTATATTTCACCAGGATTTCACCGTCCACTTCAGGGCTTTCGAATTCGCTGCGGCACACGAGCATGCCGTCGGCAAAATCGTCCACAAGCACTTTTGTTTCGGTGCCGATCCGGGATTGGTTATATGCAAGGGATATGCCACGCTGAAGTTCCATCAGCGAATCCAGCCGCTTTTGTTTGGTGCGGGCGGAAATGCTGTCCTTGAAGTGCTCGGCCCCGTAGGTTCCTTCCTCCTCGGAATAGGTGAAGGCTCCCATCCGCGGGAAGCGGGATTCACGGACGAAATCCATCAGTTCCGCAAACTCCTTCTCCCCTTCTCCGGGATGTCCCACGATGAGCGTGGTGCGGAGCACGACACCCGGCACCTTTTCCCGCATGCGGCGGATGAGTTCCCGGGTCCACCGGCCGTCCACATGCCGGTGCATCTTGTCCAGAACCCGGTCGCTGACATGCTGCAGCGGAATGTCCATGTAGCGGCACACCTTGGGATTCCGGGCCATTTCTTCCAGCACGTCCTCGGGGAAATCGGCCGGATAGGAATAATGGATGCGCAGCCACTCGATCCCCTCCACTTCCGACAGTTTGCGGAGAAGGTCCGCCAGGGCCCGGCGGCCGTACAGGTCCAGGCCGTAATAGGTGGTGTCCTGGGCGATGATCACCAGTTCCCGGATGCCGCGGGAAGCCAGATCCTCCGCTTCCCGGAGGAGCGTTTCCATGGGCACGGAGCGGTGCGGGCCGCGGATGAACGGGATGGCGCAGTAAGAGCAGCGGCGGTTGCAGCCTTCGGAGATTTTGAAGAAGGCATAGGGCCTGTTTCCCTGCGTGAGCACCCTGCGGTGTTCATCGACGGGCCGATAGGTGCAGCCCAGCGCCTGTACCAGCGGACTCAGTTCCCGGGCGCCGAACCAGCCGTCCACCTCCGGAATCAAGACCGGAAGGTCTTCCTTGTAACGCTCTGATAGGCAGCCGAATACAAGGAGCCGGCCCACCTCGCCCGCTTTCTTCCGCTCCACGGCGGAGAGAATGGTCTGGATGGACTGCTCCTTGGCGTCTCCGATGAAACCGCAGGTATTGATGAGAAGGACGTCCACCCGGGGCCGGGTTTCCTCCTCCGGCACAAGTTCATAGCGATCCTGTACCTGGAAAAGGAGATGCTCGGTATCCACCGTATTCTTGGAGCATCCCAGGGTGATTACCTGCAGGCTGGGCATCTCAGGCCTCCTTGGCGGCTTCCGCCTCCCGCTCCTCGTCGGTGAGGAAATCCAGGGAGGCATAGTGCTTGAGGGCGTTGTACCACTCTACCACCTTCTTCATGTGGGAGACATAGAAGCGGTCGGCGTCGTACGTGGGGAGCGCCTTGGCGAAAAGGGCCTTCAGGTCGGCCTCGGGGGCCTTGGCGGAGGGAGCGTCGCTGTCTCCCAGCACCTCGTGCATCTTTCCGAACACTTCCTGCAGTTTCACCTCTCCTTCCTCGGTATAGATGGAGATGTCGGCCAGGGTGGTGATGCCGGCGCTGGCGCTGAAGTTATAGCGTTTCTTGTCCTCGAACGCCTCGACGATCGCGCCGGAGCGGGATTGGGCGATATAGTTGAAGAGTCCGTGCTGACCACGGATGGAAAGGGTTTTTGCGAGATCGGTTTTCATTTTATCGTTCATCTTTCAAGAATTTACAAATATAGGCATTTTTATCGAAAAAGACACGCTCCACAGCCTCGGAAAGAGATGCCGGCGACCCGTTGTTTTCCAGAACGACCTGAACGCGGTCCATGGGGATTTCCTGTGCGGCCATCCGGCTTCTCACCCGGGCTTCGTCGGCCCCGTCGCGGGCCATCACCCGGCGCAGGCGCAACTCCTCCGAGGCCGTCACCAGCACCACGGCATCCCCGACGCCGTCAAAGACGGGCTTGGAAAGAATCACGGCCGATTCCAACACCACGAACGGGACGCCTCCCTGCTTTTCCCTCCAACGGATAAAATCCTGCAGGACAGCCGGATAGACGATGGATTCAACGGTTTCCCGCGCGGAATCGTCGGAGAAAATGACGCCGGCAAGCCGCGTACGGTCCAGTTTCCCCTCCTCCGTACGGATGGGAACGCCCAGGGCCTCTTCCAGCCGGCGGACAAGGGACGGCCGGCGGGCATACAACTGCTTGGTCCGGGAATCGGAGTCATACACCGGAATGCCCCGCTTCCTGAGCAGGGCGCTCACGGCCGATTTTCCGCTGCCGATAAGGCCTGTAAGGATGACCGTCTTCATCAGCGCAGTTCCACGCAGTCGAAAACTTCCGGCTCCACACGGTAATCGAGGACTCCGGAAGGGAGACGGAGGGTGCGGGCGGCACAGCGGCCGCTGATGGATTCGCTGAAATCCTTCCAGTCCACATAGAGTTTGAAAGAAGGCAGCGGATCCTTGGAAAGGGGGAAGGTGCAGCGGAGAACCACCTGGGCAGAGGGAGGATACACTTGCAAATGATGGCCGGCGGGGGCGTTCCACACCTCTACCGGGACAGTGGCGCGCAGTTCCACATAGCGGGAGACCGGCATTTCGTAAGAGACTTCCTCCGTGGACATGCGGATTCCTTTGACCGGATTCAGATGAAGGACGCCGTGCTGCGATTCATGCACGTCCGTGAGGACAATGCGGTTGGCCGTGACACGCTCCACGGCGGCCAGATACGCATCTTCACCGTAGATGGTCACCGAATCCGGGACCATCTTGAACGGGCCGGAAGGCATGTACTGGGAGCGGCACTGAATCACCTTGTGAACCTCTACCGGGACCTTCTTATGGTTCTCCACCGGGAAAATGAATTTCAGCGTATCGGTGATGAAGGCCTCCACATGGGCGCCCTCCCCGAAAAACTGGTTCACATAAGAGTTTTTGGCGCCGCCGATGACACAGTAGGTGTGCGGGGCCGTATTCCTGAGATCGGCCCGGTCGAAGCGGACTTTCACCACTTTGCGTTCGCGGCGGCTTTTTTCGCGGACGATCCGGAAACCGTCCGTCTGGCAGCGGGCGCTGACGACCACGGTATTGGAAGACACCAGGCCATGCCCGTCAATATTGCATTCCGCCACCACAGGGACGCTGATGGTGCCGGAATACTCTTTGGACAGGTTGGTGAGGGTCCACACAAAAACGGCAACGACCAGGGAAAGGAGCATGATGATCCATTCCCTGCCCCAGTTGCCGAAACGTTCCCTGATATCCTCTTTCAGGGCCATGTGCCGTTACTTCTGTTCGGCTTCGGAATAGTCCTTCACGAGGCCTTGTTTGTCCACGCGGAGTTTCACATCACCGTCCACCTTGATCAGGACGGTCTTCTCGCTCACCTCCACGATTTCTCCGTAGATACCGCCGACGGTAACCACTTTGTCCCCCTTCTTGAGGGCGCTGCGGAATTCCTGCAGTTCCTTCTGCTGCTTGCGCTGCGGGCGGATCATGAACAGCCACATCACCAGGATGATGGCACCGAACATGAGGATGGTGGGCCAGGCGCTGGGCTGCTGGGCACCGGCCTGCCCTGCGGGAGCGGCGGGAGCGCCCATCAAAAGGAAAGAATAAATCAGATTCATACGGTTTTGTTGATTATGCCCTTCTCCATGCGGTCTTTGATGAGACGGTCCAGCAGACCGTTCACGAAACTGCGGCTCTTGGGCGTTGAATAATATTTGGAAATTTCTACGTATTCGTTGATGGTAACCCGGACCGGGATTTCCGGGAAGGTTTCCGCCTCGGCCAGTCCCATGGCGATGAGAACGATGTCGGTGGTGTACAGACGGTCCTGCTCCCACTTGGAGACGGACTGGGCGACCAGGTTGTAATACGCCTGATAGCGGCCGTAGGCGGCCGTGAGAAGGCTGCGGACGAAATCGTGCGAATCGGCCTGGTACAGGACCGGAAGGTTCCACCGGCCCGTGCGGCCCATCTCTTCCAGGGAACGGATGCAGCAGCCGAGCACGTAGGGAAGATCGTCGGCCCAGTGGATGGAAAGGTCTTCCAGGATGGTGGCCAGGGTTTCGTCATCTTCCAGTTCCTCGGTATAGAGGCGCTGCCAGAGAGCGGCGTCCTTCTGCAGGGACGGCGCCTCGTCTTTCATGTAGTCCAGATAGTAGGGACGGGTTTTCAGCGTTTCATACAGGGTGTGGAGGAAAGCGTCATTCTGGGCCCAGGAAAACTTTTTCTTTTCCAGCAGTTTCCGGAAATCCGGGTCCTCCTCCAGCAGGGCCGATATGCCGTTGGCGGCAAAACGGGTATTGGGATGAAGGTCTTCCTCGGTAGGATGGAATTTCCCGCGGGCGGCCTCGATGCGGCGGGCGGCTTCCGCCGTAAGGGCGGGAATGAGGGCCAGCATGTAAAGGTAAAGATCCCGCGTTGCTTCGCAGGAAGCCTCAAGGCCGGAAAGCGCCTCTTTCAAACTGAGATCCCGGTTCTCCGCGCAGGAGTACAGGACTTTGAAAGCCTTGATTCTTAAGATGCGGCGATTGAGCATAATGTCAAATAAATTTCCACAAAGTTAGTGTTTTTTTAAATAAAATCCCTATTTTTGTATTCAGAAAACAAAAAACGAACAACTTATGTACAGTGAAGAATATGAGCGTTCCCGCGCTCAGGAGAGAAATTCAGAGGATGTGTATTCCAAACCCGTCCGTGCTGGAAAACGCACCTATTTCTTCGATGTCAAGTCCACCAAGGGGAACAACGACTTCTACCTTACCATCACGGAAAGCAAGCGGCGTCTGGAAAGGGACGGTTCCTTCACCTACGACAAACACAAGATTTTCCTCTATAAAGAAGATTTCGAAAAATTCCAGGAAGGCCTGCAGGAAGCGGTCCACTACATCATGCACGACCTCCTGCACGACCAGCCCATCCGCCAATATCCTCCACACGAAGAGCAGGAAAGCAACGAAGAAGAGTTTTAAACAAAAAACCGGCACGCCCTGCCGGTTTTTTCAGACCTTGCAGTACAAAACATGATTCTCCTGAAAAACATCCTTCACGGAAACGCCCGGACCGACATCCTCATCGACGGGGGCCGCATCCAGCACATCGGCCCCGTATCGGAGACGGCGCCCGGCACCGAGACGGTGGACGGCAGCGGGAAAGCCGTCATCCCCGGTTTCGTGAACATGCACACCCACGCAGCCATGATCCTGCTGCGCGGCATCCACGAGGATCTGACCCTGTACAACTGGCTGGACAATATCTGGAAAATCGAAGCCAGGCTGGACCAGGATTTCATTTACTGGAGCACCAAGGCGGCCTGCGTGGAGATGATCCGGACCGGAACCACCACGTTCAATGACCAGTACTGGTTCAGCCCGCATGCCCGCCAGGCGGCCGTCGAAATGGGGCTCCGCCCGGTCGTCTCCTTCATTTTCCTGGACTCAGGCAACCCGGAGATGGCCCGCAAACAGCGGGAAGCGTGCCAGCGGCTGTATGAGCGCACCCTGTCCTGGGGTGACGAATCCCAATTCGCCGTCTCCATCCACTCGGTTTATACGGTTTGCGAGGAAAATATCCTGTGGGCCAATCAGTTTGCCCTTGACCACGGGCTCAAACTCCACCTTCATCTCTCGGAAACCCGGGCCGAGAACGAAGACTGCCGCCGTACCCATGGCGGGCTCTCCCCGACCGAGTATTTCGACAGCCTGGGCATCTGGGGGCCGCATGCAATCGCCGCCCACTGCCTGTATCTTTCGGACGAGGATGTCCGCATCCTCGGAAGCCATCGGGTGAACTGCGTCCACAACATCCACTCCAACCTCAAACTGGCCTCCGGTTACTGCTTCCGCTACAACGAACTCCGGGACGCCGGAGCCAATGTGTGCCTGGGGACGGACGGGGCCGCATCGGCCAACGACATGGATATGCTCCAGCATATGAAAACCGCCGCCATCATGCAGAAAGCCTGGCGGGCCGACCCCCTGGCCATGCCGCTGGATCAGCTGATGGCGTGCGCCACGGAACATGGGGCCAGGGCCCTCGGCATCGATTCCGGGGTCATCCGCGAAGGCGCCTGGGCCGACTTGTCCCTCATCGACCTTGACAGCACGTATTTTCTGTCCCCCGGTTCCACAACCGCCAACCTGGTGTATTCTGCCGGCAGCCGCGCCATCGATTCCGTGATGGTCCGCGGCAAGTGGGTCATGCGGAACCGTATCATCCCCGACGAGGCGGACATCCTTGCCGGCGCCCGCCGCGTCGTGTCACAGATTTAAAACCTGAACATTATGGATCCAAGAATCGAAACCATCAATAGGATAACTGCTTGCCTCCAGGACCGCCTGGAAGGCCGTAAACCGGTGCTGGGCATCGTCCTCGGCAGCGGACTGGGCTCCCTGGCCGACTCCATCCGCCAGCCCGTCGTCATCCCCTACCGTGAACTGCCCGGCTTCCCCGTCTCCACGGCCGCCGGCCACAAGGGGAACTTCATCATCGGGGAACTGGGGGGCAAGACCGTCATCGCCATGCAGGGGCGCATCCACTATTACGAAGGCTACGGGATGGACAAGGTGGTCCTTCCCATCCGCGTCATGATCGGCGTCGGCATCCGCTCGCTGATCGTCTCCAACGCGGCCGGCGGCATCGGATACCATCTGCACATCGGCGACCTGATGGTGATCCGGGACCATATCAACCTGCTCCCCAACCCCCTCATCGGCCCCAACTTCGACGAATACGGGCCGCGCTTCCCGGACATGACGCGTCCTTACGACCCCGCCCTCATCCGGCTGGCCTTCCAAGTGGCCGAGGAAGAAGGCATCACGCTGCAGAAGGGGGTCTATCTGGGCGGTACGGGGCCTTCCTACGAAACCCCGGCCGAATACAAGTTCTTCCGCACCATCGGGGCCGACGCCGTCGGGATGTCCACCATCCCGGAGGTCATCGTAGCCCGCCACGCCGGCATTCCGGTGTTCGGCATTTCCGTGATCACCAACGAGGCCCATGACAATTATGCGGAAGACTATCAGAACGACGGCGAGGACGTGATCGCCGCCGCCAACGCAGCTGCGGAAAAGATGACGCGGCTCATTGAAAAAATGATAAGAGAAATGAAATGATGAGTTATATCGAAACAATCCACCTGGCTGCCGACTATGTTAAAAAGCGTCTGGCAGGGTTCGAACCCGTCGTGGGCATCGTCCTGGGCAGCGGGCTGGGAAAACTGGCCGATGAAATTGAAAATCCGCTCGTGATCCCCTACAAGGACATCCCCGGCTTTCCGGTATCCACGGCCATCGGCCACAAAGGAAATTTTATCGCGGGAACCCTTTCCGGCAAAACCGTCATCGCCATGCAGGGCCGCATCCATTACTACGAGGGATATGAGATCCAGCTCTCCACCCTACCCATCCGGGTGATGAAACTGCTGGGCATCCGCTACCTGTTCGTCTCCAATGCCGCCGGCGGGACCAACCTGGATTACCACGTGGGAGACCTCATGATCATCCGCGACCACATCAACCTTCTTCCGAATCCCCTCATCGGCCCCAACCTGGATGAGTTCGGCCCCCGTTTTCCGGACATGACCCGGCCCTACGACCCGGCCCTCATCCGTCTGGCCGAAGAGATAGCCCGGGAAGAGGGAATCTTCCTGCAAAAGGGCGTTTACGTGGCCTGCAGCGGTCCTTCGTATGAAACGCCGGCCGAATACCGCTACTTCCGCCAGATCGGGGCCGACGCCGTGGGCATGAGCACCACCCCGGAGGTCATCGTGGCACGGCACAGCGAGATTCCGGTTTTCGGCATGTCCGTCATCACGGATGTCGCCCACGCCACGGAAGACGAAAACTATGTTACGGACGGAGAAGCCATCGTGAAAGCCGCCGATGCGGCCGCAGACAAGATGACCTTCCTCTTCAAACGGATTCTTCAGCGGCTGTAACACAGTTATTTCATTAATATTGATAAAACCTGAACATTTTTTTGTATCTTTGCAAGAATTAAGTAAAAATCGGCCATGCTGGAGAATCTCAGAAAACAGATTGAACAGCTGATTGCACGTTATGAGGCTGAGAAGGCAGAGAACGAACGTCTCCGCCAGGAGTTACAGGCGTGCGAGGAAACCGGAGCAAACCTGAGGAAACAGATCAATGAACTGGAATCCCAAATAGAGACCAGGAAACTTGCCGAGGCTTTTTCCAGCGGCACTTTCAACGCGGAAGCAAAAGCCAAAGTCGATACATTAATCAGGGAGATTGATAAATGCATCTCCTATCTGGAGGAAGCCTGACATGGACCAGAAAATCAACATAAAGATTGCCGGCCGCATGTTCAACCTGACGGCCTCCACCCCTGAAGCGGAGCAGCTTTACCGGGAAGCCGCGGAAACCATCAACCGGCGTTTCGCAGCCTTTACCCGCAGTTATCCCGGAAAAAACGTTTCGGACCTGCTGTCCATGATAGCCCTCCACGAAACCGTCATCCGGCTGCAACTGCAACAGGATATCGACCGGTACAAGGAAGACAAAGACCTTCTGGCAAAGGACCTGGAAAACTATTTGCAGGAGAACAGATAGACAAAATAAGCCGTCAACCATCGAAAGCTGAAATCAACACGTTTCAACGTACAGGGTTGACTCAGACCGGGGATGACAGGCCCCCAGTTACCTTCGGGAATTCTGCATCTGCAGGACGCGGGATCTCAGAAACCGGTCGGGACCCAAATCTTATTCCCATAAGATTTTCTGACTAGATGCTGACGGCTTTTCTTTCATGGCAGTTTCCTCACAGCGAAAGAGGAAACTGCCATTTGGATTAAAAACAGTTAAACACAACATACATTTTATGAATATCATCAGTTTAGTCATCGGATTCGTCCTGGGTGCAGCCATCGCCCTGGGCGCGTACATACTGATCCGCCGCTCCGTACTCAAGGGAAAGCGGGAAGAGATCCTGGAGAAAGCAGAACTGGAAGGCCAGAAGATCAAGAACGAACGCATCCTGCAGGCCAAGGAAAAGTATCTCAACCTCAAAAGCGAGTACGAGAAGGCCGTCAATGAGAAAAACGCCCAGATCCGGGAAGCGGAAAACCGCGTGAAGCAGAAGGAAAACACCCTGAACCAGAAAATCAACGAAACGGACCGCAAGAACAAGGAACTGGAGGCCCAGAAGGCCAGTGCCAAGGCCCAGGAAGAGCAGATGAAAATCCGCGAAACCGAGTACACGGAACTGAGGGACCAGGTGATCCGCCAGATTGAGGCCGTGGCCGGCATGTCGGCCCAGGAGGCCAAGAACCAACTCATGGAATCCATGAAGGCGGAGGCCCGCACCGAAGCCCAGGCCTACATCAACGACTGTCTGGACGAAGCCCGTCTGAACGCCGCCAAGGAAGCCAAACGCATCGTCATCAACACCATCCAGCGCACGGCTACGGAAACGGCCATCGAGAACGCCGTCACCACCTTCCCCATCGAGAACGACGAAATCAAGGGCCGCATCATCGGCCGGGAAGGTCGCAATATCCGGGCTCTGGAAGCCGCGACCGGCGTGGAAATCGTTGTGGACGACACCCCTGACGCCATCCTTCTGAGCGCCTTCGACCCGGTTCGCCGCGAAGTGGCCCGCCTGGCCCTGCACCAGCTCGTCGTGGACGGCCGCATCCATCCCGCCCGCATCGAGGAAGTGGTTTCCAAGGTGCAGAAACAACTGGAAGAGGAAATCCTGGAAACCGGCAAACGCACGTGCATCGACCTGGGAATCCACGGCCTGTCCATGGAACTGGTCCGTCTGATCGGCCGCATGAAATACCGCTCCTCCTACGGACAAAACCTCCTGCAGCACTCGCGTGAGGTGGCCAACATCTGCGCCATCCTCGCCTCCGAACTGGGCCTCAACCCCAAAATCGCCAAACGCGCCGGCCTCCTGCACGATATCGGCAAGGTCTCCGAGGAAGACCCCGAACTCCCCCATGCGCTCCTGGGCATGAAACTGGCCGAACAGTACAAGGAAAAACCGGAAATCTGCAACGCCATCGGCGCTCACCACGAAGAAACGGAAATGACTTCCCTCTATGCCCCGCTGGTGCTGGTGGGTGATGCCATCTCCGGTGCCCGTCCGGGGGCCCGCCGGGAAGTGATCGAAAGTTATATCAAACGCCTCCGCGGCATGGAAAACCTGGCCGGCAGTTATCCCGGCGTCACCAAGGCCTATGCCATCCAGGCCGGCCGTGAACTCCGCGTCATCGTAGGGGCCGAACAGGTCAGCGACCACGATGCCGAAGTCCTTTCCGGTGAAATTGCCCAGAAGATCCAGGATGAAATGACCTATCCCGGTCAGGTTAAGATCACGGTCATCCGCGAAACCCGTTCCGTCGCTTACGCCAAGTAAATGAACGAACTGGCCCCGCTCATTGCCGACCTTGCGCTGATTCTTATCTGCGCCGGCATCATGACACTCGTCTTCAAGAAATTGAAGCAGCCTCTGGTGCTGGGCTATATCGTAGCGGGATTCATCGCCAGTCCTCATTTTTCGCTCACGCCTTCCGTCATGGATGCCGCCAGCATCCATGTCTGGTCGGACATCGGCGTCATCTTCCTCCTCTTCGCCCTGGGGCTGGAGTTCAGTTTCAAAAAGATCGTGAAGGTGGGCGGTCCGGCCATCATCGCGGCCCTCACCATCATCTTCGGGATGATTGCCCTGGGCTTCACCGTGGGATCGGCCTTCGGATGGAGCAAGATGGACGCCCTGTTCCTCGGCGGAATGATCTGCATGAGTTCCACCACCATTATCTACAAAGCCCTGGAAGACCTGGGGCTGGCCAAAAAGAAATTCGCCGGACTGGTCATGTCCATCCTCATCCTGGAAGACATCCTGGCGGTGGTGCTCATGGTCGTCCTTTCCACGGTGGCCGTATCGTCCAATTTTGAAGGCGGAGAACTGGTGGGAAGCATCCTGAAACTGGTCTTCTTCCTGATTCTGTGGCTTTTGGTGGGCATTTATCTCATCCCCCTGATTCTCCGGAAGACCCGTTCGCTGATGAACGACGAAACCCTGCTGGTGGTATCGCTGGGCCTGTGCTTCATGATGGTGGTGATCGCCGCGAAAACCGGTTTCTCGGCCGCTTTCGGCGCCTTTATCATGGGCTCCATCCTGTCGGAAACCCTGGAGGCCGAGCACATCGAGCACCTTGTCAAACCGGTGAAAGACCTGTTCGGAGCCATTTTCTTCGTTTCGGTAGGCATGATGGTGGATCCGGCCATGATCGCCCAGTACTGGCTTCCCATCCTGGTGATTACGATTACGGTCATCCTGGGCCAGGCTTTCTTTGCCACGGCGGGTGTCCTGCTGTCCGGCCAGCCGCTCAAGACAGCCCTCCAATGCGGTTTCTCCCTCACGCAAATCGGCGAATTCTCCTTCATCATCGCGTCGCTGGGCGTAACGCTCGGCGTTACCAGCCACTTCCTCTATCCGGTTGTGGTGGCCGTCTCGGTGATTACCATCTTCCTTACGCCGTACATGATCCGCCTGGCGGAACCTGCCTACGGGCTCCTCTACAGGCACCTTCCGGAAAAAGTCAGAACCGTCCTGAACAACTACGCCGAGGCTTCGGAACCCCGCAGCGGCAAGGACAGCCTTTGGAAACAGTTTCTGGGCGCCGTCATCCGCAACGTCATTATCTACAGCATTCTGTGCATTGCGGTGTGCATCATCGGGTTCAGCGTCCTGCTGCCCCTGGCCGAAAAATGGATTCCCGGCATCTGGGCCCACGTGGCCGCGGCGGCTGTCATCCTGAGCGCCATGGCCCCCTTCCTGCGCGCCCTCATGATCAAGATGAACAAGAGCGAGGAATTCTACGCCCTGTGGGAAGAGAACAAGGCCAACCGGGCTCCGCTTATCGCCAGCGTGGTGATCCGCTTCCTGCTGGCCTCTTCCTTCGTCTTCTACGTGCTGGCCCGCCTCTTCCACATTTCCGTCCTTCTCATCCTTCTGCTCGTGGTGGGCATTGTCGTTTTCCTGCTCTTCAGCCGGTGGACCAAACAATACTCCCACCGCATCGAGCAAACCTTCATGACCAACCTCAATTCCCGTGAGAAGAGGGCCGAATACCTGGGGGAGAAAAAGCCGGAGTATGCCTCACGCCTGCTGGACAAAGACCTTCACCTCACCACCTTTGACATTCCGGCCGAGGTGGAATGGGCCGGGAAAGAACTCCGCGAACTTAATTTCGGGCAGCATTACGGCGTACATGTGGTCTCCATCCTCCGCGGAGCCAAACGGATCAACATCCCGAAGGCCACCGACCGCATCTTCCCGCACGACCGCATCCAGGTAATCGGCACCGACTCCGGGCTGGAAGCCTTCGGGAAGGCCATGGAAGCCTCGGAACAGGCCCTGCCGGAAAACTTCGCCGGGGAGGGGGAGATGATTCTGCGGCGTCTGGCCATCGGCAGCACTTCCCCGTTCATCGGCCGAAACCTCCTGGAGAGCGGAATCCGCAACCGCTATCACTGCCTTGTCGCCGGAATCGAAAAGCCCGACGGGGCCCTCCATGTACCAAACGCCACCCTCCCGCTGGAGGATGGCGATGTCGTGTGGATTGTCGGTGAGCGAAAGGATATCGAAGCGCTGATGGCCGTTTAATCGCCGTATCCCGGGAAAAGAAGTTTCATGTCCCGTTCGAGGGCGGGTTCCGCCAGCCTTTCGGGCACGAATTTCCATCGGCCGATGACACTTGCCTTCCCGATTACTTCCGGGTCGATACTTCCCTTCTCCATCAGATAATCGTACAGGAGATTGCGGATTTCAGGATAACGGGCCACAACACGCTCGTCAATCCGGTCGCTGTCCACGCCGGCTTCCTTGAGGAGATTCCCGCCGCCGCTGGCGCGGTAGGAGGTGAGGGCCACGTTGTACTCCCGCTGCAGGTCGAAAGCGGAGCCGTCGGCCATGGAAGAAATGACCACGCGGCTGCCCGCCGGCCTGGTGACATCCACCGTATAATTGATGCCGGCCGCGGAGTCGAAATTATAGGCACGGTTCACGAACGACCAGCCCCTCTGCTGGGTACGGAGGTCGTCCCCTCCCCGGATTTGCAGGATATGGTCTGTCGGCTTGGAAATGGTATTGATCCATTTGTCGTACGAAACCTCCAGGTACTTCTGCAGTTCGGCGCCGGTCATCTTCACCACATACAACTGATTCTCAAACGGATAAATGGTGAACAAGTCGTTGAAGACAAGGATGCCGTCATCGACGTGGCCGTTATACGTAAGCGGGGCGGCTATCGAAATCTCGGCCGGCTTCTGGGCCAGGCAAATGGTGTGGATGAGGTTCATATAGTCGCACATGCCGGCGTAGGCGTCCCGGGTATCGAGGTCGGTATTCAGTATGCCTACCTCCTGGAGGGTAAAGGCCCGTACCGCCTCGAAATCCTTCTGGAAATGGGCGCGCATCACAGGGTCGGCCTTTTCGGCCTTGACGCGGATGAGGTCGGTCTCGAAGGACTTCTTCACAATCTGCCCGTCCTTGACGCTCAGATGCATTTTTCCATGGGCCACGTAACGGCTGTGGCTGCCGGAATTCAGGAGGGCGCAACTGTCCCGCGTCTCCACATAGGGCCGATGGTCGTGCCCGCAGATGAGCCAGTCCACCCCCTTCACCTTGTTGAAGGCGTCCAGGGCTTCGGCCTCCAGGATGGTACCGTCTCCGCGGCCGCAGGCCGAATGCATGGCGGCCACCACCACATCGGGCCTTTCCTTGGCACGCACATAGTCCACATCTTTCTGGATGATGTCGGCAATTGACACGAAATGCATTCCGCTCCAGAGTTCTTCGCTCAGCCAGGCGGCGATATTGGCATTGTTGTAGCCGATGACCGCGATCTTGAGGCCGGCCTTTCGGACCATCTTGTACAGAGGGAAATAGGGCTGCCCGTTGTCATTGCGGATGGCGTTTCCGGCCAGGAAAGGGGCCCCGGCTTTCTCGAGGTCTGCCGCAACGCGGTCATATACGGAATGACCGGTCTCCACATCGTGGTTGCCCATGGCCACCGCATCGTACTTCATGTATTCAAGCAGACGCGGGAAAAGGTGCGGGGTCACCGTGTCGATATAGTTGAAATAATAGGGGGCGTTGTCTCCCTGCAGACAGTCCCCTGCATCGAGCAGCAGCACATTGTCGAAACCGTCGGCCGTGCGGACGCTGTCGATGTAATAGTTCATGGCGAAGATGGAGCGGCGAATTTTGCCGTCCACATAGGAAGAGTCGAACCAGGTGCCGTGTACGTCGTTGGTGGAGAGCACGGTGAGGGTGTAGTCGCCATCCTTGAGGCTACGGTTGCACGCTACGGACAGCGTCAGGACCGAAACGGCTACCAGAAAGAAACAACTGCGTGTTTTCATATTGATTGGGTCTATTAGTCGCCTGATTACCTCCTGAAACCTTTCATCTGCTGCATGAGCGTACCGGTGACGGCGCCTTTCATGAGTTTGCGCGTCCCTTCGAACTGCTTGAGCAGTTTGTTCACTTCCGGGAGCGAGGTGCCGGAACCGTCGGCAATGCGCTTCCGGCGCGAGCCGTTGATGGCCTCGGGATGCTCGCGCTCATAGGGAGTCATGGACAGGATGATGGCCTCTGTACTCTTGAAAGCGTCGTCCGGGATATCTACATCCTTGATCGCCTTCCCGACGCCGGGGATCATTCCGGCGAGGTCCTTGATGTTGCCCATCTTCTTCACCTGCTGGATTTGCTGGTAGAAATCCCACAGGGTGAACTGGTCCTTGGCGAGTTTCTTCTTGAGTTCACGGGCCTGTTTTTCGTCAAACTGTTCCTGGGCCTTCTCCACGAGGGAGACCACGTCTCCCATGCCCAGGATCCGGTCGGCGATACGGTCCGGATGGAAGACATCCAGGGCTTCCAACTTTTCGCCGGCCGAGACGAACTTGATGGGCTTTCCCACCACGGCCTTGATGGAAAGGGCGGCGCCGCCACGGGTGTCACCGTCCATCTTGGTGAGCACCACGCCGTCAAAGTCCAGCCGGTCGTTGAAGGCTTTGGCCGTTTCCACGGCATCCTGTCCGGTCATGGCATCCACCACAAACAGCGTCTCGGTAGGACGGATGGCCTGGTGAAGGGCCGATATTTCGTCCATGAGTTGCTGGTCCACGGCCAGTCGGCCGGCGGTATCCACGATCACGACGCTGTAGCCTTCGGCCTTGGCCTTGGCGACGGCCGCCCGGGCAATCCGGATCGGGTCCTTCTCCCCTTCTTCCGTATAGACGGGGACCCCGATGCTCTCTCCCAGGACTTTGAGTTGCTCAATGGCGGCGGGACGGAAGGTGTCACAGGCGGCAAGGAGTACTTTCATCCCCCGCTTGGACTTGACGTGAAGGGCCAGTTTTCCGGAGAAAGTGGTTTTACCGGAACCGTTGAGGCCGGCCACCAGCACAATGGCGGGATTCCCCTTGAGGTTGATGTCCTGGGCCGTCGAACCCATGAAATCCACCAACTCGTCGTGGGTGATTTTCACCATCATCTGCTGCGGCTTCACGGCGGTGAGCACATTGGCGCCCATGGCCTTGTCCTTGACGCGGTTGCAGAAATCCTTGGCTACCTTATAACTGACGTCGGCATCCAAAAGGGCCTTCCGGATGTCCTTGACCGTTTCCGCCACATTGATTTCGGTGATTTTGCCTTCACCTTTCAGTATCTTGAAAGACCGCTCCAGTCTCTCGCTCAGATTTTCAAACATAGTTTTTCTTTTTCTATAACTTGCAAATATACGGATTTTGGGCGAAGAATGGAAATCGGCAGTGCCGAAAGCGTTGTTTCAGCATCATCGTAAAAAAGATTTTCCAAAATATTTACGTTTTGAACGACCCTTCCCGACGCTTCTTCCTACCTTCGCTGCCGGACCGGACACGGTGCCCGGCCCTCAAACAAAACGACAGACGCATGAAAACAAAAAGAATGCTGGCATGGCTCCTTCCCCTCCTTGCGGGACTTACGGCCTGCGACGACTTCGCCCTCTCGCCGGACGGCCAGATGGGGCTGCTCCGCTGGGTCCTGGACAAAGGGACCCTCACCAAGGCTTCCGGAGAGATTCCGGACACCAATGATTTTATCCTTACCATCCGCGACGCCGACGGAAAAACCCTTTACGAAGGCTCGTACGGAGACTCCCCCGAATCGCTTCCGGTGCAGCCGGGAAGTTATACCATCGGCATCGTTTCCGTCCCCTTCAAGGGGCCCGCCTTCTCCAAACCTCAGTACGGAGACCGGCAGGTGGCCGTTGTTCCGTCCGGAGGGACGGTGACTGTCAAACTGCAATGCACCCTCCAGAATGCCGGAATCCGGCTCAAGACCGCCCCCGACTTCCTGACCTCCTTTCCGGATGGTGTCCTGTTCATCAAACAAGATGCCGACAAACTCAAATACGGCTACTATGAGAAGCGGATCGCATACGTTTTTCCCGGTGACGTATCGGTCATGCTGTCCAACGAAGGGAAAGACGAAATCCTCTTCACCAGCCATGTGGAAGCGAGGGAAATCCTTACGCTGAACCTCTCCGCCCCGACACCCGGGACGACAGGCAGTTTCGTATCGGTGGCCGTGGATACGAGCAAAAACTGGACGACGGACAGTTTCGTCATCGGCGGAGACCACCCGGAAGGCGGAAACGGCGAAAACGGGTGGGAGCAGGCCGTCTCCGTGGCCGATGCACCCTCCTACAGCGGGCAAAGCGGAATCTGGGTTTACGGATACATCGTGGGCGGAGACCTCTCATCGGCCGGGAAAAGTGTCAAGACCGAAGGGATTTCCAAAAACACGCACATCGCCCTGGCCGACCGCTCCTCCATCACGGCAAAAGCCTCCTGCATCGCCGTAGAACTGCCCAAGGGCAGCGTCCGGGACGCCCTGAACCTGGTCGATCATCCGGAACTGCAGGGAAAACGCGTGTATGTGAAAGGGAATGTCGTGAGCAGTTACTTCGGCACCACCGGGCTCAAAGGGACCAAGGAATACCGGCTTCCCTGACTATAGCAGGCGGTAGAACATGCGCATGAAACTGGAGAAGAGGGCCTGGTACCAGGGATAGTTCTCTTTCCACTCGGGAAGACGGAGTTCCTGCGCCATC
Organism: Bacteroidales bacterium; assembly: GCA_017447815.1. GTDB lineage: Bacteria > Bacteroidota > Bacteroidia > Bacteroidales > UBA932 > Cryptobacteroides. The sequence continues at coordinate 73,974 of JAFSMS010000001.1, read as the reverse complement.
TCCAGATCGGCCAGGAAAATCCCCTTGCAGGACAGGGCGGTTTCCCGGTCATAGGCAAACGTGTTCACCTCGTTGTTGATATGGAAACTCCGCATGTCCAGATTGGAAGCCCCGATGACGCAGAGGTTGTCGTCGGCCACCAGGGTTTTGGAATGGATGAAGGCCCCTGAACGCTCGTAAATGCGGACTCCGGCCTCCATGCATTCTTCATAGACGGCCCGGTTGGCCGGCCCCACGAGCGGGGTATCCACTTTTTTGGGAAGCATCACGCGAACGTCCACCCCGCGGAGAGCGGCGCCCTTGAGCGCATGCAGGAAAGAGACGGGCGGGACAAAGTACGGCGTCTGGATGTAAACGTATTCCCGGGCGTTCTGCAGAATCCACTCGTAGCCGAGTTGGGTGCTGGGCCAGGGATTGTCGGCGGCATCCGTCACCACCTGGAGCAGTTTTCCCTGAAGCGGATTCTGCTCCGATGCGGCCGGAATGTCAAAATAGTACTCCAGCGGATGGCTCAACACCCCTCCGCAACTTACCCATGTGTCGATGAAAGAAGCCTGCAGGCGGGCGATGACCGGCCCCTCTATACGGAGATGGGTGTCTCTCCATTTGTAGAAGTAGTTGTCGTTCAGGTTCATGCCGCCGGTATAGGCCACCTTTCCGTCGATAACGACGATCTTGCGGTGGTTCTGGCAGTTGATGCGCATCAGCCAAATGCGCCAGCCATACCGGATGTGCGTATAAGGCCTCACCTCAATCCCGTGTTTTCCCATGTCCCGGAAATAGGAACGGGGGATATTGCGGCCGATCATGTTGTTGTTCACAAAACGGACCTCCACTCCCTCGGCCGCTTTCCGGTACAGCAGGTCCCGGACTTCCCGGCCGGCTTTGTCGTTTCCGAAACGGAAATACTCGATGTGGATATACTTTTTGGCGCTGCGGATATCTTCCAGGAGGAGTTCCCGCTTCCGCAGACCGGAAGTGATGATCTCGTAGGAATTGTCGGCATAGACCTTATTCCCCTCTCCGCAGGAACGGAGAAGGTTCACGAGCGGACGGTAGGGTTCATCCACCCGGTCCATGAAAGCGTCGGAAAAACAGCGGGAGGCCAGTTCCGGCGAAATCTGCCGCCGGAACAGAGACTTGGAACGGGAATGAATCCTTTCGCGCACCCGGGGACGCCGGTAATTGATTCCGGACAGGCAGTAAATGATGGCGGCCACAGGAGGGACCAGGGCGAAAAACAGGAGCCAGAACAGCAGCATATCCGGATCCTTCTGGCTTCGAAGGATCTGGTAGGCAAAGCCGATGCAGAGCAATACCCAAAGGATGGCTATGATGGGGGTCAGCATTCTCTCACTGGCATAATCATTGCAAATTTAACGAATTTCCATGAGAGAACCTAAATTTAAAGATTCTTTGTATCTTTGTATTGTTTTAGACCGACGTTGACGGATGAAATCTTATCTAAAAAAACTGGAAGAGCAGATCAGGTTCAGAGAGAGCAAAGCCGCCTTGTGCGACTATGGCGGATCCTGCTACACCTATGCCGAACTGGCTTCCCGCATCGAAGAGTATCATATCTTCTTTCAGGCTGCCGGCATCCGGAAGGGTGACAAGATTGCCCTGTGCGCCCGCAATTCGGCCCGCTGGGCCATCGCCTTCCTGGCCGTCAACACCTACGAGGCCGTCGTGGTGCCCATCCTTCCCAACTTCACCGCTGAAGGGACCACGCAACTGCTCCGCCACTCGGACAGCGTTCTTCTGATTGCCGATCCTGATATTTGGAAACAGTTGAAATCCAACGACTTTCCTTTGCTTCGCGGAGTCCTGGACGCCCGGGAGGACCGTCTTCTCTGGTCTTCGGACATGCGCCTTCAAGAGGCTTGGGAAGACCGGGAAAATCTTTTCCGGGACTGCTATCCCGAAGGCTTCGACGCCCTGCAGGTCCACTATCCGGACAATCCGGAAGCCGTCGCCATCATCAACTATACGTCCGGCACCTCCGGAGACCCCAAAGGCGTCATGCTCAGTTACGGGGCCATGTCGGACATTGTGGAATACTGCCAGCAGCACATCGTCAACGCCCCGGAAACCCTGGTTTCCATGCTCCCGCTGGCCCACATCTACGGACTGGCCATGGAGTTCGTCTATCCCTGCTGCACCGGTTTCACCATCTGGTTCCTCGGGAAAGCCCCGTCCCCGTCCCTGCTGGTCCAGTCCATGATGGAAGTCAGGCCCACCGTCATGATAACGGTTCCCCTCATCATGGAAAAGGTTTACACCACCCTGATCCGTCCGCTCCTGAACACCCGGGCCGCCAAAGCGCTGCGGAACCTGCCGGGACTCAGGACGTCCTTCTACCGTTCCGTCGGCAAACGTGTGCTGGCCGCTTTCGGAGGGAACCTCCACACCATCATCATCGGCGGTGCGCCCCTCAACTGGAAAGTGGAAAGCGTCTTCAAGAAAATCGAACTCCCCTACGCGGTGGGATACGGGATGACGGAGGCCTGCCCCCTGCTGGCCTATGAAAGCCCGGACAGTTTCGCCCCCGGCTCCTGCGGAAAGCCCATCCACCAAATCCGGATAGACTCTTCCGAGCCGGACCGCATCCCCGGCGAAATCCAGACGCTGGGCCCCAATCTCTTCTCCGGCTATTACAAGAACCCCAAGGCCGATGCCCAGTGCCGCACCGCCGACGGTTGGTTCCGTACAGGAGACCTGGGCATCATGGACGAAGCGGGTAACCTGTTTATCCGCGGTCGCATCAAAGCGCTGATTCTCAGTTCTTCCGGGCAGAATATCTATCCTGAAGAGGTGGAACAGGTGCTGGGCCGGCATCCCCAGGTGGAAGAATCGCTGGTTCTGGACCGGGAAGGAAAAGTGGTGGCGCTGGTGTATCCCAGGGCCGGCTCCGTCCAGGGAGACGACGAAGAGGCCATCGCCCGCCTGTCCGAAGATATCCGAAAAGCCAGCAACAACCACCTCCCTACTTTCAGCCAGATTTTCAGGGTGGAACTGGTGGACGTCCCCTTCGAGAGAACGGCCAAAGGAACCATCAAACGCCATTTATACCAATAATCTATCACAACACTATGGACACCCATCAGCCTTTTGTCATTACCATCAGCCGCGAACTGGGCTCCGGAGGCCGCACCATCGGACGCAAACTGGCCGCACAACTGAATGTCCGCTACAGCGACAAGAACCTCATCCAGAACCTGATGGAGAAATTCAATCTCTCCACTTATGAAATCGAACGGATCAAGGGAAGGAAGAAAAACTGGCTGGCCGATTTCGTGGAAGCCGTGGCCCCCGTGCCCAACAGCGGCGCTTTTGTGGGCTTCGACCCCATCAAGGGCAATGACTGGAACGCTTTCGTGAAGGTAGATGACATCTTCGAGGCCGAATCCCAGATTCTGCGTGCCATCGCGGATGAAGGCTCCTGCGTCATCGCCGGCCGGTCGGGCTTCTTTGTCCTGAAAGACCATCCCAACAAGGTGGACATTTTCATCCAGGCTCCCCTGGAAAAGCGCATCGAGCGGGTAATGAAAAAACAGGGCCTCACGCGGCAGGAAGCCCAAGAGGTCATCAAGTCCGTTGACAAGAGCCGGGACAATTACGTGAAGCGCTGGACCGATGTCAGCCGCTACGACGCCCGCAACTACGACCTTGTCCTGAATGTCGGGGATATGACCGACGACGAAGCCGTCGCCATCATCCTCAAATACCTGAGATTCAACAACAAATAGCACTTTGTTCGAAGGCATCGTCAATGCCCGGGATCTGGGCGGAATCCGTATCGGAGAAAAGACCGTGAAAAGCGGTCTTCTCCTTCGTACGGGCCATCTGCATGACGCCACTCAGAGCGATTGCACCCGCCTTCGGGAAGAATTCCACCTGAAAAGGATTTTCGATTTCCGTTCCGAGCCGGAAGCCCAGTTGCAGCCGGATCCGGATATTTCCGGCGCCTCCTATCTCCTGCTGCCCACCCTGGATACATCGGCCGAAAAACTGAGCGGCGAAGCCATTCCGGAGGGGATGTGGGTAAATCTGGAAAAGCACATCGTCCGCCTTTCCTTCATGACCCTTTTCCAGGAGAAAGGCCGGGAACTCTATCCCTCCCTGGCTTTCAGCGAATTCTCCCAACTGCAATACGCCACCTTCCTCAACCTGATCCTGGAGACGGAAGATGGAGCCGTGCTGTGGCACTGTTCCCAAGGGAAAGACCGCACCGGCATGGGGGCCGCCCTCATCCTGACAGCCCTGGGGGCCGACCGCGAAACCATCCTCCGGGATTTTGACCGTTCCAACGACACCTATCGGCCCCTCGTCGAAAAACTGTGCGCCGAGGTAGAAGCCGCCGGCGGAGGAGAAACGGAGAAAGAAGTGGTCCGCGCCTTCATGGGCGTGAGCGTCCGTAATTTCGACCATACCTTGGACTTGATCGAGAAGAACTGGGGGTCGCTGCAGCTATACCTTGAGGAGCAGATGGAAATCGGCCCGGAGGAATGCGCGCGTCTGCAGGAAAGATATTTGGCTTAGCGCCCGCAGATATCCCTGAAATCACACCATCCGCAGGTTTTCGTGTCCTGCGTCCGGCGGAAAGGCACTGAAAGGTCGGTCATCTCCGCCAGGAGTTCTTTCAGTTTTTCGCGCATCAGTTTCAGGAATTCCGGGCTCTCCGGCACCTCGGGAAGGTCCCGCGTATAGAGCCAGGCCGTACTGTAGATGGAATTGCAGAGGGTCTGCGAGCGGAGTTTCTCATCCCCGTGGGCGAAAAGACCGTAAATGAACAGTTGCAAGGCAATCTTCGGACGTTTGCTGCTGTCCGGCGCGAAGAGTTTCTCCACCACGGAGGCGGCGTTGCCGTCGGTGATGAAAAGGTCGTCATCCTCCACCTTGCCGGTCTTGTAGTCCACAATCCGTACGATTCCCTCACGGTAACTGTCGATCCGGTCCACGAATCCCTTGATGTGGAACCCTTCGAAATCCATTTGGAACGGCTTCTCCAGGCCGATGATCCGGAAGCCGCCGGAACCAGAGCCGAGAAGGAGCCGGTTGTCATGGCGGAGGGTGGAAAGGACATAATCCAGGATCACTTCCTCCAACACCAGGTTGCGGCCGCTCACTTCGATGCTGTGCATCTGCCGAAGGACAGCGCTGCGGATAAGATTCCGCAGCCTCTCCGTATCCTTGATCATTCCCTGGAGGGCGGCCGGCGTTACCACCGGCATGTCGTACAGACGGCTCATAACCTCATGGAAAACATTGCCCAGCATGCCTGCATCCAGGGATTCGGCCACGTCGTCGTCGGCCTTGAGGCCCTTGACAAACTGATAGTAGAACTTGGCCGGACAGTAAAGGTAATTCTGCAGCGTAGAGGCCGACAGCATCCCTTCGCGGATGGTTTTCACGTCCTGATCCGTCTTGGGAATGCTTCCCTCCCCCTTCACCGGCTGCATCCGGGCGGCCGCCACCACCCTTTCGAGCGGAAGATGGAAATGATATTCCAACTGCTTGACATACCGGCTCTCCTCCCCCGTCTTGAGGCCCTCCGTCCGGCTGTCATACAGAAGCCAGACATGCTCCGGCCGCTGGATCATCCGGTAGAAATAATAGGCCCACACGGCGTCCTGATATTCATACGTGGGCAGGCCGAAACCTTTTCGGAGTTCCGGGGGAATGAAAGACGGGCTGAAACTCTTGCGGGGGAACATCCCCTCGTTGGCGCTCAGGATAATCAGGTTGCGGAAATCCAGCGCACGGGTTTCCAGGGGGCCCATCACCTGCAGCCCCTGCAGCGGCTCTCCCCGGAAAGGAACGGAAATGCCCTCCAGGATGCGCCCCAGAAGGCGGAGATGGGTGGAGGGAAGCACCTCGAGGTCCCGGTCCTGCAGGATATTCAGTTGCGTATGGCAGCGCTTGGCAAAGTCCAGTTCCAGCAGCATGTCGCCGCGGGCGGAAAGCGTTCGGCCGATATAACTGACCAGTTCCGAAAAGTACCGCTCCATCGCATGATTCTGCCGGGCCGAAGCCAGGGTGCTGTCTTCCAGCACGGGGCGGAACACCAGGTCCAAAACCGGTCCTCCCTTCAAATCCTGCAACGGGATATAATACTTGGCCTCTTTTTTCACCCGCTCCGTCCTTTCCGCCTCCTCAGGCGTGAGCAGAGCACGGAACAGGCCCGACGAGAACACCTCCCGTACCGGCCGATGGTAGAAATACCAGCCGTCTGGCCGCCTGCGCAGCCGCAGTTGCAACTGTCCCAAGGCCTCCAGCAAAGTATAGATGGCGCTGCCGCTCATCGGATAGCCCATGGTCACATTCACGGAGGCATGCTCTTCCGGAATGGAATTCAGCAGCGGCAGAAGCAAGTTTTCGTCCGGCAGCACGAAAGCGGTCTCCACATCGCTGTGTCCGCTCCCGATTTCGCGGAGGATGGGGGCCGCCAGTTTGGCCTGTCCCACGGAGGAAGGCACGCTGACAACCGTAATGCGCGGTTTCCCCAGCCCGCCGGGATCGATGGCGAAGTCCTGGGGAAAATCGGCCACATTCTGCCGCATGAAAAAGGATGCCTTGCTATCCGGATCCCGGATTTCTTCACTCACGAAATCCCAGACAAAGCGTGCGATGCCGGCATCGCGCATCCGTTTCATCAGCAGACGCTCGCACTCGGTGAGCGCGTTCAGCCCCACGAAGACATACTGTTCGGTATCGGGGAAAACGGCCTCCAGAATATCCCTGACAGGGGTTCCGGCATTCAGTTTGCCGGCCAGGTCACGGTACACCATCCCCTCGTAGGCCATTCCTTTCTCCTGCAAGCGCTCCCGGAACCGGACATACAGCGGATACAGGAGATTCCACAGTTTCAGGAAACGGGCCTTTACGTCACTGCCCTCAGGATTTACGCTCAGCATTCCCTTCCCGTCCCGGAAATGGGCCAGGAAATGCTCTACCGCCAGGCGCTGGTTTTCGCTGAGGTATTCATACCCGTCCTGCAGGGCCTTGAAATCCGACACGTTCCGAAGCAGGCCCTCGGCATCGACCAGATACTTGTCAATGTCCTCGAAATCGGAAAGCATGACCTCTCCCCAGAAGATGAAGTCGTCCAGCGGTTCGGCCTGGGCATTCAGTTCCCGGTAACAGTCGTACAGTTCCAGGAGCAGTCTCAGGCGGTCCGTGACCTCTCCTCCATACACCGAATAGAAGAAGTCATTGATGGTGTAAAGGGCGGGTGAAAGCAGCGGGACACCGCCTCCCCTTTCCTGCACGAGGTCACCAAGGTATTTCCGAAAAAACACCATGGACCGGCGGTTCGGGAAAACGAAACAGGTTTTCTCCAAATCCCCGGCATCAAAATAATGCGCGGCTACCTGCCTGAGGAAAGGATCCACGTTTTAACGGATTTCCAGGGCGTAGGGCAGACGGGCATAGACGCGGGTGGGATCCGGTGCCTTCAGGCCGCTGACAGCCTTGCCAAGGGCCTCGAAGGGCGTCCCGGACAGGATGCTGGGCTCTTCCGTACGCTGGCCGATGCTGTTCATGAACTCCTCGACAAACGTGAGCGGCTGGGGATAGCCCACCACGCTGTACTCGTCGGAAGAATGGAAATCGGCCAGGGAGGCGGCATAGGCGATGGCGTCTTCCAGCGTGCCGATTTCGTCCACGAGGCCGATTTCGAGCGCATCGGAGCCGAGCCAGACACGGCCCTGGGCGATTTCATCCACCCGGGCAGGCTCCAGTCCGCGGCTGGAAGCGACCAGATTGACAAAACGCTCGTAGATATCCTCCACGGAGAGTTGCAAGCATTGCAGTTCCTCGCTGTCGAACGGACGCATGAGCGAGAACATGTCGCTGTGCTTGTTGGACCCCACGGTTTCCACGCCGACACCCAGTTTCCGGGTGACCTCGGAGAATTCCGGAATCATGGAGAACACGCCGATGGAACCGGTAATGGAGGTGGCGTCGGCATAGATTTTCTGGCAACCGTTGGAAATCCAGTAACCGCCGGATGCGGCATAATCGCCGAAGGATGCCACCAGCGGCTTTTCCTTCTGGAGAAGGTCAAGGGCCGAACGGATTTTTTCCGAAGCGGCCACGCTGCCACCGGGCGAATTGACGCGAAGCACCACGGCCTTCACGCTCTTGTCCTTGCGGATTTTGTCGATAATCTGGACAAAACGGTCACCGGCCACGTTGGCGTAGTCTTTCCCATCGACAATATCACCGTCGGCATAAAGGACGGCGACATTGGAGCGGCCGGGAAGGCCCGTCACATGGTTTGTCACATAATCGACAAAGGGGATCAGGCCCAACTTCCGGCTGTCTTCCACCTGGGCCAGGGTGCAAAGTTTCCCGAGAAGCGCCTCGTGGTCCACCAGTTCGTCCACCAGACCCGCCTGGAGATAGTCTTCCGGCAGATTGAGGGCAAGTCCGTCAATGAGGGCGTTGAACGCTTCCTCCGACAGGCCACGCGCTCCGGCAATGGTCCCTCCGAGCGTTTTCCAGGCCGAATTCACCATCACCTGATTCTGCTCCCGGTTTTCGGGAGAGGACGACGAACGGATGAACATTTCTCCGGCGCTCTTGTATTTGCCATGGCGGATCAACTGTACGTTCACCCCCACTTTGTCCAGAATATCCTTCAGGAACATCAACTGGGCGGACAGGCCGATCATCTGGCCATTGCCCCCATGATGGGCTCCCATGTAGATTTTGTCGGATACGGAAGCGAGATAGAAGGACCCGTTGGAGGGGTTCTCCACATAGGACACGACGGGCTTTCCGCTGTCGCGGAAACCGGCGAGAGCGGCCCGGAATTCCTCGGCGCCGGCCATGCCGATCATGGCTGCGTCGGCCCGGAGAAGGATGTATTTCACACCGGGGTCGTCGGCGGCGGCACGGATGGCCCCGACAGCATCATACAGGCCGACAGCCGGCGTCATGTCAAGACGCATGGACATGATGCTGGGAGCCGACGCTTCCTTGCTCTGCTCGGCAAGGACGAAGGTGCTCATGTCCACATCCAGCACCCCGTTTTTGGGAAGGGTCGGTTTGCCGCCGGCCAGGGAGCCGACCAGGAAGAACAGAAGAAACAGGAAGCCGATAATCCGAAGCACAAAATAGCCGCAGATGACGGCAAGCATGGTCTTGACAAAATCTTTCATGGTGCGAAGAATAATTATTTTACAAGTTCAGTAGCGTTGTTCCAGTCGATCTGGGTCTTGTAGAACTGATCCAGGAAAGCGCTTCCCCTGGAAGGAAGATACATGGACAGACCGCTGTAAATCCGGATGGGAATTCCCAGGAAATAGGGCGTCGCCGCCTTATAGAGGATGCACTCCTCAAGGGCGGCATCCAGCCGGGCTTCCTCCTCGGAATTGATGCCCGCCTTGAGAAGGATGTCCTTGAGGTCGTAAAAATAGTGATGGTCGAAACGGAAATAACCCTGGACAGTGCCGCCGGGAAGGGTCCGAATGGCACTGCGATACTTTTCGAACAGTTCCTTGCACACCTGTACCAGAGGGCCCATCCGGCCCGGGGTCACGGCGGTGATGGTGGCCGAACGGTTGTTCCCGGACTGGGCGTCGTAATACTCGAAATAATCCCTGCAGACCGAAACCGGATCCGGTTCCTTCCCCAGGAGATGGGTGGTGATCACATCGTACATGAAACCGTTGGCCAGCACCTCGGCCGGGGAGAAACCCACCACGTCGGCGATATCCCGAAAGGCATAGGCCACCTCCACGCAGCCGGACAGACAGGCGTCGATGAGCAAATAGTCCAGGTGCATGGGAATGGCCTGCGCAAATTCGCTCAGTTCCATTTCGATGCCGCCCGTGGCCGTCTTATCCTGGCCGATGGAACGGTAAGGGCCGGCGGAAGGAGCCTTCTCGTAAGACTCCGGAGACGCATAATACCCGGCGGGCAGCCAGCCCGAAGCGTGCGAAGAGAAGACCACGCCGTATCCTTTGGCCGGGAAGCGGCTCTGGACGAAAGTGAGGGCCTCGCGGATGGTCTGTCCGCGGCTCAGGGGGGTCTCCGCATCCCAAACCATCAGGGTATCGCGGCAGACATTTCCGGAGAAGTCGGCATACAGGCGGTAAAGCGCCGCGGGCGAAGGATCGCCGTATTGTCCGGACGAGGTCACGGTCCGGCTCAGGACCATCAGGACATCGGAAGAGTAGGACGTGCCCACGGGGAGTTTCCCCTCCGAGAGTTCTTCCAGGTCGCTGGACAAATAACCGGACAGCGAGTTGAAGCCGGCCGATATCATGACCATCACGCGGCGGGACGGCTCGGAATAGGAGCGCCCGGGGACGCTTCTTCCTCCGCTGTCTTCCCCGCTGAAGCCGGATTCGAAATTGGGATCTTTGAAACACGATACGCTTACGACCAGCAGTATCAGGCTAATCCATATGGGTGATTTGCTCATAATTCTGACGATAACATACAAAGTTAATGATATTTTTTAATTTTTTGCTTTTTTCTCACTTTGCTTGTATCTTTGTCGAATACGGCACCCAGTGCCGATAAATAAGGTAAGACTGTTATGAAAAGCATTGCAAAAATGATGATGATTACCGGCGCAGCCGCCCTTGTGGCCGCTTGCGAGGCCCCCACCCAGGAACAGACCGCATCGGATTTCAAATATACCATCGACTCCTTCGCCGACCTCAAAGTCATGCGGTATCAGATCCCCGGCTGGGAAAACCTCACCCTCCAGCAGAAGGAATACGCCTATTATCTTTCCGAGGCCGCCAAATACGGCCGGGACATCCTTTGGGACCAGAACTGCAAGGACAATCTCCGGGTGCGCCACGCCCTGGAAGCCATTCTGGATACGGAAGGAATCGATACCACCACCCCTGAATACCAGGATTTCCTCACCTATGCCAAGCGGGTGTTCTTCTCCAACGGAATCCACCACCACTATGCCGAGGACAAGATTTTCCCCGCCTGCCCCAGCGCCTATTTCGCTTCCCTCCTGGAAAAGGCCGGCGTGCGCGACGAAGGCCTGCTGGATGTGATCTACAATCCGGAAATCTGGCCGCAGCGCCGTTCTACCGACACGGCCGGAGATATCGTCAAACTTTCCGCCGTCAATTATTATGAGAATGTCTCCCGCGACGAAGTCGAGAAGTACTATGCGGGCATCGCAAAACCGGACGACCCCGAACCCATTTCCTACGGCCTCAACACCAAAGTCGTGAAAGGAAAGGACGGCATCATCCGTGAACTCCCCTGGAAAGTGGGCGGGCTCTACTCCCCCGCCATCGAGAAAATCTGCGAACAACTGGAAAAGGCCCGGACCGTGGCCGAGAACGACATCCAGAAAAGGGCCCTCGGCATCCTTATCGACTATTATAAGACGGGAGACCTCCGCAAATGGGACCAGTTCAACATCGAATGGGTGAAAGACACCATCGGCACGGTGGACTTCATCAACGGTTTCATTGAAGACTACAACGACCCGCTGGGCCGCAAGGCCTCCTGGGAAGGCTATGTGAACATCAAGGACTTCGAAGCGTCCAAACGGACGGAAATCCTTTCGGCCAACGCCCAGTGGTTCGAGGACAACTCCCCCGTGGATCCGCGCTTCAAGAAAGCCAAGGTAAAGGGCGTGTCGGCCAAGGTCATCAACGCCGTCTGCCTGGCCGGAGACAGTTATCCGTCCACGCCCATCGGCATCAACCTCCCCAATGCCGACTGGATTCGCAAGGAGCACGGTTCCAAGAGCGTCACCATCGCCAACATCACCCACACCTATGATTTCGCCGCCCAGGAACTGCCCACCAGCACCCTGACGGAGTTTGCCTATGACAAGAAAGAAATCGAAATGGCCAAGAAATGGGGCACCATCGCCGATGAAATCCATACCGACCTCCACGAATGCCTGGGCCACGCTTCCGGCCAGTTGCTGCCGGGCGTGAGCACCACCGCCATGGGAGAGTATGCCTCGGCCCTGGAAGAAGCAAGGGCCGACCTTTTCGGCCTGTATTATACCGCCGACCCCAAGATGGTCGAACTGGGCATCATGCCGGACCCCGAAGCCTACAAGGCCGAGTATGCGAACTACATCCGCAACGGACTCATGGTCCAGTTCACCCGCGTGGAACTGGGACGTCCCAACACCGAGGCCCACATGCAGAACCGCAAACTCATTGCGCAGTGGTGCTATGAGAAAGGCGCCAAGGACAAGGTCATCGTGAAAAAGGAAAGAAACGGGAAAACCTACTTCATCGTGAAAGACTACGTGAAACTCCGCGCCCTGTTCGCCCAGCTTCTCGCCGAAATCCAGCGCATCAAGAGCGAAGGAGATTACGAAGCCGGAAAAGCCCTTATCGAAACCTATGCCGTTCACATCGACCCGGATCTGCACCGGGAAGTGAAAGAGCGTTACGAGGCGCTGAACCTGAAGCCCTACGGCGGATTCGTCAACCCGGAAATCCAGCCCGTCTATGACAGTGACGGCACCGTGACGGACTACGTGCCCGTTTACACGGACGACTATCTGGGCCAGATGCTGCTCTACGGCAAGAAATACGGCACGCTTTAGCAACCCATCTTAAGTACAGAATGTCCTTCCTTACAGATTACAGGAATTACCTCCGGATTGAACGTAGGATGTCACCCAATACGGTGGCATCCTATTGTCATGACGTCAAGGCTTTCCTGGATTTCTGTGAACTGGAGCCCCGGGCGGTGAGGCCGGCCGATATCGAATCGTACCTGGGACAGGTCACGGCCGAAGGCCTTTCCAAGCGCAGCACGGCGCGCCTTGTCAGCGCCCTCCGGAATTTCTTTTCCTGGTGCGTGGAAGAGGGAGAAATCAAGGACAATCCCTGCGACCGGGTAGATGCTCCCAAACTGGGCAAATACCTCCCCGCCGTCCTCAGCGTCGAGGAAGTTTCAGCCATCCTGGATTCGGTCGATCTCAATGCCCCCTACGGAAAACGCAACCGGGCCATCCTGGAAGTCCTGTACGGCTGCGGTCTCCGTGTCAGCGAAGCCGCAACGCTGCGCATCTCGCATGTCCATCCGGACGACGGCTTCGTGGATATCATCGGCAAGGGAAACAAACAGCGCCTGGTCCCCCTCGGGGAAGTGGCGGCCGATGCCATCCGGGCCTATCTCCCGGACCGGCCGCTTCCCGCCTCCGCGGCCTACGACGACTACCTTTTCCTGAACCGTTTCGGGAAACCCATCAGCCGCATCTCGCTGTTCAACCTGGTCAAGAGCCAGGCCATGGCCGCCGGCATCCAAAAGGAAATCTCACCCCATACCTTCCGCCACTCCTTTGCCACCCACTTGATTGAAAACGGGGCCGACCTGCGCATCGTACAGGAGATGCTGGGCCACGAAAGCATCCTTACCACAGAGATTTACACACACATCGACAGTTCCACCTGGCACAGGTCGGTGCTGGAGCACCACCCGCGCAAATAGCAAAAAACCGGTTCCAAAGTTGCCTCTGAAACCGGTTTCTTGACGTGTACTAAAACCTAAACCTACTATATAGATGCAGAAAAAAACAAAACGTTGCAGAATTTTTTAATTTTCTGCAACGTTTTTTCATTTTTTTAGGAGTGCTTATTTTGCAGCATCCACGGAGACTTTACGGAAGTCCTTGAGATCCTTCATCAGGCTGAGGGCGGCCTTACGGGCGCGGGCACCGGCGGCCTTGTTACCTTTGACTACCTGGGCTTCTGCATTCTTGGCGAACTCTGCAAATTCAGCATTGATTTTTTCAACAAGCTCTTTCATGATGGTTTTGTTTTTTATTGGTTCGTTAAACGTTATTGCTCAAACTTTTGTGCAAGGTAAAGAATTTTTTCGAAAATCCAAAAGAAAACAACAGAAAAAAGCTAAAATTCAGGCACTTCACCAATATTTCCGGACTTACTTTCTTCTTTTTCCGGACTTCCCTGTGCCTTTGGACGGCGTGTATTCAAGGAATTCATGGCACGGGCCACCCCGACGGTGGATACATCCTTGATGCCCTGAATGATACGGGAAGCCAATTCCGGAACAACGGCCTTCTCCTCGTCGGAAAGGTCACTGAGGACATAATCGACCTGCCGCCCGCGGGAGAAATCGTTGCCGATTCCGATCCGGATACGGATCCACTGGTCGCTTTCGAGTTTGGCGGTGATATCCTCCAGACCGTTATGGCCGCCGGAAGAACCGCCGGGACGCATCCGAAGGGTTCCGAAGGGGAGGTTCAGGTCGTCCGAAATCACAATGAGATTTTCCAAGGGAAGATGCAGTTTCTGCATCCAGTAGCGGACTGCATTGCCGCTGAGGTTCATATACGTGGAGGGCTTCAGCAGCACGAACCAGCGCCCTTTGAAGGAGACCTCCGCCACATCCCCGTAACGGTCGGTCCTGAAAAGGACATTGGATGCCTGAGCCCAGGCATCCAATACCATAAATCCCATGTTGTGCCGGGTAGAAGCGTACTCCGCCCCTATGTTTCCCAGCCCTACAACAAGATACTCCATTTCTACTGGTTAGCGGCCTTGGCAGCCTCCTGAGCCGCCTGCTGCATAGCGCGGGTGGTCTTCACGGAGCAGATGATGGTGTTCTTGTCGGAGACAATCTGGAGACCTTCGAACTTGAGGTCGCCGGCGACCATGCGCTTGTCCAGTTCCAGGGAAGTGACATCGATGTCCAGCTGGTCGGGAAGGTCCTTCATGAGGGCGCAGACCTTCAGGCTGCGGGCGCTCTGGGTGAACTTACCACCGGCCTGTACACCTACCGGGTGACCGGTGATGTTCAGCGGAACGGAAATGACGATGGGCTTGGTCTCATTGACGGCGAGGAAATCCACGTGCAGGCAGTTGTCCTCTACCGGATGCCACTGATACTCATGGGCGACGGCGGTGTACACCTTGCCACCGAGATTCAGATCTACGATATAAGAAGCGGGCGTGTGGGTAAGACCCTTCAGCTCTTTCTCATTGACCGTGAAAAGGATGTTCTCCATGCCGAGTCCATACAGATTGCAGGGGACCAGGCCCTGGGCGCGGAAAGCCTTGAGGACGGCCTTGTTGCCCTTCTGGCGGATTTCGCCGTTCAGCGTAAAATGCTTCATTGTAATGATAAATAAAAATGTGTTACTCAGTGCTCTTTTTCAAGCACCCCATTGCACCAAAAAACCTTTGCGGCTTTTTAAAGCGCGCAAAGGTACATAGAATTTTCGAATTTACAAAGACTTAACTCAGAAACTCGTAGCAATGCCGATGAAGTCTTCGGCCTTGAGGGCGGCGCCGCCGATGAGGCCGCCGTCGATGTCCTTTTCGGCGAAGAGTTCCTTGGCATTGGAAGGCTTGCAGGAGCCGCCGTAGAGGATGGTCATGTCATCGGCCACCTGGGCACCGAATTTTTCGGCGATGACGCTGCGGATGCAGGCGTGGATTTCCTCGGCCTGGGCGGCAGTGGCCGTCTTGCCGGTACCGATGGCCCAGACGGGCTCGTAGGCGATGACCACGTTCTTCATATCCTCGGCGGTGAAGTTGTAGAGGACATTCTTGGTCTGGGCGGTGACTACGTCAAAGTGCTTGCCGGCCTCGCGCTCTTCCAGGTTTTCACCCACGCAGAGGATGACTTTCAGACCGGCCTCCAGGGCCAGTTTGGTTTTCACGACCAGTTTCTCGTCGGTCTCGCCATAGTACTGGCGGCGCTCGGAGTGGCCGAGAATGGTGTACTGGCAGCCGATGGAAGTGAGCATGCCTACGGCCACCTCGCCGGTGTAGGCGCCTTTCTCATGATCGGCGCAGTTCTGGGCGCTGAGTTGGACCTTGGAGCCCTTCAGGACATCGGCCACGCAGGCCAGATGGGTGAACGGAGGAGCCACGACGAGTTCGACATTGGCGGGGATATCCTTCGCTTTTTCTACGACTGCTTTTGCAAGTTCTACACCTTCGGGAACAGTGGTGTTCATTTTCCAGTTCCCTGCTACGATAAATTTTCTCATTCTATAAATATTATTTAACAGACATTACGGCAGAAGCGATGGAGTTGAGTTTCACATCCACGGAATCTGCACGGGAAGCCAGGATGCACGGAACCTTGGTACCGACCAGGAAACCGGCCTGACGGACGCCCTTGGCCAGTTTGGAGTTGGTTTTCCAGAACACGTTGGCACTCTCGATATTGGGGAAGAGCAGGCAGTCGGCATCACCGGCCACGGGGCTCTTGAGTTTCTTGATCTGTACGGATTCCTCATCGATGGCGACATCCAGGGCCAGCGGACCGTCGCCGATGGCTTTGATCTGGCCGCGGTCGCACATCTTGGCCAGCATGGCACCCTCGATGCAGGCAGGCATGCTGTCCAGCATCTGCTCGGAAGCGGCGATGAAGGCGATCTTGGGCGTCACGATGCCGAAACTGCGGGCCACGCCCGTCACAAAGCCGGCCATCTTCACCTTCTGACGGAAGTCCGGGGCAGGAATCACGGCCATGTCGGTGATGAAGATCAGTTTGTGGTAATTGGGATTCTCGATTACGCCCACGTGGCTGAGCAGCCCCTTCGGAGGCAGCAGGCCCACTTCCTTGTTCAGGATGGCGCGGAGGAACTTGTCCGTGGAGCAGAGGCCCTTCATGAGGACGTCTCCCTCTCCGTCATGGACCATGCGGACGGCCTCGGCCACAGCCTTCAGTTCGTCCTTGATATCGACGATGTTGAATTTTTCGATATCGATGTTGCCGGCCTTGCACACCGCTGCAATCAAATCGGCATCTCCCACCAGGGTCACTTTTACAAAGCCCATGTCGCTGGCCAGGGAGGCCGCTTCGATGGTGTGGGAATCTACGCCCCAGGCGGCGATCATTCTCTTGCAAATGCCGTTGGATTTCAGTTCGGCAAACAGTTCGTTAAAATTGCTGATCATAACTTTATTCTTGATTTTCTAATACTAAATGCATGGTATCGCGGGCGATCACCAGTTCCTCGTTGGTGCAGATGAGGGCGGCCTTCACCTTGGAATCCGCCGTGGTGATGATGGCGTTCTGCTCGAAAGCGACATTGGCTTCGTAGTCCACCTTGAGGCCCAGGTAGGAGAAGTTCTCCAGTACACGGCGGCGCAGGCGGCTGTTGTGCTCTCCGATGCCGCCGGTGAAGACGATAAGGTCCACCCCGTTCATGGCCGCCACATAGGAGCCGATGTTCTTGATGATGTCATAGGTGAACTTCTTGAACACGAGTTTGGCCTTGGGGTCTCCGTTGCTTGCCAACTGGTCCAGTTCGCGGGCGTCGGACGTTTTGGTGGAAATACCCAGGAAGCCGGATTTGCGGTTGAGGATGACGGACATCTCATCCGGGGTGACGCCCAGTTTGTTCTCCAGGTAAATGACGGCATTGGCGTCGATATTGCCGACGCGGGTGCCCATGATCATGCCTTCCAGCGGGCTGAAGCCCATGGACGTGTCCACGCACTTGCCGTTCTGGATGGCGCAGATGGAACTGCCGGCCCCCAGGTGGCAGGTGATGATCTTGGAATTGGCTATGTCCAGACCGGCCAGTTTGGCGCCGACACCGGCAACGAACTGATGGGAGGTCCCGTGGGCACCGTAACGGCGTACGCGGTATTTCTCATAATATTCGTACGGAAGGCCGTACATATAGGCATAGGCCGGCATGGTCTGATGGAAGGCGGTGTCGAAGGTTACTACCTGCGGAACGGAAGGAAGCACCTCCTGCATGGCATGGATGCCCAGCAGGTGGGCCGGGTTGTGGAGCGGGGCGAAGTCGGCGCAGAAGGCGATCTTTTCCAGGACATCGTCGTTCACGAGGACGGAGCCGGCAAAGAAATCGCCGCCCTGCACGATGCGGTGACCGACGGCCTCGATATCCTCCAAGGACTTCAGGACACCGGTTTCCTTGTCCGTGAGGGCTTCCAGGATGAGTTGCATGCCCACTTTGTGGTCGGCGATGGGGACATCCTTCACAATCTTTTCCTTTCCGGAAGGACTATACTGGAGAATACCGGCAGGGAGGCCGATTTTTTCTGCGATACCTTTGGCGATGATATCGTACACGTCGTCGCTCTTCATGTCCAGAAGCTGGTACTTGATGGACGAGCTGCCGCAGTTAATAACGAGAATAATCATGGTTTATTGTGGTTGTGAAAATATATTTCGCTATAATTCGTGCAAAGATACGAAATTATTGCTAATTTCGCACGTATGGTCGAGGCGAAAAGCATAGAAACGCTGTCCGTCACTTTTACGGCAGGCGTCATCGCAGGAACAGGACTCTCCGGAGCCGGTCCCGCCCTCCCCTGCCTGCTGCTCATCCTGCTCATCCTTCCCTTCGTTTTTTACCGCCGCCTGGTGCACATGCCGCCGGCCGGCAGCGCCGCCGTCCTGGCGGCGGCTTTCCTGATGCTGGGCATCTTCTGCGCCTGGAATGCCGCCCAGCCCGGCATTTCCATCCACTTGATTCCCGAGAGCGTGGCCGCCCGGGCCGTGGAAAAACTCCGGAGCCTCATCAGTTCCATCCCTTTCCGGGACGACGGGACCGCCCCCCTGCTGAGGGCCCTCCTCACCGGAGACCGGAGCGGCCTTTCGCGGGAAACCACGGCCGTTTTCCGCGAGAGCGGGGCCTCGCATATCCTGGCCCTGTCGGGGCTTCATATCGGCATTATCTATCTGATTTTCGACAAGTTGTCGCAGCTCATCGGCCATACGGGAACCGCCCGGGGCATTCGGTATGCGGCCATCCTGACCGGGGCCGGCTTTTTCACCCTCATGACCGGAGCCGGCCCGTCCATCGTCCGGGCCTTCCTGTTCATCGCCATCGGTGAAACGCTCCGGCTCACGGGGCGGCCGCGAAACTCCGTCAGGGTGCTCGCCCTGGCCCTGCTGATACAACTGGTCCTGGACCCGGCGGCCATCCGCAGCCTGGGCTTCCAACTGTCCTACCTGGCCATGGCCGGCATCTTTCTCCTCTTCCCCATCCTGGAAAAATGGTATCCCGAAGGCAGTTCCCGAAACCCCGTCCGGCGCATCTGGAACATGGCCGCCCTCAGCATCTCCTGCCAGGTTTTCACCGCTCCCCTGGCCTGGTTGCGCTTCCATACCTTCCCCGTTTACTTCCTCATTACCAATCTTCTGGCCATTCCGCTCACGACCCTGCTGATGGGAGCGTCCGTGGCAAGCATCGGCCTGTCGGCTTTCGGAGCCTGTCCGGAGTTCCTGATAACGACAACAGACGGCCTGTGCCGCCTGCTGCTGTTTGTGCTGGAGGTCATTGCCTCAATGTAAAACCGGGACTGGCCCATTCCTTCATCTCCCCTGTCGCATCCTCGTAAATCAAATAGCCTTCCAGGCCGGGACTGTCCAGCAGAAGGGCCTTGGCCGATTCCAGTCCCAGCACCATGCACCAGGTGGCCAGCGCATCCGCCTCCGCCGCACTGCCGGCCGAAACGACGGTGGCGCTCAGCAGGTTGTGAGAAACCGGGAAACCGGTCTTGGGATGGATGGTATGGGCATATTTACGCCCGTCTTTCAGATAGAATTTCCGATAATTTCCGGACGTCACGACGCCGCAGGCCCTGCCTCCGGAAGTCCACACGCCGTCCAGTTCATCGGACGCCTCCTCCGGCTGGTCCACAGGGCGGTCGATGCCCACGGCCCATTCTTTCCCGGAAGGATTGACCCCGTCGCACCAGATTTCGCCGATATCCACCAGCATGTCCTTGACGCCGATCCCGTACAGGTAGCGGGCGATGACGTCGCAACTGTACCCCTGGGCGATGGCATTGTAATTGAGTTGCGGAAAACCGAGGGCTGCAGGGTTCACATAGCCGCCCTCTACAGGCAATTCGGCCGGAAGGCGGCCCATGCCGCACTTTTCCAGCAGGGCCGAAACTTCCTCCTCGGACGGGAAACGGCTGTTTTTGAAGCCGAAGCCCCAGGCGTCGTAAAGCGGGCCGGCCGCGCAGTCCACGAGGCCTTCCGAACGCTCCCAATACTGTCGCGAGAGCCGGTACATTTCCAGGAACAAAGGGGTGGCGGGAACTTTCTCCCCGGCGTTGAAGCGGGCCACGAGCGATTTTTTGTTATACCCGGAAAGGGTTGTATCAATCTGCAGGAGCAGGGCGTCGATGCTGTCCCGGACCGTCTCCACCGGGACGTTCACGCCCTTGAGATTCAGTTTGACCGAGTAGGTGCCGCCTTGTGCGTAGCCGGTAATCTGGACATAGTGGTCTCCCTGCCGGACGCAGCCCAGCGCCAGACAAAGGAAACACAGCAGGAAGAGTTTTTTCATCTTGGCAAGAAATTTGCGTAAAATTACGAAAAAATAGCGATATTTGTAGGTTGAGAAGATTGTATATGAAAAAAATAAGCATACTGTTCCTGTTTTTTGTCGCCGTCCTTGCTGTTTTTTCGTGCAAAAAAACTGAGGAGGAGACCACCCTCCCGTCCCTGAGCGCTTTCAGCATCAACACCGCCACCCCGTTCGTCAGGGAAGGCACCGTCCAGACGTTCAGCCTGGACGTTTCACGCATGGTCGCCTCTGACGGCAAAGACATCCGGGGCAAGCTGGGGGTTGCCTGGCATATCACCGGCGCAACGAGAGACACCCTCACCCGGGATGTCATGTCCAGCAACCCTTCCTACACCGTCAAGTCCGATGTCGTGGGCAACTACACGGTCACCTGCTACATTTTCTCCATGGACGACGAATACTACAGCACCTCCACCGCCACCTCCTTCTCCGTCATCGAGCCGGAGACCGCGCTGACCGGTCAAGAATCCGAGCAAATCATCCTCGTGGGAGACAAAGCCTACAGCGTCTTCAATGCCGGCGGTCTCACCTGGATGGGGCAGAATCTCTACGGAACGTCGTCCGGCGTGGATTACGAAGGCTGTGAAGTGGTATCGGATGTCTTCGGCCGGTATTACACCTGGGAAGAAGCCGTAAAAGCCTGCCCGGAAGGATGGCGCCTGCCCACCGCCCTGGAGTTTGATTCCATTCTCGGAACGGTTTCCGGAGACCTGATGGTCGATGCCCAGTTCCTGAACAAGGACATGTGGTCCTATTGGCCCGAAGTGAAAATCACCAACGCCCGCAAGTTCAACGCCATCCCCGTCGGCTACATGGACATGTCCCAGGATGCCCCCATGTTCGGTTATCTGAAATATGCCTGCTGGTGGACGGCCGACCAGATGGAAGACGATGACGAGGAATGGGGCGTGTTCCGCTACATCTATGAGGACGAGCCCACCATCATGAAGGGCAAAGGAAGCAAAACCTCCCTTGCCCTCACGGTCCGCTGCGTCAAGGAGTCAGGCGACTAACGCAAATCGGTTATAACAACGTCCGTTGAGAGCGATTTCCCGTCCATCGAGAAATCGCTTTTTCCTTGCGGCTGGCCATAGACAATGTCCTTGAGCCGGAAACGGGCGCGGGTTTCCTCATCCAAAGTGAGGGTCACATCCAGGAAATCCTCTCCGGAAGCGCTGACCTGAATCTGGTCCCGGTAGTTCTTGTAGGAAGCGATGAAAAGGGCCGGATTGGTGAAAAGGTCTTCCTTTTCCACTTTTTCGATCACCATTTCCCCGGCCGATTCGTCCAGGGTCCAGCGGGTGCTCCCGTCGCTGACGACTGTCAGGCCCAGGCCTTCCATCCGATAGGCATTCCCCTCCACGCAGACTTCCCCGTCGGTGACGGGCGCAAAATCGCCGCCGTGCCGGGACAGGGAATAGGTATAGTGAAAACGGACCCGGTGTCCTTCCACCTTGTCCAGCAAAGGGATGTTCCCCTGCGCGCCGACGCAGAGGCAACTCAGCAGAAATGCGGTGATACTTAAGAATCTTTTCATTCCGGGTTCATGAAATGCTGCAGGACCCCGTCCAGTTCTGCCAGGTCCTTCACGAGGACTTCCCTGGGCTTGGAGCCGTTTTGCGGGCCCACAATGCCGGCAGCTTCCAACTGGTCCATCACTCTTCCTGCTTTTGCATAACCCATGCCAAGTTTGCGCTGAAGGTCGGAAGTAGAGCCTCTTTGGTTCAGCACGACCGTCCGGGCGGCTTCTTCGAATCGCTCGTCCAACTTGTTCATGTCCACCATGCCGCCACCGCTTTCCTCGCCTTCGGCAGCCGGCGGTTCCGGAAGGTAATAAGGCGTATTGTAACTCTTCTGATAACCGATCTGGTCCCCTACCGCCTTGGTCAGGGCCACAATTTCATCGTTGCCGATGAAGGCGCACTGGACCCGTTCCATCTCCACGCCGGTATAAAGGAGCATGTCTCCCCGGCCGATCAGTTTGTCGGCCCCGGGCTGGTCCAGGATGGTGGAGGAATCGATGCGGGATGTGACGCGGAACGCGATGCGCATGGGGAAATTGGCCTTGATCAGGCCGGTAATCACATCCACGGTGGGGCGCTGGGTGGCCAGGATGCAGTGCAGGCCGGCGGCACGTCCCTTCTGGGCCAGTCGGATGACGGAAGTGGTGATGCTGCGGGCAAGGGCCTTGGACTCGGGGCCGGAGCCTACGGACATGGTAAGGTCGGCGTATTCGTCGATGATGACCACGATGTACGGGAGGAAGTGGTGTCCCTCGTCGGCCCGCAGGTGATGCTCCTTCCACTTGGAATTGTACAACTTGATGTTGTTGACATAGGCCTTGGACAGGAGTTCGTAACGGGCGTCCATCTCCACGCAGAGCGAATTGAGGATGGCGGCGGCGTCCTTGGCGTTCTTGACGATGGCCTTCTCGGCCTCTTCCTGCTCGCTGACGGCGTTGGGCAGGACGGCCAGGTAGTGGTGCAGGAGGTTGGCATAGGAGGAGAATTCCACCATCTTCGGGTCCACAAAGACAAATTTGAGTTCGGAAGGATGCTTGGAATACAGCAGTGATGCCACAATCACATTGAGGCCGACGGACTTACCCTGCTTGGTAGCACCGGCCACCAGAAGGTGCGGCGCATCGGCCAGGTCGAAGACCTTCACCTGCTGGGAAATGGTATAGCCGATGGCGACGGGCAGTTCGGCCTTGCTGTCACGGAAGGCCGTATCGTTAAGCAGTGCCTTCAGGGGCACCATCGACGCCTTGTCGTTGGCCACCTCGATTCCCACGGAGTCCGACAGCGTGGTGATACGCACCCCCTTCGCATTGAGGGAAATGCCGATATCTTCCTGCAACTGCTTGATGGCCGATATCTTCACGCCGGGAGCCGGATACACTTTGTACAGCGTCACCGTGGGCCCGACGATGGCCGTGACGTCGCGGACCTGAATCTTGTAACTGGCCAGGGTCGCACGGATCTTGTTGTTGTTGCGGCTGAGTTCATCCTGCGACACCTCGTGGCGTGCATTGGCATAATCCCCCAGGATGTCCAGGGAAGGGGTTTTGTACTTGGGCAGCCCGTCGGGCGGATCCAGCCGGTTGTCGATGGGCTTCAGGGGTTCTTTCACCTCCTGCTCCAGGGTATCGTCCGTAATCACATTGATGCCGGGCTCTTCCTCCTCTTCTTCGGTTTCACTTACGGTACTCTCCCCGTCAGAATCTACTTTTTCAGGCTTTTCACGCTTGGGACGCGGCTTTTTGGGAGCCGGTTCGACAAGCGGCTCATCTTGGGCCGGAAGGGTGTCGGTCACTTCGACCGGGAGCTCATCGGCCGGGTCCGGACCTTCGGGGATTTCCGGCTTTTTGGCCATCAGGAAGGCGGCGAAACGGGCGCTCATGCAGTACAGCCAGCAGCCCAGCAGCACGAGCAGCAGGACTCCGGTCACGATTTCTCCCACTTTCCCGACCAAGAAGCCCACGACGGCGGCGCCGCAGCGGCCTCCGAGTCCCCCGCCGAAGGCAAACTCCCAGGCAGGGTTCAGCAGACTCACGAAAGCCAGGATCCAGGAAAGCAGAAAAGTGAGGGTCAACAGCCCGTAGAACCATTTTTTTAGACGGATCGGACTCTCTTTCCAGAGCAGTTTGACACTCCAGGCCAAAAGGAATACAATGATACAGACCGACGCCAGTCCGAAACTGTCCGTCACCAGGAAATGCCCCAGGGACAGGCCCGAAGTGGCAGCCGCGTTTTCAACGGCGGCATCGGCCGCACCGAGCGCACTCTGGTCCTGCCTCCAGGTGAACAGATAGGAGGCCACCGAAATGATGACGGTGAGGGTAATGAGAAATACGACACAGATACCCGCATAGCGGATACCTGTCTGTTTGCGCTCCGAAAGGGAATTCCAATACTTGGTGAGGGACGTCATTTCTTCTTGCCGTTTTTACCCCGGAAATTCCGGTTGAACTTGCCTCCCTTGTTACCGGAGAAGCCCAGGTTGAGCCCCGGCCGGGAGAAGGAAGCCTCGGCCGATATCTTTGTCAGTTCGATTCCTTCGGGGACCTTGACACGACCGCCGGACAGCCGCTCGATATCCTGGAAGATGGTGGCATCGGCCACCGTGTCCTTGTTCCAGATAAGGTACTGCTGCCGCATGTAGATGGCCAGGGAACGGATCATCGCCGTCTTGGTCTCCCCTTCCGGCTCCGAAGCGATCAGTTCCAGGATGCTCTCGATGTTCCGGCCATAATGGCGGGCCCGGATGGGCTTGGTATTGAGCGGAATCGGGTCCGGACGGCTGTTGATCACCTCCGGCTCGGGCTTGGGAAAAGGAGCGTCCACATCCAGGTCGTACCCGGCGATGATGAAGAGGTGATCCCAGAGTTTCTGGGAATAGTTCTCCTGCTGGTGGACCAGCGGGTTGAGGGTTTCCATCGCCCTGATGACGGCGTAGGCCTGTTCCGTCCGCTTTTCACGGTCCGGAATTTCCTTCAGCTGCTCCACCATCTTGAGCACGTTTCTGCCGTACTCGGGCATCTGCAGCCTTTCCACTTCTGTATTATAGTAGAGTTTAATCGTGTTCTCACTTGCTTCCATGACGCACAGTATCTAATTAACCGGTTACAAAGATAGTGAAATTATCGTCTAAATACCAAAGGTACCCTTCAACTTTTCCATATCCCATGCGCCGGAAAAG
Organism: Bacteroidales bacterium; assembly: GCA_017447815.1. GTDB lineage: Bacteria > Bacteroidota > Bacteroidia > Bacteroidales > UBA932 > Cryptobacteroides. The sequence continues at coordinate 48,977 of JAFSMS010000001.1, read as the reverse complement.
GTCTGCGTAGCGTTGGACCTGTTTTTTATAATTCGAGCGCTGCTCGCCGAACTTGTAATCCACCACCGTCACATGTCCGTCGGGATGCAGAACCACGCGGTCGGGCCGATACTCCCGGCCGTCGGGGGCCAGAATCGGCACTTCCCGCAAAACACGGATGCCGGGCGCGAACCATCCCAGGGATTCCACCGAAGCGATTTTCCCGGACAGCAGGGCCAGTGTCTCTTCCCGGAGGGAGGCCGGCAGTTCACCGGCATTCACCGCCGCGTCCACGGCCGCGGGAAGGTCGGAGGAAGTCTCTGTGCGGGAAAGAATGCCATGCAGGACATTTCCCCGGATGCGCCGGCTGGCCTGCAGGCCGAAAGAGCCGTCCTCCCCGAAATAATCCGCCGCTTCCGGACTGAACTTGAGGCGGTTGCCACTGTCGGCCGGATAGGACTCATACGTGGTGAAAAGGATTTTTTCCTTCCCTTCCTCCCGGGGAATCCGGTCAAAGGGATAAGGCTGCCCGCCGGTATAGTGATCGGTCTTCACAAAACCGTAAAGGAGTTGGGACATGTTTTTGTACTCCTTGATGCCGGAGCGGGGAGGCGGTGCGGCAATCACCTTGAGCCCGTATTTGGCTCGGGTGAAGGCCACATACAGGACATTGATATTGTCGATGGCTTCCATTTTCCGTTCCCGGAAATAATCGGCCGAAAAGAGGGATTCGGCGGCCGAAGAGTCCAGGGAAACGTGGAAAACGCCCTGGGCTTCCTTTTCCAGCCGCGTGCCCTCCACGGCGGGCTTGCACCAGTACGGGGAGGCTTTGTACAGCGTCACTCCTTCGGTGAACGGAACGATGACAAAGGGGAACTCCAGCCCCTTGGACTTGTGGATGGTCATCACGCGAACGCTGTCCCCGGTGCGGGGCGAGGCAATCTTGGGCTCCGCATCCTTCCAACTGCGCAAAAAGGCCGACAGGTTGTTGCCTCCCGTAGAAACCCAGTCCTGAAGATAGTCCATAAACGACTGGATATAAGGGATTTCAGCATCAAAAGTCTCCGGATCCGATTCGCGGAGATCCCGCAGGAAACCCTCGGCCAGATCGATGAGCGAATGGTAATGGCCGGGGATTTTCACATGCAGGGAAGCGGCCAGGAAAGAGGCGGCGGAGGAGGCGGCATCCTCCCCCGGCGGCACATCCGACAGGGACAGTTGGGAAACCAGCCGCCGGACCGTGACCGAACTCTTGATGAAGAGGGAATCGTCCGACACCACCGGAATGTTCTCCGCCACAAGGGCCGATGCGATGGCCGAACCGTCCCGGTTGCTGCGCACCAGGATGGCGACGTCTTCCCATTTTCCTCCCCGTTCACGGATGTCCCGGAGGGTTTCCAGGACAGCCTGCATCTGGTCTTCCGTAAACAGCACTTCCACGCTTCCAGGCTCCGGATCCGGGAAACAGACTTTCTGCTCCACGTCCCGGTACAGGTCCGAGATGCTGCCCGCCGCGGCAGGGTCTTCCCCGCCCTGGCGGTCCAGTTCCTGCGCCGCGAAGGCAAAGAAAGCATTGTTGAAGGTCACGATTTCCCGGCACGTGCGGTAGTTGCCGTCCAGGACGGAGCGCTGCACCTGGCGGAATTCCTGTTCCAGACGGCTTCCCAGAAGGTTCCAGTCGCTGCCCCGCCAGCGGTAGATGCTCTGTTTCACGTCACCCACCACCAGCGAATCGTTTCCGGTGCTTTCGCTCCCCGTCAGGAGCGGCCGGAAGTTTTCCCACTGGATATCGGCCGTGTCCTGGAACTCGTCCAGCAGGAAGTCTTCGTAGCGGACGCCCAGTTTCTCATAAATAAAAGGTGTATCCGTGCCGTCGATGATGCTGTGCAGGATGGTATTGCTGTCGTCGATGGAAATGACATTCTTTTCCTTCTGAATCTGCGTGAACGCCTCCCGCAGTTCTTCCGCCACACCCAGGCCGTAAATCTGTCCCAGGATGGTCTTTGCCGTGTTGTATTCTTTGTAAGGCGTGCCGAAAAGGGCCAGGAAGGCCTGTACGGGGGCGTCCAATACGCCCTCCAGCCTCTGCCGCAGGCTGTCCTTGGACTTGGCGAACCACTGGGCGGGATCCGGAGCCTTCCGCAGGAAAGCGTCCGTGGGCCTGGAAACGGGCGACTTGCCGTCCCGGTAGCGGTACAGCGGCTTGAAAAGGCCGTGATTGCTCTCTGCAGGGTCGATTCCCTCCGCCTCGAAGACGGCAAGGCAGGCCCCGGCCGCCGCCCTCACCTGTTCCTCGTAATTCTTGATGATTTCCCGGCAAACCTTCTGTAGGCGCTCCAGATTTTCCCTCGGGAAGCGGACCTGCCCGGCCGGAAGAGTCTGCAGGCTGGCGGCCACCTCCTGAAGCCGCTTGTCCAGAGAGAAGGTACCGCTTTGCCTCAAATCTTCCTTCACGCTGCCGGTAAGCCAGCCGAGAAGGTTCCCGTCCTTTTCCGAAAGGGTGTCCAGTACCCGGTCAACGCTTTCATTCACCAGCGCCGCCCTGTCCAGTTGCACCTGATAGGAGGAAAACTGGCCGATTTCCCGGGAAAAAGCCCGGAGGGTCTGCTGGAAAAAACGGTCGATGGTGGACACGGCAAAGGCCGAATAGTCGTGAAGGATGCCGGTAAGTTGCTGCCGGGCCTTTTGCCGGAGACGCTCCGCATCCCCGAAAAGGGCAGGGACGAAATCCTTGAAATAAGAAGAGGTCTCCGGCTCGCGGGCCAGCGTGTACAATTCTTTGAGAATCCGGCGTTTCATCTCGTCCGTCGCCTTATTTGTAAAGGTAACGGCGAGCACATGCCGATAGGCATCAGGCTTTTCTCCCATGAGAATCAGCCGGATGTATTCCCTTGCCAGGTTATATGTTTTGCCGGAGCCTGCCGACGCTTTCAAAATCTTCAGCACAGACAAAAATAGGTATTTTATGGGTCACATGAAAACTTCCGTGGGAAAAGTTATTTCGTGTAAAGCCAAGAATTAACTTGCATGTTAATTTTTCTTTTGATATCTTTGTCGCATGAATGTGAAGAAGAAAACTACTGTTGAGTTACTGAATGAGTCAGAGAAGGCCTCTCTGTATTCGATTAGCTTTGAGATGGACGGCACTACGGAGTTTGAGAAATTCGTGGAGGAGTTTGAGATGAATGCAACTTTCAACCGGGATTATCAGCGCATCATTGCTGCACTTCAGGCCATCCTCCGTATAGGAGCCCTGGAGCGGTTCTTTCGACCTGAGGGAAGCATGAATGACAGCGTACATGCGCTTCCCATCGAGAGTGGTAAACTACGGCTATATTGCTTGAGGCTTTCGGACCAGATTGTCATTCTCGGAAACGGCGGGGTGAAGAATACGCGCACGTATGAGGAGGATCCGAAACTGTATGGTTATGTTCTGGACCTCCAGCGGTTTGAAAAGATACTTGACGAGAACATTGAGAAGGGGTACGTAAGTATAGAGGAAAAAGAGCTTACAGGCATAGAGGATATCACATTTGAAATATAGATACTACAATGAGAAACAGACAGGAATGGTTCAATGAAAAGATGGCGGCCGTATCTCCGGAGATCATATCCGAGGTACAGTTGTCAGCCGATATCATCGCCCGCATCGACGCCATTCTGAAGCAGAAGAACATGACGCAGAAGGACCTTGCCCGTAAGATGGGGCGGTCAGAGGCAGCTATATCGCGGTGGACTTCTGGCTTCCCCAATCTCACGCTAAAATCCATTGCCGAGATTTCCAACGCTCTTGGCGAACCTTTGGTAAAAGTCACAAAATAAATGGCTGTTTTTTCGTCATATCTCATCATACCCAATGCTATGCCATCAAGTCCAGGAAGGACAACGTTTTGAACGACTTCATTGACCGGTCCACCAATGTTTCTGCAGAATCGCTAAACTCCGAAATGAAAACTTTTCGGGTTCCACTCAGAGGCATTCATGTCCGCCTGAGTACTATCTTCAGATAACCTTACACGGAAGATTGAAGGTGGCTTATTTTATTCCAAATAATCGGGAAAGTTTTATCTTATCGGGTAGGAGGAAAAAAAAACCTCCTACATTTTGTTTTCCGACCTCTCACACCACCGTACGTACCGTTCGGTATAGAGCGCTTCCTTATTCTCTATGCCATTGAACAATGTCGTCCATCCGGCACGGATAACCTGCAAGCCGGAGTTTGTCGTTCCCTGCGGCGTGATGCATAATGCCTTCCGCATTGGCCCAATACCCCTTGCCACCATTCCCAGTATGGCTTCATGCCGCACTTGAGGACGAACTTGTGGGGGGATGATCCGGCAAATGTACATCTGCGTCTTGTTCGGATAATTACGATCGCGCCGGGCGCACACAAAAAGCGGCTGTTCCAACAGGGCAGCCGCTTGATTTAGAGAAACACGGAAAGTGTCTCGGCGTTATTCTTTTACAAGTTGGAATCCGGGGTTGTCCTTACCACCGACATTGCACTGATAGATAACATCGTATCCACTTGCAAGGTTCACGGATGAGAAGTCAGAAACAGTAGGCGTAGCGGACTTACAAGCACAGAAGGCCATACCAAGGACATCCTTTCCGTCAATCTTGTACCAGTCATCCTTTCCGTAATGCATCTCCGTAAAGCTGTCGGTAACGAACCACATCCAACCATAACCTGTCGTCCCATTGAACGGGAAAGGACAGAAATTATATTGACTCCACCCCGACCCGAGTTCGGGGAGAAGGACAATATAGTCATAACCTTCCTTTCCGGTATTTACCTCCTGCGCCTTATTGGCATTGAAGAAAATACCGAAACGGTATGACTTCGCGTCATAATCGATATCCACCACGGCTTCGGCTACATAAGAATTGATGAGTCCGGCAACAGTAAGATTGTTGGTCAATTTTGCGTTGCCATCGTTAGCAGTAGTTCCCTCTTTCGCGGCAATTGTGAGGTTCGCAACATAATTATTGTTGGCTGTTACACCGAGGTTCTTGTTAGGAGCAAAGGTTTTGGCGGTTAGTTTCCACGAACCAACAAAATCCTTTGCATCGAGTTGGGTAACTGTGATGGAAGATCCCGTGCTGAGCGTCAGGGTTGCAGTACGTACCTTTCCGGTCTCATTGGCGGTCCAGGAGGCGGCGCCGTTCTCATACTTGAGCCATCCGCCATTGCCAGCGGAAGCGCCCTCGTCGGAGGTAGTACCATAAAGGCCGCGGAAACCGGCATTGTCGGACTTCCACACCTCGATAATCTCAGGCTCTGTAGGCATGCGCACGGCGACTGTAACTCTACAAGAAGCTTTGAGGCCGTTCTTGGAAGTCGCGGTGATGGTAGCAGAACCAAGGCCCACACCCTTCACCTTGCCGGTTTCGTCAACAGAGGCGACGGATTCGTCATCGGAGGTCCATGTAACGGTCTTGTAGGAAGCGTTGGAAGGTAAGATTGTAGCCGTGAGAGTTTCACTTTCGTCGTAATAGACGGTCAGCTCTGCGGGCTCAACGGTTAGGGAAGTCTCATCAATGGGATTCACTGTTACTTTGCAGGTCGCGGTGTGACCGCCGGAAGCGGTCTTTGCCGTAATATTGCAGGTACCGGGAGCGACGCCGGTGATGCGCCCCCAACCGTCAACGGTAGCAACTGCGCCATTAGAGGTCGCCCAAGTCTTGTAGGTGCTGGTGGCAGTGGAAGGATCGACGCTGGCATCGACCTTAACGACATCGCCGGGGTAGATGGAAAGTGTCGTAGTAGAAAGCGAAACGCCGGTAGTCTCGACGATGGGAGCTTCAGCCTTTCCGCAGGAGAAGAAGCATGCAATAGACAGAACTATTGCGAATATTGCATATATTTTTTTCATTTTCGTTGTCTTTAAGTCTTACCTCTCCCAATAGGAGTTTGTCTGGAGTTCAGTGAGAGGGATTTGCCACTCCATATCGTCCACGGTCCAAGTATTGTCCCTCCAATGATTGCTGCCGGTACGGACAGAAGGTTCGTTCCAGCGCTTGTGACAGTAGTAGTTGAGTCCGTTCTCACCCCACATCTCTATCCTCCACTGGAGCTTGATTAACTCCCAAGTGGAAAGACCTCCTTTGTAGTTGTCGCAGGTCAGGGGCTGTGCTCCTGATTTGGTGCGTGCGGAAAGAAGTTGGTTCAGCGCAGCCTTGGCATCACTCTCCTTGTTATCCTGATACAGGGCCTCAGCAAGCATAAGGAGGACTTCGGAAGTCCGGAGGAGGACAACGTCGGATGCGACAGATACGTAGGAGCGCTCGGTTGCATTCTGGTGGATGGTGGCTCCGAACTTGAGGTTGGCGTACTTGGGCAGGGTAGATGCAGCGTGTCCGTTGGTGGAGAACCAAGGGAACTCGGCGATGGCCTCATCTGCGAAGCGGGCCTTGCGGTAGTCGTTATCATCGATCCTATCGTAGAGGTCCTGGCTGATTTGGAAGATCGACCCCATAGAATTGCTAGGCTGAATGCTGTTCAGGAAGTTGTAGGGATACAGTGCACTGTCATTGGTCCAGCCAAACATAGCCTCCGGGTTGCAGGCCATGGAAAGGAACGCATTGTCATCGTTTTTCACATCCTTCTCGCCAAGAGTCCATCCGTCGTTGACCGGAGTAGCGATGGCCCTGAGGTCCTTGGTATCTACTCCGTAGTGGGCCTCGTCAATGAATTTGGGATACTTCGCAAGAATTCTACGGCATGCAGCAATGGTCTTGTCATAAGCACCATAGTTTAGGCATGCGCGAGCAAGTAAGTAGTCAGATATAGTACGGTCTATGCGCCAGTAGGTTTCCTGCTTGGAAGGATCAACGACCACAAATCCGTCATCAGCGGCATTGGTTCCGGCGGCGAAATATTCGCCAGCGGTTTCCAGTTCCTTGATGATCCACTCCCAGGTATCTTTTGCGGTGGAAGGTGCGACGGGGGTATTGTACCTGTACTCGGTGTAAATAGGCATCCCCTGCTGCTCGCTCCCGCCGTGCTTGTACGCCTTGCGGAAGCGCTCCATCAACTGGATGTAGCCATAAGCGCGGAGTGTCTTGGCCTGGGCGGCATAGGTTTTCACGGAAGGGAGTGCGTTCGGGGAAGTCGCAACCTCGTCGGTAAGGTAAGTGGCCGCCTTATTCGCTTGAGCGATGATATAGGAAGAGCTAAACCACCAGCCATAGTTGGCCGCAGTCTGATCATACGCTGCCGGGTTGAACTGATGAGCATAGTAAGCAGCCCACCCGTCCGTAGTAGAGATGCCTCCGTGGCCGTAGACCATATCTTCGCAGCCAAGGTTGCGGAAGAGGTTCATTGAGTACTCGTTGGCGTAGTTGTTTGAGAAACCGCCACTAAGGGTAGAGTGGGAGAGACAGAGGAAACTCTCCAGTCCGGAGCCAATCGCCTTGAGCGTTTCTTCGACCTTTGCCTCATCCGAACTGGCAAGAAGCTTTCGTACCTGATCATCGTTCAGGACATTCGGATTCGTGACGTCGAGCTTACTCGCGCAGGAGGGGAAAGCCAATATTGCGGAAACGGCTATGATACCGAAAAATTTAATCTTATTTTTCATGGCAAATGATTCTTTAGAAATTAATATTGACGCCGAGAGAGAATGTCCTCATATTGGGATAGACATACTGGCCGACTTCAAAACCGCCCAGGATAGACATGGAAGGGTCCACGCCCTTCTTTGCGGAGATATAGAAGGGGTTGTCAGCAGAAGCATAGACACGTACGCTACTCATACCGACTTTGCTGAGAATGGATTTAGGAAGAGTATAGCCGATGGACACATTCTTGCACTTTAAGTACGAAGCGCTGAAGAGAGCCATATCGGTATATTTCCAGGATCCGAAGGTTGCACCGTCATAATAGGTGGCATTCCACCACTGGATCGGGAAACGGGCATCGGTGTTACCCTCACCAAATGTATTGCCGATGAGGTCGGTAGACGGCATTTCGGAAGTTACAGACACATTGCCACTCCTGTAGATGCCATTACCATACTCCGTGGAGAAGAACTTGCCGCCGATCTGATAGGCAAACTGTGCAGAAGCATCGAAATTCTTGTAGCGGAAATTGAAGGATAAACCGCCGATCCAATCGGGAGTGGCACTGCCCAGTTCATAAAGCGAAGCATCGTCAGCGACAAGAGTCTTCACGTTGTCGCCTTCCTTGAAGGATGCGTAACGTCCGTTGTGATCAAACTTGCCTGCATTGTCGGGAGTAACGTCATTCGCGGTGACGCGGTGCCAATAGAGAGGAAGTCCGGACTCCTTGTCCACGCCAGCATATTTGTAAAGGTATATGTTATACCAGTCACGGCCTTCACCGCGTAAATAGCCGATGGACACTCCGCCAGTTCCCGAAGCGGAGAACCCGGCGACTCCGGCCTGCCAGCAGCCCATAGGGATGTCAAGCCCGGTGTTGTCGGGGATATTCTCGTCAGGCACATCGAGCAAGACGGTGCGATAGTGGGTGCCGTTGGTTGTGATATTGAATGTGAAATCCTTGGTGCGGACCACGTCCACGCTGAGCTCAAGTTCGACGCCGCGGTTGCGGAGCACCGCTGCATTCTGTTTGAGGGTCGGACTGCCTGAACCAGCAAGGACTGAATAGTTGGCATTGTAGAAACCGTTGAGGGTCTTGTGATCGTAGAAATCAATGGCACCGGAGAGGCGATGGCCAAAGAAGGCGAAATCAAGTCCAAGGTCGAACTCGCGAGTCTTCTCCCAAGAGAGCTGTTCGTTGACGAGGGAACCGCTGGTAAGCTTATATCCGTTAGGCACACCGGTACCATTTGTGGTTTCGGCGTAGGACTGGGCAGTATAACTCCAAGTGTGATTGCCATAGGTGCCAATCCCGTTCTGGTTACCGAGAATACCCCAACTGGATCGTAGTTTTAAAAAGTCCAGCCAGCCGCGTGAGGATGCCATAAAGGGCTCTTTGGAAATCACCCAACCAGCGCCGACGGAACCGAAGACACCCCATTTGTCGTTCACGAACTTGGAGGAACCGTCCGCGCGAATCGATCCGCTGAGATAATACTTCTCGAAGTAGTTATAGTTCAGGCGGCCGATGTAGGATTCCATCCGCAAGACATACTGAGTCCAGCCAGGAGAGCCACTGAGGGTCGTTCCACCATTGTTGTAGCGGGAGATAAAGTTGCCTGAAGATATCCAGTCAGGAATGAGCTCGTATCCGGAGACATATAGCAGAGAATTGTAGGTATCGCTGTTCCACTCATGACCGGCCATAGCGTCCACATGGTGATCGCCAAAGTCATGGGAGTAATTGATAAGTTGCTGGGTATTGAGGATGAAGCGATTGGTGAGGGTCTTGTTCAGTCCGCCGTTGGTGCCGCCGTTGTAGGTACCGGCTGCACGATATCTGGTGTAATCAGTCTCATCGGAGTCATAATTGAAGTTGATAAGGAAGTTGAGGTCCTTGGTGAAAAGTACTTGCGCATAAGAACGCGTCGTCCAGATGCTGCGAAGAGTCTCGTTCTTGTTGTGTGCGAACTCGTTCATAACACCCTTGCCGAATGCATTACCCACGGTGGGGCCGAGCGGAGACCAAGTCTCTGTGCTATTGGTGACGTTTTCGAGTTTGTTGCCGTTAGCATCATAGACATAGTTGTGGTTCTCGTCAAGCATATAGATCGGGATAAGGCTTGAAGTACCGTTGACATAACGGAAGACGTTGCCGCCCGCACTACCAGGATTACGGCCGTAACGGGTGGCCATCTCATTGGTCTTGGTGCGGGTATAGCCGATATTTGTGCCTATCTTGAGCCATCTCAACGGATGAGCATTGATGGAAGCACGTCCGGAATAGCGTCTGAAAGAAGACGTGGGGATATATGAAGGATCATTGTTGTAACCAAGGGAAACGAAGTAGTTGAACTTCTCGTTTCCACCCCTCAGGGAGACATTGTACTCTGAACGGAATGCACTGGAGAAGAGACTATTGTACTCGTTCTCCCTCTGGAGAAAATACTTGGCATCAGGATTCATCTTTCCATCTGGGTTCACGAGATAGGCTCCTACGAGGGTGGCAGACCTGTTGACACCGGACCCCGTGAACTCAAAACTTGCACCGGGGATATCATAGACTAAGGCGTTGCGAAGGGTGTTGCGGGAGAAGTTGGTCTCGCTGTTCACATAGTTAAAGAGATGCTGCGAAGCGAATAGTGCAGCCTCTTCGTGAGAATGAAGCGGATTGGAGAAATTCGTGTAGGGAATTCCGTCTTCACCCACCTTGGGGTTACCGCTTCCGTCCACACCGTAGCGATAGGAGTTGTAGATGGAACGCCACGCAAACTCGTAGATATCGGAAGCTTTGGTCATATTGGACATGGCGAACTGGCCAACGCTATTCCAACCTACACGGGCATCAAAAGAAACCTGTACCTTTCCGCCTTCCCCCCTTTTGGTTGTCACAAGGATAACACCGTTGGCACCACGGGAACCGTAAAGGGCAGTGGATGCGGCATCCTTAAGCACAGAAATACTGGCGATGTCAGACGGATTGATGGTAGAGAGAGGGTTACTCGTTTGAGCAGGAACACCATCAATGACGACGAGGGCAGTTGCAGAAGCGTCTTCAGTGGATGCGACACCACGGACACGGATGGCCATATCAAGGCCGGGTTGGCCGTCGACAGAGGACACCTGAATACCAGGAGCCGCACCTTCCAGTGCGCGGGAAACGGTGGAAACATTCTGGGCAGCGATGTTCTCACCCTTAATCGCAGTCATGGAGCCAGTGAGATCCCGTTTGCGTGCGGTACCGTAACCAACCACCACGACTTCATCGAGGAAGAGAGTATCTTCTTCGAGGATGATGTTGAAATTCGAGCGCTTACCGACAGCGATTTCTTCTGTCTTGTAACCGATGGAAGATATGACCAGGGTCTCATCTTCTCCAACTCTGATGGAGAACGAGCCATCCAGGTCTGTTACAACGCCGAGCGAGGTGCCTTTGACCTGGACGCCCGCACCGACCACGGGGTCACCCTTTGTATCCACCACCTTGCCGGTGACGGAATTCTGGGCGAAAACCTGCACGCCGATAAGACATGCAAGCGCTACCAAAATGAATCGTTTAAACATAAAGATTGAGTTATTGTTGGGTTAGTAAAAAAAAAGTCCATTTTTTTTCGGCCGGAACATCAAGTGAGATAGGCTGGAATGGTCGAATTGCACCTTTTTTATGCTTAAACGAAGTCAAAGGCAGGCTTTCCTGAATTCTAGTTGAAAATAAACCTGTATTTTTGTTCAGCGCTTCTCGCACATATTCTCCTTCAAGTATCGGGAAAGCGTGTTACGATCCACTTTGCAGATTTTGGCAATCCGGCATTTCGAGATACCCTCTTTCAATAATTCCCGGATAAGCGTTTCTTTACCGGATAATTTGTATTTATCTGGAGAATTCTTATGCCCTCGCGGCCGTCCGAGAATTACGCCTTCCGCTTTCTTTCTTGCAAGAGCCTCTTTGGTGCGTTGACTGATTAGATTTCTCTCAATTTCTGCAGACAAGCCAAATGCAAAGGCGAGGACTTTGCTTTGAATGTCTTCACCGAGGCGATAGTTATCCTTGATTGTCCAAACACGACATTCCTTTGTCATGCAAATATTGAGTATTTCCATGATCATGAACAGATTCCTCCCAAGACGCGACAGTTCTGCGCAGATGATGAGATCATCCTTTTTGATCCGTTTGAGTAGTTTCCCGAGTTCCCGCTTGTCGTAACTTTTTGTTCCGCTGATTGTTTCTTCAATCCATCCGTCGATGTCCAGGGCATTGCGAGAACAGAAATTGTTGATTTCAAACCGCTGATTTTCGACAGTCTGTTTGTCACTACTGACTCTGATGTAACCGTAAACCATAGTTATTATTTTAATGTTTAGAGATTGTTGGTCGCCTTAATAGTTATCCTATTCGTCTTATGAAAGGAACAACATCAAGATTTAGAATAAAAACTCTTGGATGTTGACATGAAGACTGTGCATACTAAAAGAATGAAAACGGGGACTCCCGTGTTCGTATTTACGATATTCAATCCGTGAACCGAACAAAAAAGATAGTTTTTGCAGAATTAATCACTTTGCAGATTAGATTAATAAATGATTATGAATAAAACAGTTATCAATCATTGAAACCGAATTAGCGAAGATTATTTTTATAAAAAAATTGAAAATGAGTGGGAATAATTAAAAAAATCATTATCTTTGGGTGTGTAAATAAACCGACTATTATTCCAACTAACCTTTTTTATAACTACAACTTTATGTTAAAACGATTCATTTTGGTAGCGCTTGCATGTCTCATTGGCGTGCAGGTGTTCGCGCAGACGACGGTGACCGGTAAGGTCGTCGACGCCAAAGGCGAACCAGTGGTCGGTGCCGGAGTCCAGATCAAGGACTCTTCCATCGGCGTAGCAACTGACTTGGACGGTCTGTTCAGCCTCCGTGCAGCAGACAATGCCGTCCTGGTCATCTCCTCCATCGGCTACAAGACTGTGGAAGTCGCAGTCCGTGGTCAGAAGACGATTAACGTTGTTCTGGAGGAGGACACCCTCTTCCTGGACGATGTGGTTGTCGTCGGTTACGGTACCGCCCGCAAGCGTGACGTTTCCGGCGCCATCGCCAGCGTCAACTATGGCAACGACTCCAACGTCGCCTCCCTCCCCAACCCTAACGCCCTGTCTGCCCTGTCCTCCAAGGTGGCCGGTCTGAGTTATGCTCCTACCACCAGCGCCGCCGGCGACAACACCCAGACCATGACCATCCGCGGTAAGAACTCCATCCCTACCGGCGGTTCCATGTCTGCTTCGGCCCAGAGCGTCAACCAGCCGCTGCTGGTCATCGACGGTGTGCTTTCCTACGGCTCCATCAACTCCATCAACACGGCCGATATCGAGAGCATCGACGTCCTGAAGGACGCCTCCGCCGCCGCCATCTACGGTTCCCGTGCCGCTAACGGTGTTATCATCATCACCACCAAGCGCGGTACCGGCAGCACCCCGGTCGTGAACTTCAACGGCCAGGTGAGCATCTCCGACTGGAGCCGTATGCCCAAGATGGTCAATGACAAAGAGACCTTCCTGAAGAATCGTTTCTACAGTAAGAAGGGTGCCGAACTTGCAGACTACAAAGACAAAAACTGGTCTGAGTTCTCCAGCCTGGACGCTGCCGCCAACTACACCGGCATGTTGTCTCCCCGCGAACTGGAAGCCTGGAACGACGGCAAGTGGGTGAACTGGCTGGACGAGATTTCCCGCAAGGGTGTCGGCCAGAAGTATGACCTCTCCGTCAGCGGCGGTTCCGAGCGTGTGAATTACTACGCTTCTACGGACTACACCCGCCAGCAGGGCATCCGCAAGGGTGATGACTACGAAAAACTCGGCGCCATGCTGAAGTTGGATTTCAAGGTCACCGACTGGCTCTCCCTCGGCGCCAAGGCCAATATCCTGGCTTCCAACAGCTGGGGCCAGAGCGCCAACATCCGCTATGCCATGTGGTACACCCCGCTGTCCTATGTGTATGCCCGCCAGGAAGGCTTCGAGAACTGGTACAACAGCGTACCGGACAACAACACCGCCAGCCCTTTCATCGGCTCCGGTAAGAACGACTCCTACGCCTACACGGACCGTCAGAGCAAGAGCATCAACCTGAACGGCGTCGCCTACGCCCAGATTGACTTCCCCTTCATCCCGGGCCTGAGTTACAAGATCACCCTGCAGGCTCAGCGCAACGCCGGCTACAGCGACGTTTACAACAAGCCTGAGATGTCGGTCAGCACGGAAGACATCACCCAGATGCAGAACCCGATGCAGTTCATCGGCAATGTAACCGGTACCATCTCCTCCTCCAACTACGTGGCCTGGAACATCGACCAGATCCTCACTTGGAACCGCGACTTCGGCCGTCACCACGTAGATGCCACCCTGGGTTACACCCGTGAAGCCACCAACAGCAACTCCCTGGGAACCAACTTCACCGGCTTCCCGACTCCCACCACCCTGGGCGTATATAATATAGAGGCCGCCAACTCCGTCACGGAAACCTACCGCAACCGCGTGGAAACGCAGGCCGTCGGTTATCTGGCCCGCGTCAACTACAACTTCGCCAACAGGTACTACATCACCGGCAACTTCCGCCGTGACGGTTTCTCCGCCTTCGCTCCCGGCCACAAGTGGGGTAACTTCTACGGCGCCAGCGCCGCCTGGGTACTGAGCAACGAACAGTTCATCAAGAACCTCAACTTCTTCGACTTCCTGAAACTGCGTCTGTCCTGGGGCCAGAACGGTTCCCGCAACATCAGCGCAGGTGCCACCCAGGCCACCATCAGCAAGGCCACGTCCAACAACGGTGCCATCACCATGACCTGGCTGGGCGACGTGAGCACCCTGGGTATGACCCTCACGAACCTGCCCAACCGCGCCCTCACCTGGGCCACCGTTGAAAAGTTGAACCTGGGTATCGACTTCTCCTTCCTGCAGAACCGCATCAACGGTAGCATCGACCTCTACACCGGCCGCACCACCAACATGCTGGTCGCCCGTTCCGCCCCGTACCTCTCCGGTTTCAACGACGTGAACGACAACGTGGGTCTGATTACCAACAAGGGTGTTGAAATCACCCTCAACACCGTCAACTTCAACGGCAACGGTGACGACACCTTCCGTTGGGAAACCAACTTCGTGTTCGACACCAACGAGAACAAACTCGTCTCCCTCTTCGGCCCGGACTATAACGGCAAGGAAGGTGACGACGTGGCCAACGCCCAGTCCTACGGCCGTGAATCCTACTATGCCCTCCTGGTGGGCCGCCCGCTGGGCGCCGCCTTCGACCTCAAACTCCTGGGCATGTTCAAGGACGAGAACGAGATCAACGCCTACACCTGGACCAATCCCGAGACCGGTGAAGTGAAGAAGATCCAGGACGGTGCCAAGCCCGGCGACCTCAAGTTCGAAGACTACAACAACGATGGTGAAATCACCGCCGACGACCGCCAGTACATCGGTTCCCCGGATCCGCTGTTCACCCTGAACTTCGGCAACACCCTCCGCTGGAAGAACTTCAGCCTGTTCTTCAACTTCCGTTGGGCACAGGGCGACAAGACCCACTTCCTCGGTCTGGACCCGTATGCTTTCGGAACCAACATGGGCGGCGGCGCCCAACTCGCCCGCGTAAAGCCCTGGACCAAGGAGAATCCTTCCACGGTCTTCCCGCGCTACGGCTACACCAACTCCATGGAGTACCAGTACTACAACAGCCGTACTTACCTGAAACTGAAGGACCTGGTGTTCTCCTACACCATCCCTTCCAAGGTTCTCAAGAACACCGGCATCAGCAACATCCGCTGCTACTTCGCCGCGACCGACCTCTTCACCATCTCCAACTGGTCCGGTATCGATCCTGAAACCGGTGGTACCATCGCCGCCGGCGCCTCCTCCAGCCGCTACGGCAGCAACGGCGCCTACAAGACGTACACCTTCGGTGTCAATCTCACCTTCTCTGCTCCCAAGAGGAAATAATTAAAAACGAGATGATTATGAAAAAGTATATTGTTATTCTTCTCGCAGCTGTCCTGGCCGTTTCCTGTAACGACAACCTCTTCCTGGAAGAGCGCACATACGAGGACGACACCAACAGCTTCTTCAAGAGCCAGCAATCCATCGAGATTGCCCTCGCCTCTGCCTATTCCGAGGTCCAGTACATGGTGTTCGGCAACCAGCGTGGCGGATCCGAGCACAACTGGATGCTCTTCGGACTGGGTCTGGATACCTTTGCTCCTACCAGCGGTAACAACCAATTCTCCAACTGGGGCCTCCTCACCGACGACAGCGGATATGCCCGTCACTACGGTGAATACATGTACAAGCTTTCCAACCGTGCCAACATTGTGGTGGACATGATTGACGAGCACCCTGAAATCGAATACACCAGCGAAACCGTGAAGAACAACCTCCGTGCAGAGGCCGTGTTCCTCCGCGCCTGGGCCTTCCGTGTCATTACCGGCATGTTCGGCCAGGTGGTGTATTCCGAGCACATGACTCAGGAAGCCCGTTACGACTATACCATGAACACCCGCGAGGAAGCCTGGCAAAAACTGGCTGCCGACTTTGAGTATGCCGAGCAGAACCTTCCCACCACCCCTCGTCTGATGGGTACCGTTACCAAGGCTGCCGCCGCCCACTACCTTGCCGAGGTTTACCTCTGCCTGGGTGAGTTCCAGAAAGCCGAGCAGGCTGCCTCCCGCGTCATCGACAAGACCGACGGCAACTACCAGCTCATGACCACCCGCTTCGGCAACCGCGCCGACCAGGCCGTGGACCGTTACGGCAACTCCCTCGCCGCCCCGCAGGGCGCCTACTGGGACCTCTTCCGTTCTTCCGGAAAGACCAAGGTAGGTGACTTCGCCGCTGACTCCAACCCCAACGATCCCGGCAACCACGAAGCCATCTGGGTGGCCCAGATCGACTACACCGTCGGTCAGGACAACTGGCCCCTGGGCGGTTCCGGTGACTCCTGGTGGCGTATGCATAAGCCCGTGCTCGAGTCCACCTTCGCCCCTTGGGTTCCCATGGGCGGCAAGAACGGCACCCGTACCGGCAGTGATGGTGTCAAATACTACATCTTTACGGCCGATGCCGTCTGCTTCCCTGAAGGCGTAGAGCCCGCCGGTGCAGGTACTCCTGCCGCCGACATCCCCGAAGCCCAGGGCCGCAAACTCGCTTACAACCTCTCCACCAGAATCGACTCCCTGGCCTGCCGTGCACAGGGTAACGGTGCCGCCACCTCCCTGGGCCTTCTGCCCTCCGAGTGGGTGGTGCGTCCCGCCGGCGACATCCTGGGTTCCTACTGGGACGACCCGAACGACTTCCGCGGCAGCGAAATCATGATCCAGCGTGACTACTACACCCCTTCCGGAAAGAAGTGGTCCGAGGTGAAAAAACAGGTTAAGGCCCGTGTGGACGCCGGTCTGTACAGTGTGAGCGCCGCTGACACCATCAACATTACCCCTCGTTTCTGGAAGTTCTCCGACGACCGTCACATCTTCGATGCCGGCAATGCCTATTATGACACCGACTGGTACATGATCCGCATCGCCGAGACTTACCTCCTCCGTGCAGAGGCCCGTCTGGCCCAGGGCAACAAGGCCGGTGCCGCCCAGGACATCAACGTCCTCCGCAGCCGCGCCGGTGCAAAGCCCTGCACGGCAGACCAGGTGAACATCGACTACATCCTGGACGAACGCGTACGCGAACTCTTCGGTGAAGAGCAGCGTTGGGTGACCCTGAGCCGTCTGAGCTGCAACCCGCACGCCTCCTACATCTCCGATTGCTATCCTACCCAGAACACCACCACTTCCAACACGTTCTACGAGCGTGTCCGCAAATATGGCGTAGGCTATGAGAACGAAGACCGCGGCCGCGAGGCATATACCGATGCCCTCGGCAACCCCCGTCACCGTCCCAATGTCAAGCCGCACAACTATGTGCTCCCGATCCCGATCCAGATCATCCAGTCCAACAAGGACGTGAAGATTGAGCAGAACCCCGGCTACGGCGGAACAGCCACAAATTAATCTTCACAATAATTCCCTGACTTCGGTCCCCGGCAACGGGGGCCGTTTTTTTATTCCCTTAAAAAGTATTATCTTTGAGAGGAGTATAATGAAATCCGCATGAAAAGAACCTTATCAATGTTGTTTTTGCTGGCCCTTTTACAGGGGTGCTCCGGAACCGCAAGCCTGGAAGAAAAAGCCTTCTCGCGCATTCCGAAGGCGCTGGAAAAAGCCATGGAGGAAGAACTCTCCATGACAGGGGGCGGCACTGTTTCCTCCCCCGAAGTCCTGTATTCCTGTGACAGCCTCTGCATTATCCAGTTCAAGGCCGTAGCCAAAGACCCCCGGCAGGAAGGGTACAGTTTCCCGGCCCGCTACATCATGGGGCTGGACATGGTTCTGAGCCATGCCTACGGGCATCCTGTCTATTTCGAAAAACTCACGGGCTGCCCGGATTTAAGCCCCGAAGAAATGGAGGAAACAAAAGCCAGCCTCCGGAAGGAAGGTGACGCGCTGTACACATTCTACGCCTCCACTGCCAATCCGATAGCCCCCAAGGACCTATGATAGACCGTTTTGCACTGGCTTTCCGGGAACAGCAGCAACTGTTCCTGCTGGACAAAACCTACCTGGCCCAAACCCTGCTGGGCGTAGGAGGGCTGGCAACGCTCAGTGCGCGCTTTGTGGTCCAGTTGTTCTGGAACCCCGTCCTGGCCCTCGTCCTCACGCTGGCCCTTTTGGGACTGGGCGCGTGGCTCCTTTGGTTTGCCGTACGGGAAAAGCGGTCTTCATGGCCCCTCCTGCCGCTCTGCCTCATTCCCTTCGCCTTCCTCTCGGCCTCGCTTTCGGAGAACGCCATGCATTTCAGTGTCCTCACGGCCTGGCTCATTGCCCTCCTGGCCCTGTGCGGATATTCCCGCATCCGGACCTGCCGCCTGGCCTGGGGCATCCTGCTCACCGTAGCCGTGTATCTGGCCGCCGGACCTGCCGCCCTGCTGTTTGCCGTCTGTGCCGCCATCATGGATTTTTACAGGAAACAGTGGGCATCGGCCCTGTATGTGGCGGTGGCCTTCGCCGCCGGCTTCGGAGCCTGGCTGCTGGCCTGGACGCCCACGCTGAAGACTGCCTGGACGCCCGCTTTCTACTTCGACCTTGACACCCCGATGCCCTGGCAGCACTGGATTCCCTGGGGAGTGCTTCCCCTTACGGTACTGGCCGCCGAGGCTTCCAAGCCCTTCCTCCGCAGGCGCCTTCTTGTCCTGGCCGGCAGTTGCGCAGTTTTCATCCTGGCCCTCGTCCCCGCCTTCCGGCTTGTGAAAGAAGCGGAGAGCAGGCAGCCCGGCATCACCTTCGAATACGAGTACTACGTGGCCCGGGAAGACTGGGACGGGCTCATCCGTGCCTGCCGCTCCCATGAGTGGATTCCCCACACCGCCCAGTATCTGAACCTGGCCCTTTCCCAAAAAGGCCGGCTGCTCGAAGACATGTTCAAATACGACCAGCGGGGGCCCACCGGCCTCGTCCAGATGAGCGACGACCGCGGCGTATCGCTTTCCCAGGCCCATATCATGTTTGCCATGGGCAATATGGCCGCCGCGCAGGATGTAGCCTTCAATACGCTCAACTCTACGGAGGGCATCTGCCCCGCCATGCTTAAGATGAACGCACAGATTGAACTGATGCGGGGCACTTACGCCGTTGCCGACAAATACCTTTCCCTGCTGGAAAAATCGCCCCACTACCGGCAATGGGCACTGAAGCAGAAACGCTTCCTCTACAACGACGAGGCCGTTGCGCAGGATCCTCTGCTGGGACAGGGACGCCGCAGTTGGCCCGTCCTGGACGGTTTCGCCATGTTCGGGAGCCCCCTGGAGGAACTCATGCGCGTGGTGGACGCCAATCCCGCCAACCGCGGGGCCATGGAGTATGCGCTGGCCTACATGCTGCTCACCAAAGACATCAAATCTGTTACCGCCCTCGTGAACCGCTACTTCGGCCAGCCGGGGCTGGAGACCCTCCCTGTCCCCGTACAGGAAGCCGTCCTCTTCTACAGCGAGTACGCCCGCAACGTGGGCGGGGCCGATGTCATGGGGAAGGACTGGTGCACCGCCCACGGCGTGAGCGAGGAAACCTTCCGCCGCTTCCAAAACTTCCAGGATGCCAGCCTGAAAAGCGGAGGCAAGGCACCGAAGGGCTACACGACCTCTTATTGGTATTACCTGTTGTACAAAGAGATATGAGAAAGCTTGGTTTACTGGCAGGCGTCCTGCTGCTCGGGGCCTGTTCCGGAGAAATCCAACCTTCCGGAAACATTGACAGCCTTCCCCCCATCGAACCGGACTATTGCGGCGTCACGGTTCCCCGCAACATCGCCCCGCTCAACTTCTCTTATACCGGGGACGAAGAATGCGCCCTCCAGGTGGAAGGGCACACCCTCCGCGGCCGGAGTGGCCTGTTCTCCCTGCCGGGGCGGCTCTGGAAAAAAATGATGGAGAAGGAGGAAGTGGAAATGACCGTCCTGGTACGCCAGGGCCGGGAGTGGAAGGCCTTCCGGCCTTTCAAGATTTCCGTCAAGGAGGAAATCGACCCCTATATTTCCTATCGGCTGATTCCTCCGGGCTATCAGGGCTGGCAGAAAATGGGCATCTACCAGCGCGACCTCACCAGTTACCGGCAAAACGCCATCCTGTCCAATGACCTCACCGACGGCAACTGCATGAACTGCCACACCACCGCCGGCGGAGACCCTTCCAAGAGCGTGTTTCACGTAAGGGCCGCCCACGGCGGCACCATGCTCATCGACGGGGATGTCATCGAAAAACTGAACACCAAGACCGACTCCACCCTGAGCGCCCTGGTGTATCCCTTCTGGCATCCCTCCGGAGACTGCATCGCCTTCTCCGTGAACAAGACCCTCCAGTCGTTCTACAACCATGGGGACAACCGCATCGAAGTGTACGACATGGCCTCCGACGTGGTGGTATATGACGTGCGCACCAAAGAGATTGCCTGGAGCCCGCTCACCAAAAGGGAAGACCGTTTCGAGACCTTCCCCGCCTTCTCGCCGGACGGAAAGTGGCTCTATTTCTGCTCGGCACAGGCCGTGGACATGCCCAAGGAGCACAAAAAGGTGCGCTACGGGCTGTACCGCATTGCCTTCAACGCCCAGGACATGCGCTTCGGAGACCAGTTGGAATGCCTGTACGACGCCCCGGCCGAAGGATACAGCGTCTCCTTCCCGCGGATTTCCCCGGACGGGCGTTTCCTCTGCTTCACCCGCCACGGATATGGCAATTTCTCCATCTGGCACAAAGATGCCGACCTGTGGATGATGGACCTGGAAACCCTGGAAAAATGGCCTCTGGAAGCGGCCAACTCCCCCGAGACGGACAGTTTCCACAGCTGGAGCACAAACGGCCGCTGGATGGTGTTCAGCAGCCGCCGCGGCGACGGACTCTACACCCGTCCGTACTTCACCTACATCGACTCCGAAGGGCAAGCCTCCAAACCCTTCCTCCTCCCCCAGAAAGACCCCACGGCCTACTACAAGCGCCTGATGGATTCCTATAACCTGCCTGCTTTCATGAACGGTCCGATGAAAATGTCCAAGCACCGGATTGTCTCTGAAATCAGGGAATCCGCAGGCGTGGACGTAAAAGTGAAATAAACAGAGACAACTATGATCAAGAGAATCCTTTTGCTCGCAGCCCCGCTGCTCTTCGCCTGCCTGGCGGTATCCGCCCGTCCGGCCCAGCCGATTCAAATGGCCGACGGCACCACCGTAAACGTGGAAGTATGTGCCGATGGCATTTTCCATGTCCAAATCGCGCCCGACGGGAACTTTTCCGAATCCCTGATGACCCGGTACGGAATCACCCGCACCGACTGGCCGGAAGTGGACTATACCGTGGAGCGGCAGGACGGGGCCTATGTCTTCACCAGCGGCAAGGCCTCGCTGATCCTGTCGGCCACGGACGGCACCCTCACCCTGAAGGATGCGGAGGGGCGCACCGTCGTCCGCCGTCTGGCATACCTCCGTCCGGGAAGCGCTCCGGTGAGAACGATTGCCGAAGCCATCAACGATAAATTCGGGAAAATGACCGTGGCCGTGAACAACGGCATCATCGGCGACGACGAAGGAAAACTCTCCGGAGGCGGAAGGATTGACAGCGGAGACCCCGCATCGGCCAGCGGACTGTCCATCTCCATGGAGGAGGGCGAACGCTTCTATGGAGGCGGCAGCACTTCCCGGGAGCACATCCAGCACCGCGGGGAACTGCTGCGGATGTGGACCACCTACCAGCACACGGAGATTCCGATGCCCTTCATGATGAGTTCGCGCGGCTGGGGCATCTTCAACAACACTTCCCGCAAATGCCACTTCGACGTAGGGTACACCGATCCGGATGTCTTCCATATCTACAACACCTTCGAGGATGCCGATTTCTACCTGATGCTGGGCACGGACATGCCCTCCATCCTGAACCTCTACACCCAGATTACCGGCCGAAGTTACGTACTCCCCCGCTGGGCCTATGGTTTCGCCTTCGGTCCCAACATGCGGGAAGACCAGTGGGCCATCCTGAACGATGCCGCCCATTTCCGCGACATGGGCGTCCCCGTGGACCTTTTCTGGCTGGAGCCGCAGTGGATGGCCAAGCGTTACGATTTCTCCACCAAAAAGGCCTGGAATTACGACCGTTTCTCCCCCGAACCCTACTGGGTGCAGGACCAGATGCCCAAGAAGTTCTATCCCCGCCTGTTCGTCGGGAAACTCAGCAGCATGGGCATCCGCCTGGGCCTCTGGCTCTGCGAGGAGTATGACACCAGCATCATCGAGGAAGACCTCATCGCCGTGAAGGAAGGCCGGGACACTTCCGGCCTGGAACATTGGCCGGACCACCTGACCAAGTTCATGGACATGGGTGTAGCCGGCTTCAAACTGGATCCCGCCCGCACCATTGACGCCCATCCCGGCTGGAACTACCACAACGGACGCGGGGATGACGAAATGCACAACATCAGCCAGGTCCTCATGCCCAAGCAGATTGCCCAGATGACGCGCCGCCACACCGGCAAGCGCAGTTGGCACCATTACTGCGGCGGCTGGGCCGGCAGCCAGCACTGGAGCGCCGCCAACAGCGGAGACAACGGCGGCGGCATCGTAGCCCTCTTCGACCAGCACAACCTGGGCAACTCCGGCTTCATGAACATGAGTTGCGACGTGATGAGCGTACCCCGCGAGCAGGAAATGCAGGGACTGCACTTCGGCGTATTCCTGCCCTGGCTGCAGGTGAACAGTTGGTTCAGCATGATGCAGCCCTTCTACTATTACGGCGTCGAGAAGGAAATGTACAAGTTCTACATCAGCCTGCGCTATTCCTTCATCCCCTACATCTATTCCAACGCCCTGGAAGGCATGCTTACCGGAATGCCGATGGTGCGTTCCATGCCTCTGGAATTCCCCGACGACCGCAACTGCGACGACATGGTGTTCCAGTACATGTTCGGCCGCCAGTACTGCGTAAGCGCCTTCTCCAATGACATTTACCTTCCGGCCGGCCAGTGGATCAACGTGTGGACGGGAGAACTGGTGGAAAGCCGCGGAGAAACCATTTCCCGGGAACTTCCCCACAACCGGGCGGGCCAGTTGTTTGTGCGCAACGGGGCCATCGTTCCCACCCGGCCGGTGGTGGATTTCATCGGCACGGAACCCCAGAAGGACTTTATCCTCAAGGTCTATCCCCATGGAGACAGCCGTTTCACCATGTATGACGACGACGGGCAGACATACGCCTATGAGGAGGGAGCCATCTGCTCCACCCTGTTCGAATGCCATGAAAAGGGCAAGACCATCCGCGTAACCGTCAATCCGGTTGAAGGCACTTACGAAGGCCTGCCGGAGACCCGCAACTACAGTTTCGACGTGCGCTGCACCTCCAAACCCCGGAAAGTGAGCCTGGACGGCAACCCCGTACAGGACTGGACCTGGGAAGACAATACCCTCAAGGTGAACGCAGGAAGCACGTCCATTCACCAAACCCTCACGCTTACCGTACAGCTCTGATGAAAAAGACTCTTCTGCTTAGCGCCGTCCTCGCCCTCACCGCCTGCTCGGGGGGAGACTGGCACGACGCCACCCTCCCCGCCTGGGAACGGGCCGCCCTCCTGCTGAAGGAGATGACGCTGGAAGAAAAAATCGGCCAGATGTGCCAGTATGTAGGGCCCTGCTACGTTCCGCCGGACCAAGGCTCACCCTACAAGAATATCGATGCCTCCGATGAAAACCTGGGCAATCCGGAACTGGCCCAACGCATCCGGGACGGCAAGGTGGGAGCGTTTTTGCACGTTCTCACCGGAGAAGAAGCGCACCAACTGCAGATGCTGGCCTCCGAATCCCGCCTGGGCATTCCCCTCCTGATGGGGATTGACGCCATCCACGGGAACGGCCTCAGGGCCGGCTGCACAGTGTATCCCGGCAACATCGGCCTGGCCTCCACCTTCCGGCCGGAACTGATGGAAAAAATCGGAGCCGAAACGGCCGAGGAAATGCGCCAGACCGGCATGCACTGGACCTTCGCCCCCAACCTGGACGTCGCCCGCGACCCCCGCTGGGGCCGGATGGGAGAATGCTTCGGGGAAGACCCCTGGCTGGTATCCGAGATGGGAAAATACGCCATCCTGGGCCTGCAGGGCAGGGATGGACAATTCGCCGATGGGAAAGTCCTCGCCTGCGCCAAGCACCTGATCGGCGGCGGGGAACCGGCCGGCGGACTCAATGCCGCCCCCATGGACATGAGCGAACGAAAGATGCGCGAGGTGTACCTTCCTCCCTTCCAGGCCGCCGTGGAAGCCGGGGTGGCCACCGTGATGACCGCCCACAATGAACTGAACGGCGTTCCCTGCCACGCCAACCCCTGGCTGGTGCAGGACATCCTCCGCAAAGAACTGGGATTCAATGGCTTTGTGGTGAGCGACTGGATGGATATCGAGCGCCTGCACAGCATGCATCACCTGGTTCCCGACGTGGACGAAGCGTTCCTGCTTTCGGTGGAATCGGGCATTGACATGCACATGCAGGGAGACCGCTACTTCGAGACCGTCCTGCAGGGCGTCCGGAACGGGCGCATTCCCGAGAAACGGATTGACGAGGCCGCCGGGAAAATCCTGACCGCCAAATTTGCGCTGGGCCTTTTCGAGGACCCGATTCCCCCGCTGCCCGCCGAAAGGGGCTTCCCCGCCGACGCAGCGCATCGCCAGACGTCGCTGGAAGCGGCCCGGGAGAGCATCGTCCTTCTGAAAAATGACGGAATCCTGCCCCTGGGCGCATACAGCCGCATTTTCCTCTGCGGCCCCAATGCCGACAGCCAGACCCAACTGGGAGACTGGGTGGTGCCCCAGGAAGAGGAAGATGTCATCACCGTGTTCGAAGGCTTACGGGAAGCCTTCCCCCAGGCCCGCATCGACACCCTGTTTTTCGGCGGACGCGTCACCGGAGTGGATGACGCCGGCCTTGCCAAAGCGGCATCCCTCGCCCGGACGGCCGAGCTGAACATCCTGGTACTCGGCGACAACTCCCAGCGCTATTCCTCCTTCGGCCGAACCTGCGGCGAAAACTGCGACCGGGACAACATCGCCCTTCCCGGCCGGCAGCAGGAACTGCTGGAAGCCGTTGCGGCTTCCGGACGCCCGACGGTGCTGCTGCTGATGAGCGGCCGCGCCCTGGGCGTGGAATGGGCGGCCGGAAGCAAGGCCGTAAACGCCATTGTAAACACCTGGGAGCCGGGGCAGATGGGCGGCCAAGCCATCGCCGAAATCCTCACGGGAGCCGTAAATCCTTCCGGAAAACTGCCCGTCACCATCCCCCGCAATGCCGGTCAGATCCAGTGCGTGTACAACCACAAGCATTCCCAGTACTCCCGCCACTTCGCCCTCGCCGAGCAAGGACCGCTATACCCCTTCGGCTTCGGCCTCAGTTACACCCGTTTCGAATATGGGAAGCCGCAACTGGAAAAGAGCGTCATCGGAGCCGGCGAGAGCGTCCGGCTCAGCATTACGCTCACCAACGCCGGTCCCCGTGACGGGGCCGAGACCGTACAGCTTTACATCCGCGACGAATATGGCTCGGTAACCCGTCCCGTCAAGGAACTCAAAGCCGTCCAAAAGCCCTTCCTGAAGGCCGGCGAAAGCACCACGCTGACCTTCGAGATCACACCTGCGATGCTCGCCTGCTGGGGCGCCGGACAAAAATGGGAAGTGGAGCCCGGTGACTTCACTGTCATGCTGGGCTCCACTTCGGCGGATGAAGGCTTGCAGTCGGTTTCCCTGAAGGTTCAGTAAAGGACCACGGGGCCGATCAGACCTGCAGGCATAAGCGGCGTCTTGCGGCGCAGCACAAAGCGCTGAACCATCCGGTTGTCCTTGAGTGTCTGCAAGTAGTTGCTCATAAGGGTGGTCACCTTTACCTCAATGGTATTGGTACCCGGAGTCAGAAGCCCGCCCACTTCCAGTACGGCATTCCCGTACCAGTGAAGTCCGGCGGGTTTTCCGTTGACGGAAACCTCGGCGATATACCCCACCTTTCCCAAGTTCAGATAACGGGGAAGCTGCCCGGCGGAAGGGAGTTCCACCGTGGCCGTATAAGTGGCGGTACCCATAAAGTTCTGATAGTCCGGGAGGTCCTTCAGGTCGGCCAGGGTGTCCAGAACGGCCGGCGGAACATCCGGCACTTCGGGATTGACGAAACTGACCTTCCAGTTTTTGATTTCCGTCCCTTCGGCCGACACCGGAGCCGGCTTCCATTCGGGGGCCTTCCCTCCCATCTTGTCAAACATGAAGACGAAACTCTCGGACGGGCCGAAATCGAAGTGCAGTTTTCCGTCGGCAGGGATTTTCAGGGAATGGCGTTTTCCGGTGGCAGGGTCGTACAGCCAGGCTTTGCGGCCGCGCGTGACGGCGGAGGGGAAAGTGATGTCGGTGCTCTTCCCTTCCAGCCGGCTGGCATTCACAAAGAGGAAGAAGTTGCTGCCGTCGTCCATCACATAACGGTTCTGGAGCAGGAAGCGGTCCGGCCTGGAAATGGTCAGCGTGTGCGGAAGCGAATACTGCTGCATGATATCGGCATACCATTCCAGGAAGGCGTTGTCTTCGGGCTTGGGCAGCCGGACAAAGCGCCCGGTCGGTTCCAGTTCCTTCACGATTTCGGCCACCCGGGCATCGCGGGCGGCGGCATCGGCCATGCCCACGGACTTCTCCGGATAGGTTTCAATGCAGAACACCCGGCCGCCGCCCAGGACGAATTCCCGGATCTTTTCCATGGCGGCAACGGTGGTTCCCCGCACCTCTACGGTGAAGAGCACGCTGTACTCCTTGGGGCCGTAGCAGAGTTTTCCCTTCCTGACGGTAGCGCCTTCCAGGATGCGTTCCGACACATAGTCGGCCCCGCCGCCGTTCTTGTGGATGGCTTCCCACACCAGGGAGGTGTAGGGCACGTTCAGTTTCACGGGGAAGGGTTCGGTCTGTACGCCCATGGTGGACCAGAGGTCGGCGTTGGCCGGCAGGATGGCGATGTCGGTGTACATGTCGGCATTGCGGACCAGCGCACCCAGGCGCGCCCGGTAGTCATTCAGGAGCCTGAAATAGGGCCACCAGGTGTTTTTCTCGTTGTAGTAACTGCCATAGCGCACCCAGCCCGGGAACGGAGCATCCTTGGGCGTATAATTGAACCCGTGCCACACCGAATGGGTGATGCCGGAGATGCAACTCATGTCGGAGCCCACTTTCAAATATTCCAGGGAGGTGGAGAAAACGTTGTAGGTGTTGGTCATTTCCTCGCAACTCACCAGGCGTTTGCCCTGCAGGTGCGCGGCCGACGAGACATACTTGTCAATCATGGTATAGGCCCTTCCGCGGCGGTAGTCTCCGTCTCCCATCTCCTCGCCCACCACATGGCGGAGCCAGTTGGTGGTCCAGGACTCCCCTTCCGGGATATCGACGGTGAGAGAGGTCTCCAGTGGGAAAAAGCCGCAGCCATAGGCCTGGGCGCGGGCTTTCACCCCGTGCTCGTTGCACCACTGCCGATAGACTTTGAAGAAGCGTTCCTCCAGGAGTTCGGCCTTGGTGAGTTCGAAGTCATAGCGGGCGCGGTTCACCTGGTCCTGGAACTTTTCGCCTTTGGCGCAGCCGTAGTTGAAGTCTTCCACCTCACCCAGGCGGCGCAGTTTGAACATCGTGAACGGCAGCCAGGGCAGGATGTCATAACCGCGCCGACGGCGGAATTCCCGGGCGAAATCGGCCGTCCAGTTGGCGCCTTCCAGCTCCATGCTGTCCACGAAGAAAGCGCGGAGGTACTGGGAAAGCGGGCCGAAACGGGCCTCCAGTTTGTCGGACATGCGGTCCAGGTACTTTCGCACCGCCACGGCGTTCATGTGGTCCAGGATGGGGCCGGCGGCACCGGGCGCCCCGTTAATGACACTGGCGAAAGAATTGTATTTCACCATGTAATAAACCTGCCACTTGCCCTCCGGGACCATCATGTTGATGAGCCCGTCCTTCACTTGTCCGGTAATGTCCCGGGCCTCGGACAGGTCGTTGATGGGATCGGGGACCAGCAGCACCTTCAGGAGCTCGGGCGTACGGCTGGGATGGGGTGTCGTCGCCTTGGGATCCAGTTCCTTGAAGACGTGGAACAGGGACTGGTCGTAGAGGGTACCCGCCTTGGCCGTGGAATCGCAGTAGGTGAGAATGACGGAGGCCCGTTCCTCCCTCGGCAGCGATTCGGCGCCGAAGGGCCAGCCGGAGCCCACGATGAGGTCACAGGTGATGCCCAGTTTTTTGGCCTCGTCAAAAGCCACGCCCAGCATATCGATCCACTCGTCGCTGAGCCAGGTGAGCGAAGGGATGCCGAGGTCATCCTCGTTCTCCTTTCCGGGAAAAGCCACGGGGTTGATCTCCACGCCGGCGATGCCGGCTTCCTTCAGGAGGTTCAGTTCGCGCCGGATTTCATCGGCCGTCACCTTATCGCCGTTCCACCACCAGCGCACATAGGGCCGATAGGCATCGTCCGGATTCCGGAAGGCTTCCAGGACTTTCCGATTGTTTCCGCCCATAAGGGGCAGGCAGGCCGTGATGACGGCCAGGGTCAGTAGGAATCTTTTCATTATTTGTCGGAGTAAATGATGACAAAGCCGACAATCAATTCGACATCAGAAGGCTTGTTGGTCCAGTTGAAGGATACTTTGTGCTCTCTGAGCGGAAGGTCCCAAATCTCGCAAATCTCCGTATTCCTTCCGTTTCCGGAAGTGGGAAGAGAGACCGTCTTGTACAGCGAGCCGTCCAACATGACTTCCACATTGGCCTTGTAATCGGTCACATCGTAGCCCTGCGGCAGTACGAAGCGGTAGGTAAAGACAGCGCCTTTGCCTTCAAAAGTGAACGCTCCAATCTGCTCGAAGGTCTTGTTGAAACCCTGCTTGGAAACCGGCCAATGCCCCTCGAAACTCTGCTCCAGGCGCACGGGCTGCGGAGTCTGGGTCTGGATGGTGACAGCGTTTTCCCCGACGGAACCGCCATTGAGTTCAATCACCTTCAGCGCCTGGTCGAAACTCATCTGACAGGCACGGTTCAGCGAAATGTCGGTGTATTTGAAATTGATGTCCTCCACCTCATAAATGGGGGTTTTCCATTTTTCCGGAATCTTGTCGAAACCCAGGATGGTGCCAAGGACACCTCCGGCCGAGGCCGGATTGCAGTCCGAATCATGACCGCAGCGGGTGGAAATGTCGATGGTGCGGTAGAAATCCCCGTTTCCGTACAGGAGGCCGATCACAATATAGGCGCTGTTGATCACCGCGTCAATGTTGAAAGAGGAACTGAACTGGCTGGGGCAGCCGACATCGTAGCCGTAGTGCTCATTGGCCAGCGCCCAGGTCAGATGCCAGTCGTCCGGGTATTGCTTCCACCAGCGGATGACGTCATTGATGCACTTGTAATACCGGCTCTCCTGGGGAACGGCCTTGAGGGCTTCGCTCACGATAAAGGGGATGTCGTCGCTGACAAAGGCCAGGGCATACATCGCCGCCACATAAACGCCGCCATACCAGCCGTCGCCATAATTCATGATATGGCCGATTTCGTCGGTATAATGCGTTGCGGCGTTCACCATGCCCGGAGCCATGATGCCGGCATAATCGGCCTCGATCTGGAAGTCGATGTCATCGGCATGGGCGTTGTGGCGCCAATGGCCGGATTCGGGAGGCATGATCCCCGCGCGGATGTTGTAGCGGGCCTGGAGATTGGCGTGCCACAAGGGGTAGCCGGCATCGGCAAAAGCCCTTGCAAAGGATTCCACTGGCGCGTCAAGTCCCTCTTTTTCAAACACTTCCACGAAGGTAAGGTCCATATAGACATCGTCGTACAGACCGGGGCTGTGGTCGTACCACCATTTCACGATGTGGTCATGCCAGTCGATGGGCATGCCGTCGGGGATGAAATTGGCGAATTTAAACTCCGTAGGGCCGCCATAAGTGCAGCCGATGACCTGTCCGGCCCAGGCGCCGCGGATTTTGTCCATGAGGACAGTCTTTTCAAGGGTAACCTCCTGCGGCTGGGAGGGTTGCTGTGCGCAACATGCCAGAAGCAGCGCACCGAGGACTAATGCGTATCGGTAAAGCATCCTGTTACACTGATTTCACTGTTGACTGATTCGTAGAATTTTCCAGGGGTCGCGGGATTGCGGTACAGGACCTTGTCCAGAACGATGCCCTTGCAGTTTTCGAAGTAGAAGAGGGTGGGAACGGGCGTGTCCGCGCCGATGAAACCCTTTGCCTTCTGGTCTTCGTAACTCTTGAGTACAAGAGGGGCGCGGCCGTCCACGACTCCGTTGCCGCGGGTGGCATAGACCTTGACGTTCTCCACGCCGATGGCATTGAAAATGGCTTTCTGGCCCTTGTAGTCATGGATATTTTCCGAGCCGATGATATCGGCCGCGGCATCCAGGCGGATGTTCACGCCGCTTTTCAGGTACACGGCGCCGGTGACATAGCGGCCTACGCAGAAAGTGAGGGTGCCTCCCCCCTTCTCGGCAATGAAATCAATGGCTTTCTGGATGCTGGTGGTATTGTCGATGATGCCGTTGCTCTTGATTCCGAAATAGGAAGCCTGATATTCCTTATCCTGGGCAAATGCGCCGAAGCACACGAGCGCGGCGAGGACGGTTGCAATGATCTTTTTCATTTCGGCTTTCATTATTTTTTGTTCTTGAACTTCTTCACGTTGTTGGTAATGATCTGCTTCTTGCCCTTGGGCGCGTCGCTTTGCTGGATCTGGACGCCCTGCAGGGTGAGGCCTTTCACGTCATCGGCCACGATGGCGGGACGGTAATCGACATCCTTGACGCTGATCTTCACGTTTTTCATCACCAGGTTCTCGGCGTGGCGGATATAAAAGCCCCAGGCGGGAAGTTCCTTCCAGTTGGAGAACTCGGGGTAACTCTGCTCCAGTTCGGGGATGGCCTCCAGTTCGGCCTTGGAGGTTCCGCAATAAGCGTAGTCAGGGTCGGCCTTGCCGGGATAGACAATCTCGATGTTCTCCAGGGTCAGGTTCTGGATGGGCATTCCGGGGATGCCCTGGATGCCGCTGGGACAGACGTTGCGGGGCAGGTCCTCCACCGGGCCTTCGTACATGTAGCCCGCATCCGGTTTCTCGATGGGAACCTCGGCATAGACGTTCTTGATGACGATGTTCTTCATGTAAGGATTGTCACCGGGACGGCGGGAGCCGGTACGGATGAAGATCGGGTTGCCGGTGTTGATGCTCTTCACGCCATCGATCAGGATATCTTCGATCTGGGCGCCGTCCACCGTGGCGATGGTGATGGCCGAGCGGTAAGTATCGTAGATATAGATGTTGCGGAAGGTGAAGTTCTTGAATTTTCCAAGGGTGAAGGTGCCGAATTTGATGCCGTTGGCGCTGGAGCGGCCGCGGCAGTTTTCCACCAGGATGTTCTCGGAAACGCCGTCCTTGCTGTGGCTCTTGAAGCAGTACACGTCGTCGGCGGCGTCGAAGTCGCAGTTGCGGATAATCACGTCGGAGCAGTCCACAATGTCGATTCCGTCGTTGTTCCAGTAGGACTTGGCATCCACCTTCACGCCATCGACCAGGATGTTACGGCATTTGTCGTACTGCTGGTTCCAACTGGCCGGATCGCGAAGGGTAATGTCCTTGATGGTAATGCCCTCGCACTTGTAGAAATGAAGATTCTCGGGGCGTTTGCTTTCCTGCAGACGGTCCAGTTTGAGCGGATCCTCGATCAGCCCCATATGGACATAGTCCACGCCTTTGGTGGCCACCAGGAAACCGCGGCAGTTGACCTCGCCTTTCCCGGTGATGCCGATGTTCTTCTGCTTGACCGAGAAAATCAGCGCGGTCCAGTTGGCATCCTTGTCACGGACGTAATCCCAGGGATTGAGGGAACCCAGGATACGGGCGCCTTCTTCGATGTGCAGGGTGACGTCGGATTTGATGTAGATCGATCCGGTCACAAAATCTCCGCCCTTGAAAACGAGCCGGCCGCCGCCATGGGAGGAGATGTAGTCGATGGCGGCCTGGATGATGGCGGTGTTGAGGGTTTCACCGTCGGCCTTTGCACCAAAGTCGGTGACGGAATAGTCCTTGGCGACAGCCGACAAGGAAAAAGCGCCGGCCAAGGCCAGGGAGAATGCAAGTCTGAGTAATTTCTTCATCTTTTTTAGGTGCTATTAAATTATTGTATGATCTGAAACCAGGTTGTACGCCACTGCGGGCCATCGTCGAAAGGCGGCATCAGCGCAATGGGTTTTAGGGACAAATCTCCGACCTGGAGGGATCCGTCGGAGGAAAGGCGCGCCCCGGCGATCTCCTCGCGCGTGAGTTTCAGGGGATCCGGGTTCTCGAAACTGTCCGCGTGGTTGGTGGCATAGACCAGCGGGCCGGCGCAGAAAGTGACATAGTGACGCGTAAAGCCGTTGTACCAATTGGAAAAATTGTACTCGTTTTTGCCGGCATTACGATATTCCCAACTCTTTTCCAGGCTGCGGATTCCGAAGGGGAAATCAATCTCCAGGCGGTCGCCCTCCTGCCACATGCGTTTGACGCGGATATACCCGTCCTTTTCCTTCGCCTGCAGCGGCTTTCCGTTGATTCTCACCGTGAAGGATTCCGCCCATTCGGGCCGATGCACGGCCAGGGTGAAGCGGCCGCGGCCGTCCACCTTGAAGTCGGCCTTGCCGCTTCGGGCATAATCGGAAGTCTGGGAAAGCCGTACCGGCTGGCCCTTCACCGATGCCTCGTAGGAAGATTCGGAGATGATATTCACATACAGGCCGTCTTTCCGGGTTTCGTACATGTAAACGGGGATGTCTTCCAGGGCCGTCATTCCGCTGCTCCAGCAGCAGGCCCAGTCCCCTCTGGGGGTGAGTTCTCCGTTGGTCCGTACGTAGTATTCCCAGCGCAGGCCGTCTTCGGCCCTGGCGGCCATCAGGGCATTGTAGGAAGTCTTTTCCAGTTCCCCGGCATATTTTCCGTCTCCGCTGATGCGCAGCATTTCCCAGGTGAAATGCATCCATTCCATCACCGAACAGGTTTCGGTACATTCATAAGGGGCCCACTCGGCCGGGCGGTTGAACAACTCCCAGCAATAGTTTATGCCGCCCCAGGGGCCGCCCAGGGTGGTCAGGTGGGTGCTGCGGATGCATTCCCAGGCATTGGTGCAGGCTTCCAGCAGACGCTCGTCCCCGAACAGCCGGTAGGCCTTGGCCATTCCCGTGAGGCAGCGGTTCATCTCATAGATTTTCCCGTTGCCGATCAGGGATACGTCGTAGCCCTTCCGGGCAAGGCTGATCAGTTGGAGGCAGGGCGTATCGTCCAGCTCGAAGATGCAGCGGTCGATGAGTTCCTTCACCACCGGGACCGGCCTCAGGAGATAGAGGTCGCAGAGGGGATCCAGGATGCCGCATCCGGCCATGCCGCTGTGCTGCCCCGTCTGGGCAATCTTGATGCCCTGTTCAAAGACCGTCCAATGCAGGAATTCGGCAATGTGGAGGGCACAGTCGGCATATCGGGGCTGGTCCAGGGCGATGCTTGCCTCGGTGAAGCCTTTCATGAGGTACGCCATGATCCAGGTGTCCCAGTCCACCTTCATTTCTTCGGGACCGGGCCGATGGTAGTAGCGTTTGTCTTCCCGGTAACAGCCCAGGTAGCCATTCTCTTCCTGGCGGGAGACCAGGTAGTCGGCTACGGAGACCAGTTTTTCCTTCAGCACAGGATCTCCGGTGCGCTCATAAGCCTTTGCGGCGGTGTACATCCACTTGCCGGCGTGCTCCCCCTGCCATCCGCCTTTTCCCTGCGCCACCATTTCCGGGCTGAAAAGACGGATCGCATAACTGTCCGGACCCGTGATATACTGCGAAAGGCGTCCGTTGTAGCCTGCGTCGATGGCGTTGCCCAAAAGGCCGCCGATGGTGATTGCCAGAAACAGTAACATATCCTGAAGTCTATTCCAGCACGGCGATCACGGGATAATGGTCGGAGACGAAGGGCACATTGTCATAAGACTTCGTGAGCCGCACGAGGCTGGTGCACTTTTGGTAGCCGCTGTAGAAGATATAGTCGATATGGCGGGTACCGGACACCGTGCCCCAGCCGTGCCAGGTGGGTCCTTCGTCAATTTCCGGAGCCGTTTCCCAGGCGTCCGTCATCATGGTTCTCAACTCGGTGAGGCAGGGATCGTCCGGGTACACATTGAAATCTCCGGTGAGGATCATGGGGAATCCCTTCGGATTCATCTGGCCGATCCGGTCCACGATGAGGGCAAGGCCCTTGCGACGCGCTTCCTGTCCTACGTGGTCCAGGTGCGTGTTCACAAAGTAGAATTCCTTATCGCAGGAGAGGTCTTTCAGCAGCGTCCAGGTAGCGGTGCGGCGGCAGGCTGCATCCCAGCCCAGCGAAGGGACGTCGGGGGTTTCAGAGAGCCAGTAGGTTCCCCAGTCCAGAAGGGCGATGCGGGTGGTATCGTAGAAAACCGACATGTGTTCCCCTTCCTTTTTGCCGTCTTCACGTCCCACGCCCACACACTGGTACTTGGGGCACTGCTCCAGGAAATAATCCAACTGGAAATCAAACGCTTCCTGCACGCCGAACACGGCGGGGGCCTGGTCCAGGATCATGTCGGCGGCGGCCTTGCGACGGTTCGGCCAGGAGTTTTCCTGATCGTTGGCAACGCCCATGCGGACGTTAAAGGTCATGACTTTCAGAGGGGTCTGGGGCCGGCTGCAGGCAAACAGCGAGCAGAGCGCAGCCAGGATGAACAAGGTTTTTTTCATGATGGGGAAAGGTTTTTACAGGTCGATTTCAATGATGTAGTCCGTGCTGCAGTCGGCATCGGCCGGAACCTGCACGGTAAAGTCGGTCTTGGTTTTCTTGAACGGGAGCGGAGTGCCGCTTCCGAAGGCCTTCACATGCCCTTTCTTCACCTTCAGGGTGAAAGGAAGCGTGATGGTGCCGTTCTCGGGCATTTCGAGCACATGCAGGAAAATCTTTCCCTCCTTGTGGGTGACCACACCCCAGGGCTGGGGCTTCAGCAGGGTCGCACGCGTGCCGTAGATGCTTTCTCCGTTGGCCGCCATCCACTCACCCATGGCCGCGAGACGCTCCACGCTCCCGGCAGGGATGGTGCCGTCCGGCCCGGGACCCACGTTGAGCAGCAGATTGGCATTGCGGCCGGCGATGCTCACCAGGGTACGGAGCAGGTCGGGAACCGACTTCCACTTGGGATCCTTGAGATTGTACCCCCAGTTGTCGTTGAGCGTCTTGCAGGTTTCCAGCGCCAGGTCCTGGCTGATGTGGCTGGTGCGGCTGTAACCGGCCCCGTTCTCACCGGGGATGTCGCGCTCGAACACCTGGATGTCCTCTCCCGGGATGGGAACGCGGTGATGGTTGTTGGCTACCAGGCAGGAAGGTTGGAGCGAATGGATGAGTTTGTAGATGCGTTCATAGCCCCAGTCAAAGTCCACGACCAGGTCCTTCCCTTCCTCGGGCTTTTTGATCTTGGCCCAGTCGCCGTCAAACCAGATGCAGCCGATGGGACCGTACTGGGTGAGCAGTTCCGTGATCTGCTCGCACATGAAATCCAGATAGTGTGCATAATCGGCCTTGGGGTTGCCGTCTCCGCGGGGATAATCGTCCCGGCCCCAGTCCAGCAGCGAATAATAGAAATTGAGGCCGATTCCCTCGGCGTGGCAGGCATCGGCCAGTTCCTTGATGGGATCCCGGCCGAAAGGCGTGGCATCCACCACATTGTAGGGCGAAGCCTTGGTGGCGAACATGGAGAACCCGTCGTGATGGCGCGAGGTGATCGTAATGTACTTGGCACCGGAAGCCTTGATCTGGCGCACCCACTGGGCGGCGTCGAAACGGGACGGATAAAAACCGCCGGGATACTGGGAATATTCCTCATAGGGAACGTTCTGCTGATGCATCACCCATTCTCCCTGGGCCAGCATGGAATAGACACCCCAGTGGATGAAAACGCCGAACTTGTCGTCCCGGAACTGCTCCTTGGCAGCGACGACGGCCGCAGAAGGCACGTAGCCTTTGATGCCCTCTTCCACGACGGGGACGACGGGCGGCTGCGAAAGGCCCAAGATGGCCGAAATCAATAAAGTGGCTAACATATCAAAAGCTTTTTTTAGGATTATTGTACTTGGAAATGACAGACAAGGGGCTCGCTGACGGCATCCCAGGAATCCACGGCCACGATCCGGGCCGTGTACTCCCCTGCCTCCAGCGCTGCCAGCGGAAGTTCGTAGAGGGGTTTCATCCCGGACGGAAGCGGAGCGCGGTAAAAATCGGACAGGATTTTTTTGCTGGCGACGGGCTCTCCGGCCCGGTCGATGTCAATCAGGTAATGGTGTACGAATTCATCGTCCTTTCCGGCCTGGAAACACAGTTTTCCGTCCTTGAATTCGGCGGTGGACAGGGACGGAGGCGTATTGCGCGCCTGGAGGGTTTCATGCCTGTAGCGTTCCAGGTGGGAACGGTCCTTGCGGGGGGCGCTCAGTTCCCAGGGCTCTCCGATGGGCGCCTTATGATAGAAATCCATGCGCGTGAGACGGGCGTTTCCCTTCTTGTCGAACTGCAGCAGAAGGCCCTGCGAGAACTGTCCGGCCCCCTTCATGGTGGTGACGGTGGCCATATCCTCGTATCCGCCGTTGTCGATGGCCATATAACTGGTGGAAGCGGTTCCCACCGCCGTGAAGCCGCCCTGCCAGATGCTGCGGGGGTCGTTCAGGGGGAAATGGAGGTGACCGCTGAAAGTAATCACCTGGGGATAGCGCGAGAGGATGCCGGCCAGTTGCTTTGTGGCCCAGTAATCCCCCAGCCGGGTGTAGGTGTCCTGCAGCAGGGAACCGTAGCAGGTTCCGTAAAGCATGGGATGGGTAAGGAGGATGATATAGCGGTCCGGTTGGGCCCCGGCCAGTTCCTTCAGGCGATTCTCCAGCCACTCCAGGGCCGCGGGGGCATACGTGATGGGGTTGGTATTGTCCGGCGTAATGCAAAGGACATGATAAGGGCCGATGACGCAGTGCCGGCACTCCAGCGAATCGCGCATGACGGGGTCCTGGTCGGTCCGGAAATAATCCTCCCCGAAGATGGTGCGGAACGCCGCATTCCGGGCGACGCTCTGGTCCGTCCAGCGGTAGTCGGGATTCATGTCGTGATTGCCCACCGTATAAACCATGGGAACCTCCAGGGGATTCAAGACGGATTCATAGATTTCCTTATAGGTGACAATCTGCGGGACGGAGGCATTGTTTACAAGGTCTCCGGACACCAGGACACCGGCCAGAGGGCCCTGTGCGGCCTCGGAAAGCTGCGTGAGGGCCTCGCGGAATTTCTCCTCGGAACCGTATCCGTTTCCGATATGCGTGTCGCTGATGACCCCCAGGTTCAGGACGATGGCACTCTCATCAAAACGCCCGGCCTGCCGCCCGCAGGCACAAAAGAATGGAAGCGTTAAAAGCCAGAAGAAAGGACGAAAACATTTCATGGTATAAAGTTAACGAAAAAAACGTTATATTTGAAGTATGAAAAAGCATTTTTTACTTCTGGCCTGCTTTCTGGGCCTGGGTTGGGGCCTCCGGGCCCAGCACGTCCAATATGTCAATCCCTTCATCGGCACCGCCGGAATGGGGCACACCTTCCCCGGAGCCTGCGTACCTTTTGGCGGAGTACAGTTGTCTCCCGACACGGAAATGATTCCCCACAACATCAAGGGAACCTACCAGCCGCGCACCTACGAGTACTGCGCCGGCTACCAGTATGAAGACTGCACCATCGTGGGCTTTTCGCACACGCATTTCAGCGGGACGGGCCACTCAGACCTGGGCGACATCCTGCTGATGCCCGGAACGGGGGAAATCCGGCTCACCCCGGGCACGGCGGAAAACCCGGATGAAGGCTACCGCCAGCGCTTCAGCCACGCGAATGAATCGGCCGGAGCCGGCCATTACGAGGTGAAACTGGAAGACAGCGGCATCCAGGTGGAACTGACGGCCACCCAACGGGTGGGGGTGCACCGCTACACCTTCCCTTCCGGAAAGGACGGGCACATTGTCCTGGACCTGGACCACGGCATCTACAACTATGACGGGAAAACCCTGTGGGCCGAAGTCAGGGTGGAAAGTCCCACCCTCATCACCGGTTACCGCATCACCAACGGATGGGCACGCACCAACTACACCTATTTCGCCATCCGTTTCTCCAGCCCCATCGTGGATTACGGCTACCAGGACAAGGCGCCGGTTTACTACAAGGGCGGTTATGCCAAGTTCCCCCAGTACCGCAACTTCCCGGAGATGGCCGGCCGCAAGCTGGCCGCCTGGTTCCGCTTTGACACGGCCGCCACGCCGGAGATTACCGTAAAGGTGGGCCTGTCGGCCACCGGCACCACCGGCGCCCTCAAGAACCTGGAGGCCGAAGCCGGGAACAAAGACTTCGACCGCATTCGCACCGAGGCCGAGCAGGCCTGGGAGCAGGAACTCTCCTGCATGGAGATTGAAGGCAGCGAGCAGGACAAGACCATGTTCTACACCTCGCTCTACCATACCATGATCAACCCGTCCGTGTACATGGACGTGGACGGCCTGTACCGGGGCCTGGACCACGAACTGCACCGGGCCGAAGGCTTTACCAACTACACCGTTTTCTCCCTGTGGGACACCTACAGGGCGGAACATCCTTTCCTGGCCCTCGTGAAACAGCACCGCGACGAAGACATGATCGCCTCCATGCTGGCCCATTACCGGCAGAGCGTACACGGGATGCTTCCCGTCTGGAGCCACATGGCCAACGAAAACTGGTGCATGACGGGCTACCACAGCGTGAGCGTCCTGTCCGACGCCATCGCCAAGGGGCTCAAGATAGACGGGAAGGAAGCCCTGCAGGCCATGGTCTCCACTTCCAACGTTCCCTGGTACGGAGGACTTGGGGAATACATCAAACTGGGTTACGTGCCTCTGGAAGCCACTTCCACGGCTGCCAGCAACACCCTGGAATATGCCTATGACGACTGGGCCATCGCCGCCGCGGCCGAAAGGCTGGGAGACGGGGAAACGGCCCGGCAGTATTATGAGCGTGCCGCCAACTACCGCAACGTCTTTGACGGCAGCATCGGCCTGGCCCGTCCCCGGTATGCCGACGGCCGCTTCAAGCCCGATTTTGACATCAAGCAAACTGTCGGCCAGGGCTTCATCGAAGGTAATTCGCAGAACTTCTCCTTCCACGTGCCCCAGGACGTGAACGGCATCATGGAACTGATGGGCGGGGACAAGCATTTTGTCGCCACCCTCGACGACCTTTTCGGCACGCATCTTCCCGAGTATTGCTATGCCGACAATGAAGACGTCTCCGAAGACTGCCTGCTGGGCGGCTATGTCCATGGCAACGAGCCCAGCCATCATATCCCCTACCTCTATGCCTGGACTTCCCAGCCCTGGAAAACCCAGTACTGGCTGCGGGAAATCATCAACC
Organism: Bacteroidales bacterium; assembly: GCA_017447815.1. GTDB lineage: Bacteria > Bacteroidota > Bacteroidia > Bacteroidales > UBA932 > Cryptobacteroides. The sequence goes on along the minus strand of JAFSMS010000001.1, from coordinate 9,343 downwards.
GCTTCTACAAGCCCGAAATCCGCGGCCTGGGCGGCAACGACGACTGCGGTCAGATGAGCGCCTGGTACATCTTCTCCGTCATGGGATTCTACCCGGTCTGCCCCGGGACCGACCAATATGTCATCGGGGCGCCTTACCTTCCCTATGTAAGGCTCCGGATGGAGAACGGCCATGTCCTGGAGGTCAAGGCTCCCGGCGTCAGCGACACCAACCGGTACGTGAAGGCCGTCAAACTGAACGGCAAGCCGCTGGGCCGCCTCTATCTGACGCATGAAGAACTGTCACAGGGCGGCACGCTGGAATTCACCATGGGCCGCACGCCCAACAAGCGCCGCGGCACCTCTGCAGACACCAAACCCTACTCGCTATGAGAAAAATTGTTATCGCCCTTGCCCTCCTGGGCTGCACCCTCTGCTATGCACAGGAGCGCCTGATCGACTATGTCAATCCCTTCATCGGCACTGACGGCTTCGGAAATGTCTATCCCGGCGCGCAGATTCCCTTCGGCGGCATCCAGATCAGCCCCGACACCGACGATTTCGACTACGACGTGGCGGCCGGCTACAAATACAACAAGCCCACCATCATGGGATTCAGCCTTACGCACCTCAGCGGTACCGGCATCCCCGACCTGGGAGACTTTCTCTTTGTGCCGGGCACCGGCACGCTGAAATCGGCCACCGGCACGGACGAAGACCCCGACAGCGGCTACCGTTCCCGCTACAGCCACGAGCGGGAAGCCGCTTCTCCCGGCTACTATACGGTTGACCTGCTGGATTATGGCGTAAAGGCCGAAATGACGGCCGCGTCCCGCAGCGGCATTTTCCGCTTCACTTATCCGGCCGCCGACTCCGCCTTTGTCATGGTGGACCTAAGCCACACGCTCCGCTGGAAATGCGAGTGGGCGTCGGTGCGCCTGCTGGACGAATACACCCTCATCGGCAGCAAAGTCGTGGCCGGATGGAACCCGGACCGCTATGTCTATTTCGCCGCCCGTTTTTCGGAGCCCATCCGGGATTTCGTGATTCTGCAGGAAGGGCAGCCTGTCATCTACAACACCAAACGCTTCCGCAGCAGCCTCGAGGCCTGGGGACGGGGGCTCCAAGCCTGCGTCCGGTTCAGCACCACCGAGGGGCAGCAGGTGACGGTGCGCACAGCCGTATCGGCCGTGGGCACAGACGGGGCGCTCCTTAACCTCCAGGAAGTGGAAGGGAAGAGTTTCGACGAGGTACGCAGCGCTGCCGAGACCCTGTGGGAGAAAGAACTCGGCAAATACCGGCTGGACCCCGCCTGTGACCGGGCCACCCGGGAAACCTTCTACACCAGCGTGTACCGTACGGCCCAGCATCCTTTCCTGTTCCAGGATGCCGACGGACGCTTCCGGGAGCACGACAAAACCATCGGCAAGGCCGAAGGATGGACCAACTACACCACTTTCTCGCTTTGGGACACCTACCGGGCCTTCCATCCCCTGCTGAACCTGGTGAACCAGCCGCTGCAGGCCGATATCGCCAATTCCATGCTGGCCCACTTCGACAAGAGCACGGAGAAGATGCTGCCCATCTGGTCCTTCTATGGCGGGGAAACCTGGTGCATGATCGGATACCATGCCTGCTCGGTGCTCGCCGACATGATGCTCAAGGGCGTGAAAGGCTTCGATTACGAGCGGGCCTACCAGGCCATGAAAACCACCGCCACCAATCCCCACTACGACTGCATCCCCGAATACACCGCCCTGGGCTACGTTCCCTTCGACAAAGAGAAGGAATCGGTCTCCAAGACGCTGGAATATGCCTATGACGACTGGTGCATCGCCCAGGTGGCCAAACTGCTGGGACACGAGGAAGATTACGCGTTTTTCATCGGCCGCAGCCGCAATTACCGCAACCTGATAGACCCTGAGACCAAATACATGCGCGGAAGGGATTCCCAGGGCAACTGGCGCACGCCCTTCGCCCCCATCGACTACCAGGGGCCCAACAGCGTCCACGGCTGGGGGGACATCACCGAAGGCTTTACCATGCAGTACACCTGGACGGTGCCCCACGCTTTCGAAGACTATATGGACATCGCCGGCAAAGACTTTCTCCTGAAGCGCCTGGACAGCCTTTTCGAGTTGGAGATGAGCGACGACATCCCGGGCGCCCATGACATCTGGGGACGTATCGGCGGATACTGGCACGGAAACGAGCCCTGCCACCATGTGCTGTACCTTTACAACAAACTGGGCAAGCCCCGGTCCTGCCAGAAATGGGTCCGCTACGTGGCCGACCACTTCTACGGCAATACGCCCGACGCCCTGAGCGGCAACGACGACTGCGGACAGATGAGCGCCTGGTACATCTTCAACTGCATGGGCTTCTACCCCGTGTGCCCCGGAAGCGACGAATATGAACTGGGCTCCCCCTGCGTCCCCGGTCTCAGCGTGCGTCTTTCGGGCGGAGGCATCCTGCGGGTCCACACCAAAAACTGGTCGAAGGAGCACGTCTATGTGAAAGCCGTCTATCTGAACGGACAGAAGATAAAAGGAACCACCATCCGTTATGCGGACATAAAGGATGGTGGCGAATTGCTGTTTGTGATGAAATAGGGACTTACTTCCAATACCTGATGGCCCGGACCGCCGCTTTCTGCAGCGTCCGGGCTTCTTTTTCGGTGATTTCGTTCTCCGTTCCCTGGTTACGGAAAACATTGCCCTTGACGCTGACGCCGAAAACCGGCCGGATCAGGGTTTCGAACCAGACGCAGGCCGTGGCATAGCGGCCATACTTATAATCCATGTGGAAGCCGTCACGGGTGAATTCCCGGGCGGTTTTCAGTTTGCCCGCACGCAGGTTCTGCACCGCTACGCCGGAAGGAATCACCACGGGGATGTCGTAATCCTTCCGCAGTTTCCTTACGCAGGATTCAATGCAGCGGTACATCAAATCCTGATCATAGGTGTAATTGGCGAAACTGCGGTTGTCATAGTCCTGTGCATAGGCCCAGGTCTGGTGCCACACGATGGCGGCATTGGGATTCAGGCAGTTCTGACGGACAATCCCGATCAGTTTCGGCAGCCAGGGGTCATAACTGTCCCAGCGGCCGCTTTTGGGCGAACCCTGCTGCAAGGTGATGATGTCCCAGGGCTCGTCGCCCAGACCGTCCATGAAACTTCCCTCCTGGTAACGCTTGACGGTTTCCCAGCGGTTGGCCACGGACTTCCGGTACACGTACTCGTGTCCCTGGGTTTCAAACTCGTTGCAATGCCGCTCCAGCGTGCATCCGCCGATATAGAGCCGGCCCAGGATGACATTGCGGATGCCGGCGGCCTCCAGCAGGCCGGGCAGATACTCCGTAGCGTCATCGGAGAAAGAGTTGCCGATGGCCAGGATCCGGAGCGTGTCGGGGTGCTGCGGTAACGGGTGGTTGGGATAGAACGCTTCCTGCGCCTGTCCCCGGACAAGGGACAGGACGAGAAGCAGCAGACTGATCAGACAATACTTTTTCATCATTCTTCAGGTCTGTATTCCAGGATATCACCGGGCTGGCAGTCCAGGGCGCGGCACAACGCCTCCAGCGTGCTCAGGCGGACCGCCTTGGCCTTTCCGCACTTGAGGATGGAAAGGTTTGCGGGGGTGATACCCACTTTCTGCGCCAACTCGCCGGAAGACATTTTCCGGCGGGCCAGCATAACATCGATATTGATAATAATGGGCATGACAGGCTATTTTTCTTCTCCTGCAGCTTGTTCCTCCGGTTTCTGGCCCTTCAGGTAGGACGGCAGTTCCATGCCGGCCATCTTGAAGAGGTCATCCAGCGGGGGAACGGATTTCATCAACCCGGAAATGAAATTGGAAGTGGCGGTTTTGCCGTCGGCACCGTTTCCGCCATCCCAGACCGTCACCTTGTCGATATTGATGCCCTTGACGGCCTCGACCTGGGTCTTCACCAGTTCGGGCAGCTTGTCGGCAATCATCATCAGGACGGCCTTCTGGGCATCGCCTTCGGCGGCTCCCACCAGGTTCTTGAAACCGTCGGCCTGCTTGGTCAGGATTTCCAGCATACCCTTTGCCTGGGCGTCCATCTTGGCAAAGATAGCGTCGGCCTCACCCTTTGCCTTGCGGCGGATCTGCTCGGCTTCGGCCTCGGCCTCGATGATTTTCTTCTGTTTGTCGATTTCTGCAGCGACCACGATGTTGGCCTTCTGGGTGGCCTCTTCACGGGCGGCACGGGCCAGTTCGGCGTCGCGCTCGCTCTGGTAGGCTTCTTCCAGGGCCTTGGCGGCCTGCACCTTTTCGGCAGCGACGGCCAGACGGTCGGCCTCGGCGGTCTTCTGACGGCGGAGGGCGTCGGAGTTGGCGATTTCGATCTTGGCGCTGTTCTCACCCTTCACGGCATCGGCATCGGCGGCAGCCACGTTGATACGGGTGTCCTTGTCGGCCAGGGCCTTACCGGTTTCACCGTAACGGTTCTGCTCGGCCACACTCTTCTTGGCGTCGTTGATGGCCTTGGCGGCGGCTTCCTTACCCAGGGCCTCGATGTAGCCGGATTCGTCACGGATATCGGTCACGTTCACGTTGATGAGTTTGAGGCCGATCTTGCGCAGTTCCGCCTCCACATTGGTAGAGACGTTGGCGAGGAATTTGTCACGGTCGGCGTTGATTTCCTCGATGTCCATGGTGGCGATCACCAGACGCAACTGGCCGAACAGGATGTCCGTGGCGATGCTCTGGATGCTGTCCACGGAAAGGCCCAGCAGACGCTCCGCGGCGTTGGTCATGTTCTCCGGGTCGGTGGAAATACCCACGGTGAAGCGGCAGGGAACGTCCACGCGGATGTTCTGCTTGGAAAGGGCGTTGGTGAGATTGCACTCGATAGAGATGGGCTTGAGGTCCAGGAAGGCATAATCCTGGAAGACAGGCCAGATGAAGGCAGCGCCGCCGTGGATGCAGCGGGCCGATGAAATGCTTCCGTGGGCATTCTTGCCCGTCTTACCATAGATGACAAGAATCTTGTCGGAAGGGCAGCGGCGATAGCGCCTCAGAATGGCCGCCAGCGTTACGAACGCGATGGCTACGGCAATGAGAATCAGATACAATGTGTTCATAATTAGATGGTATAACTGTTATTTTCTTCGACTAGAACCGTATTGGCATTGATGGCGTCCACCACGCGCACCGGAGTGCCGGTTTTCAGGGGCGTCTCGCTTTCCGTGACGGCGTTGTACTCCCTGACGGCCCCGCTGATGGTAATCTGCACCTTCCCTTCCCCGCCGCGGGCGGCAGGAACGGTGAGATAGACCTTCCCCTCACAGCCGGCGGCCGACTTCTGCAGGTTGATGTTGCCGCTCTGCTGCATGCCGGAAAGCCATTTGAACATGTACATCACGGCAGCCACCAAGGCGATGCCGACGACCACGGAGACGGTAATCCTGAGGGCCGTGGAAGGAATGGATTCCTGCAGGAGGATGGCGCTCCAGCCGAAGCCCAGGACGAAGTTCACAAGGTTGCGGAAAGTGTACAGGTTGGCCCCGCCGTCAATATTGGAGAGGTCGCTCCCGTCCAGGGATGTATCCACATCCATGTTGAGGTCGAAATCGGAGTCGGCATCGGCCCCGACAAAGGTGAGGATGCTTTGAATGATGAAAATAAGGGATGCGGTCAGGGTGACGCCCCAGAGGATTTTCATAACGAGGCTGAGTCCAGCCCACCAAGTTGCAATCATAAAGCAGTTTAATTTGGTTTCTTTGGCAAAGATAATAAATATTTATTGAATTACAACAAAAAATTAAAAAAATTTGCAGAATTGTTTTTTGGAAGAATTTTTGTATCTTTGAGAACAAAATTCGAACTACAATTATGGCTAACATCAATGACATCATCGGGCAGCTTGTCAATTCGGCTGCCGGCAAGGTGGAAATCCCTGCCAATGTGAAAGATCAGGTCCTCAGTGGTCTTTCGGGTTCCATTCTGGGCTCCCTCACCCAGACAGCCGCCAAGGCCGGCGGCCTGGATGAAATCAAGAGCATCTTTACCGGAAAGGCCGATGCCGCCACCAGCGACATCACCGCACTCGCCGGCAACCTCTTCAACAAGAATGTGCTGAGCAAACTGAACCTGGGCAGCCTGGCTCCGGTTCTTGCCGGCCTCATTCCCGGAATCATGACCAAACTCTCCGGCTTCATCAAGGACCAGGACGGTGACGGCGACGTTGACCTCAACGACATCCTCCTCTCCCTCAAGGGCGGTGCCGGCTCGGGTCTTCTGGGCGCAGCCACCAGTATCCTCGGCAGCCTCTTCGGAAAGAAGTAGGAAGCGCGGAAACTAGATAGCGTACAAATTGACTGAAAGGGACTGGATGTCTGTCGGCCCAAGGGCCTTCAGGCTCAATTCCGGGTCCGATTTGAAAAGCCGGAGGCCGAAGGTTTCCGGCTTTTTCTGCTGCCCGTGGGCAAGGGTGAAGGTTTTTCCGCAGAACGTGATTTCGAGGGTGCCCGAGAACGTCAGTTCCAGGGTGGCGGCGGCATACTCCGGGGCCTCTTCCGCCCAGGCGAAACTTTCTCCCTCGGAGAGTTTCAAGCCCTTCTCGTTCAGGGAAGCGACGGCTTTGCGGCCCTGCGTCTGGTACCAGTAGAAGTCCGACAACTGGATGGTGACGCCGTCGCCGGTGGCCCTCTGCGTATGACGCGCCGGGAAAATGGAAGCCTGCACTTCGAAGCCGGCGTTTTTGACGGTGTGGATATAAGACGAATCCAGCATGTTGTAATTCATGGTGCTCATGCCGCAGCGCCCGCCAATGCCTTGCAGCCTTTCTATGGTTCCGGCAGCGCTTTCTTTCCCGGGATCCAGCAGAATCAGGCAGGAAGAATAGTTCCTGGCCTGCCTGACAGCCTCTTCATTGGCATCGAAGGCGATAAAACGGTCTCCCAGGATTTCATGCGCCAGCGCATAGGATTCCACTACGGCGCTGTGAAGCATGGGAATGATTCCGGTTTCGCGGCAGGTTTCCAGCAGTTCCTCAAGGGTGGGGATGGGCGTTCGCAGGGCCGGGTCCGTAGAGACCAGGACGTAGCGGGTCCGGAGTTCCTCAAAGGTGCAGTCGGTCACCTTGACGGGCTCGGGCACCGGCGAATAATCGGAGGCCATCCGCATAGTGCGGTTGATGGTGGCGTCGTGCATCAGGACCATGACGCTGTCGCGGGTGTATTTGACGTCGCATTCGATGGCCGGATAGCCGAAACGGGCGGCCATCCGGACCCCGGCCGGACAGTTTTCATTGATGTAGAACTCCTCTCCGTCCATGAGCCAGCAACCTCTGTGGGCTACGGCATAGGGAGATTCAACGACGGCATCCCGGCCGCAGGAAAGGGCCAGCAGGGACGCGAAAAGCAAGAAAACAAACCTTTTGATCATAAGGCAAACTTACAAAAAATGGCGGATAATTGCAAAAGAGTCCAACCTATTCCGATTTTTTGTAATTTTGCAAGGCAGGAAAACCGAAAAGAAATATGAAATACATCAAATCCATTTGCGCCATCCTTGCCGCCGCCCTGCTGGGAGGATGCCTCTACCTCAATACCCTTATGCCGATTATCACCGGCTATGCGGCCAAGAACCTCGCATCGGCCGTATTCGTATCGGGCAGAAACCCGGCCGACGTAGAGGCCCTGGACCTTCACTTCTCCTTCATCAAGTTCAACAAAAACAAGGTGGACTTTGAGAATAAGACCGTCATCAGCCGTTTCCTCTGGGCCAAGGCGACAGCCGTCTATCGGGAAGGATACGGCGTGACGCTCCTCCGCGGAAAAGGGAAGGAGGCTTTCCTTCAGGGCGAGTATCCCCTTCCCAAAGACAACCATGCGGACTATCTGACCTGCGGCGACGAAGACACGCGCGCCAGGCTTGCCCCCATTGCCGAAGCCCTCGTGGACAAGCGCAGTTATAACGGGCATCCCTTTGCCTTCGTGGTGCTGCATGAGGGAAAGATTGTCGCCGAACGCTACGACAGCGGCATCACGGCCGGGACGCAACTCCTCAGTTGGAGCATGGCGAAGAGTTTCACCAACGCCCTCGCCGGCATCATGGCCGGCGACGGCCTCGTGGACATCCACGCGCCGCTGGGCCTTCCCCAGTGGCAGGAGGACGGCCGGAAGGATATCACCCTCAATGACTTGATGCAGATGCAGAGCGGCCTTCGCTGGAACGAGAATTACGGGAACCGCTCCGACGTCAACCTCATGCTTCACCGGGAGGCCGACATGGGCCTTTACGCCCTCTCGATGCCTCTGGAGCACGAAATCGGAACGCACTGGTACTATTCCAGCGGCAGCACCAACCTGGTGATGCGATTCCTCCGCGGGAAATTCCCCTCTGACGAAGCGTTCCTCTCCTACATGCGGGAGCGCCTTTTCGCACCGCTGGCCATCGCCAATCCCCATTTTGAACCGGACATGAGCGGGACGCCGGTGGGATCGTCCTACCTCTATGTGACAGCCCGCGACTTTGCCCGCTTCGGCCAGATGTTCCTGGACGACGGCTGCGTCGGCGACAAACGCATCCTCCCCGAAGGATGGGTGGACTACACGGTCACCCCGGCTTCCGCGAGCGAGGGCAAGTACGGTGCCTTCTTTTGGCTCAACCGCAGCCGCACCTGTCCCGATGTCCCGGAGGACATGTTCTCCTGCAACGGGCATGACGGCCAGCAAATCTATATCATCCCTTCCGAAGACCTGGTGGTCGTGGTGCTCGGCTACTCCCCCAAGCCGGAACGCGTCATTGACTTCAACGGCCTTCTGAAAGACATTATCGCACAGTTGTAATGAAAAGGATTCTGATCGTCCTGATGTCGTTCCTGCTGGGATGCGTCAGCCTCCATGCCCAGACCGTCAAGGATTCGGGATACCGGACCGTTGCCCATATCAAGAGTGACGGAACCATTCAGGACAGTTCCTACAGGACCATCGGGCACATCAAAGATGACGGGACCGTCCAGGATGCCTCCTACCGGACCATCGGCCATCTTCGGGACGACGGCACCGTCCAGGACCACAGTTACCGCACCGTGGGGCATATCAAGAGTGACGGAACGGTGCAGGATGCCTCTTACAGGACCGTCGGGCACATCCGCGGCGACGGCACCGTCCAGGATGCCAATTATCGGATCATCGGCCATGCCAAGGACATTCCCCAAAGGTGGGCCGCCTTCTACTTCTTTTTCTTGGAATAACAAAAGTGGCTGTTTACAAAGACTACGGCTGGCCAGCGGTGACCATCCCTTCAGAGGAAAAAGGTATAGGTGCAAAAAGTAGTTGGTGATACAGTACCAAACTATTTGATATTTATGCAATTATAAGTAGTTTGAT
>JAFSMS010000049.1 GCA_017447815.1 Bacteroidales bacterium | reverse complement strand
GGCCGCCGCAAACCGCCCCTCGTGCACCGAACCACCCCTTTTCGTGCACGAGGCCGCCGCAAACCGCCCCTCGTGCACCGAACCACCCCTTTTCGTGCACGAGGCCGCCGCAAACCGCCCCTCGTGCACCAAACCACCCCTTTTCGTGCACGAGACCGCCGCAAACCACCCCTCGTGCACCAAACCACCCCTTTTCGTGCACGAGACGGCCGCAAACCATCCTATACTTGTCCGGGGGTGGACAAGCCCCCTGGAGGGTACCCTTCCTCCGGCACTTGTGACGCTAGCGGTCTATTAACTTGGCAGGGTAAGAGCAAAAATGGCCGTTTTTGACTCTACCGGTCCACTCGAATGGACCCCTATGAGCACAAGGTAACAAAAAAAGGGGCTGACCCAAGTCAATTTGACTTTTTGGTCAGCCTCCTTTCATTATCGGAAAGAAGTTTTTTACTTCTGCTCTTTCTTCTTGGCAGCGGCTACCGTGGCGTCGTACATGATAGGAGTACCGATCATGATGGAAGCGTAGGTACCGATGATCACACCCAGGCACAGGGCCACCGCGAGACCGCGGATGCTTTCGCCGCCCCAGATGGCGATGGCGAGCATCGGCAGGAGGGTGGATACGGAAGTATTGAGGGTACGGGTGAGGGTGGCGTTCAGAGCGGTGTTCACCGTGGTGCGGAAGTCTTCCTTCGGGTGCAGGCCGCGCTGCTCACGGATACGGTCGAAGATAACCACGTTATCGTTGATGGCGTAACCGATGATGGTCAGGATAGCGGCGATGAACGTCTGGTCAACGTCCAGGTTGAAGGGCAGGATCCCGTTGAACAGGGAGAAGAAGCCGATCACGATGAGTGCCGTGTGGGCCAGGGAGACCACGCCGCCCAGACCCCAGGTCCAACCCTTGAACCGGAAGGCGATGTAGGCGAAGATGGCCAGAAGGGCCAGGAATACGGCGATGAAGGCGCTGCGGGTGATATCGCGGGCGATGGTGGGACCCACCTTGTCGGAGGAGATGATACCGTTGGGGTTCTCCAGCGTGGAGGTGAAGTCGGAGAGTTGGATATCCTCTGCGTAGAAGCCCTTCAGGGCCTTGAAGAGGAGGCCTTCGATTTCACTGTCAACCTCGGTGCTTTCCTGGTCGTTCTTGTACTGGGTGGTGATCTTCATCTGGGAGTCGCCACCGAACTGCTTCACTTCCACGGAATACTGGTCGATGCCGGCAGCCTGGGCAGCCTCTTCGAAGGTGGCTTCTACGGAAGCGCGGACCTCCTCGGCGGTGACGCTCTTGTCGAAGCGGACCACATAGGTACGGCCACCGGTGAAATCTACACCGTAACTGAAGCCCTTGAAGGCGATGGACGCGATGGAGATGAGGATCAGGGCGCCGGAAATGATGTAGGACCACTTCTTCAGGCCGATGAAGTCCACCTTGGTGTTCTTGAGGATATTCTGGGTGAGTTTGTTGCTCATGGCCACGGTCTTGCCTCTCTTGATGCGATCATCGAAGATGATGCGGGTGATGAAGATGGAGGTGAGCACCGAGGTGACGATACCGATGATGAGGGTGGTGGCGAAGCCCTGCACGGGACCGGAACCGAAGATGTAGAGGATGATACCGGTGATGAGGGTGGTGAGCTGACCGTCGATGATGGCGCTATAAGCGTTCTTGTAACCGTCGTGTACGGCGAGGGAGAAGCCCTTGCCGGCAGCCAGTTCTTCCTTGATGCGCTCATAGATAATCACGTTGGCATCCACAGCCATACCCAGGGTAAGGACGAGACCGGCGATACCGGGCAGGGTAAGGACGGCGCCGAAGGAAACCAGCACACCGAACAGCAGCAGCACGTTGCACAGCAGCGCGAAGTCTGCGATGAGGCCGGCACCCTGGTAGAAGAACACCATGTAGATGAGCACCAGGCAGAAGGCGATGAGGAAGGAGATGAGACCGGCACGGATGGAGGCGCTACCCAGGGAAGGACCCACAACCTGCTCCTGGATGATGGTGGCAGGGGCGGGAAGTTTACCGG
>JAFSMS010000048.1 GCA_017447815.1 Bacteroidales bacterium | reverse complement strand
TGCCATGTCATGGATGATTTTGCTTGTCTTGATTTGCAGCACTAAGGTAAGTGAAAAATCTGACATGGCAAAATCCTGAGCAACTTTTTGTTGCTCAGGTACTTATAAAGAAAGTTAAACTAAAGTGCTGCGGAATTAAGGTAATAGCGAGATTAATTCCTTACTAGAGAATCTAAATAGTAACCCGGATCCAAATTGGATCCAGCTATCCGAAGAAAATTTATGTCAAGAACAGAAACTTAAAACAATCATTTTTGAAGTTGATCCAACATATGCTGATAGAAGAATTAACAATGAAAATGAATTCGACATTATTACCCAAGAGAATTTGAGTTACCCACAGATAATGAATAACATCCAAAATGGAGTAACATACCCAACTGCTGAAGAAATAGACAATTATTACGTAAAAGTTAAGATGGTATTCCACATTAAGGAGGAATATGGTGGTGGAGACTATGTTTCCATGAAGACATATAAGCCATCGATTCTGACACGTACAATAAGTCATAGTGTTAATACTTATTATCCGTACTACCTGAGACCAGAACAAGAAACGGATAATGACCGCTGGTTACATCGTTGGGACTGGGCATCAAACTAATCATAAAAAACGTATATAATGCGAAAAAGGAGATTTGAACATGAAACATAAACGAGTTTTACTATTCTCCGCTGTTTTTATTATGGCGCTTATTTTCGGATCGGCCTGCAGCAAATTAGATTCCGAGATGGCCGGCATCGTCGGACATGACTGGGTATGTAAAAATCCCAAGAATTTCGATAGTTCATACTGGTTTATCCATTTCAACAAAGACGGCTCTTATGAAACTTGGTTCGTTGACTCCAACCAGGTTACCACCAAGAAGGTTTCAGGGACCTTCCGTTTCAATAAAAACCTGAATACTATCTACGCCGGAAACATTGTTGTCTCTATCATCAATCCGAATACCTTGCAGTCGACCGACGGCACCTACACTTTTGTAAAACAGTAATTTTAAAAAATTTAAAAAAAGGACTCGAAACGTGTTGATTTCGAGTCCGTTTTTCCATTCAGCGAAAAATACTATTTCTCCAGTTTGGACTGGGCGTATTCAAGGGTGAGGCGGAAGACTTTCTTCCGGGAGGAGGGGGCTTCGAACATGGCGTCGGCCATAATCTTTTCGCAGATGCTGCGCAGACCCCTGGCGCCCAACTTGTTCTTGATGGAGGTATCCACAATAAGGTCCAGCACCTCGGGCTCGATCTCGAGTTTGATGCCGTCAATCTCAAAAAGTTTCTCGTACTGGCGCAGGAGGGCGTTTTTGGGCTCGGTGAGAATGCGCTTGAGGGATTCACGGTCCAACTGGTCCAGATACGTGATAAGGGGCAGACGGCCCACAATTTCCGGAATGAGGCCATAGGCCCTGAGGTCCATGGCGTCCACGTATTCCAGCAGATTGTCTTTGTCGATACGCTGCTTTTCCTCGGCCCCGAAGCCGATAATCTGGGTGTTCTTGCGGAGGGCGATGTGGCGTTCGATGCCTTCGAAAGCACCACCGCAGATGAACAGGATATTCTGCGTATTCACGTGGATGAATTCCTGCTCCGGATGCTTGCGCCCTCCCTTGGGCGGCACGTTTACGATGCTGCCCTCCAGAAGTTTGAGCATGGCCTGCTGCACACCTTCGCCGGATACGTCGCGGGTGATGGAGGGATTGTCGGACTTTCGGGCGATCTTGTCAATCTCGTCGATGAAGACGATGCCCCGCTCGGCTTTCTGAAGGTCGAAATCGGCCTCCTGCAGCAGGCGGGTGAGGATGCTTTCCACGTCTTCGCCCACATAGCCGGCCTCGGTGAGGACCGTAGCGTCCACAATGGTGAAGGGCACATCCAGCATCTTGGCGATGGTGCGGGCCAGAAGTGTCTTGCCGGTTCCGGTGGGACCCACCAGCAGGATGTTGCTCTTCTCCAGTTCCACGCCGTCATCGGCCTTCTCGACCAGGTTGTGGTTCACCCGTTTATAATGGTTGTAAACGGCGACGGCCAGCACTTTCTTGGCGCGGTCCTGCCCGATCACATACTGATCCAGGTAGTCTTTGATCTCCTGGGGCTTGGGAGCCTTTCCCAGTTTGGGGGCCGATGCCGGCTGCTGTCTTTGCTGCCCCTCCAGCTCATCGACGTACTGGGCGGCCAGTTTGGCGCAATCCGAACAAATATAGCCGTCCATTCCCTGCAGCAGGAACGGAACTTCGGCATCTGTGCGGCCGCAGAACACGCAATGACGGCCATGTCCGCCGTCACGAATGGACTTCTTTGCCATCAGCGGTTTCTCTTACGGAGGATTTCATCGACCATGCCATAGGCAAGGGCTTCTTCGGAAGTCATCCAATAGTCACGCTCGCCGTCCCTGGCCACCTTCTCGAAAGGCTGGCCGCTGTGCTGGGCTATGATATTGAAGAGTTCCGTGCGGGTTTTCTCGATCTCCTTGGCGGCGATGAGAATCTCCGTCGCCTGGCCCTGGGCGCCGCCCAGCGGCTGGTGGATGAGGACCCGGGAATGCGGCAGGGCGCTGCGCTTTCCCTTCTCGCCGGCGCAAAGCAGCACGGCGCCCATGCTGGCGGCCATGCCGGTGCACACGGTGGCGACGTCCGGCTGGACCAGTTGCATGGTATCGTAAATGCCAAGACCGCTGGTAACCTGGCCACCCGGGGTGTTCAGGTACATGGTAATGTCGGCGGGGGAGTCATTGGAGGCCAGGAAAAGCAACTGGGCCTGGATGATATTGGCCACATCATCGTCGATGGGAACGCCCAGGAAGATGATGCGGTCCATCATCAGACGGCTGAACACGTCCATCTGGGCCACGTTCAGTTTGCGCTCCTCGGTGATGGTGGGATTGATGTATCCGTCCACGACGGACTGATAACGAGAGAGGGTCATCGAACTGATGCCCCTCCCCTTCACTGCAAATTTGTCAAATTCTTTCATAGGGCTATTTAAGTTCCCGGAACTTGTCCTGGGAGATTTTCTTGTGCTGAAGCGTAACTTCCTCACGGACACGGGCGATGGCCTTGTTGTCCTCGCACTGCTCTTCCAGACGGCGAAGTTGGTTCTGGTCCTGAAGGACATTCTCGGCAGAAGACTTGATGATGTTCTCCGGAACGCCGGCCATGCCGTACATGGCATACTGGTAGGCGACGAAGGACTCGGCAGCGGCCTGGAGGTCTTCACGGGTGACCTTGAGGTCGAACTTCTGCATCAGATAGCCGCGGACAAGCTGCCACTTGAAGTCCTCGATGAAGCCGGGGAATTCCTTCTCCACCTGCTCGGCGGTAAACTTTCCGTCGTTGGCATAGACCAACCAACGTTTGAGGAAGGCTTCCGGAAGTTCCAGGCCGGCCTTCTCCACGAAATACTTGCGCACATCGGTACCGAAACGGTAGTTGGATTCCTGCTCATGGGAACCTTTGATGCGCTCCTCGATCTTCTGGTCGAACTGCTCGGGAGTGGTGACGGCATCCTTGCCGAAGATTTTGTCGTAGGTCTCCTGGTTTTCCTCGGCGGCCACGAAAGTTTTCACGTTCACGATGGTGAAGGAGAACATGGGATCCAGGCCGGCCAACTGGGATTTTTCCACCTTGAGCATGGCGGCACGGTCGGTCTCGTTCTCGAAAGCGGCATTTACGTCCAGATCGAACTTGTCGCCGGCTTTGCGGCCGATGAAGGCGCCACGGGCAGCCTCCGCCACATTGGAGATGGAGATGTACACGCCCTCGGCCTTGTGGGTCTCATTGGCGATGTCGGCGATGACATAGTCGTTCTCACCGGCCTTCTTGCCTTCCTGCAGGGAACCGTACTGCTGAAGCAACTGTTCACGGGTGGCCTTCTTTTCGGCAACGGTGATATTGATGTCGTAATACGGGATCTTGTCACCTTTGTCCACGGTGAAATTGAGCTCCGGCGTCTGGGCGATGTCGAACTTGAAGGTGAAATCCTCACCGGACTTCCAGGACAGTTGGGGCTGGTCCTCGGAAGGAAGAGGCTCGCCGACGATACGGATCTTTTCTTCCTGGATGAAATTGTTGAGTTGGTCCGACACCAGACCGTTCACGCTTTCGTAAAGGGCCTGGTCTCCATACAGGCGCTGAATGAGGCTCAGCGGAGCCATGCCGGGACGGAAGCCCTTGATGTCGGCCTTGCGCTTGTATTCATTGAGGCGTTTGCGGAGGGGTTCGGCATAATCGGCCGCGGCAATCTCGATGGTTACCTGATAGTTCAGGGCATCGGGTTGGTTTTTGCTTACGTTCATAATATGTTGTTATTGTTTATTTCGGTGTAAGGGGGCGCAAAGATAGTAAAAATATGCCGAACTATCAACCGTTACGCTTGGGATAGGCCACACGGGAGTGGAAAATCTGCTGCAAATAGGTCTTGAGCATGCGTTTCATGAGGTTGAGGTCGTGCAGGGTGATGTCTGCATCTTCCAACTGGCCGGCCTCCTCCTTGCCCTTGACGATGCTTTCCACGAAACGGTCATAGGCCTGCGGAGTGAATTCCTTGAGCGTACGGGAAGCCGCCTCGATGGAGTCGCACACCATCAGGATCACCTGCTCCTTGGTGGTGGGCTTCTGGCCATGATAATAGAAAGCCGACACATCCGAAGGGTCTCCGCCCGCGTTCAGGTACTTGTTCATGAAATAGGCCGTATTGGAAGTGCCGTGGTGGGTGCGGATGAAATCCTTCAGGACCTCCGGCAGCCGGTGCTCATCGGCGATGGCAAGGCCGTCATCCACATGGCGGATAATATCCATGGCGCTCTCCTTGGGCGATTTTCCGTCGTGATACTTGGTGGCCCCGGGGGCCGTGGATTCATTCTCGATAAAGCAGAGCGGATTCTGCATCTTGCCGATGTCGTGGTACAGGGCGGCCGCCCGCAAAAGCGGGACGTCGGCGTCGGTGGCGCGGCCCACGGCATCCACCATGTTCATCACTTGCAGGCAGTGCTGGAAAGTACCGGGGGCCTTGGCCGCCAACTCCTGCAGAAGCGGATTACTGGTGTCGGCCAGTTCGATGAGACGGGTGACGGAAACCAGGTTGAAAACTTTCTCAAAGAGGTAGATAAGCGGGTACAGGGCTACCGTGGCCATGGCTCCTACGAAGATGAGGGCAAGATCCACCCACCAGGTGGCCGTGCTGCCGACATCGATGAAGCGGAAGCCCAGATAGACCAGGACCTCCACGGCGAAGATGATGGCCGCATTGAGGAACTGGCGCCATCCCTTGCTGAAATAGCTGAAGGTCTGGATGGTGACCACGCCCGCCGTAAGGAACATCACATAGAGTTCCATTCCGTTTCCACAGAAAATCAGCAGCGGGAGCAGCATGACCATATACATGGGCAGAACCTGTTTCTTTCTGAAAAATGCCAGGAGGAACAGCGCAAACACCGGGAAAGGAACCAGATACATCAGTGACGGGGCGATGCGCTCCACCACAAACGTGATGAGCGCCGCCAGGAGGAACACGGACAGGATGTAATAATACTGGTTGCCCCTGGAGAAGACGCCCGGACTGGTGAAATGAAGGATCAGGTACAGGATGACCACAAGGGCCAGGGCCAACAGGACGTTCCCCAGATACAAGAGCACCCGGGGCCCCGCATACCCGAACACCTGATTGTATTCTTCCTTATAACTGTCCAGGATCTGCGCCACCTCCGCCGTCACGATTTCTCCCTTGGAGACGATCTTTTCATCGGCCTTCACATAGCCCAGCGTAGGAGAGACATAGTCGGCCGACTCGGCATGGGTGAGTTCGGTCATGGTCTTGTCGTACTGGAGGTTGGGGATGATGACCTCATACACGCCGGTACGGCGGAACAACGAATCCAGGTTTACGGAAGGATAGGATTTGGCCAGAAGGGCCACCAACTGGTCCCTGGCTTCGGAAACCTTGTACACCTCCGTGCGGGGATACTGCACCGCCCGCTTGTTCCGCTGGATGTAGATCAGGTTCTCCGACACTTGGGCCGATCCCTGCTCCAACTTGACCTTGGCGTCGGAGATGACGCCCTTGGCGTAGATGTCTCCGAGCCGGGTGACCACGGAAGGACGGAGGTTGTTGAAGCCTCCCAGGTCCAGGCTCTGGGCGTTTTTCACCACCGTGGAGGTCACCTCCTCCGAATAACGGTAGAAGGGGATGACAATGGTGCCGGCCTCTTCCCGCTCCGCCTGAATCTGGTCCTCCGTCTTGAGGATGGGGAAATCGAACTGGGAGATGAGGGTTTCATACGGCCAGGGCGTTCCTTTCTTGTAGGAATAATTGAATTTCGCGGTCCTGGGCATCAGAAGCACCAGGACTGCGAAAACAAGGACGAGCGGAAGGTATTTCCGCGGTAATTTAGGCGTCGATATTTGCATAATGCGCATTTTCTTCGATGAAGGCACGGCGCGGCGGAACGTCGTCACCCATCAGCATGGAGAAGGTGCGCTCGGCGTCGGCCGCATTCTCGATGGTGATCTGGCGCAGCACGCGGCGGGCCGGATCCATGGTGGTTTCCCAAAGTTGTTCGTCCGACATCTCACCCAGACCTTTGTAGCGCTGGACGGTCACGCCCTTGTCGGAACCGCGGCCCAGTTCTGCGGTGGCCTGCTCACGCTGGGCATCCGTCCAGCAGTAACGCTCTTCCTTGCCCTTCTTCACCAGATAGAGCGGCGGCGTGGCCAAATAGACATAGCCGTTCTTGATGAGGTCGAACATGTAGCGGAAGAAGAACGTGAGGATGAGGCAGGCGATGTGCGAGCCGTCCACATCGGCATCCGTCATGATGATCACCTTGTGATACCGGAGCTTGGAGAGGTCCATGTGCTTTTCGCCGGATTCGTCCTCCTGCGCCACCGTAACGCCGAGGGCCGTGTAGATATTGCGGACTTCCTGGCTCTCGAAGGCGCGGTCCTGGGCGGCTTTCTCCACGTTGAGGATTTTACCGCGCAGCGGAAGGATGGCCTGGATGCGGCGGTCACGGCCCTGCTTGGCGGTACCGCCTGCGGAGTCACCCTCCACGAGGAAGAGTTCGCACTTTTCGGGATCATGGTCCGAGCAGTCGGCCAGTTTGCCAGGCATGCCGGCACCGCCCATGGGCGTTTTGCGCTGCACCATTTCGCGGGCCTTGCGGGCTGCGGCGCGTGCCGTAGCGGCCAGCACGATTTTCTCCACGATGGTCTTGGCTTCCTTGGGATGCTCTTCCAGATACTGGTCCATGGCGGCTGCCGTAGCCTGGGAAACGGCCGACGTAGCCTCAGGGTTGCCGAGTTTGGTCTTGGTCTGACCTTCGAACTGCGGCTCGGCCACCTTGACGGAAATCACGGCGGTAAGGCCTTCGCGGAAATCCTCGGGGCTGAGGTCTCCCTTGAACTTGGCCAGCAGGTTGTTCTTCTCGGCATAATTCTTCAGGGAGCGGGAAAGGCCCATCTTGAAGCCCTGCAGGTGCGTGCCGCCTTCGATGGTGTGGATGTTGTTCACATAGGAATAGATACGCTCGCTGAAGCCGGTATTGTACTGGAGGGCGATGTCGATGGGAATCACCTTGTCCGAATTCACCGTAATGGGCTCCGGGATGAGTTTGGGGGCACCGGCATCCAGATAGTCGATGAACTCCTTGAGGCCTTCCTCGGAGAAGAAGGTGTCGGTCCTGTAGGCCATGATGCCGGTGGCCTTGCGCTCGCCGTCCTCTCCGGTGATGAACTGTTCCACCTTCTCCCGCCGGTCCGTAAGGGTGATGCGGATGCCCTTGTTCAGATAGGCCAGTTCGCGGAGGCGGTTGGCCAGGGTGTCGTACTTATAGACGATGGTCTGCGTAAAGATGGTGGGATCCGGATGGAAGGTGATGGTGGTACCGGTATCATTGGTTTCCCCTACCACCTGCACGTCGGTAATGGGCTTTCCCTTGGAGTATTTCTGGACGAAAATCTTGCCTTC
>JAFSMS010000047.1 GCA_017447815.1 Bacteroidales bacterium | reverse complement strand
TTCAGGGAGTGGCTGGCCAGGGTACGGGCGCAGACGTGGAAGACGCCGGGCAGCATCTCGCCGGCGATCTTGTACATGTTGGGAATCATCAGCAGCAGACCCTGCGATGCGGTGAAGGTAGAGGTAAGGGCACCTGCCTGGAGAGAGCCATGGACGGCACCGGCGGCGCCGGCTTCGCTCTGCATCTCCGTCACTTTTACGGTTTCGCCCCAGAGGTTCTTTTTGCCGTGAGCAGCCCACTCGTCGATGTTTTCAGCCATCGTGGACGAGGGAGTGATCGGATAGATGGCGGCGTGCTCGCTGAACAGGTATGCGATGTTCGAGGCGGCATAGTTACCATCACAGGTGATGAATTTCTTTTCTTTAGCCATAATAAGTTAGTGGTTTATGTAATTAGTTCTTATTGCTAGTTTCTTTGATAGCAGACAAATATACGTAAAAAAACCCAAAGCCCCTAATTTAATAAGGTATGGGGACGAGTTTATGCCAGAACTTCGGGCCCGGCAATGCGTTTCACCAGTCCTTGCAGAACGGTTCCGGGGCCCACTTCCATGAAAGCGGTGGCGCCGTCGGCCAGCATGTTCCGGACGGTCTGGGTCCAGCGCACGGGCGAGGTGAGTTGTTTGAGAAGATTATCCTTGATGAGGCCCGGATCCGTGGTGGGCAGGGCCGTCACATTCTGGTAAATGGGGCAGCGGGGTGCCCGGAAGGGGGTTTGGGCAATGGCTTTGGCCAGTTCGGCGCGGGCGGGTTCCATGAGCGGGGAGTGGAAGGCTCCGCTCACGGGGAGTTTGAGGGCCCGTTTGGCGCCGGCGGCTTTCAGTTGCACGCAGGCTTCGTCCACGGCCTTCTCCTCTCCGGAGATAACCACTTGGCCGGGGGCGTTGTAGTTGGCCGGGACTACGCCCGGAATGCCGGCGCAGATTTCTTCGATGACGCTGTCCGGAAGGTTGATGACGGCGGCCATGGCGCCGGGTACTTTCTCGCAGCACTTCTGCATCTCGCTGGCGCGGAGGGCCACCAGCCGGAGTCCGTCCTCGAAACTCATGGCCCCGGCGGCCGTCAGGGCGGAGAATTCGCCCAGCGAATGGCCGGCCACCATATCGGGCTGTGCGTCCCGGCTCATGGCCAGGATGACGCTGTGGAGGAAGATGGCGGGCTGGGTGACGCGGGTGGCCTTGAGATCATCGGCCGACCCCTCGAACATGATGTCTGTAAGGCGGAAGCCAAGGATGTCGTTGGCTTTCTCCATCCATTCTTTGTGAGCCTCGTAAAGGTCTTGGGCCATTCCCGGGAATTGGGACCCCTGGCCGGGGAAAATGTTGGCGGTTTTCATCCAATCTGCTTTAAATCGTACAAAATTAGGAAAAAAATACTAACTTGCGAAAATTTAAACTTAAACACCTGTGAAAACGATGACCAATATCGACAAAGTGCTTGCGTTCAACCGCGAGTTTGTGGCCGCGAAGGGCTATGAAAAGCATTTGACCGACAAGTTCCCGGACAGGAAACTGGCGGTGCTCAGTTGCATGGATACGCGCCTGTCAGTCCTGCTGCAGGAGGCGCTGGGGCTCAAGAATGGGGATGCGAAGATTATCAAGAATGCCGGTGCGGTGATTCCTACGCCTTGGGATTCGGCCATGCGAAGTCTGATTGTGGCCGTGTACGAACTGGGCGTGACGGAGATCATGGCGGTGGCACACACAAGTTGCGGCGCCTGTCATATGAGTTTCCATCATTTCCGGGAAGAAATGCTGCGCCGGGGCATTCCGGCGGCGGAATTGGAGCGGGAAGACATCGACCTGGACGCTTGGCTGGAAGGCTTCCATGACACGGAAAAATCGGTCCGGGAGACAGTGGACTGCATTGTGAGGCATCCGCTGATCCCGTCCGACGTGACGGTACGCGGCTTTATCATCGATTCCGCGACGGGAGAACTTTCGGAAGTGGACCTGTAAAAACGGAAGAGGGCTAGTCTCCGTAGGGATTGCCCTCTTTCCATTCTTTGAGTTCGTCACCATGTTTGGCGACACAGTGCCTGTAGATAGATTCTTTCTGTTGGATGGCCAGGTTATTCCACCAAACGGTGCAGGCCGGATAGTAAACCAGTTTTTCATCCACTGTGCCATCGGCCGATTCCTTGGAGAGGCCTTTTCTTGCGATTCTTTCCTTTTCACTGATGGGGAGGGAAGACCACCACACTTGTAAATCTCTATTTTCCATTGCGCTGTTATTTTCGATTCGGATTCCTGTCTGCGAAGTTAGTTATTTTCATCGAAAAAAAGTACTTTTGTAAAAACTTCGAACAATGAAATCAATCAGTACAGAAAAAGCGCCGGCTGCGATCGGCCCCTACAGCCAGGCTATTGACAGCGGCATGGGTCTTGTTTTTGTTTCCGGGCAACTGCCCATCGACCCTTCGACGGGCGCCTTCCCGGAAGGCGGCGTGAAAGAGCAGACCCGGCAGAGCCTCACCAATGCCCGCGCCATTCTGGAAGCGGCCGGCCTGGAACTCAGGAACGTAGTAAAAACCACCGTTTTCCTGGCCGATATGGCCGACTTTGCCGCCATGAACGAGGTCTATGCCCAATTCTTTGAGGCACCCTTCCCGGCCCGCAGCGCCGTGGCCGTAAAGACCCTTCCCAAGGGTGCCCTCGTGGAGGTGGAGTGCATCGCTTCCAAAGGCTGAGTATGGCCATCTGGATCGTCCTGCCCATTCTTACCCTTCTGATGTTCGACCTTGGGCTTACGCTCAAGTTCGAGGATTTCGGAAAGGTCTTCCTCCATCCCTGGCCCATCATCGTCGCCTTGACGGGGCAGTTGGTGCTGCTCCCGCTCATTGCGCTCGGGCTGGCCTGGGCCTTTCACTTGCCGCCGGTTTTCTTCATCGGCCTTATCCTGATCGCCTGCTGCCCGGGCGGCAGTTCTTCCAACGTTTTTTCCAAACTGGCCGGCGGTGATGTGGCCCTTTCCGTGACGCTGACAGCCCTCAGCAGCGTGATAACGCTTTTTACGATTCCGCTCATCATGAGCGCCGCCACCAACCTGGTGGGGGAAAGTGTGGGCATCCATCTTCCCGTGGGCAATCTCATCAAGCAGAACCTGGTTCTGATGCTCCTTCCCGTGTTGCTGGGAATCGGCCTTCATTATGCCTGGCCGGAGACTGCCCGGAAAACCGACAAGGTGCTCAGTAAACTGGCTTTCCCGCTTCTGCTCATCCTCATTACGGTTTTCTATATCCAGCACCATCGGACCATCCTGGACAATATCGGTGTCCTGGGCCTTTGCGTGACGGCCCTCATCCTGCTGGCCGTCGGCTGCTCGTCCCTTCTGTCCCGCCTGGTGCGGACAGACAGCCGGCAGCGAAGGACGGTGATTATCGAAGTGGGCATGCAGAATGCCGCCCAGGCCATTGCCATCGCGTCGAGTCCTTTCATCTTTGCCAGCGAAGAGATGGCCATCCCCGCCATCCTTTACTCGCTGATGATGAATGTGGTCCTGCTGATATACGTCGGGGTTGTCCGTAAAAAATAGCGGGCTTTTCCATAAAGAGAACAGGGTTTTGGGTGATTGCACCCAAAACCCTGTTTCGTACCCCCGCTCGGAATCGAACCGGGACCAACGGAACCGGAATCCGTTATTCTATCCTTTAAACTACAGGGGCATCCTGCAAAAGGATTGCAAATATAGTAAAAATTTCCGGATGTTGAACAAAAAATGTTACTGTCCCAGCGTAATGCGGCGGATGTTGCAGCCGGCGTAGTTGCCCAGGACGATGACGGGGTAGTACCACAGCAGGTCCGGCGTCCAGTTCCAGGCGGCTACGATGTACACGACGTCGGCGATGGAGTGGTAAAAGCCGCAGACGATAAAGAGCGGTACGCCGAAGAGCACGGGAAGGATGTTCTGCTTGGTGCGGTACAGCCAGACGGCGATGTCGATGATGAGCCCGCAGCCCGCGGCCCGGAGGAAACTGCGCCAGGGGCCCTGGGCCAGCCGTCCAGCCACCACCGTCTGGGCCCGCTCTGCGGATTCGCCTCCGAGCGACCAGACCAAAAGGCCCAGCAACACGCATCCCAGCACGTTGAAAAGCCAGATTTTCACAAGGTCCGGCGTTTCCCTGAGGGGCATCACGCCGGCGCGGCCTGTATAGAGCGGGGTGCCCGAAAGGACCACGCCGATGAGCCCGAAAGCAAAGATGACGGCGCCGGGAAGGCCGCCGAGGGCCAGGAAACCGCAGGCGCCAAGGCCGATGAGCAAACCTGCGAAAAGGGACTGTCTGTTCATGGAATGGATTTTAACTTCACGAAGGTACGGAAAAATATCCGTATATTTACCACATGAAACAGACTTTACCCATGCAAAGCATCGGCCTCATGTCGGGAACGTCCGTAGATGGCCTGGATGTGTGCTGCGCCACCTTCGACTGCAAGGACGGCAAATGGACCTTTACCATCGACTGCGCCAAAGGATACGGCTACCCGGAAGACCTCGCGAAAATGCTCCGGACCGATGTCCAGAAGATGTCGGCCTTGGAATTTGTGACATTCCACAGCGCCTACGGCCGTTTTCTCGGGGAGCGGGTGAAAGACTTCATGGCCGAGTTCGGCGTGAAGCCGGACCTGGTTGCCTCCCATGGCAGCACCGTTTTCCACGAGCCGGAAAGGAGAGTGATGTTCCAGATCGGGGACGGGGCCGCCATCGCGGCCGAGACCGGAATCCCCACCGTTTCCGATTTCCGGAGGCTGGACATCATGTTGGGCGGGCAGGGGGCGCCGCTGGTCCCTGTCGGCGACAACCTCCTGTTCGGCGATTACGATTACTGTCTGAATATCGGCGGTTTCTCCAACATCTCGTATCGGGAAGGGGAGAAGCGCATCGCCTTCGACATTTCTCCGGTGAACTATGTGATCAACCGTTATTGCCGCGGCATCGGCCTGGAAATGGACCGGGACGGGAATCTGGCCGCCGGGGGCAACGTTTGCGACGACTTGCTGAATCGGCTCAATGCGCTGGATTATTACGCAAGGCCCTATCCCAAGTCCCTGGGGCGCGAATGGGTGGAAAAGCGGGTTTTCCCGCTCTTGGACGGAGCCGCCCTTCCGCTGGAAGATTTGCTCCGCACCTATTATGAGCATTGTGCCCAGCAGTTGGAAAAGGTGGTGAGTCCCGGAAAGAGCATCCTTGCCACCGGAGGAGGCGCCTATAACAAATTCCTGATACAGAGAATGAAAGAGAAGACCGGCTGCGAAATCATCGTTCCGGAGCCGGCCATCGTCGAATACAAGGAAGCGCTCATCTTCGCGTTCCTGGGCGTGCTGTATATGTTGGACCGCCCTTCCTGCCTGTCGTCAGTGACCGGTGCCGCCCGTGACAACATCGGCGGCATGCTGTTCAAAGTGTGACAGACGCTCCTGCATGTTCCGGCGGAGGCAGTCGGCATACCAGCGGATTTCAAAAGTATGGTAGTTCCCCTCCTGGAAATAGGGAGGGCGCACGTAGTCGGTGCTTTCATAGCCGCTTACCAGCAGGTAGTGCGTGGCAGGGTCCAGGCGGACGGTGAGCGAATCGCAGAAGACGGCCGACGTCGTGTCGGTGCACCAGTTCACCGGATTGATGCCGATGCAACTCGTGCCGTTGATTACCTGATTGGCGTCGGAGGGAGACCTCACCGACTGGTAGCAGACGGTGACGCCGGTGTCGGCCGCCCCTTCTGCCGGGACGATACGGCTTTTGGCGGCCTTGCGGTCTTCCGGCGTGACGGGCCAGCCGATGATATAGGCGGCCACCATGCGGGAATATACGCTGTCCGGCATGGCTTTGAGGAGTTCCAAGGTCATCTGCGCCCCCTGGCTGAAACCGGCCAGGATGAAAGGTTTCCCCTTGTTTTCGTGGGCCATGTAGTAGTCGAACGCTGCACGGATATCCTGCAAAGGCACGGCCACGCGCGAGCGCACATCCTCTTGCGACAGATAAGT
The DNA here is from genome assembly GCA_017447815.1 of Bacteroidales bacterium. Taxonomy (GTDB): domain Bacteria; phylum Bacteroidota; class Bacteroidia; order Bacteroidales; family UBA932; genus Cryptobacteroides. The sequence continues at coordinate 16,425 of JAFSMS010000047.1, read as the reverse complement.
TTCCAGGGTCATCTGCCGATAGTAGGGTCCGTAGAAATTCAGTTTCCCGTCGCTCAGGAGGCGGTCAACGCCGTTGTATTCGGCCAGCAGCGCTGCGCGGTCGGCCGAATCGGTGACGGAGGCGAAATGCCGCACGCGTCCGTCCTTCAGGGCCCGGTCGGCCACCTCGGTGGAACTGATGTAAAACAGGTCGGCCCCGGTGCCGCGGTCCAGGTGGTACCAGTTGGCGGGGAGGGTATAGTCCGGGATTTCCGGAATCACCAGGGACGCTTTCCTGCCGCAGGCGACGACAGCCAGCGCAAGCAGTAGCAGCAGTCTATTCTTCATACAGCAAGTATTTGTGTCTGAGCGCTTTGAAAGCCTCCACTTCCGGCTGCCAGCGTTCCCGGATTTCGGCGGCGCTGCAGCCTTCCTCGATCATCTCGCGTACCCATTGGACTCCCAGGAGTTTGTCGAAGAAAGGGGAGAAGAAACCTTCGGCCTGCCCCTTTTCCCGGAGGATGGAGTAGGCATCGATGACGTAGGAGAGGTCCAGGCCGATGGTCCGGGCGTCCGGCAGGGCCGAAAGATCGACCCCGTAGCAGATCTGCCCTTTCAGGGGCGGGTTCTGCGCGCCGGGCCGGCTTTCCGGGGTGAAGTGGTAGGCGTACCTGCCTTCCATGGCGGGATGTCCGTACTGCTGGAAGGGTTTGTCGGTACCGCGGCCCAGGCTCACGACCGTGCCTTCAAACGGGCAGAGGGAAGGGTAGAGGTAAATGGCCTGCAGGTTGGGCAGGTTGGGACTGGGCGGCGCGGGAATTTCGCAGGGCGTGCCGTGCGTATAGTTCTTGCACAGGACAGAGGTGACCTTGCACCGGTTGCCGGCTTCCGTAAGCCACCCTTCGCCCTGCGCCATGCCCACCAGTTCGGCCAGCGTGAGCCCGTGTACCACGGGGATGGGCAGATGGCCCACCCCGCTTTTCAGGGCCATGTTCAGAACCGGCCCGTCCACATAATGCCCGTTGGGGTTGGGCCGGTCCAGGATAATGACTTCCTTTCCGTGCTCGCCGCAGGCATCCACCAGGTGGCAGAGGGTGATATAATAGGTGTAGAACCGGAGCCCTACATCCTGGATATCCACCACCAGCACGTCAAAACGGGACATATCCTCGGCCGACGGGTGCACCTCTCCACTGTTTCCGTAGAGGGAGAGGATGGGAACCCCGGTTTCCGGGTCTGTGCCGTCGCTGACGCCGGCGCCGGCATCGGCTTTGCCGCGGAAACCGTGCTCGGGAGAGAAGATGGCGGTGACATTCACCTGGTTTTCCAGCAGAATGTCCACCAGATGACGGTCTCCCACCAGGCCGGTATGGTTGCTGAAAACAGCCACCTGACGACCTTCCAGAAGGGGCAGATAGATTTCCGTGCGGGTGTCTCCGTTTTGCAGGGGAGACTGGCAGCCCAGCAGCAGGGCGGCGGCGAGCCAATAACAAAAAGTGCGAAGTTTCATGGTATTAACCGATTGGTATAATGAGTTTCAAAAGGATGTTCCGTCCCATGTTGTGGATGCCGATGTTCTTGAACCGGCTCAGGTGCGGGATGTAGGCCTCGTCGGTGAGGTTGCTTCCCATCAGCACCACCGACGCCCATTTCCGTCCCTTGATGACGATGTCGGTTCCGGCCGATGCGCCGAGGAGCGCATAGGCGGGCGTGGCCGTCTCGGTGTCGTCCTTTCCGTAGAAATGGTTCTGGCGGAAATTCCAGTCCAGGTTGACGGCGACGTAGGCGTTGCTGAAGAGGTGTCCGTCATGGGTGAATTCATATTTGATTTCCGAAAACAGGCGGGGTGCCGGAATGAGCGGGAGGTCGTCGCCGGCCGACTCGTGCGCATAGACGCAGGAGAAGGCCGTCCCCAGGTGCAGGCTGTGTATCGGGTGGACATCCAGGGAAACCTCGGCGCCTTTCAAGTGGGCGGTTCCGCTGCGGAAGGCATAGACGGGAAGGTTTTCATCGGTGTATTCTCCGGTGCGGCCGGCAAAGATGTAATTGTCGATCCGGCTCAGGAAGAAGGCCGATGTCACGGATACGTATTTGGAGGTGAAATCCAGTCCTACGTCTCCCTGAAGGCTGTATTCGGGCTTCAGGTCCCGGTTCCCCCTCTCGTAGCGGAAGGTGCCTTCGTGTTCTCCGTTGGACCCGAGCTCCGACAGGTTGGGCGCCCGGAAACCGCGGGCGGCATTGAGACGGAGGGTGAAATGTTCCCCCAGCGGACGGACGGCGCCGATACTGCCCGTGAGGCCGCTGAAACGCCTTTGGAAGGCGACGAAACGCTCTTCGAGGGCTTCGCTGGACAGCCAGCGGATATCTCCGCGAAGGCCTCCGGAAAGGGTCCATTCGCCCAGGCTCTTGGAGGCTGTGGCAAAGATGCCGGCATCGGCCAGCCGGTAGGCGGGGATGAGGTATTCGTCTCCGAGGTTCTCCGACTGCTGAAACATCCCGCCTACTCCGGCGGAGAACTTCCAGCCGTAATCCATTTGGGCCTGGTATCGGACATCATAGTTGACGGTGTTCAGGCGGAAGTCCAGCCCGGCTTCCGAAGCGCTTTCTTCATATTCCTGCCGGCGGTTCTGCTGCCACCCCAGGAGAATTTTCAGGCTGCCGGGCCCCATGTTTACCGTATTGTCGCTCACCACTTTGTAGTGACGGACGTGCTGGAAGGGAAGCGCCGGCGTGTAGCCGAAGTTGCTGCCTTCCCCTTCCACCATCCCGGGGGTGAGATGAAAATAACTGGCGGTCAGGCGGCTGTAGCCCCAGGAGGCGTTCTTTCCCACCATGGCCTGCGCCGCCCGTTCGCGGAAGCCGGAATTGGAGACGCGGCCGTCGGCCTTGTTGCGGTAGGCATGGGCGTATCTGTCGGAGAAGCGGGCGTTCCAGACCCAGCCGCTGTGATTGCCCCGAAGGCCCAGGGAATAGGCCAGAAGGCCGTTGTTGCTCTGGTATTCACCGGAGAAACTGCCGCTGACCGTTCCCGGCATGGCCTGGGGCTCCGGGCGGAAGATGATGACTCCCGCCAGGGCGTCGGAACCGTACATGAGGGACGCCGGCCCTTTGAGGATTTCCACGGAGTGGACGCCGGCTCCGTCAATTTCAATGCCGTGTTCGTCGCCCCACTGCTGCCCTTCCTGACGGATTCCGTTGTTCACCACGACTACGCGGTTGTAACTGAGGCCGCGGATGACGGGCTTGGAAATGCCGCCGCCGGTGGTGATTTCCGCCAAACCGGGCTCACGGGCGATGGAACTGATGATATTGGTGGAAGCGCGGGACATCAGGTCGGTGGCCTGTACCACGGTAATGGGGGAGGACATTTCCCGGATACGGGTGTCTCCCACCAGGCCTGTGACCACGATTTCGTTTAATTCCAGGTGTTTATAAAAAATATCGGTAGAATCCGGGCGATTCTCCTGAGCGGCCGCAGCCATGCATGCGCAAAGCAGCAGCCCTGTATGAAGGGTTCTTTTCATGCTGTTTTAAAAAAAGTTCGTTGGTGATTAGATAAACGGGAAGATAAAACAGGATGAAACCGGCGGGGCCCGGGATGCATTGTGCCGAGGCGTGGCATCGACCCTTGCAGGGGAAATATACTGCTCACAGTCCTGCAGATGCAGGGTGAACGAACTTACATGCTGGCTTGGGACGGGGAGGCAGGCCAATCCCATGAAATGGCAGACAAGGCACTCGGAGAGGGTTCCGCCGTCCGTGATGTGCCCGGAATGGTGCTGATCGGCCACGCAGTCGTGGCAGGAGAGCGCGGTGTCGGCCTGATGATGGTGGTGAAAAGGTGCAAACAGGAATATCGGCAGGATGACCGACAGAAGGAAAACACTCTGGATGTTTCTTTTCACAATGCGAAGGTACGATTTTTTTATTATCTTTGCGAAATTAAAGATAAAATAACGCTAAACTATAAATCTAATCTTATCAAAATGAAAAAATTAATGTGCATGATCCTGCTGTTGGCCGGTTTTACCGCCATGGCGCAGGAGAAAGAGAAAGAAATGAAGAAGGGCTGGAGTTTCGGCCTTCTGCCTACGGCCACCTATTCCGTGGACAATGGCTTCCAGGCCGGTGCTTTCGGAGACGTTTATTATTATGGTGACGGCTCCACCTATCCGGATCCGCTCCACAAGATCAGTTGGGAGGCATCCTATTTCACCAAGAGCCAGCGTATGCGTCTGTACCTGGCCTACGACTCCAAATATCTTATCCCCGGCATGCGTGTCAATGCATCCGTAACCTATGTGAACGATCCTCTGTACAGTTTCTGGGGTTTCAACGGTCCGGCTTCGCTGGCCAACCTTCCGGAATCCTATAACACTTACTGGACCAACAAGGATACCAATATCAATTACTTCGGCATGAGCCGCAAGATGCTGCGCATCCTGGCCAATTTCCAGGGCCACATCACGGACCACCTGAACTGGGCCGCCGGCATCAACTTCTGGAACTGGAAGATCGGAGACATGCAGGATAAGGGATACAAGGTCAAAGGTTCCGACGAAAAGCATTATTACGACAAGGAGGCCACCTTGTACAAAGATTACCAGAAGCTGGGAATCATCACGGACAGCGAGAAGGACGGCGGCAACGCCCTGGAAATCAATGCCGGTCTGGTGTATGATACCCGTGACATCGAGGCCGCCCCGAACCACGGCATCTGGGCGGAGGCCTACCTGAACGGCAATGTCCTTCAGCACAAGTACCTCAAGGCCTGCGCCTATTTCCGCCACTATGTGGATATTCCCATCCATATCCCTGCCGGAGACCCCGTGTTCGCCTACCGTCTGGCCTGGCAGCAGACCATCGCCGGTGAAACGCCGCTGTACATGATTCAGAACAATCCGCTGCTTGTGCAGCGCAACATGATTTCCGAAGGCTTCGGCTCCTCCAACACCATCCGCGGTCTGCGCGAAAACCGTATTCTTACCGAGGGCATGGCCTGGGCCAATATCGAACTTCGTGTGAAACTGGTCAGTTTCAAACTCTTCAACCAGTACTTCTACATTGCCGTGAACCCGTTCTTCGACGCCGGTATCATCACCAAGTCTTATCGCTCCGCTGCATTTGAAAAGGCCAAAACCGTATCGGCCGATACGTATATGACGCTGAATCAACTCTACGACGCTACCAAGGTGGGCAGTTTCATCTCCAGCGCCGGCGCCGGCCTCAAGATTGCCATGAACCAGAACTTCATCGTTTCCGTGGAACTGGCCAAGTGTCTGTATAAACCGCTGGATGCCGGCTTGTGGCTGGGTATCGGCATTAACTATCAGTTCTAAGCCATGAAAAAGTTCATCCATATCTTCACCATCGGCCTCGTGGCCCTTTCCCTGAACGCCTGCGTCGCCGGCAAGTTCATGTCCAATTACGCCCTGAAGCCCACGCCGCACGGCGTGGACGATATCGAGCGCACCCGTCACAAAGCCGATTCCCTCATGCCCGGCTCCACCGCCTGGTACGACGGCCTCAAGGCCCAGGGAATCCTGAAAGACAGTTGGATCACCAACGACGAGGGCTATAAACTGCACGCCTGCTATGTGCCGGCCGCCAAGCCGGAAGAGGCGAAGGGAACCGCCATCGTGGTGCACGGTTATACCGACAACCATCTCGTTTTCCTCTATCTGGTGCGCATGTACCGTGACCTCCTCAATTACAACGTCCTGTTCCCGGATCTGCAGTATCATGGCTATTCCGAGGGCGATGAAGTCCAGATGGGTTGGAAAGACCGTCTGGATATGCTGAAATGGATCGAGGTGGCCCACAATGAGTTCAAAGACGATTTCATGGTGCTGCACGGCGTCTCCATGGGGGCCGCCACTGTGATGATGACCAGCGGCGAACCCCTCCCGGACTATGTGAAGTGCTTCGTGGAGGACTGCGGCTACGCCTCCGTCGCCATCCAGTTCAACAACAACCGCAAGCAGAGTTTCGGCTTCATCCCCAAGGATGTGCTCAACAGCGCCAGCCTCGTGACCAAGAAAAACTACGGCTGGGGCTTCTGGGAGGCTTCTTCCGTGAAGCAGGTGGCCAAGTGTGACCGTCCCATGCTCTTCATCCACGGCGATGCCGACGACTTCGTTCCGTTCGACAATCTCCAGATGTGCTACGACGCCAAGAAGAAGGGTTACAAGGAAATGTACGTGTGCCATGGCGCCGTTCATGCCAATTCCTATCAGAAAGACCCTGAGACTTACATCGCCAAGGTTTCCAATTTCCTGAAGACCGTCCACAACATGATTGAAGATGGCAGCGTCTATGACAAATAAGTACATTTTATCCCTCGACCAAGGAACCAGTTCCTCCCGGGCCATTGTCTTTGACCACGACGGAAACATCTGCTCCGTGGCACAGCAGGAATTCACCCAGTATTTCCCGCAGCCGGGCTGGGTGGAGCACAATCCCATGGAAATCTGGTCCAGCGAGGCGGCCGTCATTGCTGAAGCCATCACCAAACTCGGCATTAACGGCAAGGACATCGCCGGCATCGGCATCACCAACCAGCGGGAAACCACCATCGTCTGGGATGCGGAAACCGGTGCCCCCGTGTACAACGCCATCGTGTGGCAGGACCGCCGTACCTCGGCTTTCTGCGATTCGCTGAAAGAGAAGGGGCTGGTGGACAAAATCCGTGAGAAAACGGGCCTTATCATCGACGCGTATTTCTCCGGGACCAAGATCAAGTGGATCCTGGACAACGTGCTGGGTGCCCGCGAGAAGGCCGATGCCGGGCGGCTGCGCTTCGGCACGGTGGACAGTTGGCTGGTCTGGCAGCTCACCCGCGGAGAGGTGCACATCACCGATGTGTCCAATGCCTCCCGCACCATGCTGTTCAATATCCACACGCTGGAGTGGGACCGGGAACTGCTGGACCTGCTGGGCGTTCCGGCGTCCATGATGCCGGCCGTCAAGTCTTCTTCGGAGGTCTATGGCCACACCAAGACCACCATCTTCGCACACGAGGTGCCCATCGCCGGCATTGCCGGTGACCAGCAGGCGGCTCTCTTCGGCCAAATGTGTACGGACCCCGGCGCCGTGAAGAACACATACGGAACTGGATGCTTCCTCCTGATGAATACGGGACGGAAGCCCATCCTTTCCCAGAACAACCTCCTCACCACGGTTGCGTGGAAGATCGGCGACACGGTCAACTACGCCCTGGAAGGCTCCATCTTCGTGGGCGGTTCCGTGGTCCAGTGGCTGCGGGACGGTCTGGGTGTCATCCGCTCCTCTTCGGAGGTGGAGGCCCTGGCCGCTTCCGTGCCTGACAACGGCGGTGTGTACTTTGTACCGGCGCTCACCGGCATGGGGGCCCCTTATTGGGACCAGTATGCCCATGGCGTCATCTGCGGCATCACCCGTGGCACCACCGCGGCGCATATCGCCCGCGCGGCACTGGAGGGAATCGCTTTCCAGACCATGGACATCGTACATGCCATGGAGAAGGATGCCGGCGTTCCGCTGGCCGAACTCAAGGTGGACGGCGGCGCTTCCCGTAACAACCTCATGATGCAGTTCCAGGCCGATATCCTGGGCGCCTCCGTGGTCCGTCCGGTGGTTACGGAAACCACCGCCATGGGCGCGTGCTACCTGGCCGGTCTCGCCGTGGGCTTCTGGAAGTCCCTGGACGAGATCAAGGCCCAGTGGCAGGTGGAGCGCTGCTTCAAGCCCTCCGGGGCCGATATGTCCGCATCCAAAGCCGGCTGGGCCGATGCCATCGGCCGTACCGTCACCAAATAATGAAGCATTGAATGATGACACAGTATATTTTTGAATTTATCGGCACGCTGGTGCTGGTGCTGCTGGGTGACGGCGTGTGCGCCGCCTGCTCGCTCAATAAATCCAAAGCCAAAGGCGCCGGCTGGGTGGTGATCGCCCTCGGCTGGGGACTGGCCGTGATGATGGGTGTCCTGATCGCAGGCCCCGTTTCCGGTGCCCATCTGAATCCCGCCGTCACGCTGGGCCTGGCCGTTGCCGGAACCTTCCCCTGGGCTTCGGTCCTGGGCTATATCGTCGCTCAGATGCTGGGCGGTTTTGTAGGTGCCTGGCTGGTCTGGGTCTTCTATAAAGACCATTACAAAGCCACGGCCGAAGAGCCCGATACCATTCTGGGCACCTTCTGCACCATGCCGGCCATCAACCATCCCTACCGTAACTTCCTGTGTGAGGTAATCGCGACCTGCCTGCTGGTGTTCGTCATCCTGGCCCTCGGCACGCAGGGGAATGCGTTCGTTGCCGCCGGGCAGACGGCTTCTACCGGCTCGCTGGGCTCCTGGCCCGTGACCTGCCTGATCATGAGTATCGGCATGTCCCTGGGGGGAACCACCGGTTATGCCCTGAACCCGGCCCGTGACCTGAGTCCCCGCTGCGCCCACGCCGTGCTGCCCATCGCCGGCAAGCGTGACAGCGGCTGGAGTTACAGTTGGATTCCGGTATGCGGCCCCATGGTCGGTGCCGCCGTTGCCGCCGGCCTCTACCTCCTGGTCTTCTAGTGACAATCAACAGGCTGATTCCCAGCCGTTTATGTAAAATCCTCGGCGCAAAAAGCGCAGTGGAGTTTGCGTAAAGTCTTGTGTTACAGGGAATTCCTTGCCAGGGGTTAGGAGCGGCGCTCTTCCTTGAGGGTGAGCCCCATGAAAAGGATGGCCAGGAGGCAGGCGCCCACCAGAAGCATGAAGGTCCAGCTCCAGCCAAATTGCTGGGCCACCCAGCCGATGACCGTATTGGCCAGGATAAAGGTTCCCAGGAAATAGCCGAAGAAGCCGGTGAGGCCAGCGGCGGTGCCTGCGGCGTTCTTCGGGGCCAGGTCCAGGGCCTGTACGCCGATGAGCATCACGGGACCGTAAATGAAGAAGCCGATGCCGATGAGGCTGATAATGACCACGGTAAGGTTGTCGATAAAGGCCCAGTAAAGGAGGATGAACACCAGTACCAGCGCCATGAACAGCATGGTGGGCAGGGCGCGTTTGCCGTGGAAGAGTTTGTCCGACAGCCAGCCGCAGAGAAGGGTTCCGGGAATGGCGGCGAATTCATAGGCGAAATAGGCCCAGCCGGCGCTCTTGAGGTCGATGCCCTTCTCGGTGAGGATGGTCGGCGCCCAGTCCAGGCAGCCGTAGCGGACCATGTAAACAAAGGCGTTGGCCAGGGCGATGTACCACAGGAACTTGTTGTTGAGCACATACTGGAAGAAGATTTCCTTGCTGGTGAGGGTTTCCTCATGCTTGGCCGAGTAGTTCTTGGGATAGTCGTTTCTCCAGGCTTCTACGGACGGGAGGCCGCAGGACTGCGGTGTGTCACGGAGAAGGAGGTAGGCCAGAAGGGCGATAAAGAGCGCGACGGCGGCCGGGAAGGCGAAGGTGCCGATGAGGAAGTACAGTTCCGTGTGGGCCCCGTAGAACCAACTGCCGAACCAGACGGCGCCATAGGTGGCCATCGGGCCCACCAGGGCACCGCCGACATTATGGGCGCAGTTCCAGATGCTCATCATGGTGCCCCGTTCTCCCGGAGAGAACCAGTGTGTCATGACCCGGCCGCAGGGAGGCCACCCCATGCCGTTGAACCAGCCCACGAGGACATTCAGGATACCCATCACCAGGATGGCCAGCGCTTTGTGCTCAGCGCCGATGGCCTGGATGGGAACGATCATGAAGCACATGGAGATGGCGGTGAGGATAAGGCCGAGGGGCAGGAATACCCGGGCATTGGACCGGTCGCTGACACTGCCCATCAGGAATTTCGAGAGGGCGTAGGCGGCGGCGTTCAGACCCAGCACGAAACCCAGTTCGGTCTTCTCAAAACCGAGGGGCGCCATGGCGGGGATGGCCATGGATAGGTTTTTGCGCACCAGGTAGAAACCGGCATATCCGATGAAGGCGCCGATGAACACCTGCAGCCGCAGGCGTTTGTATTTGGCATCGGCTTCGGGACCGGTTTGAGCCGGAAGGTAGGCCGGCTGTTGGAGGAATTTGAGCATATCAAAGGGTTTTTAACATTATTCCAGGGCTTCGGCCAGGATGGAGATGGGGTTCATCACCGGGTAGCCGGTGCTCATCTCGATCTGCCATTTGCAGGTTTCACAGTCGCAGGCGACGACATCCGGATTCACGGCGCGGATTTGCTCGAAAAGTGGCGCGCCGATATTCTGGGAGGCCTCATAATTCTCTTTCTTGAAGCCGTAGGTGCCGGAGATGCCGCAGCAGTTGGAATCCAGGAGGGTGAACTCGACTCCGGGAATCATCTTCAGCAGGCGTTCCGAGAATACGCCCCAGCCCAGTTTTTCCAGGTGGCAGGGGGTGTGGTAGGCGATTTTCTTGTGGTAATCGGCCCGGAATTTCAAGACGGCGCCCTTTTCCAGTTTTTCGTAGATAAGGCGGGTCGCCATCAGGAGCGAATCGCGCACGGCGCTGTTGTCCACGCCCAGCAGGTTGGGATACTCATCCCGCATGGTGAGGGTGCAGGTGGAGGAGGTCGTGACAATCTTCAGCCCTTTTTCCACCGCTTTTGCCAGTACGCCGACATTGTGTTTCGCATGCTTGGTGGCCTGGGCGCTCATGCCGTTGGTAATCATGGCGATGCCGCAGCATTTCTCCTTTTCCAGGAGTTGTACGCCGATGCCCAGGGCGTTGAGCACTTTCACAAGGTCCTTGCCCAACTGGGGGTAATTGTAGTTCACATAGCAACCGTGGAAATAGGCGACCTGCTCGGGGAAGGCGGCCTGTTCCTTGGTCCGGCGTTTGAGCCAGCCCTCGAAACTGCGGCCGCTGTATTTGGGGAAGGTGCGGCGATGGTCTATCTTGAGCGTGGCATCCAGGACCGTCTTGGTGATTCCCAGGCCGGTGACGCCGTTGACGATGGGTGCGAACGGACGGGCCAGCGAGCCCATGAAATCGGTGGAAGCCAGGATCTGGTCCCTGAGTTTGGGGGGCCGATGGTCGTATTTGATGCGGGCGCCCTGGATGAGGTCGGCCACTTTCACCCCGGAGGGGCAGGCTACCTCGCAGCGTTTGCAATTGAGACAATACTTGAGGGCGTAGTTAAAGAAATACGGGTCCTTGAGGCGCAGGCGTTCCCCGTCCGGGCCGGCCTGTTTGGGTCCGGGATAGAGCGGGTTCACCTGCAGCACCGGGCAGTAGGCCGTGCACACGGTGCATTTCATGCATTCCTCGAAGTTATGCTTGCTGGTTGTATATTCTTGCAGTTTCATACTTAGTCCTCCTTGTCATGCTGAGCGGAGCGAAGAATCTCATCGACTGCGGCGAAGGCGCTGTTAATGGCCAGGCCGGCGCCGCTTCCCAGTTCCGGACGGGTGTTTCCCAGCAGGGAGCCGATAGCGTAGAGGTTGGTCACGCTCCGCCCTTCCAGGAAGGGATGCAGGTTTTCATCGGTCTTGACCCCGTAGTCCATGTAAGGCTGTTTTTCGGCGAACGAGGGATTGTACCAGGTGTTGCGGTCTTCCGCGTATTCCACGTCCAGCCCCATCACCGGTTCGAAGATTTGGAAGGGATTGGATTTGAGGCCCTTGGAGAACAGCCCGCCGGTGGCGAGAATGAATGAGTCGCCTTCGAGGTAATGCGAATCCAGGTTCTTGGTGACAATGCTGTGGACCACGCCGTCGTGGATGTGGGCCCGCACGGCTTCGTCTCCCATCAGGAAGGTTCCGCCCAGCAGTTGATAACGCTTTTTCAGGAGCATCTGGGTGCGGATGCCGGGAATGGACGGCGGCATGGTTCCGGCGAAGACGACCCTGGCGGGAAGGGCCTGCCGGATGCGGGAGGGGACGGAAATGTCCTGCAGGCCGAACACCTGGGGAAGGATGACCGTATCCTCATCTTTGAGCAGCAGCCGGATTTCCTGGACGGCTTTTTCCCAGATCCGGTCCATGGTGCGGGCAATCTGGACGGGACGCATTTCGCCGCGGGCCATTTCCGTGGGCTCCAGTTCCGGAAGGTTGATAAAGCGGATGCGGCACTGGATACCCTGCTTTTCCAGCCCTTCGGCCAGGAAGGACGAGAAGAAATCGTGGTAGCCCATGAAATTGACGATGAGCGTCCTGCGGGAGAACTGAGGCGTGGGGAAGATGTCGATATCCTCCAGGGCAAGGGCCGATTCCTGGAAACTGCCCAGCGGCATCAGCCGCACACCCTTCTGATAATGGAGGCGTATGCCGGCCTGGGAGAACAGTTCGGCCACGCGGGGCGAGGGTTCCGCAAGGGATTCAAAACTACCCGAGAAAAAGTGCAGGCAACTCTGGCCCGTACTGATGACGGCCGTGCTTTTCCCTTCCTGCTGGAGGCTGATGCCGGCCACCATTCCGGCCAGGCCGCCTCCCATGATTACACTGTCGAATTTCATAAGCCCAGTACGTGTTTATAGACCCACTGTGTATATTCGGCTTCGCGGAGCGTGTCTCCCCAGCCGATGGGGAAATTGCCTTTCCAGCGCTCCTGCAGGAAATCGGCCAGGTCTTTCCTTTCCCTTTCCACGCAGCCGTGGGCCTTGGCCAGCAGGCCGGCGGCGCGGCAGGCGCAGAACTCTCCCTGGCAGGTGCCCATTCCGACGCGGGTGCGCCGGCGAAGGTCGGTGAGGGTGGAGACATCCATGCGCTCGATGGCGGCGTTGATTTCGCCGACGGACACCTCTTCGCACTCGCAGATGAGGGCGTCGTCCCGGCGGTCTCCGGTACGGATGCGGGAGGCGCGGGTTCCCATTCGTGATGCGGCCGCCTTCTGTGCGGTGGAAGGGGCTTCCCAGATCTTCTGGGCAACGGCCTCGTAGGAACGTTCCTCGGAGCCGGGCAGGGGAGTGGTGGCCGTGGTGCAAGGCTTATCCACCCCCAGTTTCCTGCACACCGTATCGGTGGCGATTTCGGCCATGAGCCGGTAGGTCATCAGTTTGCCGCCCGTGATGGTGACGAATCCCTTGAGGCCGTCGCGGGATTCGTGGTCCAGGCATACGATGCCGCGGGAGATGTTTCGGCCCGAGGGATCGTCGTCCGCACTCACGAGCGGCCGCACGCCTGCGTAGGCGCGGAGAATGCGGGTGGACGACAGGGAAGGGGCCAGTTTGGCGCCTTCCGTGATGAGGAGGTCCACTTCGTCGGGCGTGACGGCCACGTGGTCGCATTCTTCGAAGGGAATGCGGGTGGAGGTGGTGCCGATGACGCAGACCGTGTCTCCGGGAACCAGGATATCGGCATTGGAGGGCTTTCTGCAGCGGTTGATGACCATGTTGTTGACCCGGTGGGCGAAGATGAGGAGGGCCCCCTTGGCGGGGAACATCCCGATCCGGACGCCGGCCAGTTCGGCCATGTGCTGCCCCCAGATGCCGCAGGCGTTCACGGTTACGGGGGCGTAGAAATCGGCCTCTTCGCCGGTCTGGCGGTTGCGCGTATGCACCCCCTTGATGGTGTCTCCTTCGCGGATGAATCCCGTGACTTCCGTGTGCAGGCGCACCTGGCCGCCATGCAGTTTGGCGTCCAGCATGTTGGCGGCACAGAGGCGGAAGGGATCGACGCTGCCGTCGGGCACTTTCACGGCGCCGATCAGTTCCGGATTCACCGAAGGTTCCAGCCTCCGAGCCAGGTCCGGATCGATTATCTCCGCGCCGATTCCCGCTTTCCTGCAGGATTCCACGAAGTTCTGCTGGTAGGCCAGGTCGTCTTCCGGGAGGGTAATGAACAGGCCTTCCGTCTCGTCGATGCAGTGGGCGGCGATTGTCCGGAGAATCATGTTCTCCCGGATGCATTCTTCGGCCGATTCGGGATCATTCACCGCGTAGCGTGCGCCGGAGTGCAGCAGGCCATGGTTTCGGCCGGTGGCTCCGGTGGCGATGTCCGAGCGCTCGATGAGGAGGGTCCTCAGGCCGCGCATGGCGCAGTCTCGCTGCGTTCCGGCGCCGGTGATGCCACCGCCGATGATGATAACATCAAATTCGTTGGGATTCATCATGTGGTTCTGTTATTACCAACAAATTTACTTTTTTTTTATCTGAAATCAAAGACTCCTGCCCGTGGCGCGTAACTCCCTGTTTCACAGTCGTTTATGCAAAATCCTCTGCGCTTTTTGCGCAGAGGATTTAACGTAAGTGCTTGATTGATTATAAATTACGTGCCACTGAAGATTAGCTCAGGTCGGCACGGGCCATGGCGTCCTTGTAGTACTTCTGGTCCACGAACACGTCTTCCTTGTACGGATTGATGTGGCGCTTCTTGGAGACAGCGATGATGTAGCAGATGGCAATGAGGTTGGTCACGAGGGCCAGGGCGCTGATGACGATCATCATGGTGGGGTTGGCTGCCACCTGGGAAGGATCCACGGTGGTTCCTACGGCTGCGGCTTCGCCACCGGCCACTTCATAGAGTTTGCTGATGGTGTTCACGCCTTCGGGATAGAGCACGGGCAGGGTAGCCCAACTGAACCACTGCTGACCGTTCTTGAAGGTTTCCTGGAACAGCGGGAATACCTGTGCGAACATGCACCAGATGGCCAGGGTGTTGGCACGGTTCTGGATCCAGCCGCCGCGGTTCCAAAGGAGGGCAGCCACGGTGGGGGCGAGGAGCAGGGCGATACCGCAGTACCAGCTGTGCGTAGGCAGGCAGTTGTAGGTGTAGGCGAAGTTCCAGATGTCGTAGATGACGATGTAAACCCAGGTCATGTCGGCCCAGATCATGTCCTTCTTGTCCTTGGAAGGATAGACGTTCCACCAGGCGGTCATACACATGATGTTGATCAGACCGGCGACGCCGTTCATCACATTGTGCCAGCCGCCATACTGCCATACACCTTCGGAAGTGAGCCACCATTTGTTCCAGCCCATGACGGCCGACTCGAAGTCGGATACGCAGGCGATGAGGATGTTGATACCGACGATGATGAACGGGAAGGGCTTGAACCAGTGCTTGGCACCGATACCCCATTTGTACTTGATCATCATGAAGCCGATACACCCGGCCGTCGCAGCATACAGTTTGGCGTAGTGGAACCAGCCCTGCATGTAAACATGGGTCTGGTTTTCAAGCGCCCACTGGCTTCCGTTGCGTACGCCGAACCAGATGGCCAGGAAATAAACGGTGAGGGCCAGCGGAATGGCCAGGAAGGTAATGATACCGCCCAACTTGGTACGGCGGGCGAATTCGTTGAGGAGGATCAGGCCCAGAAGGACCACGATCAGCATTCCCCACTGAGAAAGGGCATTAGCCCCATACACTTGGAAAAACATAGTTTGTTGGTTTTAGTTATTGAGTTGTTTGGAAACTTTTCTGTCTTTTGCGACGGCCCAAACGGCCCAGGCGGCGATCAGGATCAGCGCCATGGGAACGCCCACCGTCAGGATTTCCCGGAGCATGAGGGATGCGCCGCCGCTTTCCCCCAGGGCTGTGAAGAAGGGGAAGGCCCAGGTGAGTTCTCCGTTGATGACATGGTCCACGATGAGCATGAGGGTGCCGCCCCACAGCATCTTCTCCAGGTCCGGAAGGTGATGCAGGAAAGGGGAGGAGCCGGGAGCCTTGACGGCCTTGGCACGGGTTTTACGGATGGCGGTAGTGGCGACGGCCGCCACCAGGGGAGCGATAAAACAAGACATATTTTTATTCGTTAGGTACTTCTATTTCTTTGATTTCCACTTCATTGCCCCGCAGAAGGTAGGTGTGTTCGCTTCCGCAGCGGGGGCATGTTTTGCCATGGGCGACCGTTCCGTATTCGGCGTGGCAGTCTTCGCAGTAAGTGACGGCGGGGATGGTGTTGATTTTGAGTTCCGCCCCCCGGAGGAGATCCTCTTTGTCGGCCGCCCAGCGCCAGCAGTCCGTAAGATAATCCGGAATGATGGTGGACACCTCGCCGATGTTCATCACCACGCCGGATACCTTCTGGACGCTGTGTTCCAAAGCCGCCTGCTTGACGTCCCGGATAATGTAGAATACGATGCCCAGTTCGTGCATTACTTGTTCTTTTTGAACAGGATGTTGCCGGTTCGCTTAATCATGTAGGGCAGGATTCCGCCGAACTTGTCTTCGGAAGTGCGCATGATGCTGGCATCGGGATGTACGCGGTGCAGGTGGATGGCGTCGAAGCCGCACTTGGTGGTGCAGATGCCGCAGCCGATGCACTTGTTCTCATCCACGACGGATGCGCCGCAGCCCAGACAGCGGGCCGTTTCCTTGCGCACCTGTTCCTCAGTCAGGGTGCCCTGGTATTCCTGGAACTTGCCGGTCACGGGAACCACGCCGGGATCCTGGCGGGAGCCGTTGTCGTAACTTTCCACCACGATATCCTGCTTGTTCAGTTCGATGAAATCTCTCCGGTTCCGGCCGATGGTCATGTGTCCGTGCTGCACGAAGCGGTGCAGGGACTCGGCGGCCTCCTTGCCGGCGGCGATGGCGTCGATGGCGAACTT
>JAFSMS010000046.1 GCA_017447815.1 Bacteroidales bacterium | reverse complement strand
TTGTGTGAGGTAGTGCCGGACGGTCAGCATCTGGTGGAACTGGCAAAGCTGAACAGGAAGTGGGTAGAGCGCCTTGGCCAGACCTTTCATCCCGTCTATTACGGCACCGTAGATTCTGAACCCGTTGGACTTAAGCCAGTTAACCCCCTCCACATAATCGGCAATCGTCTCATGGGTGACATACTTACGCCACAGAACCTTACCTCGTGTGGTATCACGTATCACCATCAATCCGAACCTGCGGCCCCAATAGGTCGTGTCCATTTGAATGCTCACCTGCTTGTCCTTGGAGATCTTCTGGACGTGCCGCATTCCCTTCAAATCGCGGCGGATGGTCTTCTCGTTGACACCATACTTGAGGGCAAGCTGACCCAACGTCTGCTTGCCCTCTACATAGTCCGTTATTACCTGATTCTTATCGCGGCGAATACCGCCGTCAAAACGGCGGCCACAGTCCTTGCATTTATACCTTTGAGTGCGGCCTCTCAGGCCATTGTGGACCACATTCGACGAGCCACAAAAAAAGCATTTTTTTTAGCATATCAGTGATAATCTTTGCAAAGATATGTATTTCAA
The DNA here is from genome assembly GCA_017447815.1 of Bacteroidales bacterium. Lineage (GTDB taxonomy): Bacteria > Bacteroidota > Bacteroidia > Bacteroidales > UBA932 > Cryptobacteroides. The sequence goes on along the minus strand of JAFSMS010000046.1, from coordinate 84,012 downwards.
TCCGTTACAAGGATTTTATCACCCAGAATGTCCAACCCGCCCAATTACTCGTTCCAGTGATCTTGTTGGCAGGGAGTTTCTTGCCATCAAAGTCTTCGTAAATGATGGAGAGCGTGCTTCCGTTCTTATCGATGGAGGCAAGAACTTTATCGCCATCTCTTACGGACCAGGCTTTCTTTTCCCAGTTCCAAGACCAACTAATCTTGGGGTCGTTAAAAGTAAACGGCAAAAGGGCACAAAAAAAAGAGAGAAACTCTAGTCGAGTTTCTCTCCTTTCTCGTTATAAATTTCATTTTGCAGGACCGTGTACTCGGTCACTTCCTCCAGTTCGATTTTGGCTTTGTAGCGTTTTCGCCACCGGGTGAGGAAGGAATTGAAAAGCCCCCGCTTCAGATAGGCCCCCAGAATGGGGCTGGTCTTGAGCGTAAGGGAACGGACACCTTTTTCGATGACGTAGAAGGCGATCTTTCGCTCGATTTCTTCGTCAATCACAACACTCGAATGAATCTTTCCGGTGCCATGGCACACGGGGCATTGTTCGGAAGTGTTGATTTCGGTTACAGGACGAATCCGCTGCCGGGTGATTTGCATAAGCCCGAATTTGGTCAGCGGCAGCACATTGTGCTTGGCCCTGTCACTTTCCATCAGCTCCTGCATGTATTTGAACAGCGCATTCTTGTGTTCATTGGATTCCATGTCGATGAAATCCACGATGACGATTCCGCCCATATCCCTCAGCCGCAGTTGGCGGGCAATCTCTTCGGCCGCGATTTTGTTCACTTCGAAGGAATTTTCCTCCTGGTCCGAAGTTTTGGTGCGGATTCCGCTGTTTACGTCAATTACATTGAGAGCTTCCGTGGTTTCAATCACCAGATAGGCGCCCTGCCGCATGGGAACCACTTTCCCGAAGGAGCCCTTGATCTGACGGGTGACCTCGAAGTGGTCGTAGATGGGCTGTTTGCCTTCGTACAGGTGGACGATTTTCTCTTGTTCCGGAGAAATCAGCGAAACATACTTCCGGGCTTCATCGGCCACGTGCTCGTCATTGATCCAGATGTTGGAGAACGAGTCGTTGAGGAGATCCCTCAGAACGGTAGTGGTTTTGCTGTATTCCGTAAAGAGCAGCTGGAGGGTTTTGTTCTTGGCGATTTTCACCCAGGAGCTTTCCCATTTTTCGATGAGGCTTTCGGTTTCTCCCACCAGCGTGGCGGCGTTTTTGCCTTCTGCCGCGGTGCGGATGATGGCCCCGTAGTTTTTGGGGAGGATGCTCCTGACCAGTGTCTCGAGTCTACGTTTCTCTTCCTTCGATCCAATCTTTTGGGAGATGGATACCTTTTCTGCGAAGGGGAGAAGTACGATGTTGCGTCCTGCCAATGAAATTTCCGCAGTCAGTCGTGATCCCTTTGTGGAGATGGGCTCTTTGACAATCTGAGCCACAATCATCTGTCCCGGTTTCAGGTATTCTTCAATTCTTCCTTCCTTGGGCAGGGGAGTGCCGATCTCAATCCTCGAATACAAATCCTTGAGGTTGGTATTGCTGTTGCTCTCCCTGACGAACCGGTCGAAAGCGTGGAAGTACAGACCCAGGTCCAGATAATGGATAAAGGCTTCTTTCTTGTCTCCGATGTCCACAAAGGCAGCATTGAGATTGGGCAGGATTTTCTTTACCTTTCCCAGGTAAACGTCTCCTACGGAAAATTTGTTCCCAGTGCTGGACTCCGTGTTGTACTCTATCAGCCGGTGATTCTCCATCAGGGCGATATGTACCTCGGTTGACGTTACGTCAACAATCAGATCTTTGTCCGGTTTCTCAGACTCCATGTGGAAATTGGGCGTTAAAAATAGGGGCTCACGAAATCCCTTCGTGAGGCCCTATGCATTGGAAGAAGACTTACTTCTTCTTGTGGCGGTTCTTGCGCAAGCGCTTTTTGCGCTTGTGGGTCGCCATCTTGTGTCTCTTATGCTTTTTACCGTTAGGCATAATTTAATGGTTTATAATGGTTTATTTTTCTTTTACGGCATTGACAAAGCTCTTGGAAGGTTTGAAAGCCGGGATATCGTGTGCAGGAATGGTCATGGTGGTTTTGCGGGTGATGTTGCGGGCGGCCTTCTGGGCACGGTGCTTGATGATGAAGCTGCCGAAACCGCGGAGGTACACAGGGTTGCCTGCAATCAGGGAGCCTTTGACCACATTGGTAAATTCCTCTACCACTGCCAGAACCTGGGTTTTCTCAATACCGGTAGTCTTTGCTACTTCGTTTACAATCTCTGCCTTAGTCATAGTTTTTATAGTTTTAATCGTTTGGTTTTCACTTTATGAAAATCAGCGCAAAAATAGACTTAATTTTTCAGAATTCAAAATGTTATGCGCAAAAATATGACACAAATCGCGCTTGGCACGAAGATTGACCATATAGGCTCCCGGACAATTGTGCCCATATTAAATGACAAAATGTCAGTTTCCATGAAGACTTTCGAAGAAATGATGTCACCGCAAGGTGTAGAAGTTAATATAATGCCCGTGGTGGGGGATGCCGCTTCCATGAAGGTGGATGTGTCTGATCTTCCGCCGGTTATACCGGTTTTGGCCCTGCGGAACGCGGTCATTTTCCCGGGAACCGTCTTCCCGGTGACCGTCGGCCGGGAAAAATCGATCCGGCTGGTGTCCGACGTGGAGGACGGAAAAGGCTGGCTGGCCGCCTTCCCGCAGACGGATATTTCCGTCGAAGACCCTTCCGAGGCCGATCTGAACCATTTCGGCACCGTCTGCAAACTCATCAAAACCCTGGAAATGCCGGACGGCACGGTGACGGCCATCCTGCAGGGCGCCTCCCTGGCCGAACTGCAGGAGATCGTCTCCTCCGACCCGTACATGGAGGGCCGTGTGCGTTACCTGGACGAGAATATCCCCGCCGACTGTGACGAATGCGAACTCCGCGTCCTGGCCGATTCCCTCAAGGAAAAGGCCGCCCTCATCGTGAAATCGTCGTCCTTCGCCCCGAAAGAGGCCATCGGCGCGCTTCGGAGCATCGACAATTTCCATTTTCTGGTGAACTTCATCGCCACCACCATCGAGGTGGAGAACCTTCAGGAGCGGACCAATCTGCTGTCCATCACGGACGTGCACGAACGGGGTCTCGCCCTGCTGAGGGTCCTGGACACGCAGACCCAGTTGCTGCAGATCAAGCAGGAAATCAACCAGAAGGTGAAAACCGACATCGACCAGCAGCAGCGGGAGTATTATCTGAACAACCAACTCCGCACCATCCAGGAGGAACTGGGCATGGACGAGGGCGAGGAGTTCGAGAAGATGCGCCGCCGGGCCGATGAAAAGAAGTGGTCCAAGGAGGTGCGCGCCATCTTCGACAAGGAAATGGCCCGTCTGGAGAAGTTCAATCCCACTTCGCCGGACTACAGCATCCAGTTCGCCTACATCCAGTTCATGCTGGACCTTCCCTGGGGTGAGATGTCGGACGACAACCTGGACCTCGCCCACGCGCAGGAAGTCCTGGACGAGGACCACTTCGGCCTGGACAGCGTGAAGGACCGCATCATCGAATACCTGGCCGTCCTTAAATTAAAAGGTAACATGCGCTCGCCCATCCTGTGCCTGTGGGGGCCTCCCGGCGTGGGCAAGACTTCGCTCGGAAAGAGCATCGCCCGGGCCCTCGGCCGCAAGTACATCCGGATTTCGCTGGGCGGCATGCACGACGAGGCGGAGATCCGCGGCCACCGGAAGACGTATGTAGGCGCCCTTCCCGGCCGGATCCTGAGCGGGATACAGCGGGCCGGCACCTCTAACCCGGTGATTGTCCTGGATGAGATTGACAAACTCTCCTCCGACTTCAAGGGAGACCCTTCCAGCGCCCTGCTGGAAGCGCTGGACCCGGAGCAGAACAGCACCTTCCACGACAATTACCTGGATATCGACTACGACCTCTCCAATGTGCTGTTCATCACGACGGCCAACGGAATCGGCACCATCCAGCCGGCCCTGAAAGACCGTATGGAGATGATCAACGTGAGCGGCTACCTGGCCGAGGAGAAGTTGGAGATCGCCCATAAATACCTGGTTCCCAAGCAACTCACCGAGCACGGCCTGCGGGCCGATGAACTCTCTATCAGCGATGCCGCCCTCCAGGAGATTGTGGACAAGTACACGCACGAATCGGGCGTCCGCGGCCTTGAGAAGCAGATTGCGAAAATCGCCCGCGTGACGGCCAAGAAGATGGCGCTGGAGCAGGACTTCCCGAAGGAAATCCTGCCGGAGCACCTGAAGGAGTATCTGGGACTGCCCACCGCCTTCCATGACGACGTGAAGGGGAATGAAGGCCCCGGCGTGGTCACCGGCCTGGCGTGGACGGAGATGGGCGGCGAAGTCCTCTTCGTGGAAAGCCAGGTGAGCGAAGGCAAGGGAACCCTTACCATGACCGGCAACCTGGGAGACGTCATGAAGGAAAGCGCCCAGATCGCCTGGCAGTACATCAAGGCGCATCCGGACCTGGCCGGAATGGATACCGAGACGTTCATGAAGCGCGACATCCACATCCATGTGCCGGAGGGCGCCGTCCCCAAGGACGGACCGTCGGCCGGCATTACCATGGTGAGTTCCATGGTGAGCGCCCTCCGCGGAAAAGCCCCCAAGAGCGGGGTGGCCATGACGGGAGAAATGACCCTCCGCGGCCGTGTGCTGCCGGTCGGAGGCATCAAGGAGAAAATCCTTGCCGCCAAACGCGCCGGGGTCCATACCATCGTCATTTCCGAAGAAAACCGGAAAGATGTGGAGGATATCAAGGAAATTTACATAAAAGGTCTTATCTTTGTCTATGTGAAAAGCATAAAGGACGTGATAGACTTTATTTTCTGACGTCCTTCATGTCATTCTGAGCGAAGCGAAGAATCTATGGACGTAAAAATAGAACAAACTTGGAAAGCCGCACTGGAACCGGAGTTCGGGAAACCGTACTTTGCGTCTCTGGTGCGCTTCCTGCATCAGGAGAAGGCTGCCGGAAAGGTCATTTATCCGCCCGGAAGCCTTATTTTCCGCGCTTTCGAACTCACGCCGGTCCCGGCCGTGAAAGTGGTGATCCTGGGTCAGGATCCCTACCACAATCCGGGGGAGGCCATGGGCCTTTCGTTCTCGGTGCCGGACGGGGTGAGAATGCCGCCTTCCCTGCGCAACATCTTCCAGGAAATCGAGGCCGACCTGGGCCTCCGCATGAGCGGGCATCCCAACCTGGAAGGCTGGGCCCGGCAGGGAGTATTGCTGCTGAACAGCATCCTCACCGTGGAGGCGGGGAAGGCCGCTTCGCACCGGAACATCGGCTGGCAGGAATTCACCGATGCCGTCATCCGCTATCTCAGCGACCACTGTGAGGGCATCGTTTTCCTTTTATGGGGCAATTTTGCCAAGGCAAAGGCCTCGCTCATAGACACTTCCCGGCACCATGTGCTCATGGCGGCCCATCCTTCGCCGCTGGCCGGAGGCGCTTTCTTCGGCTGTCGGCATTTCTCCCGGGCCAATGCCATCCTGGAGGCCCAAGGTAAAACCCCAATCAACTGGCAATTATGAAAACCAAAGCACTTTTCCCGGGGTCCTTCGACCCTTTTACGGCAGGTCACCTGAATATCCTGAAGCGCGCCCTCACCATGTTTGACGAGGTGGTGGTGGCTGTGGGTATCAACCAGGACAAACGGGGTTTTTTCGACATGGAGAAGAAACTGGACATCATCCGCCAGGCCACGGCCTCGCTGGAGGGGGTTTCGGTCATCTCCTATGACAACCTCACGGTGGACACCTGCCGTGAACTGGGCATCCGCCATATTGTCCGCGGGGTGCGCAACATGCTGGATTTCGAGGCGGAGCGCTCCATCGCCGACGCCAACCGCCGGCTGGCGCCGGAGGTGGAGACCATCATCATCCCTACCGCCCAGGAGTTCGCCCATATCAGTTCCTCGGCCGTGCGGGACATCCTGCGCCACGGAGGGGACTATTCGGCCTTTATCCCGGAGGGGGTGGTCCTATGAAAAAGTGGCTGGTATGCATCGTGGCGGCCGTTCTGGCCTGGGGAGCCCGGGCACAGGAACCCTATCCTGAACTGGGGGCCAAACTGGAGGAGTATTTCATGGCGCTCCTCGGAGAGAGCGCTCAGGTGCAAAGCCGGGAGTGCGACTACCTCATTTCCTCCACGCAGGATTCCCTGGTGCGCCAGTACGTGGCGCTCAAGATTTACGACCATTATCTCCAGTCCAAGGTGATGGGAGACGATGCCGTGGCCGTGCATGTCGCCCAGAAGTGGTTCCTTTCCGGAAAAATCGCCATGAAATCGTCCGGGGATTACTTCAACGCCCGCTTGTTTACGGAATTCAACAAGTCTTCGCTCATCGGCTCCCAGGCGCCCGTGCTGTCGGTGAAAGACCCTTCCGGCGCTGCGGTGCGCGTGCCCGGAGAGCAGGGGTGGTCGGTGATTTACTTTTATGATACTTCGTGCTCGACCTGCAAGGTGGAGACCCCCCGGCTGAGGGCCCTCGTCAAGGAAGGGAAATATCCGCTGCAGGTGTTTGCCGTCTATGTGGGGGCTTCTGCCGAGGCATGGGCTGCATACCGGGACACGTTCCCGGGCGTTACGCATGTATGGGATCCGGAAATCACGTCCGACTGGCAGCGCCTTTACGGCGTGCTCCAGACCCCCCGGATGTTCCTGGTGAACCCTTCCGGAACCATCGTCGGGCGCAACCTTGACACCCCCGCCCTCCGGATTCTTCTGAACAAGGAATTCTCGTCGGACTCGTATGTCTATGGAGAGCCTTCGGTGATGCTGCGGTATGCGCAGTTCTTCACCCCTTACGGAGACTCCCTGAAGGTGTCCCATGTGATGGACGTGGCCGATTACCTGGCCGCCCGGACCTTCGGGGAAGGGAATATCGAGGCTTTCAAGCAGGTGGAGGGAGACTTCCTGTATTTCCTCTCTTCGCAGAAGACGGAGGTGTTCCGCGATGCCGCCGTCCCTTTCGTGGAAAAGTATATCACCAAACTTCCGGATGTGTGGACCACACCGGCCGACAAGGCCCAGATCGTCTCCCTGGGAGAAATGCTGGCCGACCTCTCCGCCCGTACGCCGGCAGGCTCCCGAATTCCGAATTTGACAGTTCCCGGCGTGCTTCGCCGCAAGCCCTGCCTTTTCGGACAGGGGAGCCGCCCGGGCCGATATGCCTTGCAAAAACTGAAGGGTAGCCCCGCCTACCTCGTGTTCTATTCGCCTGCCTGCTCGGCCTGCAAGGAAATGTTGGCGAAGGTGGATTCCCTGGTGGCGGAGAACCGGCAGGCCCGCGTGCTTCTGGTGGATATGGACGCCCTGCTGACGGATGCCCCGGATGAGGGGGCCGTGCTGCTGGACACCTTCGACCTTTCCGGGCTGCCCATGATCGTGGAACTGGACAGATCGGGCGTGGTGCAGCACCGTTACGTGTCATTCTGAGCGAAGCGAAGAATCTGAAACCAAGAACGAGCCTATGGTCAGAAAAAAGAAAATACCCGGAGTGGATCCGGCCTATCTTGCCAAGCAGAAAGCGCTTCTGCTGAGGAAGAACCGGCATGTGCTGTATTTCAACGACAGCGAGATGGCCGCCATAGACGAGTATTGCTCCCGCTTCAAGGTACACGCCAAAAGCGCTCTTTTCCGCGAAGCCATCATGTCAAAAATCCTTACCGAGCTGGAAGAAAACCACCCGACGCTGTTCTAACGCCACCCTCGTGCACCAAAACGCCCATTTCCGTGCACGGGCCTTTGTTTTTCCCTCCCCCGTGCACCAAAACGCCCATTTCTGTGCACGGGCTTTTGTTAGTTGCGGCGGTTGGCCAGTGCGATGTAGTAGAGGAGGGTGGCCAGCGAGCCGATGGCGGCGATCACATAGGTGTAGGCCGCCCATTTCAGGGCATCCACGGCCATGGGCTTGGTCTCGTAATTCACGATGCCGTCCGTCTCCAGCCATTTGACGGCGCGGGCGCTGGCGTTGATCTCGACCGGCAGCGTCACAAAACTGAAAAGCGTGGTAAGGGCGAACAGGCCGATCCCGATCCAGATGAGCGAGGGGAAGATGTTGATGAACACCACCCCGGCGAGCAGCACCCAGGAGACGATGTTGCTGGAAAAGGACACCACAGGCACCAGGGCGCTCCGCATGCGGAGCCAGGCATAGCCCGTTGCGTGCTGCACCACATGCCCGCACTCATGGGCGGCCACGGCGGCAGCGGCCACCGAACGGCCGTAATAGACATCCTCGCTCAAATTCACGGTTCGCGTAGTCGGGTCGTAATGGTCCGAGAGTTTGCCGGAGATGGAGACGATGTTGACATCCCGGATTCCGTGGGACTGGAGCATGCGGCTGGCTACCTCGGCCCCCGTGAGGGACAGCGGAACCTCCGAGTACTTGGCAAAGCGGCTCTTGAGCATGGACTGGACGATCAGGCTGAGCACCATCACGGCTATTGTTATCATCCAAATGGTAGTAGTGGACATGGCAAATTCCTGTTTGTGTCAAATGCAAAAATACAATTTTTGTAGCAAAATATCAGACAGAAATGTTATTTTTGTGCGATAAATGAAAAGAGCATGCGCGAAATCCTGGAAGACTTTTCCCGTTTGGAACTGAATCTGAAGGCCGCTACGGACAATTACCGGTACTTCCGCTCCCTGCTGGACCCCAAGACCAAACTGCTGGTCCTGGTGAAAGCCAATGCCTACGGGCATGGTGGCGTGGAGTTCGCGTCCATGATGCAGCGCGCCGGCGCCGACTACCTGGCCGTCGCCTATCCGGTGGAGGGCCTGGAACTCCGCCGCAGCGGCATCTCGCTCCCCATCCTGGTGCTCACCGCGGGAACCGACTTCTATCCGGAAATCATCGAAACGCGCATGGAGCCTTCCATCCCCAACCTGTTTTCCCTCAAGAAACTGGTATCGGCCCTCCGGGAAAGGGGACTCAGGGATTACCCCGTCCATATCAAACTGGACACCGGCATGCACCGGCTGGGCTTCATGACGGAAGAACTGCCGGAACTCGTGGACTACCTCAAGGAAACGCCCGAGGTGAAGGTGAAGGCGGTCTTTTCGCACCTGTGCGTGGCCGAAGACCCGCAGGAAGACGATTTCACCCTGGGACAGATCCATCTTTTCCGCGACAACGTGAATTACATTGCCGACGGCATCGGCTACATGCCCATGCGCCACATCCTCAATTCGGCCGGCATCGAGCGCTTTGCCCAGTATCAGTTTGACATGGTGCGCCTCGGAATCGGTGTCTATGGCATCAGCGCCCTGCCCGGGAAACAACTTTCACCCGTCGCATCCCTCAAGTGCAAAGTGCTGCAAGTGAAGAAACTGGGCCCGGAAGACACCGTAGGGTACGGCCGGTGGGGCCATGCCAAGGAAGGCACCGTCATCGCCACCATCCCGGTGGGATATGCCGACGGCATAGACCGTCACCTGGGCCGCGGCAACGCCTCTTTCTCCCTGAACGGACACCGCGTCCCCACCATCGGCAACATTTGCATGGATATGTGCATGCTGGACGTCACCGGCGTTCCCTGCGAAGTGGGGGACACGGTCACCATTTTCGGTGAAGACCCCACGGTAAGCGAACTGGCCGATATCCTGGGCACCATCCCTTACGAGATTCTGGTCTCCGTACCCCGCCGCATCCACCGGCTGCTGGTTCGCTGAAGCATATCCACCGCCCCGTGCACGAAAACGGGCATTTTGGTGCACGAGAGGCGGAAAAACAGGACCCCGTGCACGAAAACGGGCGTTTTGGTGCACGGGGGTGGAAAAAAGTTGAACTGCAGCGATTCGAACGCTGACTGAGGGAACCAAAATCCCTAGTGCTACCATTACACCACAGTTCAATACCGGGGTGCAAAGTTAATACTTTTTCGGAAAAGGCAAAAACTTAGAGCATGAGGCCTGCGCGCACTTTTTCGGCGGCTTCGGGGCCTTTGAGGGCCGTGAGGATGGCCAGGCCGAAATTCACCGCGTGTCCGGCGCCCCTTCCGGTGATGAGCCGCCCGTCGGTGACGGCGCTTTCGGGCGTGAATACCGCGCCTTTGGCAAGGAGGGCGTCTTCGAACCCGTCAAAGCAGGTGAAACGCTTCCCTTCCAGTCCGGGAAGTTGCGAGACAACCAGTCCCGGGGCCGCGCAGATGGCGGCTACGGTGCCGCCCCGGGCCCAATGGTCCTGCAGGATCTCCATCAGTTCGCGGTGGGCCGCCAGGTTCTTGGAGCCCGGCATGCCGCCGGGGAAAATCATGACGTCTTCCGGTCCCGTGCCCGGTTCCATCACCTCCAGGTCGGCCCAGGAAGTATCGACGGACACGGGCAGTCCGTGCGAACTTTCCACGATATATTCGTCTGTGACAGAGACGGTTCTTACAGGGATGCCACCCCGCAGCAGGACATCCCGGGTGCCCAGGGCTTCCATGTCTTCGAAGCCGTCGGCCAGGAAAATCGTTACACCTTTCATTTATCTTTTGCTTTTAAAAAAATCTACCATAAGTTGCGCGCATTCTTCCGTGAGGACGCCGCCGGTGGCTTCCGTACGGGGATGCAGGAGGGAAGGGGAGAAGAGGGAATAGCCGCGGCGCTGGTCCGGCGCCCCATAGACGATGCGTCCGATCTGGGACCAGGCGAGCGCTCCGGCGCACATGGGGCAGGGCTCCACGGTCACATACAGGGTGCAGTCTGTCAGGTACTTGCCGCCCATGGCTTCGGTGGCCGCCGTGATGGCAATCATCTCCGCGTGGGCGGTGGTGTCGTGCAGCCGCTCGGTCTGGTTGTGTCCCCGGCCGATGATGCGTCCTTTCCACACGACGACCGCCCCGATGGGGATTTCTCCCTCGGCGGAGGCGGCCAGCGCCTCGCGCAGGGCTTCGCGCATAAATTTTTCATCTTGCTCCATCGGCGCAAATATAGCTTTTTTTCGCCAATTTTTATTTGTATCTTTGCATTGCAATCGGCGGACTTCTATGAAAATCACCAAGGCAGCATTTGCAGGCAGCAGCACGCGGGTTTCCGGAAAACCTGCGCGCAAGGCCCCGGAATTCGCTTTTATCGGCCGGTCCAATGTGGGAAAGAGTTCCCTCATCAACATGCTCACCGGCCAGTCCAAATTGGCCAAGACTTCCCAGACCCCCGGCAAAACGCAACTGGTGAACCATTTCCTCATCAATGACAGTTGGTATCTCGTGGACCTTCCCGGCTACGGGTTCGCCAAATTGCCGGACCGGGACCGTGCCCGTCTCCGCCACATCATCTGGGACTATATCAACCATTCGGAAGAAATGGTGATGCTCATGGTCCTCATCGATTCCCGGCACGACATGCAGGATGTGGACCTGCGCTTCATCTCCGAACTCGGGGAAAAGGGCATCCCCTTCGGCATCATCTTCACCAAGGCCGACAAACAGGGCCCGGAGGCCCTGGAAAGGCAAATCCTGAAGAACAAGGGCCGTCTCCTGGAAGACTGGGAGGAACTCCCACCCTGCTTTGTCTCCTCCTCCGTAAAGGGAATCGGAAAAGACGAAATCATCAACTACATAGGATCTATTCTTCAAACATTATGATAAACGATGTCCATAAGCACCGGATGGCGCTGTTTACTTGTGAGGCCTCCCGCTATTTTGCGGAGAAGGTTGTTGAAGCCATGAACCGCATGAAACGGGAAGACGAGCCCGACGTGGTCCTGGGACCGCTGGAGGTAGCCCATTTCAGCGACGGAGAATTCCAGCCCTATTTCGCCGAGAGCGTCCGCGGGGCAACCTGTTTCATCATCCAGTCCACGTTCCCCAGCAGTGACAACCTGATGGAACTGCTCCTCACCATCGATGCCGCCAAGCGCGCATCGGCCAACAAGGTGATTGCCGTAATCCCTTATTATGGCTGGGCCCGTCAGGATCGCAAGGACAAACCGCGTACCTCCATCGGCGCCAAACTGGTGGCCAACATGCTCAAGGTCGCCGGGGCCGACGCCCTCATGACCTGCGACCTGCATGCCGACCAGATCCAAGGCTTCTTCGACCTGCCGGTAAACCACCTCTATGCCAGTTACGACTTCCTTTCCATCCTGAAGAAACTGCAGCGTCAGTTCAAGGATACCCTCACCCTGGCCGCTCCGGACATGGGCGGTGCCAAGCGCGTGAACGCCTATGCCAAGAACCTGCATACGCCAGTGGTTATCTGCCACAAGACGCGTGCACGTGCCAATGTGGTGGAGCGCATCACCCCCATCGGCGAGGTGGAAGGCCGCGACATCGTGATCATTGACGATATCATCGACACGGCCGGCACGCTTACCGAGGCCGCCAATGAACTCCTCAAGCGCGGCGCCCGCAGCGTCCGGGCCTTCGCTACGCACCCGGTGCTCTCCGGCCCGGCCTACGAGCGCATCGAAAAGAGCGCCCTCACGGAGGTGTACGTAACCGATACCATTCCGCTGGATCCCAAGCAGAAAGATCTCCAGGGCAAGTTCCGCGTGGTCTCCCTGGCCGACACTTTCGCCCGGATGATCCTCCGCGTCTATAACTACGAACCCATTTCGTCCGAATTCCCCCTGTGAAAACGCTTCTTGCCGCCATCGTGTTCGTGGGAATCGCCGTGCTGCTGCTCGGCGTGAACATCTTCTTTTTCCATCGGCCTTTCCCCGACGGGGAAATCTCCACGAACCCTCAAATGCGCAAGCGCGGAATCAAGTGTGCCAAGCAGAAGGAGATGGAAATGCTGGCCGCCCGCCACAGCAAGGGCAAAACCCGGTGTGACGGCAATTATTCGGACGCCTGTGCCGGTTGCGGCCTTTATAATAAGGAATGAAAGACATTTGCCTTGTCGTGAATCCCATCTCCGGGGGGAAAGACAAATCCGGTATTTTGGCAGCCGTCGAGAAACATCTTGACGGCTCGCTTTATCGGCTCCGGGTGGAGTTTACGGAAAGGCCCGGCCAGGCCGAAGAACTGGCCCGGGACGTGAAGGCCGATGTGGTGGTGGCCGTGGGCGGAGACGGCACGGTGAGCGAAGTGGCCCGGGGGCTTGTGGGCAGCGGGAAGACGCTGGGCATCATCCCCTGCGGCAGCGGAGACGGCCTGGCGCTGCACCTGGGCATCAGCCGCATCCCGGCGAAAGCGGTGAAAACGCTCAACGAAGGCTGCGAGGCCCGTATCGACGCCGCCCTGCTGGACGGGAAGTATTTCTTCTGCACGGCCGGGATGGGCCTGGATGCCCAGGTGAGCCTGGAATTCGCCCGCTCTACCCGCCGCGGCCTTTCCCGGTACATTTCCCTGGCCTGGGAAGAGTGGAAAAACCATCCCGGAGACCTTTACACCATCCGCGGGGCCGACGGGGAATCCTGGCAGGGAAAGGCGGTCTTCCTGACGGTTGCCAATGCCAACCAGTGGGGCAACCAGGCCCGCATCGCCCCCATGGCTTCCCTGCAGGACGGTTTGCTGGACATCATCGTGGTACGTCCTTTCTCCACCGTGGAGATCCCCGACCTGGCAACCCGTCTGATGACCGGCCTGGCGCCCACCAGCCGGCATTTCCTGCATTTCAGCGGCGATTCCTTCCATATCTCCCGTGCCCACGCGGGGGCCATCCACTGTGACGGGGACCCCTTCGAGGGAGGTACGGAATTTGAACTGTCCGTCATGAAAGGAGCCTTGAAGGTCCTTGTCCCTTCCTCCAGACTGAATCGATTATGAAACGAGCCTTACTATTTATCGGCAGGCTGCTGGGTTCGCTGGCGCTGCTGTTTCTCCTCCTGGTGTGGATCACCGGCGTGAGTCCCATTTACAATTTCCGTGCGCCGCAGCCTTTCAGCGGTCCGGATATCTTCAATCCGTACAGTGCGATGGATTCCGCATCGGCCTGGAAACGGGCCAATTTCCATACCCACACCCGCGTGAAAGGCCCCTGGCCCATGAACGAATGCCCTTACGATGCGGCCTATACCGACAGCGTGCTGCGGAGCCTCGGCTACGACATCGTCACCTTCTCCAACCACAACGAGATTACGGAACATCCCTACGACAGCACCCTGCAGGTGAATGTGTACGAACAGGGGTACAGCCCCTTCAAGTTCCACAAACTGGTGTTCGGAAGCCCTTCCGTAAAGCATTGGGATCCGCTGCTGCCCCTGCTGGCTTCGCAGATGCAGTTCGAACTGGACCGCCTGGGGGCCGATTCCGACTTCATCCAGATCAACCATCCTTACCGCACCGTGGGAACCACCGGTGAGCGCATGGCGCTGCTGTCGGGCTATCAGTTGATGGAACTGGATACGCACATCAGTACCGAGAATGAATACTGGGATGCGGCGCTGAGCGCCGGGCACTACAGTTTCGGCCTGGCCAATGACGATCTGCACCATCCGGAGCGGCATTGGCTCACCGCCATCCGCTGCAATTTCCTCCGCACGCCGTCCGGTACCTATGAAGACATCCGGAAAACCCTCCGGAGCGGCTGCTTCTATGCCATGCGCGTTCCCGACTACGGGGACGGAGACTGGGCGGTGAAACGGGAGAAAAACCGGGAACTGCCCACGGTGGAGGCCATCGGCCTGGAAGGGAATGAACTGTATCTCACCCTTTCGCAGAAGGCCGACAGCATCCGCATAGGCGGAGCGGGGCACCGGACGCTCCTCATGGAAACCGACACCTGCAGCATCCGCTACGCGCTCCCGGAAGGGGAGCCTTATGCGCGCATGACAGCCTTTTTCCCGGACGGGGCGGTGATCTACACCAACCCCTTCGCCCGGTATGACGCCTCGGTCCGGGAAAGTCCCTTCGACCCTGCGCCGCAGCCGGTGAACCTGCCCCTGACGCTGCTCTTTAACCTGCTGCTGGCCGTCCTCTGCGCCGGTACGGCATGGCTTCTGTTCAGACTGTGGAAATGATTTTCAAGGAAAAAGCCTCCCTGGGGATATACAGCCTCGTATTGAGCATATACACGGTATGTGCTTTCCACGTCCCTTTTTTCACCTACCTGAGGCAGCATCTGGAAGGGGGATTCAACGGCGTGGCCATCTTTGCCACGGCGGTGCTCCTTCTGCTGGCGCTCAATTTCGTCTTCTATTATCTGCTGGTGTTCTGTTTCCGGAAAGCGGGCAAGTTCATCCTGGCCTTCACCCTTTTCGGAGACGCCGTCATGCTCTATTTCGTGAATACGTACAACGTGTTCATCACGGACGAAATGATGGGGAATGCCATCACTACACAGTATTCGGAAGCCTCCGGCTTTTTCTCCTGGGCGTTCATCCTGTATGTGCTCCTGCTGGGCTTTATCCCCATGCTGTATGTCTTTGGCCGGAAGGTGGATTACGGCAGTTGGAAGGGCTTTGCCGCAAAGGTGGGAGGAGCCCTTGCCCTCATCGCGCTCCTGGTCTTCGGAAACATGAAGAACTGGCCCTGGATCGACCGCCATTCCACCGAACTGGGCGCCCTGGTGGCTCCCTGGTCCTATATCGTGAACACCATCCGCTACGAGGCGGGGAAAAGGCAGCAGGAAGTGAAGGAAATCCCGTTGCCGGATCCGGTGTCGGTCTCCGACAGCCGCGACGTGTGCGTTCTCATCATCGGAGAATCGGCCCGCCGGGACCATTTCTCCCTGTACGGTTACGGAAAGGAGACCAACCCCTACACTTCCCGCGATTCGGTGACGGCCTATGTGGCCGACGCCTCCGCCACATATACCCGGGCCGGCGTCAAGGCCATCCTCGAGTACAAGGATACGCCGGATCTGTATGAGATTCTGCCCAATTACCTGGAGCGGGCCGGCGTGGACGTTTCGTGGCGCACCTCCAACTGGGGCGAGCCGCCGGTGCATACGGAAAAATACTTCCGCAAGGGAAACCTCAAAGAGCGTTTCCCCGAGGCCGATGACCGTTATGACGGCATCCTGCTGGAAGGCCTCCGGGAGGATATCCTTGCCAGCGAGAGCGACAAGGTGTTTGTGGTGATCCATACCTACACCAATCACGGGCCGGCATATTTTAGCAATTATCCGCCTGAATTCGAGGTGTTTACACCCATCAATCCCTCGGTGGAGATGGGAAAGGTGAGCCGGGACGAACTCTTCAACGCCTATGACAACAGCGTCGTATATGCCGACTATCTCATGCATTCGGCCATCGAAGTGCTCCGGAGCCTTCCCGACCGCCGCGGCTGCGTGCTCTATGTCTCGGACCACGGAGAGTCCCTCGGGGAGAACAACTTGTACATGCACGGGGTTCCCATGGCCATGGCGCCGCGCGAGCAGATTGAGATTCCCTTCGTGGTGTGGGCGCCGCACGAGCGGTTGAAGGCCCTTCCCCGGGTGGGGCAGCACCACGTTTTTCACTCGGTTTTGCATTTCTTCGGCATCGAATCGCCCGTTTTTGACGAAGAAATGTGTATCTTTGCAAATTGATTGTCATTCTGAGCGAAGCGAAGAATCTAAAACAGAAGTATTATGGCACTCGTAGCGATAGTCGGGAGACCGAACGTAGGAAAATCGACGCTGTTCAACCGTCTGGTGGGCATGCGTCAGGCAATTGTGGACGAAACCGCCGGCGTCACCCGCGACCGGCATTATGGCAAATGTGAATGGTGCGGCCGCGAATTCTCCGTGGTGGACACGGGCGGATACACCTCCAACTCGGACGACGTCTTCGAGGACGCCATCCGCCGTCAGGTGGGCATTGCCATCGAAGAGGCCGACGTGGTCCTGTTCATGTGCGAAGCCGCGACCGGCATCACGGACTACGATTCGGAAATCGCCGATTTGCTGCGCCGCAGCAAGAAGCCCGTGGTCCTCTGCGTGAACAAGGTGGACACCGGCGAGAAAATGTACGACGCCTTCGATTTCTACGGCCTGGGCCTGGGAGAGGTCTGGACCATATCGGCCGCCAACGGATCCGGCACCGGAGACCTTCTGGACGAGATCGTGAAGGCCCTTCCGGCCGATGACGGGGCCGATGACGACCACGCCGACCTCCCGCACATCGCCATCGTGGGCCGTCCCAACGTGGGCAAGAGTTCCCTCACCAACGCCCTGCTGGGCGAGGAACGCAATATCGTGACGCCGGTCGCCGGCACCACGCGGGACTCCATCTCCACCTATTACAACAAGTTCGGCCATGAGTTCATGATTGTGGACACGGCCGGAATGCGCAAGCGCGGCAAGGTGACCGAAGACCTGGAGTTCTATTCCGTGCTCCGCGCCATGCGCACCATCGAGCATTCGGATGTGTGCATCCTGATGATCGACGCCACCACGGGCCTGGAAGCGCAGGATCTGAATATCTTCAATGTAATCCAGAAAAACCGCAAGGGCTGCGTGCTGGTGGTGAACAAGTGGGACCTCTTCGAGAAGGACGTCAACACCATGCGGGATTACACCGAGGGCCTCAAGGCCCGCCTGGCCCCCTTCAACGATATCCCCATCATCTTCACTTCCGTACTCAACAAGCAGCGCATCCTGGATGTGCTGGACGCCGCCGCCCGCGTGGCGGAGAACATGTCCCGGAAGATTCCCACCTCCCAACTCAACGATGCCATGCTCCCGGAAATCGAGAATTATCCGCCGCCGGCA
The DNA here is from genome assembly GCA_017447815.1 of Bacteroidales bacterium. Taxonomy (GTDB): domain Bacteria; phylum Bacteroidota; class Bacteroidia; order Bacteroidales; family UBA932; genus Cryptobacteroides. The sequence goes on along the minus strand of JAFSMS010000046.1, from coordinate 66,403 downwards.
TGGAAGGGCAAGTACATCAAGATCAAGTATGTAACGCAGCTTCCCACCCGTACGCCGCAGTTTGCCTTCTTCTGCAACCTGCCCCAGTGGGTGAAGGACCCGTACAAACGTTTCCTGGAAAACAAACTCCGCGAGCACTTCGACTTTGAGGGCTGCCCGATCCAGGTTTATACCAGAGCGAAATAGTATGTTTGATGCATTAAAAGTAAAGGACGCTTGCGTCCAGTGGATAAGGGACTGGTTTGAACAGAACGGTCCCGGCTGCAATGCTGTACTGGGTATCTCCGGCGGCAAGGACAGCAGCGTCTGCGCGGCCCTCTGCGCCGAAGCCCTCGGGAAAGACCGCGTCATCGGCGTCACCATGCCCAACGGGGTGCAGCCGGACATCGACGATTCCTTCCGTCTGATCGACCACCTGGGCATCCGCCGCTACAACGTCAATATCGGCCCGGCCTATGACGCCCTGATGGCGGAAGTGGAGGCCCGGCTGGGCAGTCCTGCCAGCCGGCAGACGAAGATCAACATGGCTCCCCGTCTCCGGATGACGGCCCTGTATGCCGTCTCCCAGAGCAACAACGGCCGGGTGGTGAACACCTGCAACCTTTCCGAAGACTGGGTGGGTTACAGTACCCGTTACGGAGATGCCGCCGGCGACTTTTCGCCCCTGGGCGGGCTCACCGTGCAGGAAGTGGTGGCCATCGGCAAGGTGATGGGACTGCCGCTGGACCTGGTGGAAAAAGCCCCTTCCGACGGCCTTACCGGCCTCACGGACGAGGACAACCTGGGCTTCACTTATGCCGTCCTGGACAAGTATATCCGAACCGGAGTATGTGAAGACCCCGACACCAAGGCGCTGATTGACCGGAAGCATGTGCAGAACCTGTTCAAACTGCAACCGATACCCCATTTTTCACCGGAACTTTAGATTTCAAATCCGCGGATGTTTTTCCACGGATTTTTTTTATCTTTGTAAACTAATGGAAGAGAGGGATTATATGGACTTGCTGGAGCTCCAACTCCACATCAAGGAGGGCGTGGCGGAAGCTTTCCCGGGGAGATATTGGGTCAAGGCGGAGATCGCTTCCTGGAGCCCCCGCAGCAACGGCCACTGTTATCTTTCCCTCACGCAGTCCCGGGGCGGGAAGCCTGTGGCCGAGGCCCGGGCCATGATCTGGAAATGGAATTATCCCATCATCAAATCCGTCTTTGAAGAAAAGACGGGACAGCCCCTCCAGGCGGGCATCACCGTTCTGGTGCGGGTGCAGGTCAGTTTCAGCGAACTGTACGGCATTTCCCTTTTCATCGACGATATCGACCCCGCCTTCACCCTGGGAGAAAAGGCTTTGGAGCGCAAGCGTTCCATCGAACGGCTCACCGCCGGCGGCTACATGGAAATGCAAAAGGAACTGGCCTTGCCGGATGTCCCGTACCGGCTGGCCGTCATCACGTCCAAAACGGCTGCCGGTTATCAGGATTTCAGGAATCATCTGCTTCGCAATCCGGAAGGATATGTCTTCCGGCTGGACCTGCTGGAAGCCTTCATGCAGGGGGAGCAGGCGCCCGCTTCCATCCGGGCGGCGCTGCTGGAGGCGGGGGAGCAGCCTTACGACGCCATCCTCATCCTGCGGGGCGGCGGCAGCGAACTGGACCTGTCCTGTTTTGACGACTATGACCTGGCCGTCGCCATCGCCACCTGCCCCGTGCCCGTCGTCACGGCCATCGGCCATGACAAAGACGTACACATTGCCGACATGGTGGCGCATGCTTCCGTAAAAACGCCCACCGCGCTGGCCGACGTTTTCCTGCAGGCGTACAAGGCGCAGGATGCCATCCTGGACACCCTCAACGCCCGCGTGCAACAATCCGTGCAGCGCCGCATCGCAGACATGGACCGGCAGGTGAACACCGTGCAGGCCCGCATCCGCCTGGCACTCACCCGGAAAATGAACGCCCAGGAAAACGCCTTGCTGCGGGCCTCGGGACGCATCTCGCGCGGGCTCTTCGGGAAGTACGGCGAAGTGGCCGCGCTCCGGGACAGGGTGCTGCACCGGCTGCAGTTCGCCGCATCGGCCCGGGTGAGTCAGGAAATATCGGCCGTGGCGCTCAAGGAAGCGCGCATCAAGGCCACCGACCCGCGGAACATCCTTTCCCTGGGCTATGTGCTGGTGACCGGCAAGGACCGGCAGGTGCTCAAGACGGTGGAAAAAGTGTCGGTCGGGGACCGCATCGGCGTCCGTTTTTCGGACGGCTCGCTGCAGGCCCGGGTGGACGAGATTTACAGCGAAAGGATAGACAATGACAAAACCCATATAGCATGAACGAGAAATTTGACTATGCGAAGGCGATTGCCGAGTTGGAGGAGATTGCGGCAAAGGTGGAGAATCCGGAAACCCGCCTGGATGATATCGACGCCCTGGTGGGGCGCAGCAAGCAGTTGCTGGGCCAGTGCCGGGATTATCTCCGCAGCGTGAAGGAAAAAATAGACAGTTTGGACAAAGAGTAGATTCCTCAGAATGACAAAACGACAGAATATGCGCAAGATTTACGAAACAGATCCCTGGCTGGGTCCTTACAAGGACGCCATCGACGCCCGTCACGAGCACATCTGGCAAACCCTCAGGCATCTCGCCGGGGACGGTTTGCTGAAGGACGCCGTCAACAACCACCTGTATTACGGTCTTCACAAGTGCGATGACGGCTCCTGGGTGTTCCGGGAGTACGCCCCCAATGCCAACAAGATTTACCTGATCGGCGATTTCAACAACTGGAAGCGCACGGAAGGCTATGCCCTGAAACCCCTGGGAAACGGCAGTTGGGAGTTGAAACTGCCCGAGATGTTCCTTCGTCACGGCCAATTGTACAAACTCTTCATCGAATGGCCCGGCGGCGGGGGAGAGCGCATCCCTTCCTATGTGACCCGCGTGGTGCAGGACGAGGCCTCCAAGGTGTTCAGCGCCCAGGTGTGGGATCCGGCCCGGAAGTATGTCTGGAAGCACGGCCATGCCGGAAAGCGCCCCCATCCGTTCATCTATGAATGCCATATCGGCATGGGCACCGAGAAGGAGAAGGTGGGTACGTTCGAGGAGTTCCGCCGCGATGTGCTTCCCCGCGTGAAGAAACTGGGGTATGACACCATCCAGATCATGGCCCTGCAGGAGCACCCTTACTACGGTTCCTTCGGCTATCAGGTGAGCAATTTCTTCGCCCTGAGTTCCCGTTTTGGAACGCCCGAGGAGTTCAAGGCCCTGGTGGACGACGCCCACGGGAAGGGCATTGCCGTCATCATGGACATCGTGCACAGCCACAGCGTGAAAAACACCCTGGAAGGCCTCGCCGAGTTTGACGGCACGGACTATCTGTACTTCCACTCCGGCCCCAAGGGAGACCATCCCGCCTGGGGCTCCCGCTGCTTCGACTACGGTAAGGATGCCACCCGCTATTTCCTCCTGTCCAACGTGAAATACTGGATGGAAGAGTATCACATCGACGGATTCCGTTTCGACGGCGTTACCTCCATGCTGTACTGGGACCACGGCCTGGGCAAGGATTTCGGCCACTACGACCTGTACTTCGACAGCGGCGTGGACGAAGACGCCGTGATTTACCTGGCACTTGCGAACATGCTGGTGAAGGAGATGAATCCCAGCGGCATCACCATTGCCGAGGATGTATCGGCCATGGCCGGCCTGGCCGCCCCGTTCGAGGCCTTCGGCGTAGGCTTCGACTTCCGCATGTCCATGGGCGTCGCCGACCACTGGATCAAGTGGATTAAGGAACGCAGCGACGAGCAGTGGTCCATGGGGGAAATCTGGAATGAACTCACCGGAAAACGGGCCGAGGAAAAGACCATCTCCTATGCCGAATGCCACGACCAGGCCCTCGTGGGGGACAAGACCATCATCTTCCGCCTCATGGACAAGGAGATGTACTTTGCCATGCGCACCGACAGCCAGAACGCCGTCGTGGACCGCGGCATCGCCCTCCACAAACTCATCCGCCTGGTGACCGCCGCCACCGCCGGGGACGGTTATCTCAATTTCATGGGCAACGAGTTCGGCCATCCCGAGTGGATCGACTTCCCCCGCGAGGGGAACGGCTGGTCGTTCAAGTACGCCCGCCGGCAGTGGTCCCTTTCCGATAATCCCGACCTCCGCTACGGCCTTCTCCGCAATTTCGACGAGGATATGGTCCACCTGATGAGAAAAGAGGGCGTCCTGAACGTGCGTCCGGAACTTCTGGTGGCGGACGAGGAGAAGAAAATCTTGATTTTCAAACGGAAAAACTGTATCTTTGCACTGAATTTCTCGCCTGCCGGGTCGTTTGCCGATTATGGCTTCTCCGCCCCTGCAGGAGACTATGTGAATGTTCTCGACAGTGACGAGCCCCGTTACGACGGATTCGCCCGTCTCAGCAAGGAAGAGCATCACATTGCCTTGCCCGAGAGATGCCCCAACGGCAACCAGGCCTACGACCACACCCTCCGGGTGTATCTGCCGGCCCGGTGCGCTATGGTATTGAAGCAAGTATAAACACATATTTATGGCTTTTTTGAAATTCAACAAGTCTGAACTCGTCAATCTCGAGTATTCTCTCAAACGAGAGATTATCCTGGCGAACAAGACCGGTGCGTACTGCAACACGTCCATCGTCACCTGCAATACGCGGCGCTACCATGGCCTTCTGGCCGTCCCGGTAGAAAAGTTCGACGGATACCGGCACATCCTGCTGAGTTCCCTCGATGAGAGCCTCACCCTCCGCGGAAAGCGGTTCAACCTGGGTATCCATTGCTATGGAGACATCTATGAACCCCGCGGTCACAAGTACATCGTTGACTTCGATGCGGATCCCGTCCCCGCCATCACCTACAAGATCGGCGAAATCGTGTTCCGCAAGTCCCTTGTCCTGAGTCCCGATGAGAACCAACTCCTCATCAAGTACGAGTTGGTGAACGCTCCCGCCAAGGTGAAGGTGGAACTCAAGCCTTTCCTGGCCTTCCGCAACTTCCACGCCCTTACCGGAGAGAACGGCACGGCCCGTACGGACTACGAACCGGTCCAGAACGGCGCCGCATTCAACATGTATGAAGGCTTCCCGGACCTCAACCTGCAACTCAGCACCTCCGCATCGGCCTTCAAATTCAACCCCGTGTGGTACAAGGGCATCACCTATTCGGATGAAATGCGCCGCGGGTACGACTGCCGCGAAGACCTCTGGGTCCCCGGCACCTTCGAGACGGAGATGAAAGCCGGCGACAGCCTGGTGTTCTCCGCCTCCGCCAGCAAGCCGGTGAACGCCACCTCGCTCAAACGCAAGTTCACCGCCACGGTGGAGAAAATCGGCCCCATCACCTCGTTCCACGACCAGTTGGTGCGCCAGTGCAATTCCCTCATCCGGGAAGACGGCGGCGTCAAGCGCATCGTAGCCGGTTACAGTTGGCTCTATACGGGCCTTCTGCGCGAAACCATGGAATCCGTGGCCGGTCTCGCCCTTTACGGAAAGAACGATCCGGCCCTCTTCGAGGAAATCCTGGACAACATCATCGCCCATAACCAGGACCGCCTGAGCCGCCGCACCACGCAGGTGGAGGCACCCCTGTTCCTGGCCGTCACCCTGCAGCAGTACATCGCTTTCGGGGCCGACGCCAAGAAGGTCTGGGCCAAATACGGCCCGGTGCTCAAGAGCGTGCTGGAAAGTTACCTTCCCGGTGTCCGCCAGGAAGTGGCCATGCAGCCCAACGGCCTGCTCTGGGCCCAGAAGGACGGTGTCGCCCTCACCTGGATGAATGCCTATATCGGCGGCCGCGCCGTTACCGAGCGGGCCGGCTACCAGGTGGAGACCAACGCCCTCTGGTACAACGCCATCGCCTTCGCCCTCCAGTTCGAGCGCAAGAACACCGCTTTCTACAAGAAGTGGCTCACCATCAAGGAACTGGTGGAACAGAACTATCAACCCCTCTTCTGGAATGCCGAATTGGGCTTCCTGGCCGACTATGTGGATGGCACCGGACAGCACCTGGAACTGCGTCCCAACCAACTCTGGGCCGTTTCCCTCGACAACCGCTGCGTCGATGACGAGGTGGTGAGCGAGGTCATGCGCGTAGTGAATGCCGAACTGGTGACCCGCCGCGGCATCCGCACCCTGAGCCCCCGCGACATCCGTTACAAGGGTGTCTATGAAGGCTCCCAGACCGAGCGGGACGAGGCCTACCAGAACGGCAGCGCCTGGCCGTTCCTGCTGGCCCAGTACTGCTATGCCAGTTTCAACATGATGGGCAAGAACTTCATCAAACGGGCCGAATGGCTCACCGAAGGCTTCTACGAGGATCTCTCCAAGCACGGCGTGGGCTGCTTCTCGGAACTCTACGACGGGGACCCGCCGCATGAGGCGCACGGCGCCATCTCGTCGGCCATGACCACCGCCGCCCTTCTGAATATCAATTGGCTCATTGAAAAATACAGGGAGGAATAGACCATGAGAGTTTTAATGTTTGGCTGGGAGTTCCCTCCCCATATCGCAGGCGGTCTGGGTACGGCTTGCGAAGGTATTGTAAAGGGTCTCGCCTACAACGGCGTGGAAACCCTGTTCGTGATGCCGTCGGCCTCCGGTGACGAAGACCAGAGCGCCACCACCATCATCAACGCTTCGGACGTCCCCGTGGACACCGTTTCCGAGTCGGTGGAAGAGTACCTGGACAAGGTGAAATTCATCCACATTGGCACCAACATGGTCCCCTACGCCGACCCCGAGGAGTTCAGCAAACTCGTCGAGGAGGAGAAAAAGCGTCAGGTGAAGGACTTCTCCATCAGTTATGGGCAGAAGTACAAGTTCTCCGGCAAGTACGGCGCCAACCTCATGGAGGAGGTGGCCCGCTATGCCATGGTGGGCGGTACCATCGCCCTGCAGAGGAAGGATGAGTTCGATGTCATCCATGCCCACGACTGGCTCACATACTATGCCGGCATCGCCGCCAAGGAACTCACCGGCAAGCCGCTGGTCATCCACGTGCATGCCACTTCCTTCGACCGCGGCAGCGTGGACAATATCGACACCCGCGTCTTCGCCATCGAGAAGAAAGGTATGGAGATGGCCGACCGTGTGGTCACCGTGAGCGACCTCACCCGCAACATCGTCATCACCCGTTACGGCATCGACCCCGCCAAGGTGGTCACCGTACACAATGCGGTGGACTTCAGCGGCCGGGAGAACCTCCAGGTGGAGCGCGGCGTCAAGGAGCCCGTGGTGACGTTCCTGGGCCGTATCACCTATCAGAAAGGCCCTGAATACTTTATCGAAGCTGCTGCCAAGGTGCTCAAACGCACCAAGAACGTGCGCTTCGTGATGGCCGGCAGCGGTGACATGATGAACCGCGCCATCCGTCACGCCGCCCGTCTGGGGATCAGCGACCGTTTCCACTTCACCGGTTTCCTCCGGGGATTGGATGTGCAGAAGATGTTCGCCCTGTCGGATGTCTATATCATGCCTTCCATCTCGGAGCCCTTCGGCATTTCCCCGCTGGAGGCCATGCGTACCGGTGTTCCGTCCATCATCTCCAAGCAGTCCGGTGCGGCGGAAGTTCTCAAGTATGCCTTCAAGATTGACTTCTGGGATGTGGACGCCATGGCTGACGACATCCACGCCCTCCTCAGTTATCCTGCCCTGGCAGACTTCAGCGCCCGTATGGGCTATGACGAAGTGAACGCCCTCAAATGGAACGGCGCCACCGCCAAACTCAAAAAAGTTTATGAATCAGTTGTAAAATAATCGATTATGGCAACCCCCAAGAGCATCTGCCTGTATTTCCAGGTCCATCAACCCACCCGGCTCCGCCTGTACAGATTTTTCGATATCGGCAAAGATTCCCATTACTATGACGACTTTGCCAACCGCACCATCCTCCGCCGCATCGCGCAGAAGTGCTACCTCCCGATGAACCAGCTCATGCTGGACCTCATCAAACAGAACAAGGGAAAATTCAAGATTTGCTATTCCATCTCCGGCAGCGCCCTGGAGCAGTTCCAGCGCTTCGCCCCCGAAGTCATCGCCAGTTTCAAGGCCCTGGCCGATACCGGCAAGGTGGAATTCCTGGCCGAAACCTACTATCACTCCCTGGCCTCTCTCGCCAGCGAGTCCGAGTTCCGTCACCAGGTTCTCAAGCATGCGGCCAAGATTGAGGAACTGTTCGGCGTGAAGCCCACCGCCTTCCGCAATACCGAACTCATCTATTCCAACGGCATCGGCGAAATGGTCTATGACATGGGCTACAAGACCATGCTCACCGAAGGCGCCCGCCACATCATGGGATGGCAGAGCCCCAATTACGTCTATACCGGTGAGACGCAGCCCAAACTGAAACTTCTCCTGCGCAACTACAACCTCTCCGACGACATCGCCTTCCGCTTCTCCAACAAGGGCTGGAACATGTATCCGCTCACGGCCGAGAAGTACGTGGACTGGATGAAGGAGAGCGCCAAGGAAGGGGACATCGTGAACCTTTTCATGGACTACGAGACATTCGGAGAGCACCAGAGCGCCGAAAGCGGAATCTTCGAGTTCATGAAGGCCCTTCCCGCTGCCGTGCTCAGTGACGGTACGTTCGGCTTCGTGACCCCTTCGGAGGCCGCCAAGAAAATCAAGCCCGTCTCCGACATCTCCGTGGAAGACCCTATCTCCTGGGCCGACGAGGAGCGTGACCTCACCGCCTGGCTGGGCAACGAACTCCAGAGCGAGGCGTTCAAGAAGGTGTATGCCATGACGGAGAAACTCTCCATCGTGAACGATGCCGAACTGTGGGAGGATTTCGGCCACCTGCAGGAAAGCGACCACTTCTATTATATGTGCACCAAGTTCTTCTCCGACGGAGAAGTGCACAAGTACTTCAACCCGTACGATACTCCGTACGAGGCGTTCATCAACTACATGAATGTCATTTCCGACTTCCAGATCCGCCTGGACGAGAAGCGGGCGGCCCTCGATGTGAAAGAAGCTGCCGTGGAGGAACTTGGCAATTCGAAACGGAAGAAGAAATAAATGGCAAAGAAGGAAATTCTCCATCCGGACTATTTGTTCGAGGTTAGTTGGGAAGTGTGTAACAAGGTGGGCGGCATCTATACGGTCGTCGCCACCAAGGCTTTGCACCTGAGCGCCCAGTTGGGCCGGCGCCATATTTTCATCGGCCCGGATGTCTGGATGCACCGGGCCGGCAATCCGGATTTTCTGGAAGATCCCATGCTGTACCGTTCTTGGAAGGCGGCCGCCCTGGCGGAGGGCCTCCGGTTCCGGGTGGGCCGCTGGAACATTCCGGGCAAACCGGTCGCCATTCTGGTAGATTACAAGTCGTCCCTTCCGCAGGCCGACGAAATCCTCGGCCGCCTGTGGCAGGACTTCGGCGTAGATTCCATCTCCGGCAACTGGGACTATAAGGAATCGGCCGTATTCGGCGTGATGGCCGGCCGGGTCATCGAAAGTTTCTGGAATTACAACCTCCGGGGCGGCGAAAAAGTCGTGGCCCAGTTCCATGAATGGCAGACGGGGGCGGGCATTCTCCATATCAAGAAGGCCGATCTTCCCATCGCCACCACTTTCACCACCCATGCCACCATGATGGGGCGCTGCATCGCCGGCAACAACCTTCCCCTCTACAAAGAACTGACCCACTACGACGGGGACGAAATGGCCGCCCGGTTCAATGTGAAAGCCATTTACTCGCTGGAGAAGAAATCGGCCGAGAATGCAGACGTATTCACCACCGTGAGCGACATCACGGCCCGAGAGTGCGCACAGTTCCTGCGTCCGGTGGACGTCGTCACCCCGAACGGCTTCGAGAACAGTTTTACGCCCTCCGGTGACGAGGAATATGACCGGCAGCACGATGCGGCCCGCCGGCGTCTGGCAGAGGTAGCGGCAGCGATGAGTGCGGAGCCGGTTCCCGCCGACGCCCTGTTTATGTGCATCGGCGGCCGTTACGAATACCGGAACAAGGGCATCGACGTGTTTATCGACGCCCTGGACCGCGTCAACCGGTCGGACTATGAGGGCCGCAGCATCCAGGCGTTCATCATGATCCCTTCCGGCCATCACGGTCCCGACAAGGGCCTGCAGGCAAAGCTTTCCGGCGAGGGCGATGCCCGCTACCAGTGCCAGACTTCCCATTACCTGCAGAATGCAGAGTATGACACCATTACGCGCCGCCTGCGCGAGGTGGGCCTCAACAATGCGCCGGGAAACAAAGTGAAGGTATATTTTATCCCGTCCTACCTGAACGGAGACGACGGCATCTTCAATATGTCGTACTATCAACTCCTCTGCGGGATGGACCTGGCCCTCTTCCCGTCCTATTATGAGCCGTGGGGCTATACGCCGCTGGAAGCGCTGGCTTTCCGCATCCCTACGCTCACGACAACCCTGGCGGGCTTCGGACTCTGGGTGCAAACCCATTACAAGAAAAAACACCCCGGCATCACCGTCCTGGAGCGCAACGACAGCAACTACCAGGAAGTGGTGGAAGGGGCGGCGGCTCGCATCCGCGAGATGGCGTCGCTGGACAAGAAGACACGCAAAGTTTACCGGGAGAATGCCCGGGAGGTTGCACAGATCGCCCTGTGGACCCATCAAATCAAATATTATCAGGAGGCGTATTCCCTCGCTCTGTCGCGTGTACAGGCGCGTAGTGATTCCTATCAAACAAAGAAGAAGACAATGCAGTATTTTAAAGCAGACGTAACCAAACCCAGCTGGCGCAGCATCCTGGTGACCCGTCACCTTCCGGAAAAACTGTCCCGGCTTGAGAAACTGTCTAAGAACCTCTGGTGGTGCTGGAATGAAAGTGCCAAGGACCTCTTCCGTTCCATCGACCCCGAAGTCTGGCACAAGAGCGGACACAATCCCCTTGTCGTGCTGGATACCGTGAGCATCAAGCGTTTCCAGCAACTCTCCGAAGACATGGACTTCCTTGCCCGCATGAAGAGCGTCCTGGACGAATTCGACACTTATATGGCCGCAAAGGCCGAGCGGAAAGACCCTTCCATCGCATATTTCTGCATGGAGTACGGGCTGGATACTTCCCTGAAGATTTACTCCGGCGGCCTGGGTATCCTGGCCGGTGACTACCTCAAGGAAACGTCTGACATGAACGTGAACCTGGTGGCGGTGGGACTTCTGTACCGTTACGGTTACTTCAACCAGGTGCTCAGCGCACAGGGTTACCAGGTGGCCGGTTATGACGCCCAGGACTTTACCAAGATTCCCGCCGTGCCGGTGCTGGACAAGGACGGCAACTGGGTCACCACTTCCGTGGCGTTCCCGGGCCGCAGCATCACCGCCCGCCTGTGGAAGGTGGAGGTGGGCCGTACCGACCTGTACCTGATGGATACCGATTACGAGGCCAATATCCAGGAAGACCGTGAGGTGACCTATCACCTGTATGGCGGCAACTGGGAAAACCGTCTCAAGCAGGAACTCCTGCTGGGCGTGGGCGGCATCAGGGCCCTGCGCAAACTGGGCCTGGATCCGCAGGTGTACCACTGCAACGAAGGCCACGCCGCCTTTATCGGCATGGAGCGTCTGCGCGAGTATATCGAAAAGGACAACCTGGACTTCAACGAGGCCCTCGAAGTGGTGCGTGCCAGTTCCCTGTTCACCACCCATACGCCGGTTCCGGCCGGCCACGACGCCTTTGACGAAGGCATGCTGCGCCAGTACATCGGCCACTATCCGGAGCGTATGAAAGTGGACTGGGAAACCCTGATGTCCCTGGGTAAGGACAACCCGCTGGATCCCAACGAGAAGTTCTCCATGAGCAACCTCGCCGCCAATATCTCGCAGAATGTGAACGGTGTGTCCATGCTGCACGGCAAGGTGTCGCAGGAGATCTTCGCACACATGTATCCGGGCTATCTGCCGGAGGAACTGTTTGTGAGTTATGTGACCAATGGCGTGCATTATCCTACCTGGTGCGCCCCCGAGTGGAAGCCGGTCCATGCCAAGGTGTTCGGCCCCCAGTTTGCCACGCACCACTATGACAAGTCCTGCTTCGAGGGCATCTACGGGGTGTCCGACAAGGAGGTCTGGAACGTGAAGAAGCAACTGAAGGTGAAGCTCATAGACTTTATCCGCGAGCGCCTGCAGGACAACACCATCTCCAATCACTACAGTCCGTCCGAACTGGTGACCATCATGGACACGCTCCGTGACGATGTCCTCACCATCGGCTTTGCCCGCCGTTTCGCCACGTACAAGCGTGCCACGCTGCTGTTCCGCGACCTGGACCGTCTGGACAAGATCGTGAACAATCCCGCCCAGCCCGTGCAGTTCCTCTTCGCCGGCAAGGCCCACCCGGCCGACAAAGCCGGTCAGGACCTTATCAAGCAAATCGTGGACATCTCCAAGGATCCCCGCTTTATCGGTAAAATCGTCTTCCTGCCCGGATACGACATCACGCTGGCCAAACGGATGGTCCAGGGCGTGGATGTGTGGATGAACAATCCCACCCGTCCCCAGGAAGCCTCCGGTACTTCCGGTGAAAAGGCGGCCATGAACGGCACCATGCACTTCTCGGTGCTGGACGGCTGGTGGGTGGAAGGCTACAAGGAAGGCGCCGGCTGGGCCCTTCCCATCGAACAGGCCTATGAGGACAACAACTTCCAGAACGAACTGGATGCCGCTACCATCTACCAGATTCTGGAGAACGACATCGCCCCTGCCTATTACAATGTGGACCGCACCACCGGACGCAGTTCCGAGTGGATCGGATACATCAAGAATACCATTGCCCAGGTGGCTTGCAACTTCACCACCAACCGCATGCTCACGGACTATGTGAAGCAGTATTATGAGCCGCAGTCTGTCGCTGCCAAGGCTTTCAAGGCCAAGGATTTCGCCAAAGCCCGCGAACTGGCCGCCTGGAAGACGCATGTGCGCCGCGAGTGGGAGAATGTCCAGCAAACCTGGCGCTCCGCACCCGAGACTTCTTACGACATTACCCAGTCCAAGCCCTATACCGCTTCCATGAAACTGCAGTTGGGCGGCCTGAAGCCCGCAGACGTGGCGGCCGAAGTGGTGTTTGCCCAGACCGACAAACACGGCAAGATGCACATCGTAGAGGTGCAGCCGTTCAAGTTTGTCTCCTGCAAGGATGGGGAGGCCACTTATGAGGTGAGCCTGCTGCCGGAGAAGACCGGTGCCTATCTGGTGGGTGCCCGTATCTATGCTACGCATCCGCTGCTGCCGCATCGTCAGGCTTTTGAGTGTGTAAAGTGGCTGTAGTTACTACAGGTTTTTTCGACGGTGTCCATCTGGGGCACCGTCATGTGCTTGACACGGTGGTCTCCTCTGCCCGGGAAAGGGGGGAGGAGGCCATTGTGGTTACGTTTTGGCCGCATCCCAGGACGGTTTTGCAGCAGGATGCGCGGGATTTCAGGCTCCTGACATCCCTGCAGGAGAAAGAGCGCCTGCTCCGGGAGGCCGGGATCGACCGCGTGGAGGTGATTCCCTTCACCCGGGAGTTTGCTGCGCTGACGGCCCGGGAGTATCTGGAACTGCTTCGGGAGAAGTTCGGCGCCTCGCTCGTAGTCATGGGCTATGACAACCGGATTGGAGCGGACAAGTTGACGGCACGGGAGATATCTTCCACACCTGTTATGGCGGTGGATCCCTGTCATTCTGAACGAAGTGAAGAATCTCCCATTTCCTCCACCAAGATTAGGAAAGCGCTGGAGGCGGGGGATGTGGAAAGGGCTAATGGAATGCTGGGGTATCAGTATGGGCTGTATGGTGTGGTGGTGGCCGGGAACAAGATGGGAAGGACCATCGGGTTTCCTACGGCCAATATGCAGTTGTATGAGCCGCTGAAGCTGGTGCCGCTCAATGGGGTTTATTCCGTTGAGGTGGAGGTGCTGGGAGAAACCTATAAGGGGATGTGCAATATCGGCACGCGCCCTACGGTGGGTGGGACGACTCGTACTATCGAGACGCATATCCTGGACTTTGATGAGGATATCTACGGGCTGCCGCTGAAGCTGCGTTTTGTGCGCCGTATTCGGGACGAGCGAAAGTTCGCTTCGCTGGAAGCCCTTCGCTTGCAGCTCGAAAAGGACCGCGATGCAGTCAGTTTGCCGTTGCTGTGACTGCTGGCAGAGTCTTGTAAATAAATCGAAAGTTAATATTATAGATAATTTTCTTGATTCCGCCGGGGTCAAGAAAATTTTTAATATAGAGGGTTGTTTTGTTCTAATATTTAGTATAAAACTGTACGAAATTTGTGGCTTGATTATTCATAAGACACTGCCACAGTTTACGTACAACTAGAACCTGCGCGTTCTCGTGCTCCAATTATTAACTGCAAATATATGAATAACATATTTAAAATGCAAAGGGGTTTAATATATTTTTTTCCATTACATTCTTAATGTCACCTGTCCTCTTTCATTGTGTCCGTGTTTTTCCTGTTTCTTTTTTGGTGCCGATTTCGTAATTTTATACAATGGATGTGCAACTGCCACGGATGGATTTTTGAACTTAGACATGAATTACTATGTCAATCTGCTTTTTTCTTGACTCGCGTTGCAATCGGCACGGAGAGTACGCAATTCGAATGACCGTCTCCCTCAACGGCAGCCGATTCTGCTCCACGCTGGGATGCTGCCTGGACCGGGTGGAGTGGGAAAAGGGAGTATCGGCCCGTTATGTGAATGCGACGGGGATGAGCGGGGAGGAAATTTTGCGCCGGATGGAAACGGTGCGCGAGGGGATGCTGGCTTGGGAGAACCGGCTCAGGGGCCGAAGTCCTCAAGTGGAGGAAATCCGCCGACAGGTGAAGGCATTGCTGGCGGGGAAAACGACATCGGCCCATGGACCAGTGGGAATCATCGCCCGGATGGACGAGTTCATCGACGAGCAGCGGGTGGTGGCGCTGTGGTCGGAAGCAACCGTGACCGCGTTGCTGGGGCTACGGCGGCATCTTCAGCGCTTCTGCCCTGGGCAGGAGTGCGACTATTTCGACGAGCGGGGACTGGAAGCCTGGCTGCGGTATCTTCGGGAATCGGCCGGAATGGAGGAATCGAGCGTCCGCAAGACGTATCAGCAACTGCGGTGGTTCCTGGCGTGGGCGCTCCATAAAGGGTATATGCGGGAGATGGCGGTACTGCATTATCGGCCCAAATACAAGCTTGTGTCCAAGCCGGTGATTTTCCTCACCAAGCGCGAGCTCCTTACCTTATATTATTATAATATCCCGCGGGTGAAGGGGGCGGTGACCCTGGAGAAGGTGCGGGACCTTTTCTGCTTCTGTGCTTTCACGTCGCTCCGATACTCGGACATGGCGCAACTGCGGCGGGACGACGTGACGCCCACCATGCTCTACGTGACGTCGAAGAAAACGCACGACCGGCTGCCCATCGACCTGTGCTCGAAGGCCCGGGAAATACTGAAGAAGTATGCCTCTCTGCCGGGCGACCGTGTGCTGCCGGTGATCTCCTGCCAGCAGATGAACCGGAATCTGAAGGTCTTGTGTGAATTGTGCGGAATCAATGAACCCATCGTGAAAGTGTTCTACCGGAGCGGAGTCCGGTACGAAAAGGTGTACCCGAAGTACGCGCTGATGGGGACTCATGCCGCCCGCCGGACGTTCATCTGTTTTGCCCTGTCTCAGGGCATACCGCCCCAGGTGGTGATGAAGTGGACAGGGCACTCGGATTACATGGCCATGCGGCCGTACATCGACATCGCCAGCGAGGTATCGGCCCAGGCCATGCGGAAAATGTCCGCAGCCTGGGAGAAGTGATGGCGATTGAAATCTACGCGTAAAAACTGCGTGATGCGCGCGCGCAAACGTGCGTATATGGTTGATAATTAGTTTCGGTTTTAGTTGTACGTAAACAATCACTCCAAACTGAAACTAATTAGGCCAATTTTTTTGAGAAACTGGATCCTATATATTTTGCTGTTTTTGCTGTTGTTCCTCCAGCCTTTCAGGGTGGTTGCGCAGCCCCATGAGTCTGTACAGGAACCTGCTCAGGAGCAGGTACAGGAGCCTGTCCGTGAGCGGTTCTGGCCCTTTGCCCTTCGCACCAACCTGTTGCTGCCGGCGCTGAATGTGGGCGTAGAGGTGCCGCTGGGAGACCGCTGGTCCATAGGGGCCGACTGGTACTACCCGTGGCTCTGGCGTCCGAAGCACGGCGAGGGCGTGGACTATTCCGGCTGGTGCGTGGAAGCCATTGCGCTGAACATCGAGGGCCGGTACTGGTTTGGGAAACGCAGCCGCGAAAGGCGCCTGCTGGGGCATTCCGTGGGCCTTTTCGCCATGGCGGGTTACTATGACTTAGAGCTTAATTTCAAAGGCCTGCAGGGAGAGTTCGCCACCGCGGGTGTGGACTACCTGTACGCCATGCCCATATTCAAGAACAGGCTGCACCTGGAGTTCTGCCTGGGTATCGGATACTTCTATTCACTCGCAAGAGAATATGAGGTCTATGCGGCCGGCGGCAAGGGATACAAGGAAAAGGACATGGCCAAGGACATCCGATACTTCGGCCCGGTGAAGGCAACGGTGTCCCTGGTGCTGCCCATTTACTTCACAAGGAAAGGAGGTGACAAATGAGAAAGACCGTTCTCATAGCCGCCCTCCTTGTCATGCTCCTGCCCTCCTGCAAGCGCATGCCGCTGTATAACAAGGAGACAAAGCTTGAACTTGAGCTCCAGTTGGACCTTGACCTCGAGCTCGAACTGGACCTCGACGTGGACGTGGACATCGAGCTGGAGGCCGCCTCCATCAAGATTCCGGAGTACCTGAAGACCAATTTCTTCTCTCCTTCGAACGGCGATATCCAGTACACCCAGTTCGTGGGGCCGGAGGGCGGACAGCTCTCCATCGGCCCGGGACGGTACATCATGCTCATCTACTCCTTCGGTACAGAGTATGTGCAGATAAGGGGCGAGAACAACCTCAACACCATCGAGGCCTTTACATCTGACATCACGGCCTCCAAGATGCATTCGCTGGAGAAGTTCTACAAGAACAACACTAAGGCCGATGAACTGAATGAGCCCATCATCTACGCCCCCGACCACCTTCTGGTGACGGTGCAGGAGGTTGAGATTCCCGAGTTCACCGGAGTGAGCCAGACCATCACCATCTCCTCGCAGGTAAGGACCATCGTGGAGACGTACACCTTCGAGGTACACTCGGTCATCGGGGCCGAGTACATCGAGAGCGCCGAGGCATTCATCACCAACCAGGCCCAGAGCTCGTTCTTCGGCCGGGGCGAGGTAAACACCACCCCCGCCACCATCTACTTCCCGGTGGGAGTCGATAAGAAGAAAGGCTGCCTGTACACGGTCTTCAACACCTTCGGGAAGCTCCCCGGTACCAGCGAATCCCTCCTGCATATCCTCGTGAGGGACACCGGAGGCAACGAGTACGTGATTACCACCGACATCACCGACCAGTTCGACAACGACCCCGACCACGAGCACCATATCGTGATTGAAGAGGAGGTGGATATTCCTGAGCCGGAGAGCAATGCGGGTGGTATAGCCCCTACGGTGGACCAGTGGGATGAAGAGAACGTGGACGTTCCCATCGGATAATGAATAATGAACTTAGCATCATTATAGAAAACAATTTACTAACTCAAATTTTATTTCTTAACGTTATGAAAAAATCTTTAATTCTTTTCTCTGTCGCAGCCCTCGCGCTCGTGAGTTGCGCCAAGGTGTCTGACAAGTATGTCGGCGCACCTGAGAGCCATGAGATCGCCTTCCAGGCCATTACCACGCCCGCCACACGTGCTGCTGTGGACGGAACCACGTTCCCTAATGTAGATATGCAGGTTGCTGCTTGGGATGTTACCAACAGCCGCGATTTCTTCACCGCTACTGCCTTTACTAAGAGTGAAACCACTTGGAAGGGTGGCAAGTACTGGCCTCTTTCCGCTACTTACATCAACTTCCTGGCTTATGCCAACCTTACTGCAGGTTCTGCAACCTGGGATCTGGCAGGTGCGGACAAGGCCGCCAGCGGTGTGACGCTTGTCATGGCTGACAACAAGACCACCCAGAATGATCTGATGTATGCTATTGGTAATGGTGAGGTAACTCAGACTGGCAACAACTTGGCCTTCCCGGCAAATGTTCCTATGAATTTCAAGCACGCTCAGGCCTGGATTACTTTCACTGCTAACGCTTATGATGCTGCTTCCGGTGGAAAGGTGACCCTCAACTCCATCACCCTCAATGGTGCCAAGTACAACGGTACTTTCACTGTAACCCACACCAACTACAACGCCTCTTCTTCTCAGAGCGTGGCTGGTGCTTGGACTGCTCTTGGCGATGCACAGAATGTTGCAGTCCCCAGCTGGACCCCTGCAGCTATTGCTTTTGGTGATGCTGTTTCGGTTGGCGCTGGCCTTATGATCGTTCCTGATGACAATGCTGCTACTGCTGACTTCACCAGCTTCACTCTCAACTATACGCTGGATGGAAAAACGTACGACTACACGTATATCCCTGCAACGGCTGCTGCTGCAAACGTAGATCAGGCTAAGCACTACATCTACAACATCGTCTTCCATCTCCACGAGATTGAAATTGCTCCCACTGTTACCGACTGGGCAGATCAGAGTGCTACCCCTGTTCCGATCTTCTAGTCCTTACCGACTCTTTTCATCCACCCCGGCCTGACCGCTTGGGTGGGTACCAAAACCACCCGTTCTTTGACATACTGACACAGAGAAAAATCGGCCAAAAGTTTGGCGGAATAGGGAAATAATATGTACCTTTGAAGCAGAACTAAAAATGTGAAGACGGATATGTGTACGTACAAAATTACAATCGACGATGCCTTGCTGGAGCGGGTACGCCCGGCATTTGCAGACAATGAGGAAATCGGCAGCTGGATGCAGTCTCAAATTGAGATGATACTCGGCCAGCTAGCCCAGGACATGCCTGCCGTAGAGAAAGACCTCACGGTGGAAGAAGCGTATGAGATGGTTTGCAAAGAGGTTAAAGGCATTTACGGTAGAGAATAGTGGCGTACAAATATATTGTCAAACCCCGGGCTTTTCAGAAAATCCGGTCTTTTTACGTTAACGTTGCCCGCAAATACCAGCATGCCTACTCCTATGAAGATATGGAGCGGGATATCCGCAACGCCTTCTTTTCCATATACGAAATAGAAAAGACACTGCAGCGACGCAAACCCACACTGGCTCGTTGGGAAGGGTATTATATGGCTAACACCGACAAATGGTACTATGCCTATAAGATAGAGGATGATACCATTGTAGTCACGGACGCCTGCCATGCCCAAAATATGAAATAAGGTCTAAATATCTCTGTGTCAGTATGATGCCTTGAACGGGGCATAAAGACACAGAGATGAAACGGAAGTTCATATATAGGCAATTCCTCCTGCTGGCAGCGCTGCTGGCGGCGGGATTGGTTTCCTGCAACAAGGAGCCGGCGGAGGTAGTGCCGACGAAGCCGGAGATCGGGATAAGCGTAATGGATGCAGAGGAGACTCGGGCAGCGGTGCTATATGAATCTACGGCAGGCTTGAGGTCAGAAATGACCCATGAAGGCGAAGGGCCATTCATCCATACGGATGCATACTGGGACGGAACCACCACCAAATATTTCAACTCCCATATCTTTTACTTTGCGGCTGTAAGCAATTGGCGCTTTGCCGACGGAGGAGGAAATATCGTCCATTTCTATTGGCCGCCGGACGACTCTTACCTGAATTTCCTGGCCTATGCGCCGGAGACGTTGACATACACCGGGGTAACCATCGGCTCATACACGAACCGCGTGCCCACTTTCGACTGTAATCTGCCGGTGGCCGACAATCAGACCTACTCTTCCGGAACTATATCCATGAAGGAGTTCATCTATGCTTTCGAGGCGCATAAGAATAAGACGAATGACTCCGAATCTGCTGTACCCCTCCAGTTCCGGCACCCGCTGGCTGCCATTTACCTCTCCATTGCAAGTGCCAAACAGCGCATGACGCTGAACAGCGTTACCTTTAAACGTATCTATAAGAAGGGAACGGGAACCTATAATAGTGTCGGTCCCACCACGGACTGGGAGCCGGACACCAGTGACGGGACCACCGATTTCACCATCAGTATTGGCGGCGTAATGGGCACGGATATGCATACCGGATCCACCTACGGCCCGTTCATCGTGATGCCGCAGGTTATGACCGGCAGGACGGAGTTGGCCGATATCAAGATGGTGGTGAATTATACGCCTTATGGCGGCGTGGCCACCAACTCTTCTGAAATAAGCATTACCACGGCATGGGCACCATCCAAAAAGTATACTTACGCACTGGATCTGGGTACCGATGACGGAGCCGTAAACATCAACATCTCCGTGACCGACTGGGATAATGTAGGAAGCTATACTGATTCTGATGTGGACTAGAGCAATGAAGGACAGGATTATCATATTGTCTCTTTTGACCTTGTCTGGGCTGGTGCTTGGCGCCTGTCAGACATTTGACATATCTTCACGGGGGAAAGAATGCGTGGAACTGTCGGCGGTTATGAATGACAGACCGGAAACCCGTACTGCGGTTGAAGGAATAAACTATCCGTTCACTGTAGCCGTATGGGCTTCCACAACAACCGGATCCTATCCCAACGTGGGCAAAGACGGGACTGCTGGAGTCTCTTATCAGGTGGACAAGCACCTCTCGGCCACGTTCAACCAGTCTTCAACTACCCTGAACGGCCCGGACAACGACGGCATCCGCTATCCTTACCAGGAAGGCGGTGATCCCGTGTTCGCCAATGTCTATTTCGTGGGACTATACCCTTCTTCTGGATGGTCAACCGCTTCCGGTACCAACGCGGCTTTTACTTTTGACGGTTCCCAAGATGCCATGTACGCCCCTGAGGTGTCCGGAAACGGAGATCCTGCCACGCCGGCCCCTACCCTGGCTTTTAACCATCTGCTCACCTATCTGCGCTTCAAGATCATTGCCGAGAGTGACGCGGCTCAGAATGCGTGGGGCAGGCTCACCAGTATCAATCTCATCAAGCAGAACAACGGTGCGTCCAACCCCATGAACAATCTTTCCATAAGTCTGGGGTCTTCTGAGACCACTTTTACCTCTTCCGTGAGTGAGCTTTCGCTCTACGCTCTTGGTTCAAATACGGTTTTCCCGGTCTCTGCATACACCATTCCCACATCGGCGGCGACTCCTGCGGCCTATGTCATTTGTGCACCCGTTACCGCATCCAGCACAAGCGGGACCAATGAGTATACGCTATCCATAGTAACCGAGAAAAGGGGTCCTGTCATTGTGGGTGTAGACCTGAAATCCGGACCAAGTACCTATTATTCGGGGGACACCACGGGGAAAGAGTTTACGGTCAACCTTACATTCACGCTTAATCGCATTGCTACATCTGCTACGGTAACCGGGTGGGATACGGGCGGAATCGGCAAGGAAGATGTTTCAGAATAATTGCACAGATGAGGATTAGACACATTCTATATTATATAGCGCTTGCAACCCTTGCGGCTTGTACCGGCCTTAAAGATGTGAGGCAGGAAGAAACTGAGGGCCAGCGTATTGCCGTATGTGCGGGAATCGGGGACCCTTCTGTCGTCACCCGGGCTCTCACGTACTACGGCTATACCACCCCGTCCAACGAGCATCCGCTGGAAGCGAAAGTCTGGTTCACCGATGATGAGAACGCTACTACCCAGTTCGGCAACTCAGGATCGGCCACAAGCCTTCCCCGTTACAGTGATGTCACCTTTGTTAGTGGAGGAATGACTTTCCCTGATTCAGACGTTCTTCCTTATACAGCCGGGAAAGCCACCTATGCGGTGGGCTTTTGGCCCAAAACATCATGGACGCCCATTTCCAGCAACACCCAGGCAACCCACGCTATTACCGGGCAGGAGGATTTGATGTTCGCACCCAAGATTACTGCGGCGGCAGATGCGCACTTTTCCCCTCTTACACCGTTAACGTTCAGTCACCTGCTTACATGGATTAAAATCCGCGTGGCCGCTTCCGGAAGTGAAGCCATTGCTGCATGGGGAAAGATAACCAGTATCACCATCGCCAGCAAAACGTCACTTACCGTATCGCTGAACGGGGATCTTGGTGCAGTTACATATAACACAGACGGAGAGATCGAGGCTTTTTCCAACCCTTCGGGTACGGCTCTCACCACCAGTGCCAACGAACTGGCTTCCGTGTTCTGTGCCCCCACGGCATCGGCCCAATATACCATCACCATCAAGTCTGAGAACGAAACTGGGGGCAAGGTAGTGACCGTAAACTTGTTAGACTTGGATAAAGAGCCTATCGGCTCCAGCATTGCCGCCACACAGGGCAAGGAATTCATTATTACCCTGACTTTCCAGCCCTTTAACATGATTGATGCCGTTGGAAAGAGTCTGGCAGACTGGACCAACGAAAACATCCCCATTTCCGGACCGGTCTCTTAGGAGTATGCGTATGAAAGACCTGCATATCATTTCTTGTGCCGTTGCCGTATTCCTGCTTGGAGGCTGTACCAAGGAGGTGGACAATGGCCAGGCTTCTGTGAAGATACGCTCAGAGCATATCATTTTTACGCCATCCCTGCAGCCCATCAACAGTAGCGTTGCCACCCGTGCCAACGCCGGGAAGCTGATTATCGAGCGGGAAGACTGGCCCCTTACGGGTCAGGAGAAGGCGACGCGTGCTGCGCCCATTTCCTCATTATCCGGCGATGTGGGCGTAGTAGGCTATACCACCACTTCCTCAACCACCACGCTCTTCTCCAGCCTTAACGACAAGAGCTTCACCTTTGACAGCGGCGCCCTTACGGCCAGCAGCAGTCCGGTGCCCTGGCGGGATATCAGCACGACGGACCAGTTGGACGTGTATGCCTATGCTCCGTATGATTTCATAGACCACGGGGGGGCGCCCGTCAATCCCACCATCAGTACAGAGGGGACAGCGCCGACTATCATCTATGCCGTGCCTTCAGACGTAGCCAGCCAGAAAGACCTGATAGTGGCTAAAGCATCGGTTCTAAACGCCAGTTACGGGACGTCCATTGACCTTAACTTTGCCCATGTCCTCACGGCCATCCGCTTCAAGGTGGGATTTGCGTGCTATGTAAAGAGCATCTCTGTCCAGAACGTATATGGGGCCGGGACTTATAATTTCACTTCATGGACACCCACTGGCAGCCAGGATGCCACCTATACGCTGAACGTGGATAACGACAAGACAACGCTGTATGAAGCGGAGGAGACGGTCACCGACGGTGCCAACACGCTGATGCTCATTCCCCAGACCACCGACAACGCCAGTGCCCAGGTTGTGCTCACTTATGCTGAGACATCGGGTGGTCCAGACAAGACCCTCACGGCCAGCATCCAGGACCACACCTGGACGGCAGGCAAGCGCATCACCTATATCATCAACAAGGATGAGACGGTAGAGTATATCTACTTTGATGTGGCGGCAGACAGTGTACGAATAGTGAATGGAACGTATGCGGGGGCGGTCTTTGATAGTGACGGTACTACCAAGATTGCGGTTACCGGCAGCCACTTGAAAGATGACGGGGTTACTCCCAACAAATACTATGTATACCAAACCTCCAGCGTTGGGCAGCGGACGGCCATCAGCTGGGCCGGGACGGCGGGTAAAAGCACGCCAAGCGGCCTTCCTTCCGAGAGTTACTCCACCTATGTTTATGGCGGAAAGACCTGGCAGGAATACATAACGGGGACGGACTTCAACGAGCGCGAGGCGGCCAGCGGAGGGACGGATATCCGGGATTTGGTGTACGCCGGCTGGAACAGCCTGGCAACGGCCAGAGGAATTGTAGCGGTCAATGACAACTATGTCCGTATTGACGGAAACATGGATGTGGATATCACTATTGATAACCTGTATATCACCTATCCCAGTTCCACATCTAATTATCCTGATAAAGATACGATGACTGAAGGAAAAAATCCATATAACTTTACGGGGCAGACCATGGGCAGTATCAATATAGGCCCCGGTAATCCATATTTTAACGACAGATATAAAAATGGCGTGTATTATAGTGGTGGTGCTGCCAACAGAAACATTTATAATAAAAAGAACCGCTATGAACGGGTTAACCTCAGATTGAAAGGGGATAACAGAGTGCAGAATGTCCTGTATTTCGGTCACCCTAACAATCAAACCGGTCCCGATCGCGCTTTCCTGAATATTACCAGTGCCGATGGCGACGGTTCTCCCAATGGAACCATGACCGTCTATTTTAATAATGGTGATGATTTAAGGGCACA
Organism: Bacteroidales bacterium; assembly: GCA_017447815.1. Taxonomy (GTDB): domain Bacteria; phylum Bacteroidota; class Bacteroidia; order Bacteroidales; family UBA932; genus Cryptobacteroides. Next base: position 42,103 of record JAFSMS010000046.1, on the reverse strand, counting down.
TGCTGCTATAGGCTGTTGTTATACGGCAGTTTCTCCTCCTTGCAATAGTTTGCGCTTTTCCGGGGGAACAGTGTTCGTAGGGGGGTCTAAAAGCAACTCATTTGAAGGAGTTCTGGGTGGAGGAAATGGTCACACGGCAGAGATTACCTTCAATGATGGTTGTGTGGTCACCTCTGTTGCCAGCAACAATGCAGCGGCTATCGGGGGAGGCGGCGGTTTGGATGCTGCGGGTTCCGATGCCACCATCACCATCAATGGCGGGAAGGTTTATGCCTATCAAAAAGGAACTTATTATTCTGTAGGCGAACGACAATATGGCAGTAACGCCACTGTGGCCATTGGCGGTGGAAGTTCTTTCTCCGGTAAGGCGGGAGTGGCAACCATTACTATCAGCGGCGGTGAAGTGTATGCACAAAGTATAGGTGGTACAGCCATAGGAGGCGGATCCCATTTGAAAAACAGAATTGATGCGGTTCTTCGCCCTGGTGGTGATGCATTCATCACCATCACCGGGGGCAAAGTGACGGCTAAAAGCATCAGCGGAACCATTCGCGAGACATCCTTTACGGCTGGCAACTCCATTGGAGGCGGCAGTGGCGGAAAAGATGCAAATGGAGGTAATGCCGGCACTTCAGTAAATCCTATGATAATCAGTGGAGGTACCGTCCTGGCCGGATCCATCGGCGGCGGTTCCATTATCCTTACGCCCGAAGAGATTGCCGCCGGCAGCACTTCCCGGAAGATTGGATCGGCCAACATCCAGATTTCAGGTACGGCCATCGTTCAGGGGCAGTTTATCATGCAGGCGCCGGATGCCTCTACTTCTCCTTCATTTACCATGACCGGTGGCACATTGCAACCGAATAAGGCCGATAAAGACTTCGAGTACGTTCAACCCAACGGCGGGGCCGTGTGGATTGACGGCGGATCCTTCACCATGAGCGGCGGTACCATCAAAGACTTCTCTGTTGCCTACGACAGTGTCGGTGACGAAGGGGGCCTTGGCGGCGCAGTGTACATGCAGAGTACCATCCGCGCCAGTTCCTTCAATATGAGTAACGGCACCATCCGCAGTTGCTCTGCCACCAGTGCGTCAAGCAGCAACGGCCTTGGCGGAGCGGTGTATATGAGCGGCGGTACGTTCAGCATGTCCGGCGGAACCATCGGCGGAGGAGCGGCAGCCGGCAACCAGGCCACCAACGGCGGCGGGGCCGTCTACTTGGACGGTGGCACGTTCAATATGACGGGCGGTGCCATATCCTATAATCGCTCAACCGCTTCCAGCGGCGGCGGTGTATTCATTGAGGGCGGTTCGTTCAACATGAACAGCAGTTCGGCCAGCATTGACCATAATTACGCGTTTGTCAATGGCGGCGGCGTGAATGTGGTGTCCCTTTCGGATGCCGTTTCCGTAGGCATCACCACGGGTAGCATCACCAACAATACCGCAGAACATTACGGCGGCGGTGTGTGCGTCATCCCCAGTGGAAGCATCGCGGCCAATGTCATCTATGGGACGGACGGAAGCGACAATACCACAACGCCTGCCATAACCGACAACAGCGCCGGACTTGCCGGCGGCGGCCTGTATGCCGAGGGCTCCTATGCGAACGTCACCCTGTACAGCGGCAAAATCAAGGATAATTACGTGTCGGCAACAGTCCCCAATCAGGATGTGGCCAATGAGGAAGGTTCCGTGACGCTATACAATACGGACGTCACCAAGGTGACCATTACCTTCAACGTGAATGGCGGCAGTTTGTCCTCCGGCTCCTTGACGCAGAACGTAGCCAAGGGCACGAACAGTCTGCTGGTTGCCCCCACGGTCACCCGCATCAATTACACGCTGACGGAATGGAATACGGCCGCAGACGGCTCCGGAGTCAGTTTTGCGAATGGAAACAACACCTGCTCCCTAACCGGCGACGTAACTCTCTACGCCATCTGGACCCCTGCAAGCTAGGGATAGACCCCCCCGCCGCCCCCGGCCGGGCCATCTACGTCACATCTACGAGTCATCTCTGAGCCTCACGCAATTTTTCACAAAATATTGTGATTTTCCTTGTAAAAGTTACGGGTAACGCTTCCGGTCTATATGGTGGCGGACTCAGTGTTGTTCCAGGCGGCGGATATGCTGCAACTGTGAACTTGGGCGTTCCCAGCCAGGGTCATACTAGCCCGGACATTTCCTGTAATAGTGCAACGCATGCCGGAGGAGGCGTTACGCCTCAGGTGCAGATGCGCCCTTCAGCCATCGGCCATGGCGCGCCGTGGATGCAACCTGCTGTATATTAGCCATTTACGCAATATCGATTGAGTAATTTAGTCCAATCGATATTGCGTAAACGCGTATGAATCAGGTACTTATCTCTCACATCAGGCTTAACACCTATAGTATAGAGTGGCTCCTGATATGTGAGGAAATCATGTTGATAACAGGAGTCTCCAGTTTCAATTCTGAGGCAAGGCTTTCGAAGGCACTTACGGCATTAGATATTTCCTGCAGGATAATAGCAGCGTTTTTGATGTCTCCGGCCTCTGCAAAAGAAAGTAGTTCATCTCTACTAACCTTTCGGTTTTGCCCGGACAGGGTCATGGCATGGCGGTCTCCAATGAACCTGTTCATGAAGTTTACAGTAAAAGTCACATCATATGCCGGGGCCAGGTGCCAGTCACCATCCTGCGACAGGATGAAAGAGGTATTCTTGTCATGGTCATCACAGACTCCCGCAAGATAATTGAACGCCGCCCGCCTGAATATCTGTTCGATGTCTTTGTATGGAAGCTTCATTTTTCTGCAGACTCTCAACATTTGTTCATAGGAGACTGTTTCTCCATTCAAGGCCTGGAGCGTAGCGGTATGTAACTTCCCGCCCTCTTTTCTATCGAATCTTTCCGTCAGGAAATGATTCTTCCCTTCAATGGGGAGAAGCCTGCACTTCTCCATGACGATACCGCATTTAACGGCCATCTTATAGAAGATGTATTCCACCTCGGCAGTAGGCCATATGGCGGAATCGCGGAATTTCAAGATGTATTGAGTAAAGTCATCCGGAAGCAGGAACTGGCCAGACCTAACCTCTCCGCTGGCCCAGTTGATGGCCACGATAGCTTTTGGATGCATTCCACCAGCGCTCATACCTACAGCCATCAGGTCGCTCAATCCTGGATTCGCACCCAGATCCACGGATATGCCCTCCCTGCTTTTTTGGATCTGCTGCGACAACTCATACAACTCCTGCAGGACAATGGTATTTTCCGGTGAGGTTCCCTCGTAAAGCGCCGGCTCAAACTCCAGAGCACCCATGCCGCGTTTGCCGATAAAGGCCAGTTTATCTACAGCGGTGATGTCACTATGACGGATCTGTTTGCTGTCTATCCACGCCGCAAACACGGCATTGCCCCAATCGTCTGGAAGCGATCCCGACAAAAACCTGGGTAGCCCTTCATACTCTTTCGCCCGGCACCAGGCCGATAATCCCTGCTGCACCACATATATGGAATGGTTATACGGGCCGATAGGATCCAAATCCCATCCATAAGACACGTAATCCGGGTGAAAGGACACAATGGAACCCAGCTTTCCGAACTTCTGCTTGTATCCTCCACGCCACTCCAGTTTGGCTATTTCCCGTCCCCAAAGGCGGACACTCACTATGTTCTCTTTCATCTCTTGCGCGTTTTATGGTAAAGGCTTGGCGGCATTTCAGGGACAAGTTCCACTATGTCATCCAGCCGCTGTATGGCTCTCATGAGGGCAATCAAGTTGTTTAGGCGGATAGCATTGCCCTGCCCTTTTTCAAAACGGACGATAGTCATCACCGAAACACCACTTTGCTCTGCCACCTGCTTCTGCGTCAAGCCCAGAGCACTGCGCAGTGCGCGGAATCGCTCTCCAATCTGAGCCGCCACCTCACCGTTTGAAAGCTCGTAATAGTCCTGTATTTGCTCTTCATTTATCATGTCGCAAATATACATATTTGATGATTAAAATACAATAATGCACCAAAAGTCAACAAATATGTTAACTGTATCTTACACTTCTCCTCCAAATCCGGCACATATGGCCTGGGTAACTGTGGTGAGTATTCTGTTCCTAAGCCCCAAGGCATTTGCCTCCTTGAAAGAATTTGAAGCACAGTTGAAGGAAAAACGGAAATAATTTCTTACCTTTGCAACACATCAAAAGCGCGACGGCCGGTTAGCGGTCGTCGGCTGTTTTGTTGACAAACGAAAAGAACTAAGATATGGCAATTGAAATGATGACCCAGGCGGGTCTTGACAAAATCAAGAAGGAACTCGCCGAAGCACTGGCCCAGCGGCCGGTAATCTCCGCAGCCATTGCGGAGGCCCGGGAGAAGGGAGACCTCTCCGAAAATGCAGAATATGACGCTGCCCGTGATGCGCAGGGACTGCTGGAAGTGAAGATTGCCCGCCTGAAGGAAAAGGTGGCCAACGCCCGCGTCATCGACGAGAGCAAACTGTCGGCCGACACGGTCCAACTCCTTTCCAAGGTGAAAGTGAAAAACCTTGCCAACAAGATGGTGATGAATTTCCAGATTGTCCCGGAATCCGAGGCGGATTTCTCCAAAGGCCTTCTGGCGGCCACTACGCCCATCGCCAAGGCCCTGATGGGACACGGCAAGGGGGAAACCGTCGATGCCCGGGTGCCTAGCGGTATCATCAAGTTTGAAATTCTGGAAATCACCCTCTGAGCCATGGCAACCATTTTTACCAAAATCGCCAAAGGCGAGATTCCTTCCTACAAGTGCGCGGAAAACGAGGATTTCTACGCTTTCCTGGACATTTCCCCGCTTGCCAAGGGGCATACCCTTGTGATTCCCAAGCACGTGGAGGACGACTATATCTTCCATCTGGACGAAAAAACCTATGCCGGTCTGTGGGCCTTCGCCCGCAAGGTGGCCGTGGCCCTCAAGGCCGCCGTGCCCTGCAAGCGGGTGGGCGTTGCCGTGCTGGGCATGGAAGTGCCTCACACGCACATCCATCTGGTGCCTCTTCAGACCGAAGGTGACATGGATTTCCGCAAGGCCAAACTTCAGTTGGAAGCCGGTGAAATGAAAGCCATTGCCGATCAAATCTTCGCCGAGTATGAGAAACTTTAAGCACCTTTTCGCTGCCGTGGCCATCCTGGCCGTGGCAGTCTCCTGCGGAAAGAATACCCGGATCAGCGGCAACCTGCACGAGGGCGCCGGCCGCAGTGTCATTGTCAAACTCCTGGATGTGAACCGTTTCCAGGTGCTGGATACCGTGAAAGTGGGCGATGCCGGAGATTTCACCTACAGCCTGAATCTCGCGGAAGGCAAACCTGAGTTCATCTATCTGTTTTACGGAGACCGCCAGATTGCATCCCTGCTCCTGCAAAAGGGAGACAAGGTGAAGGTAATGACCGACACCCTGGGCGTCTATACGGTGGAAGGGTCCGAGGAATCGGCCCGGCTCCAGCAGGTGGAAAGCGAGTACAGCGCTTTCCAGCGGGACGTGAAGCATTTGCTGGACCACGACCGCAGCGCGGCCGAAATCTCCCGCCGCTATGTCTCCTATTACCGTGACCGTGTGGCCTACGTGGTTGGCAATTCCCATTCCCTCACGGTGGTTCCCGTGCTGTTCCAGCAGGTGAACCCTTCGTTCCCGGTCTTCAGCCAGCCCACGGACGGCATCCTCATGCAAAGCATCTGCGATTCCCTCAAGACCGTATATCCGGAATCCCGTTATGTGAAGGCGCTGGAAAAGGAAGCGGCCCGCCGTATGGGCACCATGGACGTAAACACGCGTCTGCAGGGTGCCAGCGAGGTGGGGTACATCGATATCAGCCTGCCCGGCATGGACGGCAAGGAAGTGAAACTGAGTCAGAACCTGGGCAAGGTGACCATGCTGTATTTCTGGTCTGCCACCGCCGATCAGAAGATGTTCAATATGGATTCCCTGATTCCCATCTATGAGGCCTATCATGGCAAGGGCTTCCAGATTTACGCCGTCTCCCTGGATGCCGACAAGGCTTCCTGGGCTTCGGCCGTGCGCAATCAGGCGCTTCCCTGGGTGAATGTCTGCGACACCCGCGGGGTGCAGTCTCCCTATGTAGTCTCTTACGGAATCGGCAGCCTTCCGATGGCCTGGTTCATCGTGGACGGCACCATCGACCAGAATGCCAAGGTGACCGACGCCGCTTCGCTCCGTGATTATATTCGTCGGCAACTGTAATGGCGCGGATCCTTTCCATCGAAACTTCTACCGCAGTCTTGTCCGTGGCTTTGTCTGAGGACAGGACTGTTGTCAGTGAACGGGTGTGTACGGAAGCCCGCCAGCAGGCAGCCCTTACGGCGCCGCTGGTGAAGGAAGTGCTGGACGAGGCGGGCGTCTCCGTCCGGGACTGCGATGCGGTGTGCGTAAGTGCCGGCCCCGGCTCTTATACAGGCCTTCGCGTGGGCGTTTCCACCGCCAAAGGCCTGGCGTTCGGTGCCGATATACCGCTTCTGGCTGTGGGTACGCTGGATATCTTGGTGGCAGGCATCATCTTTGGCGCGAAGCAGCCCGGGGAGTCCGGAGACGGTTTGGATCGTCGGGACCACAGTTATATCGTCCCGATGATCGATGCCCGAAGAATGGAGGTCTATACGGCTGTCTATAATGCTGCGGGTGAATGCCTTACGCCGGTGGAGGCCAAAGTGGTCGGCCCGGAATCCTTTGCAGATTATCTGGACCGGGGGCCGGTCCTTTTCGTGGGAGACGGCGCCGGAAAATGCCGGGAAGTGATCACCCATCCGAACGCCCGTTTCCAGGAGGCCGCCCCGCTGGCCCGCCATATGGCCGTGCTGGCCCTGGACGCCTTCCGCGCGGGCAAGTTCCAGAATGTGGCCTATTTCGAACCCTTCTATCTGAAGGATTTCGTGGCTACGGTTTCCAAAAAACAGTTGTGGTAGGCCCTTAGGAAGCCTTCATCAGAAGTTGCTTCAGGTAAGGGAATACGAAGTATCCGAAATCCTTCAGGTGACCGTAGAGCACGGAATCCTGGAGGATGTTGCTTTTTACCAGTTCAAATTTCACGTTGACCGTGTCGAAGAGGATGATCAGGATGGCGATGACCAGGGCGGTGGTGCCCAGGGCGAATACGATGCCCAGCACTTTGTTCAACCAGCCGAGGGAGGCCATTTCGGCCACTTTGGTCACCAGTTTCGAGAGCAGCATGACCAGCAGGAGTACCACCACCAGCACTACTGCGAAGCCGATTACGTTCAGGACTGTCTCGGAAACGGTGATGTATTGTTTGATGATGTTGCAGGCGAAATCGGAGAAGTGGTAGGCGAGATAGACGCTGAGAACGACGCCGACCAGGGAGATGGCCTGCTCCAGAAATCCTTTTGACAGGCCCCGGATGATGCCCGGGATGAAGAGCAGAAGGATGACAATGTCCAGTGTATTCATATTGTGAATCCCAGTTAAAATGCTTAACTTTGTGAACTAAAAACCGTGTACAAAATTAGATAAAAAATATGACTTTCAAAGAATATAAGGGGCTGGATTTAACTGAGACCGGGAAAATGGTCCTGGACAGGTGGAAACGGATTCATGCGTTTGAGAAATCGCTGGAAATCCGCGAAGGGGCCCCTTCGTTCATCTTTTTCGAAGGCCCGCCGTCGGCCAACGGCATGCCGGGCATCCACCATGTGATGGCCCGTTCCATCAAGGACGCCATCTGCCGGTACAAGACCCAGACGGGTTACAAGGTGAACCGCCGTGCCGGCTGGGACACCCACGGCCTCCCCGTGGAACTGGGTGTCGAAAAGAAACTGGGCATCACCAAGGCCGACATCGGCACCAAGGTGTCGGTGGAAGAGTACAACGCCACTTGCCGCAAGGAGGTGATGAAGTACACCAAGGAGTGGGTGAACATGACGGAGCGTGTAGGATACTGGGTGGACATGAACGACCCCTACATCACCTACGACAACCGTTACATCGAAACCCTGTGGTACCTGCTCAAGAAAATCTATGACAAGGGTCTCCTGTACAAGGGATACACCATCCAGCCGTATTCTCCCACGGACGGCACCGGCCTCAGTTCCCACGAACTCAACCAGCCGGGCTGTTACAAGGACGTGAGCGACACCACGGCCACCGTGCAGTTCCAGGTGGAAGGGGAGGAGAATCTGTATTTCCTGGCCTGGACCACCACGCCCTGGACCCTTCCGTCCAATACGGCGCTCTGCGTGGGCCCCAACATCGACTATGTGAAGGTCCGTTCGGCCAATCCCTATACCGGTGCCCAGGCCACCTATATTGTGGCCGAGGCGCGCGTGGACGCCCTCTTCGGCCCCAAGGTGGAGCACGAGGTGCTTCCGGGCCGCATCAAGGGCAGCGAACTCGTGGGGCTGCGTTACAAGCAACTCATCCCCTGGTTCCGTCCGGACGGGGACGCTTTCCGCGTGATTTCAGGAGACTATGTGACCACGGATGAAGGTACGGGCATCGTGCATATCGCCCCCACCTTCGGCGCCGACGACAAACGGGTGGCCGCCGCTGCCGGCATCGGCGCGGTGATGCCCGTGGACAGGGACGGCAATCCGCAGGCACAGGTGGACCGCCAGGGCCGCTTCATGCGCCTGGAGGACATGGATCCCGCCTATGCCGCCACCGTGGATCCTTCCTATAAGGACTATTCCGGCCGCTATGTGAAGGCCGGTTACAAGCAGTATTTCGAGCACGTCGAGGAAGAGGGTACGCTGGACATCGACCTCTGTGTCATGATGAAGGCCGACGGCCGCGCCTTCAAGGTGCAGAAGCACGTCCACAGTTACCCGCACAGTTGGCGCACAGACCTCCCGGTCCTGTATTATCCGCTGGACAGTTGGTTCATCAAGGCCTCGGCCGTAAAGGACCAGATGGTGGCCCTGAACAAGGAGATCACCTGGAAGCCCGCCTCGACGGGAACCGGCCGTTTCGGCCAGTGGCTGGAGAACATCCAGGACTGGAACCTCTCCCGCAGCCGCTACTGGGGCACCCCGCTGCCCATCTGGCGCACGGAGGACGGCAGGGAGGAGAAGTGCATCGGCTCCGTGAAAGAACTGTATGAAGAGATCGAAAAGGCTGTCGCCGCCGGCATCATGCCATCCAATCCGTTGAAGGACAAGGGCTTCGATCCGGCCGACATGAGCCTGGAGAACTACAATAGGATAGACCTTCACCGCCCGTATGTGGACGGAATCTACCTGGTGTCGGCCTCCGGAAAGAAAATGGTCCGCGAGAGCGACCTTATCGACGTCTGGTTCGATTCCGGTGCCATGCCCTACGCCCAGGAAGGCCTGCGCGGCCTGGACAAGCCCGGCTTCGGCGCCACGGCCGATTTCATCGCCGAAGGCGTTGACCAGACCCGCGGCTGGTTCTATACCCTGCATGCCATCCACACCATGATTTCCGGAACGCCTGCCTTCAAGCGGGTCATTTCCAACGGTTTGGTGCTTGACCGCAACGGCAACAAGATGAGCAAGCGCCTGGGCAACGCCGTGGATCCGTTCTGGGCCCTGGATACCTATGGCGCCGACGCCCTCCGCTGGTACATGCTCACCAATGCCGAGCCGTGGGACAACCTCAAGTTCGACGAGAGCGGTGTGGCCGATGTCCGCCGCAAGTTCTTCGGCACGCTGTATAACACCTACGCTTTCTTTGCCCGTTACGCCAATATCGACGGCTGGGAGCCTTCTTGTCCTTCTGAGCGCAGCGAAGAATCCGAACTCGACCGGTGGATTCTCTCCCGCCTGAATACCGTCATCCGCGAAACGCGCGCCGCCTATGAAGACTACGATGTCAAGTCGGCCGGCCGCCTCCTGGAATCCTTCGTCTGCGACGATGTGTCCAACTGGTATGTCCGTCTGAACCGCTCCCGCTTCTGGGCCGGCGAGATGACTCCGGACAAGCAGGCCGCTTACGGGACGCTGTACAAGGTGCTGGTGGACGTGGCCATCCTGGCCGCCCCCATTGCCCCGTTCTTCATGGATCAACTCTATCTGGATCTGACCTCCCACTCCGCCCGCGGCGACGAGTCCGTCCATTTCGTGCTCATGCCCGAGGCCGATGCCTCCGTGGTGGACAGTGAACTGGAAGAGCGCATGGCCCTTGCGCAGCAGGCCACTTCGCTGGTGCTGGCCCTTCGCAAGAAGGTGAACATCCCGGTGCGCCAGCCGCTGCAGAAAGTGATGATCCCCGTCATCTCGGAAAAGGTCCGTGCCCGTCTGGAATCCGTGAAGGAAATCATCCTGGCCGAGGTGAACGTGAAGGAGATGGAATTTATCTCCGACACCACCGGCATCATGACCCTTCGCATCAAGCCCAATTTCAAGGTCCTGGGCAAAACCTACGGTCCCCGAATGAAGGAAATCGCCGCGGCATTCGGCTCCCTGGAGCAGCCGGTGATCGCCGCCATCCAGAAGGCCGAAACGGCCGCCGAGGCCTATACCCTGGCCCTCCCGGGCGGAGACGTGGTCCTGAACCCCGGAGACTATGCCATCTCTTCCGAGGACATGCCCGGCACCCTGGTGGCCTCCGAAGGCGCCCTCACCGTGGCATTGGATATTGAAGTTACGCCAGAACTTCGTCGCGAGGGTCTGTCCCGCGAACTGGTCAACCGCATACAGAACCTGAGAAAGAGTTCCGGTTTTGAGGTCACCGACCGTATCGTCACGGAGGTTTACTCCGACGACAAGGACCTGGCCGACGCCCTATCCGCTTTCGGGGAATATGTGAAAGCACAAACCCTGTCCCTCAGCATCGGCCTCAACGCTTTTGCCGAAGCCCCCGCCTCCGCTGCAGAAGTGGAATGGACGGAAGGGACCATCAAACTAACTATAAAACGCTGACTTAATATGGTAGAGAACAACAAAACCCGCTATTCTGACGAGGAACTCGAAGAATTCCGTGCCATTATCAACGAGATGTTGGAAAAAGCGCGTGCAGAGTATAACACCCTTCGGGAAGCCATGACCCACGCCGGTGGCAACGATATCCTGGATACCGCTCCCACTTTCAAGACCGTGGAGGATGACGGTGCCTTCCAACTTTCCAAGGAAGAGGCCGGAGCCCTGGCCCAGCGTCAGTACAAGTTCATCCAGAACTTGGAGGCTGCCCTCGTCCGCATTGAGAACAAGACCTACGGCATCTGCCGTGTCACCGGTAAGTTGATCCCCAAGGAGCGTCTCCGCCTGGTGCCGCACGCTACCACGACGGTGGAGGGCAAGGCTATCCTGGAAAAGACCGGCCGTAAATAATGGGCAGGTCTTCCAAAGGAACGCGACTGCTGCTGCTCGGTATCCTGTTGGTCGTCATTGACCAGGTCATCAAAGTCCTGGTCAAGACCAATATGACCCTGGGGCAGAGCATCCCTGTGCTTGGAAACTGGTTCCAACTGCTTTTCGTGGAGAACAAGGGCATGGCATTCGGGATGGCTTTCGGTGGTGTGGTGGGGAAGTACCTCCTCACGGTTTTCCGGCTGGTCCTGTTCGGCGTCCTGTGCTGGTGGATTTCCCGTCTCCTGAAGCGGGAAAATCCGGTTCCTACGGGCGTCCTGGTGGGGCTCACCCTTATCACGGCCGGCGCGTTCGGCAATATCATCGACTGCCTGTGCTACGGCCTTGTCTTTTCGGAATCCACTTACAATACCGTGGCCACCCTGGGCTCCTATGCCCCTTTGATGCAGGGGAAAGTGGTGGATATGTTCTATTTCCCGCTCTGGACCTGGCCGGACTGGATACCCGGTCTGGGCGGGCATATCTTTTTTGAGCCTGTATTCAATTTTGCCGACAGTTGCGTAACCGTCGGCGCCATCTATCTCATCCTCTTCCACTGGAAGTTCTTCGCCAAGGAATAAGCGCTCTGGTTCACGACCATGAAAAGACCTATTCTCGCCATTTGGACCGTTTTCCTCTTTCTGATTCTTTCCTGCGGTTCGGGGGAACAGGGCTTTCTTCCCGGCCATGTCATCCGCTTCGGACAGCCCCCGCAGCGGATTCCTTCCACGTCCTCCGTCGATGCTCCGCTGCTGGGTAACGGATACATGGGCGTCGCGTTGTCCGGGACTCCCGGGCGGCTCACCTTCCACCTGAACCGCAACGATTTCTGGCGGCTGGTATCGGCCCACAACGAGGCTTTCCCGGCCATTGCCGGCCGGCTGGAACTGACCGTGCCCGCACTGGAAGGGGCTTCGTACCTGGTGGAACAGCATCTGGGGGACGCTACTACGCAGGGACGCTTCTCCAAGGATGGGCAGTCCCTTGCGCTGGAGGCGTTTGTGGCCGCCACGGAGGATGTCCTGGTGCTCAGGATTACGAACGAAGGCGGGGACCGTCTTTCGGGACGGGCCGCTCTGGCATTGCCGGAGCCGAGCGCCTTCCCCGAGAAGCGGGATCAGGGCGTCACCCCCGAAGGCGTCCGGTATGTTTACCGTGCTTTTGCCGATTCCGTGGAAATTCCCGCTGCGTCGGCCTGCGCTCTGTGGGTCCCGGGAAGTCCCGACGGCTCGTTTTCCCTGGCTCCCGGAGAGAGCCTGACGATGGCCTGTGCCACCGCCGGCAGTTTCAAGGCCGATGACTGCCTTCCGGCGGCATGCCGGCTGGCCGCTGCATGCGATGCGCACCACCTTTCCGCAGCCCTGAAGGCCCACCGGAACTGGTGGGCGGCCTATTGGAACCGGTCCTGGGTCCGCATCCCGGATCCGGTCATCGAGAAACAGTACTACCTTTCCTTGTACGGAATGGCTTCCTGCAGCCGGGATCCGGACTTCCCTCCGTCCCTTTTCGGAAACTGGATTACGGAGGAAATGCCGGCCTGGATGGGAGATTACCACCTCAACTACAACCACATGGCTCCCTATTATGGCCTGTATTCGTCCAACCGGCTGGAACAGGCCGACCCCTACTACGCCCCTTTGCTTGCGGCGATTCCCCGGGGACAGTACTATTCCGGGAAGGTGTGCGGCATTCCGGACGGAATCCTGCTTCCGGTCGGCATCGGCCCGCTCGGAGTGGAAACTACCCGCTGGTCGGCGTCCCTTGAGAAGGAGCATCCCCGTTGGAGGGAACTCGGATACATCGAGGACGAGGGCATGTTCTGGGGACAGAAAAGCAATTCGGCCTATGCCGTCTGCAACCTTGCCATGCAGTTTTACCGCACCCTGGACAAGGATTTCACGGAGCGGGTCTATCCCTTCGTGAAAGGAGTGGCGACCTTCTGGGAGAAATACCTGGTCCTGGAGGGAGACCGTTACGTGATCCTCAATGATGCCATTCACGAAGGAACCATCGGGACCAAGAACCCCATCTGTTCGCTGGGCCTGGTGCGTATGGTGATGGAGACGGCCTGCGATATGAGCGAACTGCTGGGCGTGGACGCCGGGCGGCGGGAAGCATGGAAAGACCGGCACGACCGCCTGGCCGATTATCCTTTGCAGGAGCGTGGCGGAAAAACCGTTTTCCGTTATACGGAAGGAGGGGTGGACTGGTGGGGGGACAACACCCTGGGAATCCAGCACATCTTCCCGGCCGGACAAATCGGCCTGGCCAGCGACCCCGCATTGCTGGAGACGGCCCGCAATACCATCGGAGAGATGCACCGCTGGATGGATTTCAACGGAACCAACAGTTTCTATCCTGCGGCCGTGCGGGTTGGTTTTCCGGCCGACAGCATCCTCCTGCATCTCCATGCGTATGCGTTGCACACCTATCCCAACGGCTTCCAGAAGGACAATCCCCATGGACCGGAGAACTGGAGCACCGTTCCGTGCACCGTCAACGAGATGCTCTGCATGGGGCATCAGGGCATCGTCCGCCTCTTCCCGGTGTGGCCGGTGTCCCTGGACGCGGCTTTCCATCAGTTGAGGGTTGAGGGGGCTTTCCTGGTATCGGCCACCCTTCAGGGCGGGGAAATCGGGAACGTGAGCCTTCTGAGCGAGCGGGGAACCCCGCTTTCGATGCAGAATCCCTGGCCGGGAAAGGTGGTGGAGGTGACGGCGTCCGGCGGCAGGAAGCAACTCGTAGAAGGCCCTGTCCTCCATTTGGAAACCAGTCCCGGGAGCACATATCGCTTCCAGACGGAGCGTGCAAGTGAAACAAGGATAAACGAAACATATTAAGCGCTGATCATGAAAACTTTATTGAAAGGCGGCAAGATTTACGATGGCACCGGAGCCGATGCCTTCATCGGCGACATTCTCGTTGAGGATGAAAAGATAACGGCGGTCGCCCCTCACTTGGAAGCAGAGGCCGACAAGGTGATCGACCTTGGCGGGCTAAGCATATCCTCGGGCTTTTTCGACGCCCATTCCCACAATGACTGGTTCGGCATCAAAAAAGAGCCGCTGAAGTATTTTGAACCCTTCATCCGTCAGGGAATCACTTCTTTCATCACGGGGAACTGCGGCCTGTCCGCCGTGGGATTCGAGCCGGACAGCCCTTATGTGGACAAAGTGGGCGGAGGCCTTTTCGGTTTCCACGGGGACACGACAGGCATCTATCCCAGCGTCGGCCGTTTCTTTGAGGCAATCGACCGGAATACGCCCTGCAACCTGGCGGTAATTGTCGGACACTGCACCGCCCGCACCAGCGTGGCCGGTTGGGAACACCGTCCCCTCACCGAAGACGAACGCCGCCGGATGCTCGCCCTCATGGAACAGGGGCTGCAGGAAGGAGCCTGCGGTCTTTCCCTCGGCATGATGTACGAGCCCGGTCGTTTCACCAGCGTGGAGGAAACCCGCGACGTGGCTCTCCTGGCCGAGAAGTATGACCGCCCGCTCACGGTCCATCCCCGGGCCGAATCGGCCGTTTCCATGGATTATCCCCTCCTGGGCCGGGCCCATATCCTGAGGGCCCTCGACGAACTGAAGGAGATGTCCCGGGGAACCCATATGAAACTCCAGTATTCCCATGCCATCTTCGTTGGCCGGAACACCTTCAAATACAAGGATGAGGTGCACAGGATGCTGGATGAGATGAAAGCCGCCGGGATTGACGCGCAGTTCGACATTTACAACGAACTCCTGGGAGTCTCCGTCATCACCGTCATCCTGCCGGCCTGGTATCAGGTACTGTCCCCGGAAGACAAACGCAAACCGTGGAACAAATGGCGTTTCGCCGTCCTTGCATGGGCCTCCATCCAACTGCTGGGCTTCGGCTGGAAAGATATCGTCATTGCCTATGTCGGGGAGGGAAATGAGCAATATGAGGGTAAGACCGTTTATCAGATTGCCAAGGAAACGGGACGCTCCTGCATTGACGCATATCTGGATCTGTGCGAGATGTCCGGTTTCAAGGGCCGGGTGAACATGGGACCCTACAGCACCCCGGAGATTATCTCCTGGCAGTCCAGGCGGGATGACGTCCTGTACATGACCGACGCATGGGTGGAGGAGCACGGCGTCCAGAATCCGGCCATCTATGACTGTTTCCCGAAATTCGTCCGGGCTTCCCTTCGGGGAGAAGGGGACACCATGCCCCGGACCATCCGCAAGATGACAGGCGGTGTGGCCGACCGCTTTACCATCCCGCAACGCGGTTACCTGAACCCCGGCTACTATGCCGATCTCACCGTGTTTGATGAGAACGAGATGGCAAATGCCGTTGCCGATCAGGAAAAGGCGTTCGGCATCCGGAAGGTCTTCATCAATGGGAAGGAGGTCCTTTCGGACGGCATTCTGGACAAGGAGGCCTTGAAGACATCCGGCCAGGCGCTCAGGAGCCGGTAGGCCTATTTCTCCTTAAGATAACGCCTGATTCCCGTCTTGAGGCTTGAGAGGAAACCTTCGGAAGAATAGGTGGCTCCGGAAACGGCGTCAACTTCCATGGACGGGATCTTATCGGCAGGAACGCCCACAAAGAGTTGGGGGAGATCCGCCATGACCGTTTCCCAGTAGGAAGGAGTTTCGTCATTGGGCAGAGCTTCGATCTTGGTGACGGTGCCCTTTGCGTCAAGGTGTATGATGAGCGGGGTAGGGCCGAAGTAGCCTTCGACGGTTTTGATGGACGCGGTGTTGATGGTCACCGTCCCGTCAGGATTCTTCTTCACGGGCTCCGGGGGCGCGGCCGAGACAAGGGCTGCCGCGAAAAGCAAAAGCAAGAGTTTTTTCATCGTGGTTCTCTTTTCGGGAGGACAAAGATACGCCGATTCCGGCTTTTCCGCAATACCCATCTGTCCGGATTACCGGAATACGCAATCGGCCAAGTCGTCAAGACTTATCCTGAAAAGCGTTACATCTTCTTTGTTTACGGACAGTGAAATCCACAGGTCGCCGCCAAGGACAGAAGCTTTGGGATAATTATATCCTTGGGTCTTGTACTTTCCCTCCTTTCGCTGAGGCGGCAATTCCGAGGGTCCGGCAATCAGCCATGCCCTGTTGAAGCGGACCCCGTCTTCGGATACGGCAATTGCCAGGTGCCTGCGAGATTTGTCAGCGGAGGGGTTCCATACCATGAACGCCCTGCCGTCCGGAAGGTTCCCGGCGCATTGTTTGGACCGCGAATCGGGGATACCGGTCAGCGCCGATGCCGACCAACTCATCCCATCGTCCCGTGAGACGGAAAAGAGTTTTCTGAAAGAGGACATCTGGTCACGGAAGAGCATGACAATGGACCCGTCCTTTGACAGATACTGGCTGGGTTCAAGCGGCTTCCCTTCTCCTTTTGGGAAGGCCGCTTTCTTCCATCCCGACAGTCCCGACGGGGCATCTGTGTAAAGAGGGCATACATCCAGTTCGTCTCCGAAGTGCGCTGCTCCGATGGTCCGTCCCGAAGGGAGCGTGAGGGGGTCCTGCTCGAAGATGCCGTCAAGCGGACTTCCGTCGGCCATGAGGATTCTCCCGGGAACGCCCCATCCCCTTTCGCCGTCTGTCGTGACATACCAAGCCTCTCCTCCCTTTCGGCCGTAGGCCCGGATGCGGTTGATGACGGCGCTGAGAGAATCACCTCTTTGGATCCATCCTCCGGGAGAAGAGAAGGTGCGAGCATCCGCACCGGAAAGAATCTCAGGCTTTGTCCAAGAGTGTGTGTCGGTGCTGGTCGAGAAGAGCACCTGCGTGTCCGGGGAGTCTTCATCTCTCCCGGAATGCTGCCACATACAGTAATACCTTCCCTTGAAGCAGGTCAGGAGCACGTTGTTCGAATACCCTTCAGGTGCAGGCAGAGTAATGCGTTCGGTCGTGAGGTGTGCAAGACCGAGGCTGATGGAATCGTTCAGTTCTATAAGCCCTTCAACTGTCTCGGGAGCAGATACTGTCCGGCCGTTCCGGCAATCGACAGTGAGTACCAGAAGAGTGGACAGGAAGAATATGCGGACAGCCTTTACCACAGATGCAAAGATAGTGAAAAATCTGCAAGACCTTCCTGAAGGAAATTCACCGGACTGGGCCTAACAGCGCTTTTATCAGTGTTTTTCCTGCCACTTCCTTTCCGCCGGAGCGGTCCACGCCGGCGAAATCCATCATGACGATGCCGGCAGACTTGCCGGAGGCCCGGATATACTCCGCGGCACGGGCGTTGATGTCCCGGGCATTGGAACGGTAGTCAGGCAGCGTCCCCACATAGCCGGAGGCATGGTTCACCGTGAGGGGAGCAGGGCCCGCGCCGACGGCATCCAGCAGGCCTTTCACCTGCGCCCATTTGTCCTCGGCCCCGTTCGGATGATAGTAGTCCTGCACCCAGAACGGGCAGGTCGGCCCGTCCCTTACCATCAGCAGCGCCCGTTTCTGGGCCGACACGTCCGTCCCGGAAGTCCATCCCTTGATGTAAGCGCCATGGGGACCGCCCGCATATTCGTTCCGGCTCAGCACCAGTATCTTTCCGCGCAACTGGCCAAGTGTCAGGCCGTCCCGATAATCCACCAGGTGCTCCCGGAGGCCGGCAAGGCAGCGCCCCATCTCCGCACCCCATTCCGGATTGTTGCCGTCGGCCTCTTCCTCGTGCCGGATCAAGACGATCGCCCCTTCGCCGGGATGCTTTTCCAGCGCCAGGATGAGTGCCTTCATCACCTCCGGGAAGGTGACGTTGCAACTGTATTTGTCGTGGTAGATGCCCATCGTTCCGCCGACCAGCGCGGGCCGGAGGTCAAACGCCCGCACTCCGCAGTTCCACAGGGCAGCGATGTCCAGATCCTGCGTCTGTGTCCATGTTTTCCATGCGGTGACCCCGGCCGTGGCGGCATCATGTGCACCGGGGATGGAGAGGCTGGCCACCGGCCGATCGTCCGGCAGCGGCGTCATCCATGCAACCGCTCCCTCCGCTCCTGCGATGATGTCCCCTTCCAAGTCCAGCCGGACGCTGCAGGATAAGGACGCGAAGATGAGAAAGAATATGAGATAACGGGGTGTTTTCATTATTGACAGTCAGTCTTATCCTTCCTTTTTGATTGCTCAGGGACACACGGGGCTTCAATTGCAAAGATACAAACCTTTGTTAATTATGCTAAAGTTTTTGAAATAATTGGACGATGAAGTATTCATAATATGAAGAAAGCCGACAGGAAAGTGTATGTGGTGGATACCGGCTTTGTGATGGCCCGCTCATTGGAATTGTCCGCAATCAGCGGCAGGCAGCTTGAAAACATGGTTTTTGTTGAACTCCTGAGGCGGGGTTTTGATATCCGGAAGAATGAGCTCTTCTACTACCATACCGCGAGTGGAAAGGAAATCGACTTCGTCACCAAAAAGGGGACGACGGTCGACACCTTGATACAGGTTGCATATGAAATCGCAAAGCCTAAAACCCGCAACCGGGAACTCGATGCCTTGGCGGTCGCATCGGAGGAACTAAAGTGCAGCAACCTATTGCTTGTGACTTGGGACACGGACGAGCAGATAAACTACAAAGGCAAGGACATCCAGATTATCTTTGCCCGGAATTGGTTCCTGAGTAATGGCTCCGATCTTCTTTAAATAAATCTATATCATCAGCCGTATCTCCCTTTTAATGATGCCCACGTCCGGATCCGAGGCGTACTTGAACAGTGCGGGAGCGTCATCATCGGTCCACGGACGCATCCGTAAACGTCTTGTCTATGTTGAAGGATATTTTGCCCATATGTCAGTGTTTTGCTCCTGTTATATCAAAAATCATGGCAGCAGGGCAGCACTGACATTCTGGCATTTTTCGTAATTTTGTTCTTTCAAATGGCAAGACTCGTCATATCACAGAAGAAAAAAGGGAAGTTCAATCTTGCCCTCCCACACTATATCCTCATCAACGGGAAGAATATCGGCCTGATGAACACTCTTACCGTAACCCTTGAAGTGCCGCCGACCACCTTTGAAGTGCGCATCCAAAGCATGTTCAAGTGGTTCTATTCGTCGGCGGTTATCACTACCCACGACGAGACGGACACCTTCATCGAGTTTACAGACAGGGAAAAATGGTGGGATGCGCTCTTTGTGGTCGATGTCATCCTTTGGTGCATCAAGGGGCTCTTCCACCTCGCTGCGCCGTGGACGTGGGTTTACGAAATCTTCACGAACGGATACTTCGTGGCCTGGATTGTGTACGAGTGGGTAATACGCAAGAAGTACTTCCGAATGGAGGTTTACTCCAAGACGGCACAAATTAAACCAGAAACAGACCATGTCATTCAATAAACACGATATCGCCCGCGACGCCTGTCAGCTTTTCGGCGCGCAAGGCTCCAAAGGCTACGACTGGTGGTGGCACTCCTTCACCGCCCATGACGCCCAGACCGGCGAGGCCAAGCCCTTTTTCATTGAATTTTTCCTCTGCAATCCTGCCCTGGGTGGGGATGAGCCCGTTTTCGGCCAAATGCCCGGGAAG
This sequence comes from Bacteroidales bacterium, assembly GCA_017447815.1. Lineage (GTDB taxonomy): Bacteria > Bacteroidota > Bacteroidia > Bacteroidales > UBA932 > Cryptobacteroides. Next base: position 22,298 of record JAFSMS010000046.1, on the reverse strand, counting down.
CCGCAGAGGCCGTCTTACCTGATGGTGAAGGCCGGTGCCTGGGGAGAGGACGCGGCGCAGCTCCACCGCTTCTGGGGCTGGAAAAAAATCAAGGTGGACTGGGGCGTACCCTTCAGCGTGGAGGCCGACGACTGCTTCCTCACCGAGGACCGCACCCGCGGCCACATAAAGGTGACGGACGCGGCCAATCATCCGGAATGGATGTGCCAGGACGGGGAGATGTCCTGGGACCTCAAGATCCGCAAAATCACCGCCTTCAACGTGGGCTTCGGGGCCGACGAAGTGTTCCGCAAAGCCGAAGCGTTCGAGATGTTCTGGCATGCCGAGGGGATGAAGTCGGAGTTCGAGGGCGAAGTCACCTGGAACGGCCGCCGCTATGTGGTACGCCCGGAAGACTGCTACGGCTATGCCGACAAGAACTGGGGCAAGGACTTCACCAGCCCCTGGGTATGGCTGTCCTCAAACAACCTCACAAGTGAGATTACAGGCAAGAAGTTAACGGACAGCGTCTTCGATATCGGCGGCGGCCGGCCGAAGGTCGGCCCGCTGGCCCTTCCCCGCAAGCTCCTTTCGGCCTTCTGGTACGAAGGGAAGCCCTACGAGTTCAACTTCTCCAAGGCATGGACGGGAGTGCATACGGAATTTGATTGCAAGGAGACTGACACCCAGATTGTCTGGCACGTGGAGCAGCGTTCCCTTTCCGGGAAGATGATTACCGACATCACCTGCGAAAAGAAGGACATGCTCCTTGTGAACTACGAGGCCCCGGACGGGCAGAAGCGGCACAACCGCCTCTGGAACGGCGGAAACGGACGGGGAACCGTCCAGCTGTTAGACCTGAAGGGAAATCTCATCGACCGCATCCATGCCGAGAACGTCGGATGTGAATACGGAGAGTACTGTTAAATAACAAGAGGTATTACCTTTCTACCTCCAGCACATAGCCTCACACCCCTCCAGAAGGTCCTGGAAGGTGGTTTCAAAATCGCAGGTGTACCAAGGGTCGGCAACGTCACGGCCTACGCCCGTATAGGACATCATCAGATGAATCTTGCCCTCCGGATCAACGGGGATGAATCGTTTGATAAGCCGAAGGTTGGACGCATCCATGCAGATAATCCGGTCGAAGCGTTCGTAGTCGGAGCTGGTTACCTGTCGGGCACGCTTGGCAGGGTCGAACCACACGCCGTGCTGGCTAAGGCAGCGCTTTGCCGGCGGGTAGATGGGGTTGCCGATTTCTTCGGCCGACACAGCCGCCGACTCGATATAAAACTGGTCTTCAAGGCCTTTGGCTTTTACCAATGCCTTGAAGATAAACTCTGCCATAGCGCTACGGCATATATTCCCGTGGCAGACGAAAAGTACTCTCATATTCTGTTATGATTGTTGGGGTGCGTTGCTGTCTCCTCAAAGATGCCCGCCGCAAGACCTACGGGTACAGCAACGCCAAGAAAGGCATTTACCGACATCAGAATAAGAGAACTTACATGGACCATGCAATAGAGGCTGCCTACTTCGTGAATGCCTTTCCGGCTTCCCAGGCTCCGCCGACAACAACCCCGACGGCACGGTAGCAGACGCCGGCGGCATCGAATACGATGGGCTTGAGCTTGGCGAGATCTACCTTTCCGTCGGTGAGAATGCTCTCGTCGGCACTCATGTTCACCACTTCGCCGATAAGGGCTCCGTCCTCAAAGCTGAGCACCTTGCACTCCAGGGTGAGCGGATATTCATTGATGATGGGAGCGTCCACATTGGGGCTGGGAGTAACGCTAAAGCCGGCGCGGGCCACCTTGTCAGGCGCCTGATTGCCGCTTACCAGGCCAAAATAGTCAGACTCGGCCACCGTGCGTTCATCAGCGAAGCTGACGGTAAAAGCACCGGTAAGCTCCAGATTCTCAGTTGTTTTATGCTTGGAAAGGGAGATGACGATCTGTCTGGCATCGTACTGTCCGGCCCAGGCGGCCATCATCACGTCCGGATTGTGGTCCTTGTCCCATGTGGCAATCATCACGCAGGGCTGGGGAACCGTCATCAGCGCATGGTTCGGGCCGAAATTCTTACGGCCTGCTACTTCTTGAACTTCTTTCATTTCTGCTTGATTTTGGTTGTTATTGCCGCAACTGGCCAAAACAGCCAGACATGCGAGAAGGGGTAATAAATGTTTCGTTGACGTCATATGCAAAAATACGGAAAAACCTCCGAATGCACAAATTCCGCCGAACGAATCTGCAAGTATGTACCCTGGTGCCCATATCGGTCCAGCCTTTCCGGCGGCCGGCATTGACAGCCATGATCCCCAGGCCGATTTTCACGAACTTGGCAAAACAATCAACCCACCTTCGTTGCACCTTCCGCGTCAGGCTATCTTTCGGAAAATAATTATCTTTGCAGATAAGAACCTCAACCATTCATTTTAAACGGTCTTGGCAGAGACCAGTGCCCTGCACGAAACACTCCGGAAAAGAATATGAGAAAAGCAATGTCCAGGATATTGCGAAATACCTTGGGAAGAATCACCTGTCGGCCCTTCGGGCCAACTGGCCGTTTCCGTCTTCCAGCCCTTACGAAAGCAAGCTTTCGACGTACCGGAAGCCAAAAACAGCCGGTCGCTTACGCGACCAGCTGCATTCCTTTTTGCGGAGGCGGAGGGATTCGAACCCCCGGAACCTTTCAGTTCAACAGTTTTCAAGACTGCCGCCATCGACCACTCGGCCACACCTCCGTTCGGGAGGGCAAAGTTAGTGATTTTTTACGGGAAATGAAAGATTGTTACCGAACATGCCATTGACCGTCTTCGAAGGCAATCTCGTCCAGCGTAAGAATACGGGGGGAGTCGTAGATGCTCCGCACCAGTTTCAGGTGGTCTTCGGTCCCGCGGTGGCCGCCGATAAAGTAGCCCCAGACCATGAACCAGGTCCAGCCGGGCTGCTCTTCGAAGGTGTCCAGCGTCTTGGGCAACTGTCCCAGTTCACCCATGGCGATGGGCTTCCCTTCACCCAGGGCTGCCAGTTGGTCGTGATGGGACTGCTTGTAGTCCCAGCCGTAGATATCGGCCGCCAGGACATCCACATACTCGTTTCCGGGGTAGAAGAGTTCGTAGGGAAGGGCGTCGTCGTTTTCCTTCACGCGCGGAGCGTTGGCGTCCCAAACCCAGAGCAGGTTGTTGAGGCCTTTTTCCGTAAAATACTTGTATGTCATGATCCAGAGCCGCTTGAAACCGTTCTCTCCGGGCTTGTTGCCCCACCAGAACCAGGCTCCGTTCATCTCGTGATAGGGCCTCCAGAGCACCGGGACGCCGGCTTCCTGAAGTTGGGCCAGGTAGGGAATCACCGTATCCATTTCCCGCTTCCAGGCTTCGTTGAGGGCCGATCCATCCGTGCACAAGGCGTCCCATTCCTCGTCGGAGGGGCCTTCGTCCATGGTCCATACACCGGAGCCGTTGCAGTCGTTGCCGCCGCCGGCGATGCGGGGGTCGCAGCAGTGCCACATGAGCGTGATGATGCGTCCTTGCCGCGCCTGTACGATGGCCTCGTTCACAATGTTCTGCCGGCCTTCTTCCACCGTGAGCCCGGTGTGCTCACAGGGCTTGTCGAAGGGGACCGTGATGGTGAGCGGGCCGGCGTGCTGATAGCGCTCGAACCCTTCTCCGATATCGTTGAAACTGAAGTCCGACCCCCAGACGACCGGCCGCTTCCCGGTCATGGTGAACACCTCGTCATCGTAGCGTGTCAGGTCGCTGGCGAAGTTGTGCTCTCCGGAGAGCGTGTACTTCCCGCTGATGGAATACAGGAAGGAGAGGAGTTCCCGGGCTTCGGGTGTGGCCGAGGGATTGACCGGCTGCGGCCCCTTGGGGGAGCAGGCGAGGAGGAAGGCGGACAGGACCGTCAGAAAAATCGTTCGTTTCATGGATGTAATTTTTACAAAGATAGCGAAAAAAAAGCAGTATCTTTGCAGTCCTTATGAAGAAGGTGCTGACATGGTTGATGGCTGCCTTGCTGGGATGCTCCCTGCAAGCGCAGGATTTGCGGGACACGCTGGATGCCTCGCGCGTGTCGGCCATCCGGCAGAAGATGCAGAATACCACCCAGACCGGCCTCATGCACATTGAGAGCAGGCAGCTCAATTCCGGCATCGCCCTGTTCGGCTCGCCGGACGTCATCAAGAAACTCCAGATGCTCCCGGGCGTGGCTGCCGGCAATGAACTCATGAGCGGCCTGTTTGTCCACGGCGGTGACGGAAACGACAATCTGTTCCTGCTGGACGGCGTTCCGCTGTACAACATCAGCCATTTCGGCGGCCTGTTCTCCAGTTTCAATACCGATGTCATCGACAACCTGGACTTTTACAAGAGCGGTTTCCCGGCCCGGTACGGCGGAAGGATGTCGTCGGTAGTGGACGTGGAAACACGCGAAGGAGATATGGAAAAGTTCCACGGAAGCGTGTCGCTGGGCCTTATTGACGGACGTGTGCAGTTGGAAGGGCCGATCGTGAAGGGAAAAACCTCCTTCAACCTGGGGCTCCGCCGGACCTGGATGGACGTGGTGACCATTCCGGCCATCTGGTACGCCAACCGTCGCAACGGAAAAGACCAGACCGTGGGCGGAGGCTACGCCATGTGGGATATCAATGCCCGCGTCACCCACCGTTTCGCCCCCGGGCACGAACTCAATGCCTGTTTCTACACCGGTGCCGACGATCTCCGCGCCAGCCTGGAACAGACGGAGCGTGTCACCGGGGAGGACGGCGTCACCCGCAGCGGCCCTACCCGGATGAACATCGGCGTCAAGTGGGGAAGCCTCACCGGCAGCCTCTCGCATCAATACCGTTTTTCCAAGAAGTTGCGGGAAAAAACAACCCTCTATTACTCCCAGAGCCATTCCGACACCGGCTACAAATTCGGAATCTGGAATTGGGCCGATGGCATGGAATCCGTCACCTCCATGGACGACAAAGACATCTCCTATGTCCGGGAAATGGGGCTCACATCCAACTGGGACTGGTACCCCAACAATTCCAACCACGTGCGTTTCGGCCTCAGCACCCAGTACCACTGGTATCATTCCGGCCGCTCGTTCACTTCCTCCACCGTACAGGGCGGGGAAACGGTAAGGGAAGGGGCCGATGACGAGTCGCAGGGCTATCGCTCTTTCGAACCCGCCGCGTATCTGGAAGACGAGATTTTTATCCGCTACAATCTGACGCTCAATGCGGGCCTTCGGCTGGCCTTCTTTTCCACGCCCGGAAAAACCTGGCCGTCCGTGGAGCCCAGAGTTGCCTTCAAATGGCTGATAAACAATAATATATCGGCCAAGATGTCTTACACTCGCATGAGCCAGTTCGCGCATCTGGTGGCGGCTATGTATATGGACTTGCCGTCCAACAGTTGGATGCCGTCCACCGCCCATGCGAGGCCGATGGTGAGCGATCAGGTGTCGGGAGGCGTCTATACGGACTGGGGACCTTTCAAGTTCAATCTGGAAGGCTGGTACAAGACGATGGACCATATTCTGGTGTACAACGGCAGCAATACCTTCGTCCCGCCCATCACGGAATGGGAGAAAACCTTTACGGAAGGGCGCGGCCGATCCTGGGGCATGGAGGTGGAAGCCACCTACAGCAAGGGCCCCCTGGAACTCACCGCCTATTATACGCTGTCATGGTCCCAGCGCAATTTCGAGGCCATTTACGGAGACTGGTATCCCGACCGCAACGACAACCGGCATAAAATCAACTTGGTGGCCTCCTGGCATATCGGCAAGCATTGGGATGTCTTCGCCAACTGGAACTACCACAGCGGCAACCGCATCACTTTCCCTTCCCATTATATTGAGGTGAACGGGGCGCGCCGATACCTTTACGATGCTCCGTACAATACGGCGCTTCCGGCCTATCACCGCCTGGACCTGGGAGTGGACTTCGCCACGGTTTTCCGCAGCGGTCATTCCCTGAAAGTGAACCTGAGCGTTTACAATGCCTATAACCACTTGAATGCCTCGCTGGCATTCCTCCGCACCCGCAGCGACGGAACTTTCAGCGGCATGGCCTACGGCCTGGTCCCCATCATCCCCACTTTCACCGTTACGTACAAGTTCTAAATGAAAAAGTTCCTGCATATCGCCGCTTTGCTGCTGTTGGCCGTCTCCTGCGAGATTCCCTTCGACCTGGACCAGGCCGGCGAGCCCAAAATATACGTGCAGGCCATCGTGAAGGGGGCCCACGTCCATATTGTCCCGCTGGTGGCCGACCCTGTGGGCAAAGCGTCGCATCCCAACACCCCCATGGAAATCCAGGTGGAACTGAACGGAGAGTCCCTCTCGGTTCTGCCGCAGGACTCCGTCTCCTACTCGGCCAGTTTCTGGCCTATCGAAGAGGGGGACGAGGTTTCGGTCACCGTCCGTTCCGGTTCCCTCGCGCCGGTGACCGGCGTCACCCGCTTTCCGCCGTCCGTGGTGGTCGAGGATTTTTCCTGGGAACGGGTACAGGTGGATACCATCAAAGCCGTGGAAGTGTCTGTCCGTCTGGACCACGAGCCGGGGGAGGAAGAGTATTACGGAATCCGCATTCATCGGCAGGATCACCTGCTCCTCCCGGACCATACTTATTTGAGTTATTACAACTATCTCACCCCCGGCTATATCCTGACGGCAGGAGATATAGCCAAGTTCGACCTGGAGGACTTCGTCCAGGTGAATTATGACGATCATTATTTGGGAGGACGTGATTTCCAGCCCCTTACGCTGGTGACCCGGAAGCAGTTCGACGGGGATACCTACCGTTTCTACATCAATTCGTTCGATACCTCCATCCTGAACGGCATCCGGGGCAGTATGCCGGGTGGGCAGACGGGCGCCGCCGGCGGCGGCATCATCAGCGGCGAGGTGAACCCTTCGGCCGGCGGTGGGGGACAGGTCAATCCTCCGGTCATTCCCATCGGGCGCCGCACCATTATCCATATCTCGCTGAGCAGGCTTTCCCCGGAATTCTATTTTTTTGCCAAGGCCCTGTATCAGAGCAACTTCGATTTCCTTGCCAACATGGGCCTGGTTCCGGCCAACTTCACCTGGAGCAATGTGGAGGGCGGAATGGGATTTGTGGGCGCCATTTCTACGGTTACACTGGATCCTATCGATTTTACCGAATATTTTCAAAAATAAATTTTGGTAATTCGGGAAAAGGTGCTACCTTTGCATTCCCGCACAGGGGCGTAGCTCAGCTGGTTTAGAGCGCTTCAGTCACATTGAAGAGGTCATCGGTTCGAATCCGATCGTCCCTACCACCAAAAAGAGAGACCGTCAAGGCCTCTCTTTTTCTTGTTTTTTGAGGATGTCATTCTCTACATAGATGGCGATACAGGCCAGGGCGTAATAGGCAATGGTTTGCAGGGTCATGGCTCGAAGTTCCGGGGATATGGCGCTCAGGGAACCGGTGTTGCAGAGCGTCATATACGCGCGGCAACCGAAGGTGGTAGGGAAAATATAGGAAACCACTTTCCAGAAAGGAGAGAAGTTGGAGGCAGGCCAGGTGAATCCGGTCAGGAACACGGCGATGGGGGTAATGAACAGCAGCAGTACCAGCACGGTCTCCCGTTTGGTAATGGCCGATGACCAGGTGAAACTGAACAGGATGATATCGGCCACAAAGAAGGCCAGCAGGATTATCAGGTCGCCGAAGGAGGCCTGGACCGGCATGTGGAATAGCCAGGGGATCAGGATGGCGCCGTAGACTCCCAGGAACAGGAAGATGAGGAAGTAAGCGGCTCCTCGGCCCAGGACGATGCGTCCCACACCCCGCCCGCCGATGACACGGGCAAAACTGCGCCCCTCTTCCCGGAGCGTTCCGGCCAGCGTGCTGGAACCATAGAACATCACTTGCTGCAGAATCATGAACAGGCACATGTAAACGAAGAACATCGTAAAAGAGATGTTGGGGTTGTACAGGCGGGCGTCATCATACTGAATGGGCTCTACCAACTGAAGGGCATCCTGGCCTGTGAAGCCGGCGGCGGCATAACGTTCGGTCTGGATTTGGTGCACTTCGTCCAGCATCACCAGGTTGGTGCCGATGGTGAGGGCTTTGTAGTACAGGAAAGTGGACATATCGGCATAGGTGCTAACCGTAGCCTGCATGCCCTGGACGATGCGGGTGTCGAAGTCGCTTGGAATGAGCACGATACCGTGCACTTTCTGCCGGGCCATCAACTCCTGTGCTTCTTGCAGCGACATGCAGTCGAAGGCGAGTTCGCATTCCCGCGTGGCATCCAGTTTCTGCAGATACCGGCGGCTGTAACTGCCCTGGGACAGGTTGACTGCCGCAACAGGCATCTCATCCACCGAGCCGATGGAGTAGATCCAGTTGTACAGGACGGGATACACCAGACCGGCAAAACAGAAGATAATCATCACGCCGTTGTCATGAAAGACTTCCCTGAGTTCGTTTATGAAGATTTTCCAGGTTTCGGAAAACCAGTTTCCAATGTAACTCATATCAATTCCTGGGATAATTCTGATACAGATAGGCATTGTGGAGCCGTTTGCTGAAAAGGACAGGCAGCAGCAGGAAAACCAGCAGGGCTACCAGATAGGGCCACCATCCTTCGAAACCGGTTCCGAAATAAACCTCCCGTGTGTAAATCTGATAATAGAAGCGAAGCGGGAACAGCATGCTCAGGCCCTGCAGCCCGGCCGGAAGTGCGGAGATGGGCAGGGTAAATCCCGCAAATGAGAAACCCAGCACACTGTACAGGGCCGATACGCACACGCCCAGCCGCAAGGTGGGAAGCAGGGATACGATGAGCACCGCGACGGCCTCGCAAGCCAGGACAAAAGCCAGCGTGGCCAGGATAATCCAGCCGATGGACCCCGCCATGGGATAGTGCAGGGGGCCGAACAGCAGCAGTTGCAGGCAGATGCCGATGATGGAGAAAAGAATCGTGTAGGGAGTCAGTTTTCCCACGACGGCGGTCCATATCTCGTTTCCGGAACACTCCAGCAAATGCTTGGAGGTCCCATACTTGAGTTCGGAGCCGATGGCGTAGGAGACCACCAGGGTGATGCACATCCCCAGGATGCCCATCAGGATCATGTTGACCAGATAGTAGGAATAATTGGTGGAGGCATTGCCTATATAGTGGGCGTCCAGTACCACCGGCTGCAGCCGTCCCATGATTTCGCTCTCCGGAATTCCTTTGGCACGCAGGACCTGACGCTGCACGGCTCCGTTGGTGAGGTTTACCATGAAGAGCATGTTCTTGTAGGCAAGGGCTCCGCCAATCACCGGATACATCAGGTTTACCTGCACCTGCATTTTGGGACAGTGGAAAGCCTGGACTTCCCGGTCAAAGTGCTCCGGGACCACGACATATCCGTTGATGCGTCCGGCCTCCATTTCGCGCCGGGCGGCCGGGATACTCCCGAATTCCACTACCTTTCCCATCTGGGTGGCATCCAACTGCTGGCGGAAGTTGCGGGACGTGGACGAGTTGTCCAGGTCCACTACACCGATAAGCAGTTTTTCCGGCAGGCCTTCCTTCAGGAAGGTGGTGAAGAACAGCGTGGCGGCCAGCATGACACCCACGGACCCCACCAGGTAGATGGGCCGGTTGTGCATGATGCGGATTTCCCGCTGAATAACCTTATATAGTTTCTGTAGCATTATTTTTCCTTTGCAATCATAATGGCACTCATTCCCGGACGAAGGCCGTCGACGGGGGCCACGGGACGGCAGCGCACTTCGAAGGTGCGGGTGTCGAATTCCCCGATTTCCTTGGTGGCACGCCAGGTGGCGTAAGATTCCCGGACCGCGAGGTAATAGACGACGGCTTCCACTTGCCGCTTGTCCAGGGCCGGGATGGTGAGGGTGACATGGTCGCCGGATTTGAGGGCGTGCAGGCGGTCTTCCCGGATGTTGAAGGTGAACCACATGTCACCGATGTCCTGAATGGTCATGATAGGGGACCCCTGGCCCACCAGTTCCCCCACTTTGGGGTAGCGGGCGGCGATGATGCCGTCGGCCGGGGAAGTGAGGTGGATTTCGTCTTGGTAGGCGTTCACCAGTTCCACGGCGGCATTGGCCCTCTCCACGAGGGCGACAGCGGCGTCCTTGTCTTCCTGGCGGGCTCCTTTCACGGCCATGTCATATTGGCTCTTGGCGGCATTGGCCGTTGCGACGGCGGCGTTGTACTGGGCTTCCACCTCGTCGAACTTCTGGTCGGAGACCACTTTCTCGTCATGTAGTTTTTTGATGCGCTCGTAGGACTTGCGCATGACATCTTCTCCCACGAGGGCTTTCTGCCACATTTCGTAGGCCCCGGTAATCTGTTCCTGGGAAGCCCCGTTGTAGGCTTTGTTCCGCTGGGCTACAGCCGCCGCCTTGGCGGCGTTGGCTTCGGCGATTTTGGAACGGATTTCCGGGGAATCGATGATGACAAGGGTGTCGCCTTTGCGCACCTCTTGCCCTTCTTCGCCCCGGAACTCCTCAATTCGGCCGGGAACCTTTCCAGAAATGCGGTATTCTGTGGCTTCGGCTTCTCCCTGGATCACTTTTTCCTTGGGCTGGGAGACGACATAGCCGATAATGGCAACCACAAGGATGAGGCCGATGAGGCCGGCCACACCGATAAACAGATTATAATTCTTTTTCATGATAGTTTATTTGTTTAAATTTCCTTCTGCTTTGTTGAGGGATGCGGCGGCCATCTGGAGTTCGATGCCGGCATCGATGTAATCGCTGTGGGCGCTGAGCCAGGCGGTCTGGGCTCCCAACACCGTATTGGTGGGAACTACGCCGGCTTCATATCCCACCGTGGCCTTGCGGAGGTTCTCCTCGGCGCTGTCCAGGTTGGAGAGGGTCAGTTCCACTTTCTCCCGGGCCTCTCCGAGCACTTTCCGTTGCTGGGCCACCTGGAGTTTGATGAGTTCGCGGGCGTCTTCGTATTGGCTCTGGTACAGGCTGACTTCGGCCTTGGCTTTCTTGTAACGGTTTATATTCTCCAGGCCGTGGAAAATGGGGACATTGACCATGACGCCGGCGGTGAACAGGCCTCCGTTCCAGTTTTTCTGCACCCCGTTGAAGACATTGGGGTTGGAAACCAGATAGTTGGCTGTGAGGGCCACTTTGGGCATCATGTCGGCACGGACTACCTTGGCTTTGCGGTCGTAGATTTTCCCGGCCAGGGCCAGGCTGCGGGTTTCAGGGCGGTCGGCATAAATGTCTTCCAGCGATTTCTGCTGGGGATCGGCCGGTTCAGGAATCACATCCAGGGTTTCATCGGCCAGGATGATTTCGCTGTCCAGCGGCAGGCCGATGCGCTTGCAGAGCAGCATCTTGGAGAGGGTGAGCCCGTTGTCGGCCTTGGTGAGCAGCATCTTGGCCTCGTTGGCTTTGACTTTCACCTGAAGGGCGTCGGATTCGGTGGCAACGCCGGCAGCGATGGATTTTTCCACCTCGGAGAGCATTTCCTGCAGGAGGTCGCTGTAACTCTGGGCCAGTTTCTTTTTGTTGGAGATGGAGACAATCTGCCAGTAGGCTTGGTCTACATCCAGTACCACATCGGCATATTTCATGTCATACTTGCTCTTGGCGAGGTCTTCTGCCAAGGCGGCCATCTGGTTGGAATAGATAATCTTACCACCCACGAACACCGGCTGCTGCACGGTGATGGCCCCAGCCCAGACGTTGTGGAGGTCGGGATGAAGGGCCTGGTCGATGTCGGCTCCGATGGCATTCACGGGGTCGGCGATGTTGGGCATGAGCCCGGCGAGGGAAGAGGGATCCACTCCCTGGAGCATGCCCAGGATGGTCTGCCACATGGGGCTGCCCATATACTCGACGGCCAGGGCCGGATTGGTCTGTATGGCCGTCATCAGCTGCGTCATCTTCTGCTGCATGGCGGCGCTTATCTGCTGGGTGGCTCCTGTCATGGCGGCATTCAACTGTCCCTGTACCAGCGTGCCGGCATTTGTCAGGAGTTGGCTCTGCGTGTCGCTGATGAGGGCGATGTCGCGGTTATTATATAAATAGGCTCCCGTGGCGCTGATGTTCGGGAAGTAGTTGGCCAGGGCAATCTTGCGGTCATAGGCGGCCATCTTAATCTGGACTCCCGCCTGTTCCAGGTCTTTGCTTTGGGTGACAGCCATCTGGCGGCAGTCCTCCAAGGTGAGGGGTTCCTGTGCGGCGGCAGACAGGCAGCCTGCCAGGAGGAGGACGGAAAGAAGTGCATTTTTTACCATTTTTGTCATATTGTCATTTTTTTGTTTAATTGTCATTTTGGACCTGGTAAATGCAAATATATTGCCAAAAAGAGTAGAAAATGCAATCAGATACGCCTTGATAATTGTCTTTTGGTCGAATTTTGTGATATTTTGCAAATAGATAAAATATGATTATCTTTGTCCAAACGCTATTTTTTATGGAAGACCTTTCCCTGCAAACCATTAATATCGGCCGCATTAAATCCTTGACCCCCATCGTGGATGAATACGCCTTGGGCAATGATTTCATCATCGGCGAAGTGAGTGGCCGGCGTGTGGAAAAGAGCGAGATTCTGCTCTCCATGCTGCGCTATCCTTTCCGTTTTGACGGATTCATTATCTTTTTCCTGAGACGCGGTCATTTCCGGGTAGATTTGAATCTCAATACTTTTGAGTTGAAGGAACATTCGGTATTGATGGTCGTCCCCGGCAATATTGTCAAATTGTCATCTCCGGTGGACAGCCGTCTGGTGGATACGGAATTGATTTTCGCCCTGGTCTCCCGGGAATTCATGAGCGGGATCCGTTTTGACTTCAACAAAGTATTTCAGGAAGGTCTCCACATGTGGGACAATCCTTGCATTTCCCTGGACGGCGATGACCTGAAACTGGCGGAGGATTATTTCAATCTCGCTCGCACAATCGTCATCTCCCACAGAAATAATAAATTGGAAGTGATGGGCTCGCTGCTCACATCGTTCCTGTATGTGCTGGTAGATTTCTGGATGGCACGCCTTTCAGTGGCGCAAAAACAGGAGAGCCGCTCATCGGCCCGAATGAATCAGGTCTTTGAGCGGTTCATCGCTTTGGTAACCGAATACCATACCACCGAGCGGGGAATGGCTTTTTATGCCGATAAACTCTGCCTCACTCCCAAGTATCTTTCCAAACTGGTGAAACAGGCGACCGGGCGCAGTGCTCCGGACTGGATTGACTCGTTTGTAATCCTGGAAGCCAAAAACTTGCTCAAATACTCGGACAAGACCATCAAGGAGATTGTCTTTGCCCTGCATTTCCCCAACCAGTCCGTCTTCTACAAGTTCTTCAAGGCCCACACGGACATGACTCCGTCCGAGTACCGGAAAGGTTAAAGTTGACTCTCGCTGAGTTCGAAGGTGTTGCCCTGGCGGATGTCGCCGGTCTGCATGCCTTTCTTGAGCCAGCGCATGCGCTGGGCGGCGGTGCCGTGCGTGAAGGATTCCTCTACGGCATAGCCCTGGGCTTTCTTCTGGAGGTAGTCGTCGCCGATGACGGAGGCGCAGCGGATGGCTTCTTCCAGGTCACCGTCTTCGATGGAGTCGAAGAGCGAGTTCTCATAGTGGGCCCATACGCCGGCATAGAAATCGGCCTGGAGTTCGATGCGCACGCTCATGCGGTTGGCCTGGGTCTTGTTCATGCGGGCCATCTGCTGATGGGCCTGGTCCAGGGTGCCCAGCACGTGCTGGACATGGTGGCCCACTTCATGGGCGATGACGTAGGCGTAGGCGAAATCTCCGTCGGCCCCCAGTTGCCGTTTCATGCTGGAGAAGAAGGACAGGTCGATGTACAGTTTCTCGTCGGCCGAGCAGTAGAACGGACCCATGGCGGCCTGACCGGTACCGCAGGCGGTGTTGGTGGCGCCGGTGTAGAGCACCAGGGTGGGCGCCTTGTAGGTTCCCAGGCCCATCTGGCTGAAGTATTGGCTCCAGATGTCCTCGGTGGAGGCCAGGATCTGACGGGAGAATTTGGCCAGGGCTTCATTCTCTTCCGTCGGCTCATAATTGCTTTCGGTGACCTGGCTGAGACCGCCCGATTGCACGACGTTCTGAAATACGTCTCCCAGGTTTCCGCCCATCAGGAGGGTGATGATGGCGATTACGGCAATGCCGCCGATTCCTAATCCGGCTTTTCCGCCACCGCTGAGACCTCTGCGGTCTTCGACATTCGAACTTTCACGTCTTCCGTTCAGTTTCATAACAGTGATTATTTATGGTTTCAATATCTTGCTGCACAGTTGCTGGGCCTCGTCGAGGGTCTCGAATTTGCCCACGTCCACAATCTTGAGATGCTCGGCCGCAAGCCCGTAGATGGGCTCCGCCGCACAAACCTTGAGATAAAAGTCCATGATGGGGAAGCGTCCCTTGAATCCCCACTCCCCGAAATGGGGGAAAATGCGCGGACTCAGGTTGTGGATTCCGGCGAAGGCATAGTGCCGGCAGCGGGCCGGATCCAGCCCGGGATAGGGAGAGCGGACCTCGCCGCTTTGCCGGTCCATCCATCCCACCAGGCGCATGTCGTCATCGAAAAGGAGGTTGCGCCGGGTTTCCCGGGGACTCACCACCAGGGTGGCAAGGGCTTCGGGACGTGTCTGGCGGCGCACCCAGGCGAGGTCCACGTCCGAGATGATGTCCACGTTGTGCACGAGGAAGGGCTCCTCCGTGGGCAGGATAAGATCTTGCGCCCGGGCGATTCCTCCGCCGGTTTCCAGCAGGCAGGCCGATTCGTCGGAGATGCCGATCTCCACGCCCCAGTCCCGGCTCCGGAGGTAGTCCCGGATCTGCTGCGGAAAATGATGCACGTTGACCACGATCCCGCGATAGCCGGCTTCGCGCAGTTTGCCGATGACATGGTACAGCAGCGGCTCCCCGCACACCGGAACCAGCGCTTTGGGAAGGCTGTCGGTAAGGGGACGGAGGCGGGTGCCGAGCCCGGCGGCAAAGATCATCGCTTTCATGCTACAGGACTTTCTCGATATTCATTTCGCGGTGGGTGACCATCACTTTCACATTGTACTTGTGGGAAAGGTATTTCCCCAGATGTTCGGCGCAATAGACGGAGCGGTGCTGCCCGCCGGTGCAGCCGAAGCATACCTGCAGGTGCGTGAACTTCCTTTCGAGGAAGCGCTGCACATGGGCGTCCACCAGTTTATAGACACTGTCCAGGAAGGTGGTTACTTCTCCGTCGTCTTCCAGGAACTTGATCACTTCCGGGTCGTTTCCGGTGAACTGGCGGTAATGCTCGTACTTGCCGGGGTTGTTGATGGAGCGACAGTCGAATACGTAGCCGCCGCCGTTGCCGGTATTGTCGGCCGGAATGCCTTTCTTGTAGGCGAAACTGTAGATATGCACCTCCAGCCGGCGGTCCTGCGGAATTTCATTGAACTGCGGCATGTTCGTCAGTTGGAGCAGGATGTCGTTCAGGTGGGGATAATCCGTAAAGGGCGTCTGCAGCAGGGTTCTCAGATTGCCGAGGGCGTAGGGGACGCTGGAGAGGAAGTGCGGCTTTTTCTCGAAGTAGCCGCGGAAACCGTAGGCCCCCAGCACCTGCAGGGTGCGGAACAGCACAAACAGGCGCAGACGGCTGTAGAACTGTTCTTCATCCACCTCCTGATAACTTCTCAGGGCGCGGAGATAGGACTGGAGCAGTTTCTGCTTGAGTTGCTCCGGGAAGCGGGACCGGGCCTGCCAGACGAAGGAAGCCACATCGTAATAGATGGGACCGCGCCGGCCGCCCTGGAAGTCGATGATCCAGGGCTCTCCGTCCTGGATGAGGATGTTGCGGGCCTGGAAATCCCGGTGCATAAAGGTGTTCCCGCTGTCTTTCAGGAGGTCTTCCTTCAGTTTTTCAAAGTCATCCTGCAGGTGGACTTCGTTGAATTCCAGGCCGGTGGCCTTGAGAAAACAGTATTTGAAGTAGTTGAGGTCGAAATCGATCATACGGCCGTCGAAAGCCTCGTACAGGCACTTCCCCCAGTCCAGGTCTCTGGCTCCCTGATACTGCAGGCGGGGCAGTTGTTCGATGGTGCGGCACAGGATGTCCGTTTCGACAGGGCTGTAAATTCCGTTTTCCCTTCCTTCGGAGACCAGGCCGAAGAGCACTTTGTCTCCCAGGTCTTCCTGCAGGTAGGAGAATCCGTCGTCACTGACCGCGAGCACGGCGGGGACGCGGATGCCCTTTTCCCGGAAATGACGGGACAGGTAGATGAAGGCGCGGTTCTCTTCCAGGTTGTTTCCGATGACGCCGATGAGCGAGAGGTTTCCCCCCTTGAGGCGGAAGTAGCGCCGGTTGCTGCCGGAAGTGGGCAGTTCCAGGATATCGGCCAGTTGTCGGCCCGTATAGGATTCGAATAACGGTCTGAGAGCGTTTTCCGGCATTTCGATTTTGATTTGATTTTGTAAATATACCCTAAAATCTGCTAAAAACCAAAATAGAGTACTTGACGGATTGACAGAGAATGTTTACTTTTGCATATTATGAAAAAAATCGTATTCGCCTTGGCTGCTCTGGCAGTGAGCGCCCAGTTGTTCGCGCAGGGTACTGTCAATTCCATCTTGCGTCGTTTTGAAGACCCTGCTAAGGGCAAAGTCGTGTTTATCGAGAAAGGAACCCGGACGCTGGGCATCTCCGGTACGTATCATAGTTTTGATGCGGCCGGTCTGGCCAACGGAGACGGCTACAGCATTCTCTCCATGCTCAATATCGGCTCCGGCAATTTCCGGACATGGGCCGTGGCACCGACCTTCTCCTATTTCCTGGCCGACGATTTCTCCCTGGGCGTCCGTCTGGAATATACGGGCTATCAACTGAACACAGACCTGAAGCTGGACCTTCGCGACGTCCTCGGCGGCATCTTCGATGACGGTACCGAGGAGGGTCAGGAAGCAATAACCGACCTCAATGTCCCCATCTCGTCCCGCCATATGCATCACCATAAGGGTGGAGTAGCCCTGACGGCCCGCAAGTATCTCTCTTTCTTCGGCTCCAAGCTGTTCGCCGTTTTCGGAGAGGGCCGTCTGTACGGCAGTTACGGGGTCACGTCCTCCTATCCCCTCAAGGAAGGCACCAACAAAATCCGCAATACCAACACCTTGGATATCGGCCTCAAATTCGCGGTCGGCGGTGCGTTGAAATTGCGTGACGGCAGTTCTTTCGCCATCAGTATTCCACTTCTGGGCATGACGTGGGACCATACCATCCAAAACAAGACCTGGATCAACGGGAACAACAATAACGCCAGGTTGAATTCCTTCCGCATCGCCAGGAACATCGACTTCATCGGATTGCAGTTCAGCTATTTCCGTTGCATAGCTCCCAAGAAGAGAAAATAGTTTTTCTCATGACGTATGAGCCGATAAACCTGGACGATTATATCCAGACGGGCGAAGGCGGCACGGCCATTACCTACAATCACAGAAATGGCCGTACCTTGGCCAAGTTATTCACGCCCGGATATGCCGCCGAGACGGCCCGGCGGGAGTTTTTGGTCAATCGGCTGGTCTTTGATATGGGGTTGCCCACACCGGAGCCTATCCGTCTCATTACGGACGGAACGCGTTACGGCGCGGAGTATGAACTCATTGTCGGCAAGCGCTCTTTCACCCGCATCATCTCCCAGGAGCCTGGGCAGCTGGAGCCCCTTTCCCTGCTCTTCGCCCGGCTTTCCCGGGAATTGCACGCCACCAAGGCCGACACGGCCCGTTTGCCGGACATGAGGTCCCTTGTCCGCGACGCGGTCGTCCGGTTCGAGTCTCTTCCGCAAAATCTGAAGGTCCTTCTTCTGGATGCGCTGGATGCCCTCCATTCGGCCGACACCTGCCTCCACGGAGACCTCCATATCGGCAACATCATTACCGACGGCAAGCGGAATCTCTGGATTGATGTGGGAGATTTTGCCTACGGCCGCCCGGAATGGGACTTGGCCATGATGTATTATGCCGAGAAACACATATCGGAAGAGCGGGCCCAGAGTATTTTCCACTTGGGCCTGGACACGTTGGCGAAGCATTGGGATGTCTTTTCCAAGGCCTACTGGAACACGGAGAATCCGGAAGAACTGGAAGCCCATGTGAAGGGATTGGGTCCCTATATCTCCCTCAAACTCACCTATGTGCTTTGCAAGTTGCACGACCGCAAGGGCCCTGTCAGCGAAGGGCTGCTGAAGTTGATCGAGAACTATCTGAGGTAGGCGTCTTCCCCGGGCATCGGGAAGTAATAGGCCGGATGGTCGAAGCGGATGAGTGTGTAGCCGGAGGCGGTCAGGAGGCTGCCGACAGCCTGCATGGCTCCCTCGTAGGCGGTCCTTTTGAGTCCGGCATAATCGGCCTCGGCGATCAGTCGCTGCCGGGCGCTGTCCTGCAGTTTCGAAACCTGTTGCTGGGTCCATCGCCCGGTCTCGGCAAAGATGTCGAAGTCGGACGGATTGACGATGATGTCCAGATACTCCGGATTCGGGAGGCGTACGATGACGGTATCTCCCGAAAAGCGTACGCTTTCGCTGTCCATTTTCTGCAGGTCGATTCCCGCCCGGACCGTTCCGTGCGCGATGATGACCAGATGGTCGTTCCAATCCTTCCAGAGCGGGTTTTTCTTGGTGCCGTTGAGCACGATTTCATCGTAGAAACAGGCCGTGGTCAGTTCTCCGAGCGTACGGATCCGGGTGGTGATGACGGCCGTCTTTTCAAGGGTAAGGGCCCTTTCTTTCTTGAGCGCACCGGTGCGGAGAAGAAGTGCTCCGCCGATCAGCAGAAGGACCAGCAGGATGACGGACGGGCCGACGGTGATCGTGAATTTCCTTTTTTCCATGGCTCCGCTCATTTGAAGTTCACTTCCACCGCTTTGAATCCCATCGGGTAAAAGACGGATTCAAAGAATTTCTGTGCATTTTCCTCCGCTTTCCGGAGAATCCCGAGGGAAGGGACGCTCTGGCGGATTTGCCGTTCTCCCTGCCTCAGAAGCGCATTCCGCTCCTGGACGGAGAAGGACGAGCGGAGAAGTGTCACCTGGTCATATTCCTGCCGGATTTCCGAGGCGGGAATGTCCAGCGACAGCAGCTGGGCGTGGGGGAGCGTTACCGTGACTTTTCCCGTGCTGCGGTCCGCGACGATATCCTCGGCACTGACCTTGGAAAGGTCGATGCCGGCCTTGAGGTAGGCCGTGCAACTGAGAAGGATTTTGCGGTCGCCGATTTTGTACCACTCTCCCTGGTCATCGGCCTTGATGATCTTGCGGACCCGGTATTCGACCAGGCCGAGTTCCTTCATGGTCATGATGGACTCGATTTCCTGCCGGACCTCCTCGTCGCCGTCAGGGCGCGAACATCCCTGCACTCCTGCCAGGATGCAGAGAAGGAGTGTCATGCATAGGCCTTTCATACACAGGCTGTTAATCTTTCCGGAAATGGATTTCATGCTGTCTTTGTCAATAGGGAAGTTTCTCCAGGTGCCTGTGGACGGCTTGGAGGACTCTGTTGCAATGCTCCTTCGTGTTGGCGGCGATAAACAGCGACGGCTTGTACAGGGAGGGCTTTTCTCCGTCATAGCCGCAGACCGCCCCGCCGGCTTCCGTCAGGACAAGGCTGGCTGCCGCATAGTCCCAGGGCATCAGCCGCATTTCGAAATAGAGTTCGGCAAAGCCGGACGCCATCAGGCAAAGTTCCACGGCGGCCGACCCGGTCCTTCGCACGTCGTTGCATTCCATGTAGATGTCGTAGATGATGTCGCTGCAACTTTTGGCCAGTTCTTTCCGGTAGGTGGACATGGCCGTGAAGAGGATGCCCTGCTCGAAACGACGGTCGGAGACATGGATGGGCTTCCCGTTGCAGAAGGCCCCTTTCCCTTTTTCGGCCGTGTAGAGTTCTCCCCGCCAGGGAGCGTAAACCACTCCGAGAATGGGCTCGTTCTTCTCGACGAGGGCCACGCTGATGCAGCAGTTCTCGTTGCCCCGCGCATAATTGGCCGTCCCGTCGATGGGGTCGATGACCCAGACGGCCTCGTGGCCGGCGATATCGCTGAGGTCTTCCTCTTCGCAGAGGAAGCCGATTTCGGGGAAACGCAGGCCGAGTTCCCTCGTGAGGAAATGCTGGACGGCCACGTCGGAGGACGTGACGATATTCTCGAGGGTCCCTTTGTCGTGTATCTCGAAGCGTCCGCTCCGGTCCATCAGGGAGGATGCCGCCCGGACGATGGCGCTTACTATTTCAATGTCAACAGTTTCCATAACCTATAAGGATTCTTTGGGGAAGGGCTTGACAGGCTCTACATGTATGGTGATGTGGGTATCTTCGCCAAAATGCTCACGCAGGGCCTCTTCTATCCGGTGGGCGGTAGCGTGACTGTCCTGAAGGGAGGTGCTGCCGTCCATCCTGATATGGAGTTCAATGGCAAAATGGCTGCCGATGCGCCTGGTCTTGAGGTTGTGCGGGTCTTTGACTTCGGGGAATGACGTTACGATGGAGAGGATTTCGGCCTCTGTCTCTTCCGGGAGGGAGGCCTCCATGAGGTCCCGGAAGTTCTTCCGCAGGAGCATCCAGGCCACTCGTACGATGAAGCATCCCACCACAATGGAAGCGAGGGGGTCCAGGACGGCCCATTTTTCTCCCAGGAGGACGGCGCCGCCGATGCCCAGCAAGGTGGCAACCGACGACAGGGCGTCGGAGCGGTGGTGCCAGGCATTGGCCTCAAGGGCGGGGGAGCGCAGTTTTTTGGCCTTCGCCTGGGTGTATCGGTAGATGAGTTCCTTCAGGATGACGGAAGCGACGGCGCCCCAGAGCGCAATGGCTCCGGGCTTGGGAAGCGGTTTCCCCCTGTACCAGGAAAGGGCCTCTGCCGCGCCATGATAGAGGATGCCGCCGGCAACGACCAGAAGAAGCATTCCCACAAAGGCCGAAGCCAGGGTTTCGAACTTGCCGCGGCCGTAGTGATACTTTCTGTCGGCGGGTTTGCTGCTGATATGGACGAAGATGAGCACCACGGCGTCGGTGAGAAGGTCCGACAGCGAGTGGATGGCATCGGCCACCATGGCGGAACTACGGCCGGCGAAGCCGACGCCGAACTTCAGGACGGTGAGGAAGATATTGACCAGGCTGCCAAGAAGGGTAACCCGGTCAATTTCTTTTTCCCGCGAAGGAATGGTATGATCCGTATGCTCGGTCATGAATCGATAGGAACGTCAAGTTCTCTGCTCTGCTACCGCAAAGGTACTAAAAAATATTGAAACGATGGCTCCAGGCTGCCCCCTGTCTTTTCTTTAAGCCGACTTTTTGGGAGACCTTTTTGTCTTGAACGATGTCTTTAATCTTTTCAAAAGCCCACATTTTTTGTATCTTTGCGTGTTCTAAGGGTTAGTAACAAATATTTAATATCTCACATGAAAGAGGCGGGCAAAATCTGTTATGAAGACCACAAATCGTATGGTGCCACGTCCCGTCCATTTACGGCGTTCTAGCATCTAAACCATGGCATGTTTCCGACAAACTGAGCGATGGACACACCATATAATGGTTTTTGAGGATTTTTTCTTATTTTAGCATGGAATAATTGTACGATGGAAGCAAAAATCGTTGACCTTCAAGAATGGGTATCCTTTGGCGGAGGAGGATTCGGGGAATCCTACTACAACAAGACGGACGACTCCGTGATCCTTAAGTTGAATAAACCCGGCATTTCCGCCAGCAAGGCGGAGGAGGAGTTTCTACGCTCCAAGGCAGTCTTTCAGATGGGGATTCCATCGGCCGAACCTTATGAGTTTGTAACGGACGGGCAGCGTTACGGCATGACTGTCCAGCGGATTCAGGGCAAGGAGTCGTTCGGAAGGATTATTGCCGACCATCCCGAACGGCTGGAGGAACTGGCCGGCGTTACGGCAGAATATGCCAAGGCGCTTCACTCCATTCCATGCAATACGGAATCTTTTGACAATATTGCCTTGCGTACCCGGGAAATGATTATGGAGAACAAGGTGATTCCGGACCATGTCAAGGCAAGGCTGGCGGGCTATCTTGACGAATTGGAGCCGGCAAACACCTGTTTGCACGGAGACCTTAATCCCTGCAATATCATTATGGCGAATGGCAAGGTATATTGGATAGATTTGGGCGATTTCGGCTATGGAGACCCCTTGCTGGATTTTAACATCCTCTCCCATATGAGTGGGTACGGTCCCAATCCTATGCTCAAGCACCTGTTCCATATGGACAGAAAGATGCTTACGCATTTTTATCAGTCTATGGGAAGGCAGTATTTCGGCCCCGTCTGGGATACGCCGGAGCATAGGGAGAAGATGCATCGCATA
>JAFSMS010000045.1 GCA_017447815.1 Bacteroidales bacterium | reverse complement strand
GGTTTTCATCTGGGTGTCGGGGACGTAGCCCTTATTCTCCAGTTCCCGAATGAAATACTGCCCGGCTTCCATGTCCACAATGCGGATATACCCCATGTTGTCAGTCGTATATTGCCCGATGGGGTTGTTTTTGCTGTCGTAGAGGAGGAAGGTGACGCCATACAGCGCCTTTCCGGTGGCGGCGTCCGTCTTGTGGAGCAGAATCCCGCTGGACGCCACATTGGTCACGGTGACGGTAGTGGTTTTCCCGTCCCGGACGGTGAAGTATTCCGGCGTGGGGTCCACCTTGTAGCCGTCTGCCGCTTCAATCTCCACCAGGTAGTAGTCGCCCGCGTCCAGGCTGGCGTAAACCCGCCCGTCCCGGCCTGTGGTAATCTTCTTCACCAGACCGCCGCTCATGCTCCGCACTTCAAAGGTGGTGTCGGGCAGACGCTTCGTCTTGTCCGCCGCGTCGGTCTTGATGAGTTCAAGTCCGCCGTCCTTCTCATTGTAGAACGTGATTGTCTGTGCCTCGCCCTCTTTCATGAGGATGCTCTGCGGGGTGGTATCCAGCACAAATCCAGCCGCTGTCCGAATCTCCTTTGCCGTGATGGTGGTTCCCGGCGTCAGGCCGGTCAGGACAATGCGTCCGTTCCTGTCAGTAGTGTACTCGCCCTGGTTCGGGCCGACTGTCGCTCCGGTCCCGTCCGTGATTAAGAAGGTGACTCCCTGAATGGGATTCGTGGTTCCCGCCTCAAATTTCTGCACCGTCAGGACTTTTTCCGGCTGGTCGTAGAAAGTGAGGGTCTGGGTATCGTTGGGTCCGACTTTGACCGTTTGCGGCGTATCATCCAGGATATACCCGGACGGCGCTTTCGTCTCCCTCACCACCAGGGTGTCGGCGTCCAGTCCCGTGATGATGATTTGGCCCTTGTCATCGGTCCTGTAAAGGCCCTGGCTTGACAACTGACCGCCCGCGTTGTCCACGAATTGGCCGCCCGCCGTGAGAATCTGGAACTCGGCTCCCTGTAACGGGGCATTGGTGGCCTTGTCCCGCTTTTCCACGATGAGGGTTCCCTGCGGCTTATTGTAGACATTGAGCGTCTGCGCTTCGCCGCTCCGAATGACGATGGATTTCGGCGCGGTGTCGAGGACGTAGCCGTCCGCCGCTCTCGTCTCCACGGCGGTGATGCTGTCGCCGGGGGTCAGGCCCGTCAGGACGATTTTGCCATCCGCGTCGGTGATGAATTCCCCGTTCGCCGTGCCGAGGGGCTTCGCGTTCTGGTCCGTGATATAGAATGCGGTCCCCGGAATGGGCGTTGTGGTTCCCTCCGCCATCTTGCGGATCGTCAATGTCTGTGTGGGCGCGTTCCAGAAGGTCAAAGACTGCGCCCCGCCGGACTGAATCTGAATCGTCTGCGGGGTCCCGTCCAGTACGAATCCGTCCGCCGCTCTGGTCTCCCGTGCCGTGACGGTCTGGCCCGGCGTCAGGTTCGGGATACGAATCTCGCCCTGCGCGTCCGTCCGGTAGATGCCGTTCTCCGGCCCAATCACCGCGCCGGTCCCGTCCGTCACTTTGAACTCGGTTCCGGGAATCGGTGTGTCGTCGCTGCCCTCCACGAATTTCCGAATGACCAGCGTTACCATCGGCTCATCGTAGAAGGTGAGGACATTCTCTCCGCCGCTCCGCACGGTCAGGCTCTGGGGCGTTCCGTTGAGGACGTATCCAGTGGCGGTCCTGATTTCTCTGGCGTTGATAATCGTGCCGGGGGCAATGTTGTTCAGGACAATCTCCCCGTTGTCGTTGGTGGTGTACTCTCCGGTGCCGATGGCCGCGCCGGTTCCGTCCGTAATGACGAAGGCCACATTCGGAATGGGCGTTGTCGTTCCCTGCACATATTTGCGGATTCGGACCGTCTGCACTGGGTCATTGAAGAAGGTCAATGTCTGGACGCTGCCGCTCTGAATGGCAATGGACTTGGGCGTGGTGTCCAGGGCGTAGCCGCTGGCGGCCCGCGTCTCCCGCGCCGTGACGGTGATGCCGGGCGTCAGGTCGTGGAGAACAATCTGCCCATTCTCATCCGTCACAAACTCGCCGCCGTCCTGCCCCAGCGCCGTGCCGCGGCTGTCTGTGACATAGAAGGCCGCGCCCGCGACAGGCATCGTCGTGCCGCTGGCGTACTTTTGCAGGACAAGGGTCTGTTTGGGGCTGTTGAAAAGTAAGCGGTAAAAGGGAAGTACACTGGACAGGGAGCGGGAAATGTGAAAAAATGGGTCTGGCATTTTCGGCACAAGGGTGAGCGCCTATGCCGAAAATGCCAGATTACATTTATGGGAGTGAAGGTGCATGGACAGGGT
>JAFSMS010000044.1 GCA_017447815.1 Bacteroidales bacterium | reverse complement strand
GTATTATTTGCAAATACTGTCAATCCAGTCAAACTGCTCCTTCGTATCATAATCACCGCCGTGGGGCTGGTCCCAGGTGAGGCGGATGATGGTGTCGAATCCGTTGTTCAGCAGGCAGGTTCCCAGCAGGATAGGGATGGCTGGGGACGTGTCGCTGTCCTTGGTTCCGTGGCAGATGCGCCAGTGGGGAGAGGTGACGGCGGACTCATCCGGGATGTAGTTCATCGGATTCATCATGTACACCAGTTTCGGATCGGCCAGCGTACTGCCTTCTACCTGGGAGTGCTCAAAGGAGAACGAAGTGAAATGCTGTTTTTCAATTGTTTCCGTGCCAAATTCATTGTTTTCCGCGGCCGATAGATCCAGCGCATCAAAGGCAACGGGGGTTTTCTTCCGGCCGGCAAACTGCACGTACTTGTCAAAGTAAATCTCCCCTGCTTTGCCATCTTTCACCTCCACCCACTCATAAGCCGAGAGGTCGGCTCCTTTGTCCAGTTGCTCCTGGGCCGCTTCCCGCAGGAAATGGCAGACCCAACCCAGGAAACTGCCCTTCCCTTCCGAATCCAGATACAGGACTTCGTCCCGAAGACTCTTATACGAAAGACTGTTGATATAAGGAGCGAACTGGGTTTTCAACGCATCGGAGAAGGCTTTCATTTCCGGGGTGATTTCTCCGTGCTGGGCGCTTTCCAGCGAGCCGTAAGTCCACTCGTAAGCGGCATCGGCATGCTCCAGGTTGGTGATGGGGCAATAGGCCTGCGTGGCAAAGATGTCATCCGTTGCAGGGGCTGCGCCCAATGCTTTCAGATAAGGGTCATAATCGGGATGATTACCCGTTGCGCCTAAAAGAGAAGAAAGTGCGCCGCCGGCCGATGTGCCGTCGGAGATAATCTTGGAAGCATCTCCGGGCATAGCCTTGTCGTTGAATTTCAGGTAACGTACCGCGGCCTTGAGGTCGATGAGGGCGGCCGGGGCGCGGCCGTTGTCATTGAGGCGTCCGCGGGCCGCCGGGCACGCCACGACGTAACCGCGAAGCATCGCGGCAAGAGGCATGAACGGATGCTCGGGATTGTCATTGATCTCGGAAGGGATGAGCGATTCATCTTCCGGCTCACGGCCGGGACCGCCCATCGGGCCCGAAGGACCGCCTCCATTACCGGGTCCCCCCATCTCAGGACGGCCGCCAGGACCACCAGGACCGCCAGGGCCACCGCTGGGACGAGGCCCTCTTTTGCGCATGGCGCTGGCCAGCGTACTGGCCTTTGCCGGGGTATACCCCGCAATCTTATGGTACAGGAAAATGGGCGCGGTCTGCGCGGTGTAACCATTTACACTGGCACCTTTGAAATACTCGGCGGGAATGTAAAGATTCATTTTCTGATACACCGAATCCACGGGAGAGGCTACATAGTAGATGTCCTGATAATAGCGGAAACTGATGTCGGATCCGTTATATTTCAGCGTGACATCCCGGTAGGCAGCGTTCGTGAAATCCAGTCCATCGGGGGCAGCCGCCTTGCATCCGCTGGCGGAGACAAGGACGAGCATCATGGCAAGGAATGTGGTTGCTTTCATGGGTTTATCGGAATAGTTGTGAAGCGAATTGAATCAGGTAGTTTCTCCAGTTGTTGTAAGTATGGGCACCTCCGGTAGGATAGAAGGTGTAATTCATTCCTACCTCATCCAGAATGGCACGGAAGGGGATGTTGGTCTGCCACTGCATGTCATGGTTTCCCACGCCGATCCAGTAAAGGGCCACACCGTCCTGTGCCTGCTGGTGGAGGCTGGCGATGATTTCGTCGTCGTACTTGGCCTCAGGGAAATGGTTGCCGGGCTCCAGGGCCGGAGAAAACAGGCCCACATAGTCAAATGTGTTCCGGTTCAGGCGGGAAACGTTCATTGCATTCCGTCCGCCCATGGACACGCCGCAGACGGCGCGGCCTTCCTTCTCGGCCACGGTGCGGTACTCCTTGTCGATAAAGGAAATCACTTCGCCGAAGAAACGTTCATTCTCATAATAATCGAAATCGGTCTTCCCCCGGCGACGGTTCTGCACGTCATTCATCGAGGGCTGGACGGAGGCATCGTAATGCATCAGGGAGAAGGCGGCCCGATCCCAGGGATTGATATTGGGAATGACCACAATCATGGGCTTGCAGCGACCCTCCGCAATGAGGTTGTCCATTATTTCCACGATGCGGCCCTGCGTGATCCAGGCAGTCTCGTCCTCGGATGCACCGTGGAATACATACAAGACCGGGAGCCGTTCCTCGCTGTCCTCATATCCGGCAGGCGTATAGACGAAGGCCCGTTTGTCGAACCCTGCATGGTCGCTGTGATACCAGCGGGCCGATAGCGTTCCGTGCGGGACATCCTGTGTAATGTAGTTGGCGCTTTCTCCGCTGTTGATGATGAAGTAATTGACATTCTGCGTTTTATTCTCACGTATCACATAGAGATTGTTGGGGTCGACGGTCTGTACTCCCTCTACCGTGAACCAGTACTTGTACAGGTCCGGTTCCAGTTTGCCTGTCGTATATTCCCACCAACCTTCAATGGCTTTGGACATTTTTACGGGAGCAAAGACCTCGCGGTCGCCCCAGCGCTCATCGTGAGTAACCGTCATGGGCAGAATATCTCCGCAAAGAAGCACTTCCTTGACGGACGCGGGAGCCTGGTAGCGGATGGTAACCGTCCCGTTCGCATGGATGGTCAACGGCTTGACCTGCGGACCGCGTCCCCGCACCTGGGCAGGGGCCGGACGACGCTGCGCGAACAGCCAGTCACCGATAGCATGGTTGTCATAGGCCTTGCGCCAGGTGTAAGCCCGGCAGTTGAGCGCGTTCTGCTCCACGCTTGCAGGGACGATCTCACTGGCTTTGGATTTCCAATAAACGATATGGTCACTGGTCCCTCCAAGTTTTTCCAGGCAGTTTTCGATGGCGGAAACGCCTTCCGTGTCGCCTTCCGTCGCAACGAACAGCAGGTTCTCATTCTTCAGCGTTTCATAGGATTTGGCCTCATTCCAGGCTCCGGACAGGCAGGCGGCTCCGGCAAAGGTGGAAGGATACTGCTCCTGCAGCGCCATGGCGGCACCACCGCTGACGCCCTGTCCGATCAGGTACAGGCGGTCCCTGTCGATATTGAATTCCGCGCAAACCTTATCGATCAGATTGACGGTCACATCCAGGCTCGCCTCATGCAAATCGCTGGTAGTGAGGAAAGTCCTATGATAAATGGGAACGAGGACGAAACAGGGATTCTTCGCCTGCCATTCCGGAGTTGCCCATACGGCAGCACCGAGGCCCGTCGTCAAGGGCTCATCATGACGGTTCCAGCAGGCATACTCGTCATGAAGGTAAACCACCATCGGATAAGCCTTGTCCTCATCGTAATCATAGGGCACGAAGAGGTCGAATTTCATCGTGCTGCCGCTCTTGTCATCGTGGAAGTCCGGCTTGGCAAAGCCGTCGATCACGAGGGAAATGTTCTTCTCATTGTCCACCCACTGGTTGTCCACGGCCAACAGGTTGCCGGACACGGCTTTGATTGCGGCCACCTGCTTGACGGCTACCGCAAAGCCCTGGCCGCCGTGGCGATTGGAAAGCATGATGGAGGGATGCGCCGGTGGGTTTCCCCGGAAAGAGACGTCGGCCTTGAAATCGGCGGGCTTGTCCTCCTGTTTTCGCTGAGGAGGGCGGCGTCCTGCCCGATTGGCTTCCAGCATCCGGCGTTCCGGAGTATGCTCCGATACGGGCAGCCACTCATCCGTCGAGAATTCCACGATGACATAGCTTCCGTTTGTGCCCTTATCGGTCATGGAGACCTCTGTATTGGCATATATGCGGGTGACTTTCCCGCTGGCATAAAGCGTATTCCCGGCAACGTCGATGTCGAAATCCGACGCACGCAGTCTCTTGCTGACGACCGGTTCGCTCATCTCAATGGCCACGGCGGCAAGCTTCAGCCCGTCCCTATACACTTTTCCGATACCGGTTACGCTCCGGATGTTTCCGGACGAGAGCGGATGGGCCGGTATTTCCGATTGCCGTCCTCCCGGCCCCTGCGCTTGCGCGGCAGGGGCAGAGACAGCAACCACCATTATCATTAACCAAACTATAAATCTCTTTTTCATACGGGCATGGTCTTACTTGGATTGACGGAAGAGCCAGTCACGAACCCCTTCGATGGTGTAAGTAAGTCTCCAGGTCTGGAGATGCTCCATGCCGTCGATATGGTCGTCATCGGGGAAGACGGTATACTGGGGGAAATGGACGAAGCGGATATCGGCCCCTTCGGCATCGATGGCTTTGCAGAGAGCATCAAATTCCTCCGGCGTACTGCGGCCGTTCCAGACGGCCTCACTCACTTTCACGCCCAGTTTACGGAGTTCGGTGGTGATGCCGGTCATGCTGGGAAGAGCTCCTTTATCGCCTTCACCGCACATCATCCACATCTTTTGATGAGCAAAGCGTGCAACGCGGGAATTGTCCCACTTGCCGGCCATCAAGAGTGAAGCGGCAAAGAGGTCGGGATATTTGTTGTCAATGGCGAAAGACAGCATACAGCCACCGCTCTGGCCGGTAGTGTACATCCGGTCCGTATCCACGGAATACTTCCCGGCCAAGTAATTGACCAGCCCCACCGTCGCATCCAGGTAGTCGTTCGTCACCCAGTTGTCACTCATGATCTGCTGCGTATAATCCGGAGCCAGCACAAAGCAGGGATGTTTGGCCTGCTCCTCGGGAGACGCCCAAATCGTAGCGCCGATGCCTTGGGTGAGGGTACGGGTCGTTTCCTTTCCGGTCACCGTAGCATCCGGCATGAAAAGTACCAGCGGGTACTTCTTGGCGGGATCGTAGTCCTTGGGAATAAATAAGTTATAGGCCAGCGGAATTCCGGTCATTTCATCCTTGTACTCCAACTGGATAAAGTCATCTACGATCAGATTGACAGTCTTGTCGCTTACAAGCACCTTTCCGGAAGGGAGGGTGACTTCTGCCTTGAAATCATCTATCTTGGTAATCCCTTTGTAGGAGCCAAGGATCTCGTCCCGCTGGGGCATGGTCTTGGATACGCCGCCCTGGGGACGCTCGCCCCTCTGCATCTGCCCCACTTTGTCCCCGCTTTGAGGACCCTGCGGGCGCTGCCCGCCGGAAGGACCACCACCGAAGGGGGGCAGGTAATGGTAGGTTTTCACCAGCTCCAGAACCACTTGCTCACCTTTTGCATACACGCGCGCTATCTCGCGGTCTTCATAAACGGGTTCAGTCAGGGATTCACGGCCTTTCTGCCGCATTTCGGGAGGAACAATTTCTCGTACCCGGAAGGAGGAAGCCTTCAGCTTCTTGCCTTCCATTTTCCGGTCGCAGAGCAAAACCACGGATGTGACCTGCTGGCCGTCGCCGAACACTTCAGTGACAGCTGTGACCTGTTTCACGGGAATGTTTTTTGCCGCAGAGGCAGACAGTCCTCCCATCATCAGACAGGCCATCAGGAGAAAGAATTTTTTGTTCATACGATTTTTTCTTTAGTGTTACTGCCGCAAAATTAGCCAACAAGGAGACCTCTGGCTTGCACGTCTCCTTTTTCGGTTTGTCCGGACGTTTGCCCTTATTCGTAAATTTTTGTCAAAATCCTTAAATCGGCCTTTCTTGATATTCCGTTCCGCCTTTTTTTGTATCTTTGCTTTAATGACACTTCGCAACTTCCATAGACTTGTCGCAGGGATGCTCGCCACGTCCATGGTTTTCCTGTCCTGCGCCCGGGAAGAAAAGGATCTTTCCGCATCCGTGCCGGTCTTGTCTGAAGCCCTTTCCCGCGACCTGTCCCATCCGCGGGTAACAGCGATAGCGGAGGACGCCTTCGGGCATATCTGGGTGGGGACGGCGCACGGCTTGAACAAGGACCTGGGCTATGGCTACCGGCAGTACCTCGCTGCGGAAGATTCCCTGTCCCTTCATGACAACCATATCGCTTCACTTTATTGTGACAGTAAAAAGCGGCTCTGGATCCTTGCGCTGGACGGAAGCGTTTATCAATACACGGCGGAAGATACCTTCTCCACCATTCCGATGGATTTCCACGGCATCTCCCATCCTCAGATTATTGAACTGCCCCAAGGAACGATCCTTTGCAATACGGAGCGGCAGATCTTCCGTTTCAATGAAACAGAGCGCCGGATGGAACAGGTCATCCACAACACGGAAGCGAATATCGGCTGCTTTGCCACCCCTTCCGGGAGATTGGTGGTGTCTTATCCCGAGAAAATCCGTTATTATGACGGTTCCCGGTTTTCCCTGATGGAAGAAATTCCTCTTCCGATGGAGTTCAAAAATGCCCGGATGGCTCCTGACGGGACACTCTGGCTGTCCGGTTTCGGCGGCTTGCTCAGCATGGACACGGCGACCGGGCAGTTCATGAATGCACCGGAGTCCCTGAAGGACGAAATTAGCAAAGGACGGCTGCTGGATATCGTCGCCCAACAGGATGGAACCCTTCTTTTCAACACAAGGAGTGCCCTGGTCCAATATGATCCCCGCCTGGGAAACAGGATCGTGTCCGCCGATCCCGCATCTCCCTATTATACAGCCGACTACGATATCAACTGCCTGTTCGTAGATGCCGGAGGGAACCTCTGGCTGGGGCTCAATGGCGGCGGGATACAGAGAATCGGATTCGGGAAAACGCGAGCCGGACTCCATCCCCTGCTGGATTATTTCAGGAACAAATCCATATCCGCCTTGACCTATGTCGATGGCGGGCTGGAGATCACTGCCGGCAAGGAGAAAAGATACCATTTCGACCTGGCCAGCGGTACGCTCCAGGAGCGGTCTTCTTCCGGCGTATCCATACCCTCCGCCACAAAGCCAGGACGCGGCAAGGACATCCGGCTGAACCTTTCAGACGGATGGACCTTATCGGCCGGTTATGACAAGGATCTGGTTTTCACCCGTCAAAATGAAACGGTTACGATACCGCTGCGGTATTTGACCGCCGCTGCCGGGAGCCAGCACTTTGTTCCCGAAGTCTTGTTCGAAGACAGCGGCAAAACCATTTGGGTCGGCACCCAGAGCAACGGCGTTCTCCGCATTGCCGATGACCGGAAAGACATCCGGAAAATCGACCGGATCAGCTGCGAAGAAATCTCCAGTATTCTGGAAGACAAGTCAGGGCATATCTGGATTGGCACGCAATACGGGTTGAATGAGTATACACGTTCAGGCGACTTCCTGTCGACCTATACGACCGGCAACGGGGTTTCCAGCAATGCTTTCACGGAAGGGGCAGCCTGCTGCCTGCCCGACGGCGTCCTGCTTTTCGGCACCATGCAGGGAATTGTCGCGCGCTTCCCTTCAGAGGATGTCCCTCGAAAGGCTATTCCGCTTATACTTGAAGATTTGAAGGTTCAGAACCGTTTGGTCCGCCCCGGAGAAAAGGCCCCCGTCCAAATCTCCCTGAACTATGCCCCGCCCATTACGCTTACCCACCGGGAGAACAGTTTCTCCATCAGTTATGCCGCACTTGACTACAGCAATGCGACAGGAATGAATTACCAGTATAAACTGGAAGGGCTGGATACCTATTGGGTCGATGCCGGGAGCTCGCACGAGGCCTTCTATTCCAATGTTCCCGCGGGAAAATACACCTTCTCCGTCCGGATTACGGACACAAAAGGAGTCCCGGTATCGGAAAGCGTTTCCACTTCGCTTCGCATCCGCCCTGCCCCTTGGGCGAGCTGGTGGGCCCGGACGCTCTATATCCTCCTTGCATGCACCTTGCTGTCCGGCATAGTCCTTACCTGGCTTCGGAATGTGAAGAAACAGGAGGAAACAAGAAGAGCGAAATTGGAGAAAGAACAGGAGCTGAAGACCAATGAAATCAATAAACGGTATTTCGCGAATGTCGCCCACCAGCTCCGGACTCCTTTAACCATGATTTCCGGTCCAATCATTACTCTTTCCGAATCTGACACCATCAAGGGGAGCGACAAGAATCTGTTGAGAATCGTCCGTCACAACACCGACCGGATGCTGCATCTGGTGAATCAGATCATGGATTTCAACGCCTTGGAGACCGATGCGCTGGCCCTGAAAGTCCGCCGGGTGGATATCACACCCATCCTCCGCAATACACTGGATATCTATCAGATCAACGCAGAAGAAAAAGGCATCCATTTCCTGTCAGACGGGTTGGACGGGAACACGTTTGTCCACGCCGATGCAGACAAAATCGTCAACATCCTGGACAACCTGCTGTCCAATGCCATCAAATATACGCCCGCGGGAGGTTATATTTCCGTCTCCTTCTCCGACATTGACGGGAAGGCCATCCTGAAGGTTTCCAACAGCGGGCCGGCCATCCCGGAAAACAAACTGGAGAGAATCTTCGAGCGTTACTACCAGATCGACGGGGCGACCCAGCACGGACGCTATAACTGGGGATCGGGCGTTGGCCTGTACTATGCCAGGAAACTGGCTGAACTGCACCATGGGACCTTAAGCTGCGCCAATGCGGAAGACGGCAGCGGCGTCTGCTTCACTCTGTCGTTTCCGTCCGGACCGGAACACTATAAACCGGAGGAAACGGACCGCGGTCCTGCACCTCAGTCCATCGGTCATGACCGGCCGGTTACCAAGGATCTTCCCGTGCCGGACGACGAGCCCGCGGGAATCAGACCTTTTGTCCTTGTCGTCGATGACGATTCGGATATCACCTTCTATCTCCGGACATTGTTATCTCCTACCTATCAGGTCAGCTGCTGCTATGATGTGGAATCGGCGCAAAAACAACTCTCCCAGAGGGTTCCCGACATCATCCTGAGCGATATCATGATGAACGGCCAGACAGGCTATGACTTCTGCAGCTTCCTGAAAGGTGATTTGCAATACTGCCACATCCCGGTCATCCTCCTTACGGCGAAAGACAGTGTCCGGGACCAGATCGACGGGATGAAAGCCGGTGCGGATGCGTATGTGACCAAGCCCTTCAATGCCGAGTACCTGCTTTCGCTGGTGGACAATCTCCTGAAAGGACGCGAGCGGCTCCGGAAGGCCCTCACGGACAATGCCGGGCTTGACATCCTTTCCGACGATGCATTGTCCCCTCAGGACAAATCGTTCCTGAACGACCTGTACGCCTTGATGGAAGCCGAGTTGTCCAATTCCGAGTTCAATATCGGGGATATCGTGGACAAACTCCATATCTCCCATTCGAAGTTCCTTTACAAGGTCAAAGGGCTGACTGGAACGACGCCGTCGGAGCTCTTCAAGAATTACAAACTGAACAAGGCCGCAACGATGTTGCGGGAAGGGAAACACAATGTATCAGAAGTCGCAGATCTGACCGGATTCAGTTCCCTCGCCCATTTCTCCAAGGTCTTCAAGAAAAAGTTTGGCGTTTCTCCGTCAGAATTCAAATAGACACACTTTCCTCGCTCCCGTCGGTTTTTGTATGTAATCTTGTATGTGGAAAAAGAAAATCGCTGAAACTCAATGAGTTCCAGCGATTTCAGTGGAGGTAGTCGGATTCGAACCGGCGACCCCATGCTTGCAAAGCATGTGCTCTACCAGCTGAGCTATACCCCCTCAATACAGGGGGCTCTGCCCCCTCATACTCCCCTGCGGCTCCCGGGCTAGTATGTCCTCCTTCGTCG
>JAFSMS010000043.1 GCA_017447815.1 Bacteroidales bacterium | reverse complement strand
CTTATGACATCAAGCGACCGATTGAAGAATCGTACCAGAAGAGACTTGCCAGGCAGGTCGTCTTCGCTCCGGAACTCGGCAAGTGGAACTACCTCGTCAAACCGGCCAACTGATGCAACTTATTTTTTACACATTACTAAATCCGGGATGGAGCGGAATCTTGCATCAGGGATGGACCAATGTGCCCACTTTTTCTCCGGCAATCAGTTTGGTGAGGTTGCCGGTGGCATTCATGTCAAACACGATGATGGGCATGCCGCCGTCACTGCACAGGGCATAGGCCGTCTGGTCCATCACTTTCAGATGCTTGGAAATGGCCTCGTCGAAGGACAGTTGGTCGTACTTGACGGCCGAGGGGTCCTTCTCCGGGTCTGCGGTGTACACACCGTCCACGCGGGTGCCTTTCAGAAGGGCGTCCGCGCCGATTTCCAGGGCCCGCAGGGCTGCACCGCTGTCGGTGGTGAAGAAGGGATTGCCGGTGCCGCCGGCGATCAGGGCCACGCCGCCGCGCTCCAGTACGGCCACGGCATCGTCTCTCATATAGTATTTTGCGTACGGCTCCATGGGGGTGGAGGTAAAGACCACGGCTTCAATACCTTCGGCCTTGATGAACATGGAAAGGGCCAGGGAGTTGATGACGGTGGCCAGCATGCCCATCTTGTCCCCGTCCACCCGGTCGAAGCCCTTGCCTACGCCCTGCAGGCCTCGGAAGATGTTGCCGCCCCCGTTGACGATGGCGATCTGCAGGCCGGCTTTGGCCGCAGCGGCGATTTCCTTGGCATATTTTTCCAGCCACACAGTATCCAGGCCTTTTCCCACAGGCCCGCCCAGGCTCTCACCTGACAGTTTGAGTAGAACGCGCTTATACATATTGTCTTCAGATTTGAAACAAAAGTACCCAAATAGTGGGAAAATTCCAAGAAAGATTCCTATATTTGCATACTTGAACAACAATTAAACAACGATAATGGCTAATTTTCTAACCTCCTCCATCGGCAAGAAGTTCATCCAGAGTGTCTCTGGTGCATTCCTTATCATCTTCCTGCTCCTGCACGGTACCATCAACTTCTTCTCGGTCATCGACTCCCTGAACGGCAATTTCGGCAAAGTAGCGGCCGACAACATGCCTTACACCCACGGAGACGGCTGGTTCCAGTTGGGCTGCGACTTCATGTCCTCGCCCGTGATCGACATCATGGTTCCCATCCTGGCCCTGGGTTTCTTGATCCATATCCTCTACGGCTGCTGGCTCAGTTATGACAACCTCAGGCGCCGCGGCGGCCTCAAGCGGTACGAGGTGCCTTCCAAAGCCAAAAACGACAGTTGGAGCGCCAAGAACATGGCGGTTCTGGGCATTGTCGTCCTGGGCTTCCTCTGCTTCCACCTCACCCACTTCTGGGCCAAGATGCAACTGCAGGAATTCATGGGCGGAGAGGCCGAAAATCCCTATTATCTGCTGATTAATACCTTCCGTCACTGGTGGGTGCTGGCTCTGTACATCGTTTGGTTCGTCGCCATCTGGCTGCACCTGAACCACGGTTTCTGGAGCATGTTCCAGACCATCGGCTGGAACAACAAGAAGTGGCTGAAGAGACTGAAGGTGATCGGCACCATCGTGGCCACCCTCATTATCCTCCTGTTCATTTGCACGGCTGTCAATGCCTATGTCGAGGCCCACACCGTCACGGCGTCCCATCAGTGGACGGCTCCGCTTCTGGAAAGAATTCAGGCCGGATTGTAAAAAATTTGAAAATTATCTTGCATTTGTAATTTTTATTCCACATCTTTGTGGCAGATATGAGAACAAACATGGTCAATAACTTCTGGTGGCGCACTTGCAGTTCAGTCCTGTAAGTCGCTTCACCGTTGCTATTCCATACATATACAGGTGGCCTGCTGACTTACAGCAGGCCATTTTTTTGTGAATTTTCAACACTTAACAAAATAACAACATGAAACAGAAAAAGTACCTCCTGCCGGAATCCGAGATTCCCACCCATTATTTCAACATCCAGGCCGTGATGCCCAACAAGCCGCTGCCTTTCCTGAATCCCGCCACCAAAGAACCCCTCAAAGCGGAAGACCTGTACCCCGTTTTCGTTGAGGAGTGCGCCCGTCAGGAACTCAACCAGACCGATGAGTGGATCCCCATCCCGGAGCCGGTGCGCCAGCAGTACGCCGCCTACCGTTGCACCCCGCTCGTGCGGGCCTACGAACTGGAAGAAGCCCTGGGAACCCCCGCCCATATTTTCTTCAAGAACGAGAGCGTCAGCCCTGCCGGCAGCCACAAGCTCAATTCGGCCCTGGCCCAGGCCTATTATGCCAAGGAGCAGGGAATCACGAATATCACCACCGAGACGGGAGCCGGCCAGTGGGGCGGTGCCCTCAGTTACGCGGCCAAGAAGTTCGGCCTGGACTGCGCCGTTTATATGGTGAAGGTCAGTTACAACCAGAAGCCCTACCGCCGCAGCATCATGCAAACCTTCGGTGCAGCCATCACCCCGTCCCCGTCCATGAGCACCCGTGCCGGCAAGGATATCCTCACCCGGAATCCCAACGACCAGGGCTCCCTGGGATGCGCCATTTCGGAAGCCATGGAACTGGCCCTGACCACACCCAACTGCAAGTACACCCTGGGCTCCGTGCTCAACCATGTGTGCATGCACCAGACGGTGATCGGCCTGGAGGCGGAAAAGCAGATGGCCCTCACCGGCGAATATCCGGACATCGTCATCGGCTGCTTCGGAGGCGGTTCCAACTTCTCCGGCATTGCCTTCCCCTTCATGCGCCACAACATTCAGGACGGCAAGAAGACCCGCTTCATCGCCGCCGAACCGGCCAGTTGCCCCAAACTCACCCGCGGCAAGTTCGAGTACGACTTTGCCGATGAGGCCGGAATGACCCCGCTTCTCCCCATGTTCACGCTGGGTCACACCTTCAAGCCCGCCACCATCCATGCCGGCGGCCTGCGCTATCACGGTGCCGGCGTCATCCTGTCCCAACTCATGAAGGACGGCTACATGGAGGCCATCGACCTGGCCCAGACCGAGACCTTCAAAGCCGGCATACTCTTTGCCCAGACCGAGGGCATCATCCCCGCTCCGGAAAGTTGCCACGCCATCGCCGCCACCATCCGGGAAGCCCTGAAGTGCAAGGAAACCGGCGAGCAGAAGACCATCCTTTTCAATCTCTCCGGCCACGGCCTCGTGGACATGTCGGCCTATGACCAGTACATCTCCGGAGAACTGCAGGATTACAAGATTTCCGACCAGGAACTGGCCAAGTACATCCAAAGCGCCGATGTCCTGAATCAGTAGCCTCTCCCGGTGGCTGATAAGTAATTGCCTATCAACACAATACGTACAATCCTCTGCGCTTTTTGCGCAGAGGATTGTACGTATCTAGCTGTGTATCAGGAGCTTGTCGGCCAGGGGAATCAGACCGGTAAGGTCTGGTTGCGCAGCCAGGCGGTCACATCGGCCGGAAGGCGGGAACTGAGCGTCCGGTAAACGCGCTCGTTGTAGGCGTTGAGCCAATCCCGCTCATCGGCCGTCAGGAGCGAGACCTCCAGACAGGATGTGTCGAAGTGGCAGAGGGTGAGCGGTTCGAATCCCAGCCAGGAGCCAAATTCATTGTCGCCCACGGCGCGGCACAGCAGCAGGTTCTCGTGCCGGATTCCATGCATGCCTTCCCGGTAGATGCCGGGCTCGTCGGAACAGATCATCCCGGGTTCCAAAGCCACGGAATTGAAGTTCTGGCGGATATCCTGCGGCCCTTCGTGGACGCCCAGGAAAAAGCCCACTCCGTGGCCCGTCCCGTGGCCGAAATTGCGCTTGGCCTTCCAGAGGGGTTCACGGGC
Organism: Bacteroidales bacterium; assembly: GCA_017447815.1. Classification (GTDB taxonomy): domain Bacteria; phylum Bacteroidota; class Bacteroidia; order Bacteroidales; family UBA932; genus Cryptobacteroides. The sequence goes on along the minus strand of JAFSMS010000043.1, from coordinate 44,258 downwards.
CAGGACGTCTATCTGGCAGCCGGCCGTTCCGCGCGGGAAAACGGCCATGGCAAGGCCGATATGCCCTCTGAGGGCCAGCGTATAGTCTTCCCGCTCCAGCGGAGTGCAGGGCCCCAGCGGAACGGTGCGCGTAATATCCGTCGTGCCAAAAAGATACTGTCCGCCGGAGTCGCAGAGATAGAGCCCCCGTGCTTCCAGAAGGGCCGACCCGCTGCGCGGTGTCACATAGTGCGGCAGGGCTGCCGAAGGCCCATAGGCCGAAATCGTCTCGAAACTGTCTCCACGGTACCCGGATACCTTTGCCCGCAGGCTGCCCAGATACCGGGCGGCCTCCCATTCGTTCACCATCCCGGCGTGCCGGGAAACCCAGTACAGGAACTGCTCCATCACCAAACCGTCTTCCAGATGTGCTTCCCGCATCCCATCGATCTCGACGCTGTTTTTCACGGCTTTCCTCAGGGAAACCGGCGAAGTGACCGGAATCACTTCCGGCCCGTCGTCCAAGGCGCCGCGCACCGTGACATTGAGGGTGGAAAGGTCCACGCAGATACGGTCCACGCCGCTTTCCCTGAGAGAGGAAAGGTTGAAGTGGACATCCGTATAGTCGCAGATGGTGACGCCGTCGGCCCGGAGTTCGCGGAAACTGTCGGCCGTTTCGGAGTCGGGGTCTTCATAGGCGTCCTTCCGGACAAACCAGAACGCATCGTCCATGGTGACGAGGAGGTAGGAGATGACCAGCGGATTGTAGTCGATATCCTGCCCGCGGACGTTCAGGAGCCAGGCGATTTCGTCCAGGGCGGTGAGAAGGATGGCATCGGCCCCCTGGCGGATCAGCCATTTGCGAAGCCATCGGAGACGCACCTCACGGCTTTCTCCGCTCAGGTCTTCCCCGAGGGTGATGATGGGCGTGGAGGGGATTGACGGCCGGTTCTCCCACAGGGCCGACAGCAGATCCGGCACCGCCACGACAACGGCCGACGGCACCGCCGCCCGGAGCGTCTCGACGGCCCCCACGGTCTGGCAAAGGCCGTCCACGGCGATGACCGGTTCGTCCATTTCCAGCGAGGCGATCCACTCCGGGATGGGGACCTGCTCCGGAACACGCATCTTGTGGAGCACGATTCCGGTGCCCTCCAACTGCTTGACGGCCTGAATGAAATACCGGGTGTCGGTCCACAGTCCGGCATGGTCCCGGGTGACGACGATGTCACCGGCTTCCCCGGTAAAGCCGGAAAGCCACTCCACCTGTTTCCAGCGGGCGGCCGGATATTCGCTGGCATGAGGGTCGCTGCCTGTCAGGATGACGATGTCCCATCCGTTCTCCTGCATGAGGGTGCGGAGGGCTTCCACACGGGCGTAATTGACATTTTCCATGGCCGATTAGCATGTTATTTGCACAAATATAACTATATTTGTCAAAATAATAAACTGAAGCACTATGGTAGAAGATCCCCTCGAAAGAATAGAGCGTGAAGAACGCGAAAGAAAAGAGAAAAAGGGTCCCCGCACCCTGATGACCATCCTGGCTGCCATCGCCCTGGTGCTGGCCGGCATCCTGGGCTACATGCTGTACCAGCGCAACGCCCTGGTCAAGGACCTGGAAGGTGAGAAGGCCGAACTGGCCCAGCAAATGGTAGATCTCCAGAACGACTTCAACACCCTGAACTCGGACTACGAGAGCATCAACCACCAACTGGACACCTCCCGCGAACAGGTGGCCATGCTCATCGACAAACTGTCCAAGACAGAAGCCACCAACCGCGCCAAAATCCGCCAGTACGAAAAGGAACTGGGCACCCTGCGCGCCATCATGAAGGGCTACATCGTCCAGATTGATTCCCTGAACACCCTCAACAAGCGCCTCACCGCCGACGCGGCCGCCGCCCGAAAGGAAGCCGCCGAAAGCCGCCGGGCCAACGAAGAACTCACCGCCCAGGTCGAGAACCTCTCCTCGCAGGTGAACGCCGGCAAGGTTCTCAAGGCCCGTGCCATCTCCCTCGTGGGTCACTATGGCAACGACAAGGCCGGAGACCGCCACAGCCGCGTACGCTACATGGTCGCCAACCTGTCGCTGGTGGAGAACTCCCTGGCCGACCGCGGTCCCGTCCGCGTGTATGTGCGGGTGAAGGATCCGGAAGGGCTCCTGCTCATCAACAACGAGTCCGTGGACTTCATGGCCAACGGCGTCCCCCTGCAGGCCACCGCTTCCCGTGAGGTGGACTACGAGGGCAGCGAAGTAGATCTTTCCATCTACATCAACGACACCGGAGAATTCTCCAAGGGCGTCTATACCCTGGAGGTGTACACGGAGAAAGGCCTCCTGGGCCGTGCAGAATGCATGCTCAGATAATATGATTTACATCCACGTTCCTTTCTGCAAGAGTTTTTGCACCTATTGCGATTTCTACTCCGAGATCCCGGGCGGCGGCATGTTCGACAGTTACACCGACCAGGTGTGCGCGGAAATCCGCCGGCGGGCGGCAGAAATGAGCGATGAACTCAAGACCCTGTATTTCGGGGGCGGCACACCTTCCGTGCTGCCCCTGTCTCATCTGACGCGCATTCTCCTGACGCTGGAAGAATGCGGCCACGGCGGCCCCTACACGGAATTCACGCTGGAAGCCAATCCGGAAGACATCGTGGAAAAAGGCCTTCCCTATGTGGAAAGCCTCCGTCAACTGGGCGTGAACCGCATGAGCATGGGCATCCAGTCCTTCGACGACGTCCTGCTCCGCTGGATGAACCGCCGCCATAGCGCGGAGGGCGCCAAGGAAGCCTTCCGCCTGGTCCGCAAGGCCGGTTTCGAGAATGTGAGCATAGACCTTATCTTCGGCCTGTCCAACCTGTCGGACGAAGTCTGGGAAAAGACCATCGACCAGGCCGTCGCGCTCGGGCCCGAGCACATTTCCTGCTACCAACTCACCGTGGAGGGCGACAATGTCCTGACCATGCGGCTGGAAAACGGAGAATACGAAGAGGCTTCCGAAGAGACGTGCCGTCACCAGTACGACATCCTCTGCCGCAAGATGGCGGTCGCCGGATTCCACCATTACGAGATTTCCAATTTCGCGCAGCCCGGTTTCGAGGCTGTCCACAACGGCGGTTACTGGGCCCGTCGGCCCTATGTGGGGCTGGGGCCCTCGGCCCACTCCTTCAGCGGCCGCGGCCGCAGTTGGAACAGTGCCACCCTGGAAGGCTACACGCTCACCAGCGAGGCCCTGAGCCTGGAAGATGAGAAGGTGGAAACCCTCATGCTGGCCCTTCGCACAGCCAAAGGCATCGACGGAGAGTTCCTGCTGGCCAACTGCAGGGAAGAGGATGTGAAACGCCTCATCGGCCAGGGAGCCCTGTGCCAGGTGGGCCGGCGCTACCGCATCCCGGAAGACCATTTCTTTGTTTCCGACGAAATTATTAGAGAACTTGTATGACCTACCTTAGAAGAGCCCTCAAATACTTCCTTCAGATCACCATCCTTTTCGTGCTCATCATCGGGGCCCTCATGCTTACGGGCTTCATCTCCAAGGATATCGCCGTGGCTTTCCAGCAAGGCTGGACATCCATCGGCTACATCTTCGGCCTCTTTCTGGTAATGAGTTTCGCCTACCCGTTCTTCGGCTACGGCAAACGCAATATCCGGGCGCAGGGAGACCCTGCCGGGCAGTGGAGCGCCATCGACGCGGCCATGGCTTCCCGGGGCTATGAGAAAGCCGGCGAGACGGAGGACGGAGGACACAAGTATCACCTTTCATCGGCCTTTGCGCGTGCCATGCGGCTGTGGGAGGACACCATCACTCTCCAGCCCATCCTGGGTGGCTTCCAGGCCGAAGGTTTGGTACGGGATTTGTCGCGCATCGTCATGGCAATCGACCATAAAATCAACGACTATGGCAACTGATACCCAAAAATTCAAAACCGTGGCCACCTTCAACGAGAAGGTCCAAGCCGATATCGTCGCCGCCCTCCTGGGAGACAACGGTATCCCGGCCGGCGTCTTCGGCGCCGACTCTTCCTATCCTTCCCTGGGGTTTGCGAAGCCCATCGAAGTGAAAGTGAACGAAAATGATTACGAGGCGGCCATGAGCATCCTGGCCGCAGCCGGCAAGGCGGAGTAAAACCCCTCGCCAAAAGCATCTTCCGGCGGCCCGCGGAGGAATTCGTACATCCGGATTCCTTCGCGGCGCCTTTTACCCATAGACGCCGCCGAAAACATGGCCCCGTGCACCAAAACACCCTTTTTCGTGCACGACAGCGCCGAAAACATGCCCCCGTGCACCAAAACACCCTTTTTCGTGCACGACGCCGCCGAAAACATGCCCTCGTGCACCAAAACCCCCTTTTTCGTGCACGACGCCACCGAAAACATGCCCCCGTGCACCAAAACACCCCTTTTCGTGCACGACGCCACCGAAAACATGCCCCCGTGCACCAAAACACCCCTTTTCGTGCACGACGTTGTCGAAAACCATCCCCGGATTCGGGAAACAGAATGACGGGGCTGTCCGATGCCGGTTCTTCTTGAGGCCCCCTCACGTTCCACTATGACACCTTGGTCAATCTGACCCAAGACGGCCGCAAAGGTTTGGTTTTCTCGTACAATGTTCTTAACTTGCAGAGAATGTTCGATGATCGTTTCGAACGGATTGCACAGATAATGAACAGGTTTAAGTAACTTAGATAATATCTATATGAAAAAGACAATCCTGATTGTGGCGCTCGTGGCTGCGGTTTCCTGCGGCCAGCACAAGAAGGCTGCCGAAATGGAAGCCGTTTTCACTCCCCAAGACATCGTGCTGGATTCCCAGGCGACGATCACATCGGCCGATTCCGGTCCGGACGCACCCAACAAATGGATTGCCTTCAGGAAGGATTTCAAACTGAAGAGCGTTCCCCGCAGCGTCCCGGCAAGGATTGCCGTTGACAGCAAATACTGGCTGTGGATTAACGGCGAAACGGTTGTGTTCGAAGGGCAGCTCAAGAGAGGCCCGAATCCCTCCGACAGTTATTTCGACGAGGTGGACCTTGCCCCTTATCTCAAAAAGGGAGAGAACAAACTCGCATTGCTGCTTTGGTACTTCGGCAAGGATGGATTCTCCCACAAAAGCAGTTCAGAAGCCCAACTCTGGTTCAGTTGTCCGTCCATAGGGCTGCAGAGTGATGAGAGTTGGCTCAGCCGGGTCCATCCGTCATACGGCAAGGCCGACTGTCCCGAACCGAATTACCGGCTTTCGGAAAGCAGCATTTCCTTCGACGCGCGCAAAGACATGGAAGGTTGGCAGACTGGTTCCGCCGAAGGTTTCGCGCCCTCCGTCATCCTTGAAGGCTCTTTGGGCAAACTGCACAGCCGTCCCATCCCGTTTTGGAAGGATTACGGCATCAAGGAGGCCGCTTTCGAAACCCGTCCCGGGGCGGAGGCCGACACCGTGATCGCCAAACTCCCTTACAACATGCAGATGACTCCCATCATTACCGTTGATGATGCCTCCGGAGGTCACCGGATCCTGATCGAGACCGACCATGCCCATGTGGGCGTGGAATGCCTCAGGGCCGAGTATATCACGAAAGCGGGATCCCAGGAATATGAGTCCCTCGGATGGCTCAACGGCATGCGGATCATCCTGACGGTGGAACATGGCGCGAAAGTCACCGGAGTGAAGTACCGCGAGACGGGGTATGACACCGCTGCCGAAGGCCGCTTCCACTGCGATGATCCCTTCTTCAACAAGTTCTGGGAGAAGGGGTTGCGTACGATATATGTCAATGCCCGCGACAATTTCTTCGACTGTCCCGACCGGGAGAGAGGCCAGTGGTGGGGGGACATCGTGACCATCTCCGGCGAGAGTTTCTACACCTACACTCCTTCGCTGCATGCCCTTATCCGTAAAGGCATCCGGGAACTGGCCGACTGGCAGCGGCCTGACGATATTCTCTTTTCCCCGATTCCGGGCAACTACGGCGCAGAACTTCCCTGCCAGATGCTGGCCGCTATCGGCGTGTACGGTTTCTGGAACTACTACATGAACACCGGCGACAGGGCCACCATCGAATATGTCCTGCCCGCGATCAAGAAATACCTGGAGACATACGAAGTGGGCGAAGACGGACTCCTGGAGTGGCACAACGGCGACTGGAACTGGGGCGACTGGGGTGACAACAAAGACATGCGCCTGCTTCAGAACATGTGGTACATCCTTGCCCTCCAGTCGGTTACGAACATGGAAGACATGCTGGGCGAGATTGTCACCGGCAGGGTTTACCGTGGGCGCATGAACCGGCTCAAGGACGCAATCAACCGGGTCGCCTGGACCGGCACCTGCTACCGCCACCCGGACTACAAGGGCGAGACAGACGACCGGGTGCAGGCGCTCGCGGTGGTGGCCGAAATCGCGTGGAAAGACAAGTATGACGCGATTTTCGAGGTCCTCAAGAAAGAGGAGCATGCCAGCCCCTACATGGAGAAATATGTGATGGAAGCCCTGTTCCGCATGGGACATGGCGACTATGCCCTGGAGCGCGAGCGCAAGCGGTACGATTTCATGGTCAACCATCCCGACTACGACACCTTGTTCGAAGGCTGGAACGTGGGCGTGGACGGCGACTGGAACTGCGGAAGCGTGAACCACGCCTGGAGCGGCGGTCCCCTGGCCGTGCTGCCGGCGAAAATGTTCGGCATCGTGCCGATCCAGGCCGGTTGGAGAAGGTTCTCGATCTCCCCCGACAAGCATATCTTCAACGAGTGCAGCCTTTCCTTCCCCACCGTCAAGGGAACGGTGGCGGTGTCCTTCAAGCGCAACGGGAAAGCCATCCACATGGATGTCGAGGTGCCGGAAGGTTCTCTGGCCCACGTCAACATCCCCTGGGCGGATTATATCAGGAACCTCGGCCCGGGCAAATACAGCCTTGACCTGGGGAACGGCCCGGTCTTCGAGGAGGGGAACTTCCTGTACCGGGACAAGAACCAGCCCGTGGAGAAAAGGGTGGAGGACCTGCTTGGCAGGATGTCCCTGGAAGAGAAAGTGAGCCAGGTCAGCGCCGAACTTGTCAATGTCGATGAATGGGACAAGAGGGACTATACCAAGGGACTCGTCCGTACCCTTGTTCATTTCTTCCCGAGTTGGAACCTTCCGAACGATCCCAAATCGGTGGCCGAGGTCATCAACGAGGACACCCGCCTTTCCATCCTTTCGAACCGCTGGGGAATCCCCGTGCTGCAACACTGCGAGGCCCTTCACGGGGCGATGTGGGGCAAAGCCACCAGTTTCCCCCAGAGCATAGCGATGGCCGCCACTTTCGACGATGCGTTCTACAACCGCGTCGCCCAGGTGATTGCCAAGGAGGTCAGGGCAGTGGGCGTGCGACAGGTTTTGTCGCCCGTGGTCAACATCTCCAGGGACCCGCGTTGGGGCAGAACCCAGGAAGGATATGGGGAGGATGTGCTGCTGAATTCCGCGATGGGCGTGGCTTTCGTGAAGGCCCTGGAACAGGGAGGCATCGTCACCACTCCCAAGCACTATGTGGACAATTACGGCGAAGGAGGCCGTGATTCCTACGCCTCCACCAACTCCTGGAGGGTGCTCCGGGAAGTCTATCTGGAACCGTTCAGGGCATGCGTTCAGGAAGGAGGCGCCCGGGGAATCATGTCGTCCTACAACTCGGTGGACGGTGTTCCCTCCAGTTGCAACGGTGTGCTGCTCAACGACATCCTCAAGAAAGAATGGGGATTCAAGGGAATCGTGGTCACCGACTATGACGCCGTGGACATCGTCCGACGCCATCACGGTCTGGCGGAAACGGAGGACGAGGCGCTCGCCCTCTGCATGGAAAACGGTCTTGACGTGGAACTGCATATCACGTCCCTCGGCCTTCTGGACCTTGTACAGGAAGGGAAGGTGAGCGGGAAGACCCTGGACGAGGCTGTGCGCCGGGTCCTGCGCCTGAAGTTCGAACTCGGGCTCTTCGACGATCCCTACGTGGATCCAGACAAGGCGGCTTCCATCGTCCACACCGAGGAGCATCAGCAACTTGCTTATGAGGCTGCCTGCAAGGTCATGACGCTGCTCAAGAACGACGGAACGCTTCCCCTTAAACCGGGAAGTGTCAAGAAGATAGGTGTTTTCGGCCCTGCCGCCGACGACTTGAGCCTTGGCAATTACAGACGTCCCGGAGGACGCTGGGAAGGAGACGGCGTGACACCGCTGGATGGTCTCCGGAAGGCTTTTGAAGGGTCTGCCCAAGTTGTCCTGGACAAAGGCGGAAAGAATGTCAGGGCACTGGCGGCCACCTGCGACGCACTGCTTTTCTTCCCTTCGATCATCGAGGATGAAGGCCGCGACCGGAGCAGTTTCAAACTCCCTTCCACGAAGGTCCGTGACCGGGATGAGAGCGGCGGACTGGTCGTGGATGCCCAGCAGGACCAGACCATTACGATTGACCAGGAGAAGCTGGTCAGAGACCTGATCGCCACCGGGAAACCCGTGATCGTCGTCCTGCAGAACGGAGGCATCATCGACATCACCGACTGGGTGGATGGCGCGGCCGCCGTCCTTGAAGCCTGGTATCCCGGAGAGCAGGGCGGAAGGGCTATCGCCGATGTGATCACCGGCGCCGTGACCCCCGGAGGACGCCTGCCCGTCAGTTGGTCCAAGGATATCGGCCAGACGCCGATGTACTATGCAATCAAGCCCAGCGGACGCGGGTACGGCTACATTGAAAACGACGGGAAGCCGCTCTATCCCTTCGGCTACGGTTTAAGTTATACCTCCTTTGAATACAGCAACTTACGCATTCCCGAGCAGCTTGGGAAAGACGAAGCCCTGAAGGTAACCGTCACCGTGAAGAACACGGGGGATGTAGAGGGCGACGAAGTGGTTCAGGTTTATATCCATGACCAGCTCGCCTCCGTTGTCCGTCCCATGAAGGAACTCGCCGCTTTCAAGCGGGTTTCGCTGAAGCCCGGCGAAAGCAAGGAAGTGGAGATCGAGGTACCTTACCGGCGCTTCGGCATGTGGGACAAAGACTTGCACTTCGGTGTCGAGGAGGGATGGTTTGAGGTATGGCTGGGAAAGAATGCCGACGAAAAAGCCCTTCCCGAAGGCAGGGTCTTCGTGCATTAACGATTCCTTCGCGGGGGTCATGCCCTATGAGGTAAGTTTTCATGTGGTTTTTCACACACATCTTTCTCTCTTTGCCGATAGTAATAGATTACAACCTTCCGGTAGGAGTGACGACCGAGGTGACATACAGCATAATTGTCATATTGACTAGAGGTTATCCTCCTATCGAATATTAATTCAGATACTGTTTTATGAAAGAGATGAAAACATATACTTTTTTGTGCCTTCTACTCTTTTTAGGAGCAGCGAGTTGTTCCATCAATAAATGGAACAACTCGCTGCTTCGTCAGGGAGGCTCAAACGCGGCGATAACTAATGCCATTTTGGATTTTGTGAATACTTCCAAATGGAGCAGCAAGGATAGTGTGTTTATGGTATTGTTTTCTGATCAACTATCGGATAGTGCTATCATGGTGACAATTAAAGTAGCAGATGACGATGCGCGCCCTTCATTAAATACTCGAATAGGGTCTTATGATCCATTTTTCCCGACAAGTTTTATCGAAGTGGAAGGGAAGTTATTTTATTGGAACGATCCTTCGCAAACAGTATCAAAGGATTTGTTTGAAGTTTTAGAGAAATACAACAACATAGACTATCGCTATTCTGATCTCCCCGAAATTGTAGGCGGAGTTGTAAATGATAACGAAGCCGGAACCGTTTATCTATTTTGTAAAGAAGATTTGAGAAAGTACCAAAAAAAAGACATATCTTCTTTTAATAGGCAGCCTGAAAAATGGAAACATTTTTAAATCATTTCACCAGAGAATAAGATTTTCATTCCTTAAATTGCAGACCAGACCCTGGTCACCGATGACCAAGTGACCTAAAAAAGGCACCGCGCCCCCCATATTGGAATCGCGGTGCAAATCTAGAAGATGCTTATAACTTACTCTTCAGTTTTACAATCTATCCCAAGCAAACGGAGCAATATGGGATCCTCATGAATAGTCGCAAAGTCATAAGGTGAACGATTAACCTTGTTGGGATGTAACGGATCGGCGCCCTTGGAAACGAGAAGCTTAACAAGATCATATCTTGAAGGATTGTCTTTATATTTTAATAAAGAGGAGAAGTGAGTAGCATACCAAAGTGGGGTGTTTCCATAATCATCCGTCACATCGATATTCTTGCTCAGTGAAACTAATGATTTTGCTAATTCAATACAATCATATTGATTGTAGTACCATGCACAAACATGAAGAGGTGTCATCCCATTCTTGCCACGATGATTAATATCTATCCCCCGGGAGATAAGATTTAAAGCAATATCGTTTGCGCCATATGAAATGGCAATTTCTAAAAGGTTAGCCGAGTCGATCTCCTCATTGATGTCTGCATCTGAAATGGCAGAGAGATAATCATTATAATCATCTTTCGTTATAGCATTCCATAAAGCATTATTATTGGTCTTGCTCATACTTTCTACTTCTATTTGAATTACGAGATTGTGGGTGATAATTATCTGGATTTCGATATTCCTATTTATTTACGGCGATGCCATAATTCTCTTGAACCTAAATTCTTATAATATCTTGGAAACTCCTTGAGAGAAAGATTAATTCCATGATCATTCATTGCATCAAGAAACAATGCTGAATCAGCAAAGGCAAGACATTCATTATCTTTCTTCGTAATAATCCAATAAACTGAATCTCTCGTCTGATGATCTTGCATAAGCGCAATAACGAAATTATCATCGAATCCGTATGAAAGCAAATAGCCTTCTACAATTACAGTATTCTCGTTATCAACAATCACTTGCGGGCTATCTCGACTATAACGATACTTATCCCCCAAACTAAAGCTATCATCCATCCTGATGCCTACGCGTAATGCAGTACTGAATACAGTATGACACAAAAACACCATCACCAAGAGAATACATACGACGGCAATTAGCACAACTTTCGTTTTTCCACTCATCTTTTTAATGATAAATGTAACTATATCCGCAATTATATTTGGCCTTTCGAGGTTGGAACAAGGTTATTCAAGAATTTGTAGAAGGCTACGAATTTAGGGTTATACTCAATATCATATCCTTCCTCTCCAGCCACCACCGCATTTAAATGATTTCACAATTTGAGCGAGAATCGAGGCTCACCTATTATGTCAGTATCATCAGAGAGCCTTTCATATTCAACAGCTGTGACTTTTATTGATTTCATCAATTCCATCACACGTTCCGTAATCACAATGTAATTATGAACCAAAAAGATATCAGACCCATCCCATTGACTTATGTCATAAATGCCACGACGTCTGATATAGCTTTTGTTTGATTCCGGAATGTATCCATAATCCCAAAATTGAGTAAATTTTCCTCCTTCTCCAATTACAGAAAAGCCAGAATAGCCCTCGATAACATTCCCTTTTTTATCAAAAAGAGAGATTGGATAGTTCTTCCATCCTGTTATAGTATTCTCTCTAAGAAGTTCAATGACTCTATTTGACACCAGATAAACAGGAGGATCCCCCAAGTCGAGGAAATCTCTGAGGTATTTCCCATCATACTGATGAAAAATAATAGGGAAGCGATAGTATTCATAATCTCCATGGAAAAGAAACTTGTGACAGTGGAGATCAAAATCATTTCTCCCTTCTTTCAGTGCCTTTTCAAAGATATCAGGCCTAGCGGTAAAAGTCGTTCCATATGCGCGACTCCGAAAACGATAGAAATCAGTACAAGCCATATTTATTCATTAATGATTCTGCATAATTAACTATATCCTTCTCTGACACGAACTCATTGCTCTTCAAAAAATGTTCAAAATCCTGGTTATAACGTTGTGCAGTTTTATTGTGCTTTGAATGATTAACCCATCTGCCATACTTGGGATCATGGACGTTTATCCCCTTTCTCCCTAACGGTTCTTCCAATCCTCCCAACTTTGGCAAGCTCCCCCAAATAAGGGAGCACGCCCACTGCACTGAGAGTGCCACCATAATAATCCCTGTTTCTAAACTGAAGCGCAGTGTTTGTGCCGTCCGACAGATAGGTATATGTCAATGAGCCGGAAGCGCTCGAGGTCACTTCCCTGAGCAAGTTACAAACATTGTAGGAGAAAACCAAACCTTTGCGACCATCACTGGCAAGGTTACCCAGCGCGTCATAGGCAAACGTGAAGGTCCCTCCCGGAGAACCGGTATCGGACAGTCCGGTCAACCTGTTGCCCGACCGGGTGAAAGAAAGGTTATTCCCAATACCTGTGTCCCCAAGGATTGTTTCAGCCGTTTGTCCTAAGGCGGGCGATGCAAAGAAGATAGACCAGGATATGCAAAAATACCGCGAGATTGATCCGAAGAAGTCAAATGACTTTGCAAGTATCCGTGCCCGTTTTAAGGCCCCGGGCAAGAAATATCGATCTCTGGACCACAATTCTCTTTTTTTGCGTACCTCTTCGTATGCTTGCTGTGGTGGCGTGCGCAATTAAAAAGATGGTGGCGACAGAGAAACCTAGGCGCCACCACAGCAAACTTGCTTAATTCATAATACTCACGACGCTTGACACCGCATTGTTAATGGAGATGGAAAGATAGGGAATCCGCATTATTCTTACTATCAAAATAAATGATAAACTTATCCTGATTAATAGTGAAACCTTCAGGTATTCTTGCCGTTGAGACAACATGGTTATCTCCATTTATTCTGATCTTAAGAGTTGTTTTATCAAAAGGAGTATATACTCTCGTAACCTTAATTTTATCCGCCTGGTAGTTCATTTTCAACACTGTCTCTGTTTCAATAAAGGTGCGCCCAAGCATCCAAATCAATAAAACCAAAGCTAAGACAATAATCATAACAATGTAGAAAAAGCGACTAATTGTTATATTCTTATCTTTTGTTTTTGTAATACTCATATCCCTTTAGTATTTGTTCTTGATCTTTAGGGTCATCTCCATAGGGCCTTTTTACTTGAATATAAAATCCAGCACATAATGGGTTTGGCAGGATGACAAGATTTATAAATTCTTTTCTAGACGTCCCAGAAAGAACTTGGACAATCCCGGCACCGAATAACCCCAATTCTTCAGGAATCATGCCAGTTGCTTTCGAAACGGCGCCGAAATGGAAATTTCCTATGTCATCAGGACTCATAATAGTCCCCATAAAAGAGAATTCGGTATTTCTTGTATAATTAGCTCTTCCCCATATTGTCCCCATCCGATTCTTATAATCCCAAGGACCTTTTGGCTTAACCAAATTAATTAACGTCATTGGGTTATGTATTTTCTCTGCGTAATCGATATTCTTTTTGAGTAGATTACTAAAAATAACCGAAACATTTATCATACCACCTAACTCCCCGATGAATACAAGGTCGTTCCCATTTTGATAATAAACATGATTATTACCTCCTTCTTCACGAAGTATTCCGCCATGAATATCTAATATCAGACTATCTCCTTGAGCATCGATTATATTAATTGGGTTATTATCACAAAATGCATACGGACTTAGTTTCTGATACTTCGCCGCCATCGGATCCGCGGTCGTCCAACCTGCTACGAACGGGTCATACATTCTGGCACCGAAGTCCACTTTGCCGAGGTCAAGGCTGCCGAAGGTCTGGCTCTCCTTGCCTCCAAGACGGAAGCGGTTCGAGGCAAGAACTGCGGTGCCGGCGCTTATCCTGGTGCCGAAAGGAAGATAGTCATTCCTCTCAACCACCAGTGGAGCACTTAGGTCTGGAGTGATGTTCACCACCGTCCTCACGTTCCCCAAATGGTCCCTCACGAACCAAAGGTCCGTCTTGGTGTACGTGGAACCTGACTTTGTAAAGGTAATCCGGCCCTCGTCCCAGGCTGCGCTTTCCAAGGTCTCACTGCCGCTAGAAGGGACAGTATACACGAATGAGCCGATGTAACGCTCCCCGGACCCGTCAGACTTGATGGCCGACACCTTGGTTCCGTCCGACAGATAGGTATATGTCAATGAGCCGGAAGCGCCTGAGGTCACTTCCCTCGGCAAGTTAAGAATATTGTACGAGAAAACCAAACCTTTTCGGCCGTCTTGGGTCATATTGCCCAGGGCATCATAGGCAAAAGTGAAGTTTCCTCCAGAAGAACCGGCATCGGACAGCCCCGTCATTCTATTTCCCGAGTGAGTGAAAGAAAGATTGTTCTCGAGACCGGTGTCCCCATAGCGCTTAAGCGCAGTAAGGTTGCCGTTACGGTCATATGCCATATCCTTTTCCGTGCGGGTAGCAGAACTGGTGGTGGCAGATCCGATGTACCTGTTCGCTCCGGTCAGTCTCTTCAGACCATCGTATTGATAGGCATAGGTGTTATCGGAAATGCCGTTATGAATGACCCGAATCTCCGAAATGTTGCCGTCAAACCGTGCCGCGGAGGTCTCCTTCAAAGCGCTGGCATAACGTAGCGTATCGCTGAAAACCGGAGAGCCACTGATGGAAGCGGATAGGGATAATGTCCAATTATGGATGTCATACTTCAAGGATTGGGATGCAGAAGACCCGATTGACATGGAAAGGAGCCTGCCCAGTTCATCGTAAGCATATGTAACGGGGGCCATGACCGTTCCTCCGACATTCCTTGCTGCAGACAATGTCCGGCCTCGGTTGTCGCGGGTGTAAGTAGTGATAATGTAAGTGGAAACGGCCCCGGAGTGGGTTTCCTTCTTTGCCATGACATCCCCGGCAAAGTTGTACATCGTCGAATACCGGACAGCATGATTGTCGGAGAAAGATTCGATGACCTGTATCGCCCTTCCCTTGGAGTCGTAATGGTAACCCCTTGTCAATGTGGGAGAGGACGATGACGGAGCGGAGCCATCGGCATTGGGTGCCGGATAGACCGTCTCGCTTTTGAGCATACCCCTGACCTTGGTCTTGTTGACATCGGTAGCAGCAACCACGTTTGCATCCGCCACAAAGGTGCTCGGGTAAGTAAAAGAAGTGAACGGGAAATACTCTCTGGTCAAGGCCGTACACAAGATCGTGAATTTGCTCGTAATTGTAACGGGCAAGGTGCTTGCGGTAGAGCCTCTGGTCAAAGATCTTAGTGCCGCCAGTTTGGAAGTACTGTTGACGTATCTGACTCCCGTTAACCTGTCACAACTGTCATAGACGGTAAAGCGGAGCCTGTTGACGGTGGTTCCGGAAGGACTCATCAGGGAGTTGGTCATAAGCACCTCGCGGCCCCTTGCATCATAGGCGTATTCCTCGATTCCGCAACCGGGAGTGTGTTTTTCGATGAGCCCACCCCAACCGTCATAGTTCCAGCTGAAGCAGTAATCCTTGTAGATGTCATTGTTTGCGGCTGATGCATTGTCAACAAGGGTTATGGTCCTGTTGGTTCTGCCGGCAAGTGCTGCGGCACCCTCCGGCTGGATAACCAGCACGAGGCTGTCACGCAGGTCATATACGCTGTAGGTGTCGGCTTTGATGGAACCGTTGACCTTTCTGACGCAGACATCCCTGCCCCAAGAGTCGGTGAAAACACTGACCATGTCCCCCTCTTCGTCAATTGTGGTCGTGACCTGGAGGTCGCCGTTGGCGTATTGGTTGGAGGAAGAATAGACCGCCTTGGGCGAAGTCCCGGGGAGGAAAGAGAACTTCATGATATTGTCATTGGCAGCGGAATACCCCCTGTAAGACATCGATATCTTATGCCCTCCACCATTGTTCCATTGCGTCCCTTCTTTCTGGAAGGATACTGGTCTGCCAAGATAAGACGTCTCATACTCTTTCACCGAAAAGGCTCTGGAGTCCTGATTCCAGCTTGAATGGAAAGTGGCTTGGTCAGAGAACGGATTCGAGATGTATGTGGCGGCAGCGGAAGAAAGGGTGTACGGAAGGTAGGATGTTGCATCACCTCTTCTCATGTTGTCATAGACGATAGGAGTGACGATGCTTCGCCCAAGCGGGCTGGCCCCCATCGCGTTCATCTGATTGGGATACCCCAACCCGTCGTAATAAGTCACATCCTTCAGGGAAGTAGCGGCGCCAGAAGACAGGAATGTGGTTTGCAGAATGAAACTTTGGGTTGATGTCAATCCCGTGACTCCGGTCGGAGCTGCGGCAAGATTATACTGGTATTGCGTGACAGGGTTGCCATCCGAATCGAGAATCCTGTACAATCTGTTGTTGGAGTCGTACTGATATGTTTCAGACATACCGGAAGGATATGTCACGCTGGAGAGACCGACAAGATCCTTCCAGGTAAAAGATGTGACATTCCCCGAAGCATTGTCAGTACGGGACACCAGATGTGTACCGTTCCAAGAACAAGTTGTCCAACCGCCGCCGGGGCGATCAATCCTGGTCAAATAGTATGTCGAAGTGCTGTACTGGAAGTTTGTTACGGTGGCCGTCCCCTGGGTTATGGCATTCAGGGCAGAACTGGAAGAAGAAATTCCTAGTGGCGTATTGAAGGCGTAGTTTGTTACAGATGACGGCTTGATGTGTACGGATGGCGAAGAATAGGCGTATTTTTCTCCATCCGTCAGATACTCGGTCCCGCCGGAGGTCCTGGTCCGGGCTATCGAATGGATGGCTCCTTTTAGTGCTGCTGACGCACCAGACTCTCCAGACTCATGATAGTATTTCCTGTACAACTTGATCACATCTCCAGGGCAGTTCGAACTGCTGAAAGTCTCCTTTATTACCTGACCGGAAGTGTTTCTTTCAAAGGAGTGAACGGTTGTACGATAAGTGCCGTCGCTTGTATAATCCTTGACGGTCTCGGTGAGAAGAAGGGGGCTTTTGCACTCCCACGGGGTCCGGACAAAGGAGTCCAGATTGTTGTAGTAAATCCAATTCAATCCGACCACGTCGCTTGAATAAGTGTATTCCGTCTTTTTTCTCAAGGAATTGTTGGAGTGGTACACGCTGACGGTAAGCGGCAGGCCTCTCATGTTCTTCCTGTCCGAGATGGGCATGGCGATATATACGCCACCACCGGTTTCACTACCGCAGTCAATCAAGTCGTTATGGCTTATAACGCCTCTTTTAGTTATGAGATCATATGTTCCACCGTCCTGGTAAGAATCGGCGTTGGTGCCGGAATATGAACTGAACAGTGTTACCGTCTTCGAGCCATCGGGACTCGTTGAAGTAACTGTTCCATAGCCGATTATGCCGTCCCGGCATACGCTGTAGTTGCTGTCGCTATTATATGCTGTCGCGGTGAAAGAAATGGAAGACGTGTTCCCGGTAATCAGACAAATATAGGAGATGGGAACCTGCATGCAATATCTTGGCATGTGAAAAAGAAAACCGTCATCATAGGTATAGGTGGTTTCCTTTGCGGTCGCAGTAGTTGATTCCTTATCCAAAAGCTTCTTGACCCGCACACCGCCAACTGCGAAAGAACCGGAATTCGGAGTGTAAATCACTCCTTCCTCATCGAGGCATTCCTCAGCCTCGTTTCCTTCGTATTCTATTGAGGTCGTCCCGCCAGTCGGATAGGTAATCTTGGTAAGTGCTCCTGCGTAAGACTTGTTGAATGAAGGATTTTTGGAGTTACCACTAATCTGGTTGTACCGGCTTCCGCTGAAAGTGACGATATTCCTGATATCCTGGGCGGTCTGTCCGTTCCACCACCCCCAGTGATCCGTGCTGCGGGTATCGTTATGCGGAAAGTAAACACCGGACACATTATAGTCAAACGAGTGCTTCCCTCCATGCATAGTAGTGACTGTGTCCAGGAACATCTTGGGCGTTCCCGATGACGCAAATGATTGGGTGAAGACCGCGTTTTCTACGGTATCGTTATCTTCATTGGTAACAGTTATACCGGTGAGCATCAAACTGGATGCAGCCTTGTTTATGCCGGATGGAGTAGTAGGGGCCTCGGCATAGGCTGAATCAAACCAGGTGGAAGCATTCTCATCGCTGGTCTTTGCCGAATAGCTGAATGATACCACCTGTCTGGTCCCTACGGAAATGGACTCCAAAACGGAGAAATACACGGAGTTATAGGCCTGGTACTGCTGGGATGCCTGGGTGAATCCGTCACTATAGGCCAGGGAATAATACAGTTCCGGTCTGTGGCTTGCCTGCTTGTTATAAGAATAATTCAGGTTGATGTACCGCCCGTTTGGCGCTTCTATCCTGACAAGGCGGAATGCGGTGGCCGATCCGGAGAGAGAAGATGTTGACTGGCTGGCGGTGTTGTAAGAGCTGCTATACTCGATTCCTGCGACCGAACCTCCGAAAGTGTATTTCATCCCATCGCCCAGAGTAATGACGAACCCCGGGGTGTTGATATAGCCCGGGTAACGGATTCCCGTCGGGGCAAGGAACTCAATGTCAACTTCTCCTGAAGACAGGTCAGAGTTGAAAACCCTGAATGACCCGTCGGACATCAGCATGAAATCCCCGTGATGGCCCAGGAAACTGAAATGGTAGATGTCTGGAACCATATCATAACATTTATTATCTAGAATGACAAGTGTCCCATTTTGAATCTGAGCATTAATTTGAATGGGGATTTGACTGAAAGGGTTGATTTTCCGAGCCATCTCCGGAGTCGGAGTGGGCGTACTCATGGTATTGCAGAAGGTTCCCCAATAGGCATCGGAGTCAAAAGTGTCAGACACGGAAGAAAAGCCATCCTGGACAGACCACCAATAACCGTACTGAGGTCTGTCGGCGGGGCCGTAGTAAACATCATCATCGGCAAGTCCGCGCACCTCCCGCGTGATGGCGCCACCGCATTCGAGATGCCATCCATATCCGATTGTTCCGGAGTGCTGCGAAGGGCGGAACCCGTCGAAATTGTACTCCAGGCTTATCGGCAGGGTGAAGTCCGGATCCGAATAGGTGAAAATAGGAACAGAGTACGTCATCGCTCCGGTATAGAGCGAAGGAGAAAGCCCTCCGAACTTCGTCATCGAATAAGTCTCTACGGAAGGAGAAACGGAGGAATAAGGGTTGTACGGCTCCAGGCTTTGGGCCCGGAGACCTGATGACACGATGCCTAGCACCGTGGCTACCAGGATTTTCTTGAAATAGTTTTTCATTGTTTTCCAGAGGGTGTTTTTTCCCTCCGGAACGAAGGTATCTCAAGAGTTTCGGAACAACAATCAAACGCCCCTTTTCGGAACGCCGGAAGGAATTCCGAAAAAAATCAGAACGCAAATAGGAATCAAAATAGGAAAAAGAGGAAAAATACTATTTTGTGACTTTAGTGGACCAAGGCCGGGGAGAGGAAGGAATTAACGAACAATTCCGGCAGCGGCCGACAAGGCCGAATAAAACTCCTCGCCAAAGGCATCCGTGAGCGGCCCGCGGAGGAACTGGTACACCCGGATTCCTTCGCGGCGCCCTTTTTCATAGGCCTCCTTGCAGATATGCCAGCGATGGAGGTTCAGGCCCAATCGGCCCCCGCCCAATTCGACTACGCGGATGGGGTACAGGGAGCAGGAGATGGGCTTTTTGAATGAGGACAGCCCTTTGCAGAACTGGCGTTCGATGGCGCAGAAGCAGTTGTCGCCCTCGAAAAGGCAATAGGCGCATTCCTCGCTTCCGGGCACCAGCGGGGTCACCAGGTCGCCGTCACGGTCGATCTCGAAAAAACCCTTGGCCGCTACTGCGGCCCGTCCCTCGGCCCGCATGAGGGGGCTGAATGCCTTGTAATTGGCCTCGATGGGCTCCAGTTCCTCTTCTTTCAGGGGCGCGCCGCTGTCGCCGATGATGCAGCACTTCCCCTTGCAGACCGCATAGTCACAGGCGAAATATTCCAAGACCACATCCTCGGAAACCAGGATGTCACCTATCTCGATAAGGGTTCCGAATGCCGAATTCCTGCTCATAAAACGACATATTCAATGCATCCGCCGGCTGCAATGGTCCCGAGGAATGCCTTCACTTTGTCCTGCGTGATTCCGGAAATGCTTTCATGGAAACGGCTGGTTACATCCTTGTTCAAGGCATACCTGTTGAAGAGCGTTTGCACAAAGCCTGACGGGCTGGCCACTTTGCTGCGCACATCGCCCTCCAGCCGGGCCTTCCAGAGCGCCAGGTCGGCCGGGGCGATCTCCCGCTTGGACACCTCCCGGATGGCCTTCCGCACGGCGGAAAGGGCCCTTTCGGCCGATACGTCCTGCACATCGGCCGGAAGCCCCTGAAGCGAAGCGGGAAGGCAGGTTATCCACAGTTGGAACCGCTCCTGCGGCTGCGGCTGCTCGCTCACGCGCACATCGCAGGTGAAACCGTAGCCGGCAAGTTGACGGACCAGTTCCTGGCGAAGCGCCTCGGCGCCGATACGGGCCGTGTAGTAATGGTCGGAAGTGATGGCATACTCCGCATCCATGAGGATATGGATGCCCGGCTCAGGGCCTCCTTCTTCCATGAAGGTGACCGTTCCGCTGCGGGGACGGTAATCGACCTGCTTTCTGGGGGTGGTGCCTTTGAGCACCCGGAAACCGCCCAGATAGCGGCACAGCATTCTCTTGACCACGTCGGTTTCCAAGTCTCCGGCAATGATCAGGATGCCGTCGTTCATGCGGGAGAAACGGGCGGCGAAGTATTTCTCGGCCTTTTCCCAGGTTTCGGGGCCCAGGACGGAAGGGTCTTTCCGGGTGGCGAAACTGTAATCCGGCGTAAGGCGTTTTTCGAGTTCGGTTTGCACGCTTACCCCGCGCACGCCCTCCCGGCGGCAATAGGCGTCGAATTCACTCCGGTTGGGCGTCCGGTTGTTGGCCAGTTCCAGCAGGGCTTTCAGAAGCAGCGGGAACTGCTGGGAAGGGGCCGCTCCCTGGATGGACATGCCGTTCAGGTCCACCCGGGCGTCCATGCTGATACCCGCCGCCTCCAGCACTTCGCGGAAATGCCAGGCACGGAGCCCTGCCGCATCGTAAAGGGGCAGCAATTCTCCGATATATCCGCCCTCTCCTTCCCGGATACCCTCAATCTGCGACAGGCCGCCGTTCAGTTGAAGGGCATAGTGGAAGATTCCGCTGCCGCGAACCTCCTTGTAGCACACCCGCATCCCGTTGGAGAAGGTCCAGAGCGTGGAGCCGGTAACAGGCTCTTTTTTCTCACTCCTGATCTTGACTTTGGAACTGGCGGCATGGAAGCCCAGCGTGTCGGCCCCGCGCCAACTATAATCGTTCCCGCTGGGAATGACCGAGCCGTAAAGGTACGAGAGATTATAATAGAAGAGTTCCTGATCCTTGTCCAGCGAATCCGGAGCCGCCGTGTATTCCAGCGTGAGGTTGCCGAGTTGGTCCAGCAGGGCGCCGGAGAAATTGTTGAACAGGCGGGTTTCCGTGCTGTCGGCCACGTTCTTGCGCGCAAACAGGCGGAGCGTCTCGGAATAGGGCGCCATGTTGGCCCCGTACAGGAAGTTGGCGATGCAGCGGGAGACATATTCCGAAGGTGTCGGAATCCCCTCCGATTTGCGGTGGATGGCAGGCAGAAGCACCTTCTTGGCCTCCACGAATTCATCGGTGGCCACGCCGTGGGAATCCATCTCCGCCAGGGTGAAGGAGATCACGCGCATGGCGGCGTTATGCTGGTCCGGAGCCACCGTCACCCGCACGGTGTAACGCTCGTCGCCTCCGTAGTCTTCACTGCGGAGCGCATGGAAAGAGATGTCACCGTAGGCGATGCCGGCCTCGCGGAGATTCCGTTCCAGCCGGTGCTGAAGCAGGACCTTGAACTCGAGTCCGAAAAGGTCGGTCACGAGGGCCTGCGCCGTGTTCATATACGGAAAAGGAATGCGGGAACTGGAATACGTGACGGAGACTTCCGCTTCCTTCCCTTCGTGGAACTGGACGGACGGCGCCGGCGAAGGCTCCCACACATAGTCCGGCCGATGGTTTTCCTTCACCAGCATGCGGGGCACCAACATGGAAAAAATGTCCATCTTCTTCCTGAGTTCCGGCGCGTCGATGTCACCGCTCACGATGACGGCCTGCTGGGCCTTGGACTGCGCCACCAGCGCAAAGGTGTACAGCATGGTGGAATCCAACACATCGGGACGGTAAAAAGGCACCCTGCCGAAACGGTAAACGGTGGAGCCGTCCACATCCGAGAGGAAACCGTCCGGGCCCGGAGCGATTTCCATCCTGCCCAGGAAGGCCGACTTCAGCCCTTCCCGCTTGGCGGCGGAGAGGGGTTCGTCCCGCTGGACGATGGCAATATCGGCATACCCCTTCTCGGAGGGGTTCGTGACCATATAAAACGTAACGCCGCTGCCCAGCGTCCCTTTCTGGATGCGAGAATCGACAGGAAGTGACGGCAATTGTGTCTGGGCTGGCACTATTCTTGAAAAAGAGCAGAGGGCCGATATCGTCAGAAACAGATATTTGAGCTTGGATAAGTTCATTTTAACCCTATTTCGTGCAAAATTACAACTATTTTTGCTATTTTTGCAATTTGTGAGCCAAGAATGTATAACTTAACAATAAAGGAAAAGACAATGAAAAGATTTTTTGTAGCAATTGCCGCCCTCGGGCTCGCCGCCACTGTGGCCAGCGCTCAAGATTTCAACGCAGCTGTTGACGCATTCAATGCCGGAGCCCAGGCTCTGGAGACCAACAAGACAGAAGCCCTGGCCCAGTTCCGGACTGCGCTCACCGAAGCCTCCGCCTGCGAAGGCGAAGAAGCCGCAGACCTCGTTGCCAAGTGCAAGGAAATCATTCCGAACACCCTCCTCTCCATCGCCAAGGAGCAGATCAACGAAGCCGCTTATGACGAAGCCCTCGTAACCCTCGCCGAGGCCAAATCCGTCGCCACGGAATACAACATCGCCGACGCCATCGAAGAAGCCGGCAGCCTCATCCCCAATACCTATATGCGCAAGGGTACCACCTTGCTCAAGGAAAAGAACTTTGAAGGGGCAACCCTCGCCTTCGGTGAAGTGCTCAAACTCACTCCCGAAGACGGCCAGGCCAACCTCCTGCTGGGTCAGGCCCTCCTCCAGGGCGGCAAGACCGACGACGCCATCACCGCCTTCACCAAGGCTCACGAACTGGGTGAAGAGCAGGCCGGCAAACTCCTCTCCAACACCTACCTCAAGAAAGGCATGGCCCTCGTAAAGGCCGGCAAGAGTGCCGATGCCATCGAAGCCCTGGAGAAGTCCAACAGTTATTCAGAGAACGCCAACGCCTACAAACTCATCGCCAGCGCCTACACCAAGAGCGGCAAGAGCGCCAAGGCCATCGAAGCCTACAAGAAGTACTTGGAAATCTCCCCCAACGCCAAGGACGCCGCTGACATCCAGTTCACCATTGCCGCCACCGCCCAGAAGGCCGGAGACAAAGCTACCGCAAAAGAGTATTACAAGAAACTCGCCGGCAGCAAGTATGCGGCCCAGGCAGAGGCACAACTCAAGAGCCTGTAATCCCTTGAAAGCGCTGGAACTGCTGGCTCCAGCCAGAGGAAAAGACATCGGCCTGGCAGCCATTGACTGCGGGGCCGATGCCGTTTATATTGCCGGACCGGCCTTCGGCGCCCGGCACGCCGCCGGAAACAGCATCGAGGATATCCGGCAACTCTGCGAATATGCCCACCGCTTCGGCGTGCGCATCTTCGCCACCGTCAATACGCTCCTCCAGGAGCAGGAGCGCCCCCGCGCACAGGAAATGGTCAGCGCCCTGGAAGAGGCCGGCGTAGATGCCCTCATCGTCCAGGACCCCGCCGTTCTCGGCATGAGCCGAAACCTCGTCATGCACGCCTCCACCCAGTGCGCCATCCGAACCGTCGAGAAAGCCCGCGGACTGGAAAGCCTGGGCTTCGGGCGGCTGGTCCTGGAGCGGGAACTGTCCCTGAAACAAATCCGGCGCATTGCCCAATCCGTCCACACGGAAATCGAATGTTTCGTACACGGGGCCCTGTGCGTGGGGTACAGCGGACAATGCTACCTCTCGGAATACCTCACCGGACGCAGCGCCAACCGCGGAGAATGCGCCCAGCCCTGCCGAAGCCTCTACGACCTCGAAGACGCCTCCGGAAAAGTGCTGGCCAGGAACAAGGCCCTTCTCTCCCTCAAGGACTTCAACCTCCTGGACCGCCTGGAAGAATTGGCCGATGCCGGTGTCTGTTCCTTCAAGATTGAAGGCCGGCTCAAAAGCGAATCCTATGTCCGCAATGTGGTCAAGGCTTATTCCGAAGCCCTGGACGCCCTTGTGGAGAAGTATCCCCAAAAATATTGCCGCGCTTCCTTCGGAAAAATACAGGGCGGCTTCACACCGAACCTGAACAAAACCTTCAACCGCGGTTACACGCAGTTGTTCCTGGACGGAAAACGCGGAGAATGGGCCTCGCTGGACGCCCCCAAATCCATGGGGGAATACGTGGGAACCGTCCGCAGCCTGCGGCCTGACGGCTTTGTCCTCCAGGCGGCGTCCGGGGACCTGTGGCTCTCCAACGGAGACGGCTTTGCCTTCGTGAACCCCGAAGGGGGTATCACCGGTTTCCGGGCCGATGTGTGCGACGGCCTCTCCGTCCGCTGCCGCCGGCCGGACGGACTGCGCGAAGGGATGCGGCTGTACCGCAACATCAGCGCCGCCTTCGAACGCCAACTGGAGGCCGACAAGCCCCGTCGGGAAATAAGCGTCAGCCTGGACGTGGCCCTGAAAGACGGCCGGCTCACCGCGACGGCGGTGTCAGAAGACGGCCGGGAAGCCCGGATGAGCCAGCCCCTGCCGGCCGACACGGCCCGGGACCCGGAGCGCATGCTGCTTTCCCTGCAGGAGCAACTGGCCAAAAAAAGCGGCCTGTACGCCTTTCGGAAGCCCTCCGTGAGCATCGAAGGCCCCGTCCCTTTCCTCCCCACCTCGGCCGTCAACGGAATCCGCCGCCAACTCGCGGAACAACTGGACCGGCTGCCCGTGAAAGCGCTCCCCCTGCAGCGGGGAACGCCTTCCCAGGACAGCGCCTTCCAACTAACTTATTCCTCCGGCGGGCAACTCATGCGCAGCAAATACTGTGTCCGCCACGAACTCGGCCTGTGCCCCAAACAGGGCAAGGCCAAAAAGGCCGAACCGCTTTTCCTCGTCAACGGCAGGCAGCGGCTCCGCCTGGAATTCGACTGCGCCGCCTGCGAAATGACGGTGCTTCCTATATAAAATCCAGCAATATTTCCGCTTCGCCCAGCCCGATCCACCGGTCGGCGGCTTTTTCCTTCCTGAGAGCCTTTTCGATGAAACTGTACGAAAGAGCGCCTCTCCAGACAATGTCGTCACGGGTATTGATAGGGAATTCCACCTCGACGCCGTAGGCCTTCGAATTGTATTTGACCACGGCGTTGGCCTTCCAGCTTGTCCTTGTGCCGCCATCGTCCTCCACAATCATGAGCGCACCGCTCTCCATCTCCTCTACCCAGTCCGACACCAGGACCGTGTTCACATCCAGTTCTTCGCCCACCTGATTCCGGCGGACCACAATCATGAAATCCGTAATCCGGGGCTCGTATATGCGCATTTCGGCCTCGGTGGAAACCGTATAGTCGTCCACGCCGGCGCAGCGGATCCAGAATTCCGAACCTCCGGAGAGCCAACTGTCGAACTGCCGTTTGGCCTTGAATGAGCGCAGGATGAGGGTCCGGGCATCGTCCGTCGCCTTGGTGGTCTGGGGATGGACAATGATCTCTCCCCCGCCCGACCCCCAGGAAGGGTCTTCCCGGCGCTGCAGTTCCAGGGATTTGTAGTCGGCGTCGGAGTTTCGGTTCACCACCCATACAGGACGTTCCCGGGCCGTTTCCTCGTCCACCAGGACCTTCTCGATGCTTCCGTCGGCCTTCAGGAGAAAACCCTCATTCTCCTCGGCATTGTCTCCGGGGTCGTACGTGATGACCGGCAGGGTTTCGCCGTCCCAGGAGGCGGAGAAGGGCCAATAGATTTGCACGTCGGAGGCCGCCAGCGAATCGAGCCACGCTTCCGGGTCCATGGCGGCCGCCTTGGTCTGTCCCGCCAGGACCGCCTCCCGGAGAAGGTCTCTCAGGGGACGGGAGTACGAGCCGGCCTTGGTGGCGGCATCCTCCCCGACCCCGCAGCCCGGTGCGGCGAACAGGTCCTTCATCCGGTATTCCTCGTCATAGCCGTTTCCGGCCGATGTTCCCGTGGCTTCCCGCACTTCCGCCATCTGCTCCGGACCCAGCGAGATTCCGGACAGCACGGCCGCCACCTCTTCCAAGGAGATGTGTCCGGCCGGCACATTCTCCTTTCCTTCTACCATTTTGTCGCAGCCTGCCACCAGCAGGACGACAAGGACCCCCAGGGCGCCCCCAAAAAAATTTCCGTACTTCATGGTGCAAAGTACGGAAACAGATAGCGTGTAAGAAAGGTTTAAACGTTTATTTTCAAAAAAGGCCTCCTGCGAGGGCGAGAGGCCTATTTCATGTAAAAAACGAAGCGGTTTTTGTCGTAAAAATCCGTTACGAGCGATGTCTCGGAAAAGCCGGATTCGCGGAAAACGGCCTCCGTTTCCGATCCCAGCACCTCGTTGATCTCCGTAAGGCCCTTCCCCTCCGGAGAAAGGAAGCGGTGCGACCAGCGGGCGATGGCCCGGTAAAAGACCAGCGGATCATCGTCACTGACAAAAAGCGCCCCGGCCGGCTCGTAATCCAGCACGTTCCGGCGCATCAGGTCCTTCTCCTTCTCCATGATGTAGGGGGGATTGGAGAGGATGAGGTCGAAGGGGCCGTAATTGAACTCCTGCTCGGGGTCCAGGACGTCGGCCGCGACAAAAGTAGGGGCGAGGGCGCCGCTGGACTTGAGTTCGGCCGAAAAATTCTGGCTCCTGGCCACCTGAAGGGCCCCTTCCGAAATGTCCACGCCCACGACACGGGCGCCCGGGACCGACAGGGCCACCGACCAGGCGATGTTGCCGGAGCCGGTGCAGAGGTCCAGGACACGCACCGGGTCGGCCGATTTTCCGTAAGCCGCCCGCATCCGCTTGACACGGCCGGCCAATTTGATGGCCTCCCGGACCAGCAGTTCCGTTTCCGGACGGGGAATCAGGACATCGGCATTGACGCGGAAACGCCTGCCGCAGAACTCCGTGCTGCCGATCACATACTGGATGGGCTCTCCCGCCTGCAGGCGCACAAGCGCCTCGGCCAACGGTTTTTCCCCCTTCTTGTCAATCTGATAGCCCGGCTCTACGATATGCGTGTAATTCTTGGTGCCGATCACCTCCTCGCACAGCATGAGCACGATGTTCCGTGCCTCCGCCGTGGGATACAAAGGTTCCAGCGCCGCAATCCCTTTCTTCAGAAAATCTACCAGCAGCATCCCCTATGAATTCTCTATGATCGTGGTCAGGAAATCCGTAATGCCGATTCCGGCGGCGCGGACCATCTTGGGGACCAGCGAGGCGTTGGTCATTCCCGGGATAATGTTCACTTCCAGGAAGTAGATGCCGTCGGGGGCCGATATGTAGTCCATCCGCACCAGGCCCTTGCAGCCCAGGTGGCGGTAGATGCGCTTGGAGATGGACTGGATCTGGTCCCGGAGACTGTCCGGAATCTCGGCCGGGCACACTTCGCGGCTGAAGCCGTTGTACTTGGCGTCGTAGTCGAACCAGCCCGTGTCGGAGAGGATTTCGATGACCGGCAGGGCGCTGACCTCCTTCCCGTCAAAATAGACGGCGCAGGTGAGTTCATGTTCGCACGGGATGGCCGATTCCACAATGACGGTGGGCCCTTCCGTGAAAGCATAGCGGATGGCGGCCGGAAGGTCTTCCGGGTTATACACCTTGCTGATGCCGAAACTGGAGCCCGCGCTGGTGGGTTTCACGAAAAGGGGCAGGCCCAGTTTTTCCACGGCCTTTTTGCTGAAGGCTTCCACATCGTCCCCTTCCCGGATAAAGGCATCCGGGGCCAGTTTCACATAATCGGCCGTGCGCAGATAACTCTTGCAGGAATACTTGTCGAAAGCCACCGTGGTCACGAAAGCGCTGCAACTGGAATGCGGGATGCCCAGCATTTCCAGGTAGCCCTGCAGGAGGCCGGTTTCTCCGGGCGCTCCGTGCTGCATGATATAGGCGAAGTCGAACTTGATCTTTTCCCCGAGCACCATGACGGAGAAGTCACTCTTGTCCACCTCCGGCTGGGCGCCTTCCGGGAAGGCCTGGCGCATGGAGTTGGCTTTTCGCATGGCAACCAGTTTCCACTTTCCGAAACGGGCGAAAATCTCATAAACGTCGTACTGGAACTCATCGATACGGGACGCAGTGAATTCTCCACTGCGGCATGCCACCTCCCATTCGGAGGAATCACTGCCGTAAATCACGGCAACAGATTGATACTTGGCCATTTTATTCGAAATAATAATTCTCCAAATCTATCTTTTCCGGGGCTGCGTTCTCCCCGGACGCGCCGGGATCGCAATAATTGCCCTTGAGCGACTCCGGGAACACGTCCGAAGCCGATACGCCCAGCGTTCCGTCCTTCACCACCTTCTGCAGCCAGAGGCCCCAGATGGGCAGGGCCATGTTGGCTCCCTGGCCCAGGCTGTTGTTGGAAAAATGGACATAGCGGTCTTCGGCCCCGACCCAGACGCCGGCCGTGATGGTGGGCGTGTAGCCGATGAACCATCCGTCGGAGTTGTCGTTGGTGGTGCCGGTCTTGCCGGCCACTTCCCCCTTGATGCCGTATTTGAGACGCAGCCGGATGCCGGTACCGCCGTCCACCACCGCACGCATCATCTGGATCATGGCTCCGGTGGCCCGCTGGGAAAGGGCTTCCCGCTTGCGGCCCCGGAACTGGCCCAGGATATTGCCTTCGCTGTCTTCGATCCGCGTGACAAAGAGCGGATAGGTGTACGTGCCGCCGGAAGGGAAGGTGTTGTACGCCGTCACCATGTCATAGACGGACAAATCGGCCGCGCCTACGCAGAGGGAGGCGACCGGATCGATATAGCCGCTGATGCCCATGTTGCGCATCATGGACACCATGGCGGCCGGGCCCAACTGCTGCATCAGATAGGCGGCCACCGAGTTGGAACTGTGCGAGAGGCCCCAGGTGAGGTTTACCATGGTGCCGTCGGCATGCGTGTCCTGCGGGGTCCAGGTCTGGTCCCCGTTCACGACGATGACCACCGGGGAGTTGCGCACGGGGTCGCACGGGGTCATGCCGGATTCCATGGCCAGGGTGTAGATGAACGGCTTCACGGTGGAACCCACCTGCCGGCGGCCCTGGCGGACGTTGTCATACTTGAAGTAACGGTAGTCGGGACCGCCCACATAGGCTTTCACGTGGCCGGTTCCCGGCTCGATGGCCATGAATGCGGCCCGGAAGAAGGACTTGTAGTAGCGGATGGAATCGTCCGGGGTCATTACCGTGTCGCGGTAGCCGGGCTTCTCCCAGGTGAATACGCGCATCTTGGCCGGCTCGGTGAAACTCTTGTCAATCTCCGACTGCGAGTGGCCGGAGGCCTTCATCATGCGGGTGCGGTCGCTCCAGCGGCGGGCCTGCTTGAGGGTGGTCTCGATCACGGAAGGCTCCGTATCGGAAGAGAACGGCGGGTTCTTGCGGTACTTCAGTTCACGGAAGAATGCCTTCTGGAGGTCTTTGCCCAGGTGTTCGGCGATGGCTTCCTCGGCATAGCGCTGCATCTTGTAATTGATGGTGGTATAGATGCGGAGGCCGTCCTGGTCCAGGTCGTACTTGGAGCCGTCGCTCTTGGTATTCTTGTTGAGCCAGCCGTAGAGGGGGTCGTCGGCCCAGAGAAGGGAGTCGGCCTGGTAATCCTCCACGACGGGATAGGCCGATTTCCTGGGCTTTTCCGCGCTCATGATGCGGCGGAGCATATCCCGGAAATAGGGACCCACGCCGGTGGTGCGGTCTCCCTGGCGGGCGTGCAGGGTGATGGGAATGGCCTTGAGCGAATCACATTCCGCGCGGGTGAGGTAATCCATGGATTCCATGCGCTCCAGTACCACATTGCGGCGGCGGAGGGCATGTTCGGGGTTCAGGGACGGATTGTAGCGGGTGGGCTTGTTCACCATGCCCACCAGCACGGCGCTTTCCTCGGTGAGGAGTTCCGACGGGCGTTTTCCGAAAAACTGGTTGGCGGCCGATGAGATGCCATAGGAATTGGAGCCGAAGAACACCGCGTTGAGGTACATGACCATGATTTCGTCCTTGGTGTAGTTGCGTTCCAACTTGACGGCGGTAATCCATTCCTTGAGTTTGATCCAAACCATTTCCAGTTTGTTCGGATGGGAGACGCGGGGATAGAGCGTCTTGGCCAGCTGCTGGGTGATGGTGGAACCGCCGCCCTGGGAAGAATCCCGCGACAGGAGGGTGCGGAAAAGCACGCGGCCGAGCGACTGGAGGTCCACGCCGGAATGTTTGTAGAAGCGCTTGTCTTCCGTAGCGACGGCGGCCTGGATCAGCGAAGGGGCCAGTTCCTCATAGGAGACGTATGTACGGTTCTCTATATGATAAGTGGTAAGGATCTCCCCCTCTTCCGCGATGACCTGGGTGGCCAGTTTGGAATCCGGGTTTTCCAGTTCTTCGATGGAGGGAATATCTGCGAAAGCCCACACGAGGCAGAGCAGCAGCGCCACAAGCAGCACCGGAGCGATGAGAAGGATCCAGAACCACTTGGTTATTTTTTTCTTAGTACTGTCCGTCATGTCTTCAAAATTTCACGTGGGCGCAAGACCTTAGGTCTTGGCCAAAGTTCAGTTTACAAAAATAAGCAGAAAATTTGGAAAATTCCCCGGATTCTGCTTTACTTTGCAGAAAATTACGGTCCTCGGACCTTAAAAAGCATCGATATGGAGGGAAACAAAAATTTAGTGATCGTGGAGTCTCCCGGCAAGGTGAGAACCATTCAGCAGTATCTGGGAAAGGATTATCTGGTCAAGGCATCCATCGGCCATATCCGGGATTTGGAAGAGCATAAACTGAGCGTGGACGTTGAGCATGGCTTTACGCCCGAATATGTCATTCCGGCCGAAAAGAAAAAGGTGGTCGCCGAACTGAAGAAACTGGCCGATTCCGCTTCCACCGTCTGGCTGGCCTCCGATGAAGACCGGGAAGGAGAAGCCATCTCCTGGCATCTGCTTCAGACACTGGACCTTTCCGAGGCCAAGACCCGCCGTATCGTCTTCCATGAAATTACGAAAAACGCCATTCTGGAAGCCATCGAGCACCCCCGCAGCATCGACATGAACCTGGTGAACGCCCAGCAGGCCCGCCGCGTGCTGGACCGTCTGGTCGGCTTTGAACTGTCCCCCATCCTCTGGAGGAAAATCCAGCCCAAACTGAGCGCCGGCCGGGTGCAGAGCGTCGCCCTCCGCCTGATCGTGGACCGCGAAAAGGAGATCATGGCCTTCACCCCGGAACCGTTCTACCGGGTAGAAGCCACCTTCCAGCCGGAAGGAACCGCCGTCAAAGTGAAAGCCACCCTGGACACCCGCTTCTCCACGGAAGACCAGGCGCGCGCCTTCCTTCAGGACAGCATCGGCGCCACCTACCGCGTCAGTTCCGTGGAAAAGAAGGACGGCGTCCGCGTCCCTGCGGCCCCTTTCACCACCTCCACCCTCCAGCAGGAAGCTGCCCGGAAACTCCATTTCCCGGTTTCCACCACCATGCGGGTGGCCCAGACGCTGTATGAGCGCGGTCTCATTACCTATATGAGAACCGACTCCACCAACCTCTCCGCCCTGGCCCTCGGAACCGCCAAGAAGTTCATCCTGGAGAATTTCGGGGAGGCCTATTCCCACCCGCGCCAGTACCGCACCAAGTCCAAGGGGGCACAGGAAGCCCACGAAGCCATCCGCCCCACCTATATCGAGAATGTCTCCATAGAAGGCACCGCCCAGGAAAAGAAACTCTACGAACTCATCTGGAAGCGGACGGTCGCCTCGCAGATGGCCGAGAGCCGGGTGCTGAACACCAACCTCAAGATCGCCTCCGACAAACGGCCCGAACTCTATGGCCTGCAATCGGTCCAACTCCTGTTCGACGGCTTCATGAAAGTGTATCTGGAAAGCCGTGACGAGGAAGAACCGGACTCGGAGGAAATCCTGCTGCCGGACCTTCCCGCCGGAAGCCTGATGCTCGAAAACGGGGTGTCGGCCCTGTGCAAATATACGGCGCCGCCGGCCCGCTATTCGGAAGCCACGCTGGTGAAGAAACTGGAAGAACTGGGCATCGGCCGGCCCTCCACCTATGCGGCCACGGTGGATACGCTCACCCGCGGAAGAGGGTATGCCGTCAAGGGAGACAAGGAAGGGATATCTTTCAAAGTCACCAACTTGACGCTCAAGGGCGGCAGCATCAAAACCAGCCAGAAAACGGAGGTCTCCGGAGCCGAAAAAGGCAAACTCCTGCCGCAGGAAATCGGCCTGATCGTAACCGACTACCTCGTGGAGAATTTCACCGACATCCTGGACTACGACTTCACCGCCAACGTGGAGGCCGACTTCGACGAAGTGGCCGAAGGCCGGAAGGTGTGGAACGAAACCATCGCCTCTTTCTACAAACCCTTCCACGCCCACGTGGAGCAAGTCCTGGCCGACCGCAACTACAGCAAGATCAGCCGGGAAATCGGCATCGCGCCGGACGGACAGAAGGTGATCGCCGCCTTCGGCAAGTTCGGCCCCTACGTGCAAAAGGGCGAGGGTGAAAACCGCCAGAGCACTTCCCTGGGGAAGGGACAACTCATCGAAACCCTTACGCTGGAAGAGGCCCTGAAACTGCTGGAACTCCCCCGCACCGTAGGACAGTTGGACGGGATTGACATCGTGGCTACGCGCGGCCGGTTCGGCCCTTATCTCAAGTACGGAGATAAAAATGTGAAACTTCCCAAGGGAATGGACCCGCTCAAGGTGACCCTGGAGGAATGCACCGGACTCGTCCGGGAAGCGGTCTCAGAAGCCGCTGCAGGGCCTTCCTATATCGCCGAATTCGGAGACATCAAAGTGATCGACGGAAGGTTCGGCCCCTATATCAAACAAGGGGTTTCTAATTATAAGATACCCAAAGGGACCGTTGCCGAAAACTTGACCGAGGCTGACTGTCAAGCGATTATCGCCGCTTCGAGCCCTACAAAAAAATTTAAAGGGAAGCGTAAAAATTAAAAAAAAATTGTACATTTGTATCGGTTAGTTAAAAACTGAAAGCGAATGGCAACTTATCACATCGACCAGATCGACCAGAAAATTCTCTCGTTCCTGGTAAAGAATGCCCGCATGCCGTTTCTGGAGATTGCCAGGGAGTGCGGCGTATCCGGTGCCGCAATCCATCAGCGGTACAAAAGACTGGAAGCCAACGGCGTCATTACAGGGTCCCGTCTGCAGGTGAAGCCGCAGGCCCTGGGCCTCAACGTATGCGCCTACGTCAGCATTTCCCTGTCCGAATCCACCAAGTATCCGGAGGTGATCGCCAACCTGAAAAAGATTCCGGAAATCGTGGAGTGTCATTTTGTAACCGGCAAATACGCCATCCTGGCCAAACTTTACTGCCTGGACAATGACCACCTCATGGAAGTGCTCCTGAACACAATCCAGAAGATTCCCTACATCCAGTCCACGGACACCATGATTTCCCTGGACGAGCCCATCGAGCGCCAGGTCTGGGTGAAAGAATTCAAATCGACGACATACACGGGACGCGACTAGCCTCCAGGATCGCCTTTGCGAGGATCAGGTCTTCCGGGGTGGTGATTTTGAGATTGAACCGCTCTCCTTCCACGAAGGTGAGCGGTATACCGTATCGCTCGGCCACGGAAGCGTCGTCGGTGAACAGCGTGTCAAACTGCTGCCCGTAGGCGGCCTTGAGGGATGCCGCCTGGAAAACCTGCGGGGTCTGCGCGCCGAAAATGCGGCTTCGGTCTATCTGCGTGCCGGCGCTCACCAGTTTCCCGTCTTTCCGGTCGATCACCTTGAGCGTATCGGTCACCGGCAGTACGGGGATAACGGCCGGAGCGTCCTGGGCGGCGGCGAAAAGTTCCCGGATTTTCCCGGGGGTGACAAGCGGACGCACGCCGTCATGGACGGCCACCACGGCATCGGCCGGGACGTGCTTCAGCGCATTTTTCACCGAATGGAACCGCGTAAAGCCTCCCTTGACCAGGCGCTGCGGACAAAAGAAATTCTCCCGGATACAATAGTCCCGCCAGTAATCGACATGGGCCTCCGGCAGCACGGTAACCACCTGAATATCAGGGATTGCCGACAAGAAAACCTCGATGGTTCGACGCAAAATGGGCACCCCGTCCAGCAGCAGGAACTGTTTGGGAAGGGCCGAACCCATCCGGGTCCCGGTTCCTCCCGCCGAAACAATCAGATATTTTTTTCCGTCCATCCGACAAACTTCTTTTCGCGAATATAATAATTTTTTGTAATTTTGGAGGTTATTAGAATAAAAACAATTCAGCATAATGGCTTTTCGTTTTCTTAACCAAGAACTGGCTATCGACCTGGGGACCGCCAACACCGTCATTTTCCAGAATGACCAGATTGCCCTGGACGAACCGTCCATCGTAGCCATCGACAACCATACCGGCAAGTGCATTGCCCTGGGCCAGAAGGCCAAGTTGATGCACGAAAAGACCAATCCCGGCATCAAGACGGTGCGTCCGCTCCGGGACGGCGTCATTGCCGACTTCAACGCCGCGGAAATGATGATCCGCGGATTCATCAAGCAGGTGAATTCCCGTCACCACAGCCTCTTCGCCCCCAACCTCAAACTGGTGGTGGGCATCCCTTCCGGCTCCACCGAAGTGGAAATCCGCGCCGTCCGCGACTCGTCCGAGCATGCCGGCGGCCGGGATGTCTATCTGATCTACGAGCCCATGGCGGCCGCCCTGGGTATCGGCCTGGATGTGGAAGCCCCCAAGGGCAACATGGTGGTGGACATCGGAGGCGGCACCACGGAAATCGCCGTCATCTCCCTGGGCGGCATCGTCCAGCAGGAATCCATCCGCGTCGCCGGTGACGTATTCACCGCCGACATCCAGAACTACCTCCGCCAGCAGCACGTGATCAAGGTGGGTGAAACCACGGCCGAAAAAATCAAGATCGCCGTGGGTGCCGTCATTCCCAACCTGGACGGGGAAGAGCCCGAACCGTTCCTGGTCCGCGGTCCCAACCTGATGACCGGCCACCCGGTCGAGGCCCTGATCCCCTATCAGGAGATCGCCCACTGCCTGGACAAGTCCATCGCCCGCCTGGAGGCCTCCATCCAGCAGGTGCTGGAGCAAACCCCGCCGGAACTGTACTCGGACATCGTGGAAAACGGTATTTTCCTGAGCGGCGGCGGCGCGCTCCTGCGCGGTCTGGACAAACGCCTTGCCGAAAAGGTGAACATCCCGTTCCACGTGGCCGAAGACCCGCTTCGCGCCGTGGCACGCGGCACTTGCATCGCCCTCAAGAACACCGAGAACTACTCCTTCCTCATGCGTTAAACCATGAAGCGGCAGCGGCTTCTTCCCAGATTTCTCAACCTCGCGGTCTTCATTGTCCTGGAGATCGCGGCGTTGCAAATGGTCACCCACAATGCCGACCTGCAGCGGGTCTGGGTGGCCCGGGGAGCCCACGTGTTCATGGGAAAGGTCTGGGGCGCCTCCCAGAATATCCGCTCCTATTTTTCGCTTTCCGCCACCAACCAGGAACTCTCTGAAGAGAACTTCCGCCTGATGCAGGAACTGGAGAAAACCCGGGAACGCCTGCGGGAGGCCCGCGTCGAAGGCCTGGACACCCTGCGTCGGCCCGGCTTTTCCATGGTAGCGGCAGAAGTGGTGAAAGTGAGCCGCAACAAACAGCATAACTATCTGATCCTCAACCGCGGATTCGAAGACGGCATCCAGGAGAAATCCGGAATCATCACCCCCAACGGGGTGGTGGGAATCATCGACGCCGTGAGCGCGCATCATGCCTTCGCCTTCTCTTTCCAGAACAGCGACATTTCCATCAGCGCCCGGCTGGGAGACGAGGGAGGCAGCGGGCTCCTCGTCTGGGACGGAATCCGCTCCAACGGGGCCGTTCTCAAGGAGATTCCCCTGCAGTACCGCTTCCAGAAAGGGGACACGGTCTATACCAGCGGCCATTCGCTGCTGTTCCCGCCGGACATCCCGCTGGGCATCGCCGGGGAAGCCAAGGTGGTGAACGGTGCCACCAACGAGATTGCCGTACGCCTGTTCCAGGATTTCAGCGCCATCCGCTACGTGAGCGTCGTCCACAATGACGCCTTTGACGAAATAGAACAGTTCGAGCCATGAGAAACAGAACGTTCTGGATAGCCTATCTCCTGCTGCTGGTGGCACAGCTGGTAATCAGTAACTTCTTCCGGGTTACTCCCTATGTCATGCTCAGCATCCTCCCCGTCATGGTGCTGTGCATCTCCACCCGGATCAACACCTTCTGGACCATGCTGATCGCCTTTGCCAGCGGTCTTGTCGTAGATCTGCTGTCCGAAGGCGTCCTGGGCCTCAACGCCCTGGCCATCGTTCCCGTGGCCTTCCTGAGAAACGCCATCATCCAGCTCATCTTCGGCAAGGAACTCTTCGCCCGGAAGGAGGATTTCACCCTCCGCAGCAGCGGTTTCGCCCAGGTGGGACTGGCCCTTTTGCTGGCGCAGGCCCTGTTCCTGGCGGTCTATATCTGGGCCGACGGCGCCGGCATGCGTCCGCCGCTGTTCAACCTGTACCGGTTCCTCGCCTCGCTGGGGGCCGGCTTCGTGGTGTCTCTCTTCACCCTGAACGTGCTGGCCTCTGAATCCGGCAAATGATGAGTGCGGACGGACGTCATATCCGTCTTTTGATCGGCCTGGGAGTGGCGGCTGTCCTGCTCCTAGGCAAGATTTTTTCATTGCAGGTCCTGGACGACCAGTACAAGGAGGACGCCGACCGCAACTCCACCATCTACGAAACCATCTACCCCACCCGCGGCGTCATCTATGACCGGAACGGAGAAATCCTGGTGGGCAACAAAGTCGCCTACGACATCCTGGTGAATCCCCGCGAGGTGCAGGCCTTCGACACCGTGGCGCTGGCCACCGTGCTGGGCGTAACGCCGGAATTCATCCGCGGCCGCCTGCAGGAATACCGCAAGCGGCGCTCTTCCATCGGCTCGCAGGGCGTGACGATGCTCCGCATGGTTCCGGCCGAAACCTACATGCGCTTCGACGAAGTGAAATACCGATTCCCGGGCTTCCGGGGGCAGGTTCGCGGAATCCGGTACTACCCCGTGAACGCCGGCGGAAACCTCCTGGGCTATGTCTCGGAGGTGGATCAGGATTACATCAGCCGCCATCCCGGCGAGTACCGCAGCGGAGACTATGCCGGCATGACCGGCATCGAGGCGGCCCGCGAGGCCGATCTCCGCGGCGAGAAAGGGTATCACATCTACCTGCGGAACTCCCGGAACCAGATTGAGCAACCCTACAAGGACGGAGCGGAAGACAAGGAAGCCATCCCCGGGAAAAACATCACCACCACCATCGACGCCACCCTCCAGCAGTACGGGCAGGAACTCATGCAGAACAAGGTGGGGAGCGTGGTGGCCATCGAACCTTCCACCGGAGAAATCCTGGCCCTGGTCTCCTCTCCCGGCATCGACGTGGACCAACTGGCCGATATCGGTAAGCACTACGCGGAAATCGCCCAGAATCCCTACAAGCCCATGTACAACCGGGCGGTGCAGGCTTCCTACCCTCCGGGGTCTGTCTTCAAGTTGGTGAACGGGCTCATCGGCCTGCAGGAGGGCGTCCTTCGGCCGGAGATGATGTATCCGTGCTCGCACGGCTATCATTTCGGTGCCGGGCACAAACTGGGCTGCCACGGGCACAAGAGCCCCATCAACATGGAGGAGAGCATCATGATGTCCTGCAACGCCTACTACTGCTACGTGCTCAAGAACATCCTGGACAACCGGAAATACGACTCCGTGGCCGACGGCCTCGATGCCTGGCATGAGTATGTGGAGAGTTTCGGCTTCGGACGCAAACTGGGCAGCGATTTCCCGGCCGAACTTTCCGGCAGCATCCCTACTTCCAAGACCTACAACCGCGCCTATGGCCGCGGGCGGTGGAATTCCACCACCGTGATTTCGCTTTCCATCGGCCAGGGCGAGATCCTGGCTACGCCCATGCATCTGGCCAACCTCTGCGCCACCATCGCCAACCGCGGACACTACTTTATCCCGCACATCATCAAAGCCTCGGAAGGCATTGAAATCGAAAAGCGTTTCTACGAGCCGCAGTACACGAAAGTGGACACCGTACACTTCCCCAAACTCATCAAGGGGATGTGGCGCGCCGTGAATTCCGGCCCCGGAATGGGCGGGACGGCCTGGGTTGCGCATGTGGACTCCCTGAACATCTGCGGCAAAACCGGAACGGCGCAGAATCCCCGCGGGGCCGACAACTCCGTGTTCATCTGTTTCGCCCCCATGGACAACCCGAAGATCGCCATCGCCGCCTACGTGGAAAACGGCGGATTCGGGGCCACGTACGCCGCTCCCATCGCCTCCCTGATGGTGGAGAAATACCTCAAAGGCCAGGTCCGCCGCACCGACCTGGAAGAAAGAATGAAAAAGGCCGATCTGATGGCCCGCGTAAAGCATGACTGACGGAAGGGCTCATACCAGGCAGTCCGTGGACTGGTGGCTCATCGGCACCTACGTGTTGCTGGTGCTCATCGGCTGGGTGAATATCTTTGCCGCCACCCATACCTCCGAGCCGGGTTCGCTCCTGGACTGGGGGTCCCGGGCCGGCAAGCAGTTTGTCTGGATTCTCACGTCCGTGGGCCTCGCCGCCGCCATCCTATACCTGATTCCGCCCCGTTTGTGGGAAGCGGTGTGCATTCCCTTCTATGCCCTTGTCGTGGGGCTGCTGGTGCTCGTGATCTTCGTTTCCAGCGACGTGAAAGGCTCCCACTCGTGGTTCGACCTGGGCCCCGTCCGCTTCCAGCCGGCCGAGATTTCCAAGATTTCCACGTCCCTGCTGCTGTCGTTTGTCCTGAGCCAGCAGAACTTCAAGATCTCCCGCTGGAAAGACTTCTGGACCGCGGTCTTCGTGATAGGCCTTCCCATGCTGGTGATTGTCGCGGAGAGCGAGACCGGCAGCGCCCTGGTCTATGCCGGGTTCATCCTCGTCCTGTACCGGGAAGGCCTTTCGGGCTGGTGGCTCGGCGGAATCGGCCTGGTCATCGTCCTGTTTATCAGCACCCTGACCCTGGGGCCTTACTGGTCCGTCCTGATCCTGCTGGGGTTCCTGGTCCTCTGCAACGTGGCGATGGGTCCTTCCGGCCACCGCTCGAAACGCCTTCTCATAGGCGGAGGTTTCGTGCTGCTGATGAGCCTGATGCCCCTTTTGCACGACTGGCTGTGCTCGCTGGTGAATGCCCGGATGGACTGGCTGTCGGCCCGTGTGTGGGTGCCTGCTCCGGACGAGGATTACCACTATTTCTGGAGTTTCCTCCCGAAGGTGAATCCCCTTTATGTCTTTCTGGGACTGTGCGCCCTGGCAATCCCCTGGCTGGGCTGGCGGGCGTATAAGGACCGTGATGTATTCCTGGCCATTTCGCTGGCGGTGTTCCTGGCCGGCGTCGTGCTGGTGTTCTCCACGGACTATATTTTCGAGAACGTGCTGCAGCCGCACCAGCGGGGCCGCATCGAAGTGCTGCTGGGCATGCGGGAAGACCCCGCCGGCATGGGCTACAACGTGAACCAGTCCAAGATTGCCATCGGCTCCGGCGGGCTCACCGGCAAAGGCTTCCTGCAAGGGACGCAGACCACCTTCGGCTTTGTCCCCGAGCAGGCCACGGACTTCATTTTCTGCACCGTCGGCGAAGAATGGGGCTTCCTGGGCTGCCTGCTGGTAATCGGCCTGTATGTGTTCCTGATTGCCCGGATCACGCTGGACGCGGAGTCCTGCCGGGACAAATTCACCCGGACCTACGGGTACTGTGTGGCGGCCTGTATTTTCATGCACCTTTTCATCAATGTGGGCATGACGGTGGGCCTGATGCCGGTCATCGGCATTCCCCTGCCGCTGCTCTCCTATGGAGGCTCTTCGCTTTGGGCCTTTACCATCCTGATATTTATTTTCTTATCTTTGTATCGGGACGAAAAGAAGTATTTTTAGGATATGAAACGAATTCTTCCTCTTTTGCTGATGCTGCTGCCCCTCGCCTGCAACAAGCCGGCGACGGACCAAACCGGGACCGACGACCCGCTGGGCGGGCTGGACCCCACCACCTATTACGCCAACCTGTTCGCCTTCAACCACATGAAGGCCTATTATCTTTGGGCCGACGAGATGGCTGCTGAAATCGACCGCTGGAAATACGGTGACGACCCCATCGAGAAGGTGAAAGCCTGCCGGTACAACGCCGACAGCCGGCTCGTGGACAAATGGACGGCCCTGATGGAGGACTGCTCGTCGTTCGAAAGCAGCGTCTCCGGCAACGGGAAAAGTTTCGGCTTCGATTTCGTCCTCACCGCCAACGGAGAGCATGTCTCCATGGTCGTGACATACGTCTATGACCAGTCTCCGGCCCAGCAGGCCGGCCTCCGGCGGGGAGATGTGGCCAACTACTTCGACGGAACGGAACTGACCCGGAGCAATTATTCGAGCCTCCTCACGGAGAAAATCTACGACTTCCCCGGGACCCTGAAGATGGGGATGATGGACGGACGCACCCTTACCATGACGGCCGCCCAGATGTATTCCAACCCGGTGCATGTGACGCAGGTGCTGGACGTCGAAGGCAAGAAGGTGGGATACCTGCATTTCACCAACTTCACCCTGAATGCCTGCGAAGACCTGGTGGAAGCCTTCCGGACCTTCAAAGCGAACGGGATTGACGAACTGGTGGTGGATCTCCGCTATAACACCGGCGGATATGTCACTACGGCCACGGTGCTCGGCTCCCTGATTGCGCCGGCGTCCGTGGTGTCTTCCGAAGCCGTCTTCAACAAGGATGTCTTCAATGCCAACCTTACGCCGGCCTCGGAGTCCGAAGCGGAAACGCGCTTTGCCAAAAGTTTCACGCTCACCCTCCACGACGAAAAGACCACGCTGAACACCCTGGAAGCGAACCCGGACCTCAAGCGCGTGTGGTTCATTGTCACCGGGCAGACGGCATCGGCCTCGGAAGCCCTCATCTGCGGCCTGGCCCCCTACATGGATGTGACGCTGGTGGGCAGCAACACCTACGGAAAGTTCTGCGGCGGCTATCTGTTCAAGGCCGGCGACTTCTATGACCGCCTGGCCCTGCAGAAAACGGAAACGGACTGCGCCGCCGGGAAAAAGGCCACCGCCGGCTGGGGCATTTACGTAATCGCCTCCCGCTATGCCGACTGCAACGGCGTCACCCTGAGCATGCCTTCCGGCATCCCGGCCGATATCCTCGCCGAGGACACCCCGAGGGACGGCTATCAACTGGGAGACCCTTCCGAAACCATGCTCTCGGCCACGCTGCACTATATCAGCGGCAATTATATCCACGGGGCAA
This sequence comes from Bacteroidales bacterium, assembly GCA_017447815.1. Classification (GTDB taxonomy): domain Bacteria; phylum Bacteroidota; class Bacteroidia; order Bacteroidales; family UBA932; genus Cryptobacteroides. The sequence goes on along the minus strand of JAFSMS010000043.1, from coordinate 2,756 downwards.
AGCCCACCAAATCGGCCTCGTGGGAGCAACTTCCCTTTGAAAAACCGGGGGCCGGAGCCCTGATTTATTGATCCTATGAAGATTCTTGTTACCGGAGCCAGCAGCGGCATTGGGTACGATGCCGCCAAGACACTGGCCCAGAAGGGCTTTACGGTTTTTGCCGCTGCCCGGCGGGTTTCCCAAATGGAACCGCTGCGCCCCTTTGGCGTCACCCCCGTGTTTTTGGATGTCACTGATGAGCCGTCCATTCAGTCTTGCCTGGCGCAGGTGGGAGAGGTGGATGTCCTGGTAAACTGTGCCGGATACGGATCGTTCGGCGCCATCGAAAATGTCCCCCTGGAGGAGGCCCGGCGGCAATTGGAAGTGAACCTCTTCGGCCTGGCCCGGCTTTGCCAGTTGGTTCTGCCCGGCATGCGCAAACGCGGGCGCGGGCGCATCGTCAACATCAGTTCCGTGGCGGGAAAGGGATGCTTGTACTTCGGCGGATGGTACCATGTCTCCAAGTATGCGGTAGAGGCCTTCAGCGACTGCCTGCGCATGGAAATGCAGCCACTCGGGATAGATGTCGTGCTCATTGAGCCCGGCGCCACCCGCACCGACTGGGGGTTGATTGCCGCCAGGCATCTGGAAGAATCCTCCAAGGGCACAGCCTATGAAGCCCCCGCCCTCCGGCAGGCGTTTGTCATGAAGAAGGGCTTCTCCCCGGATGTGAAGTTCCTGTCGGCTCCTTCGGTGGTTACGCGCGCCATCGTCAAGGCCGTGTGTTCGCGCCATCCCCGCACCCGTTACCGGGTTTCCACCGGCTCCGGCTCGATGGTATTCTGGCACGCCGTCCTTCCCGACCGCTGGTGGGACGGCATTGTCCGGCAACTGGCCTCCCCCTGGCTGGCCCGGTTTGCAGAAAAGTTATAAAATCCCTATCTTTGCATCCCCCACATCTGCCCTGGTGGTGGAATGGTAGACACGAGGGACTTAAAATCCCTTGGCCCGAAACGGCCGTGCGGGTTCGATTCCCGCCCGGGGCACAAAAAGAGCTGCGACATCGCAGCTCTTTTTGCGCCTAATATCTTCGATAGACTGGGGGCCTAATCCCCTAGACCCCCTGGGTCGGCCTTCGGCCTCCGAATCTTCATTACAAACTCTTTACAGAGTCTTGTTTTTTGTATCCCCCAAATTTGGTCACTTTTGGTCACTATTTTCTCCCCGGCTGAAGAACCGGGAGACCGATAAACAGGAATTTATCTATCTTGTATTACGGGTATCATAGTCTTAATATCTCCGTACATTGCTTCAAGATATAGTGTCCGTTTTTTTCCAGAATCGTTCTTGGTGGCAGTAACAGTACATTCTTTAGTGGCTGGGTTATATTTTACACTAAGCCAATCCATTGTTGTCCTACTCACTCCGGCGGTTTCATCATATTCGCCCTTACCATAATTTGCATTACCGTCATTTATACCCACGCCATCATAGGTAGTCACTTCGATTATTTGCGTGCCACCATCTTTGGAAAACCTTACAGATGAGACATTGAAAGCCTTTTGGCACGACGACAACGCTAAGACTGCCAAAACAATTGCAATGATTTTGTCCCTCATAATATTATTGTTATTTCGTTTTCTAACATTTCTAAAATACACAGTATATTGATTTCTTGCATCGACAAATCTCGATTTATCTAACCCTTAAAGGTAATCATTACTCCATACAACTAAAACTGCAAAAATTTGGTTAATATTGTAAACTTGTTTATATTTGCACAGTGGAAGGGGAAGACTGCGCAGCTTCGTCCATCCGCAAATAATGGTTAAACAATTGATACAATGGAACAAAACAAAGAAATGACAGCTCAGGAAAGCCTGGCGCTCATCACTGAAACAATGAACAACAACCGCAAAGATATTGTTCGTAGCAGCGGAAAATACTTCGTTTTGTGGGGAATTCTGCTCACAGTATTCTCACTTCTTGTCTTCACCCTCTGGAAAACCACTGGAAAGGCGGTATGGAACAATCTATGGTTTGCGCTTCCCGCCATCGGTTATCCCCTTGCCAGGTGGATTAAAATCAAGGACGCCGCACCTCGCGCAGAGAACTACATCAGCCGTATCAACGGCGGCATCTGGGGATCATTCGGGGTGTTTGCCTGCTCTATCGCCCTGTTCACGGTTCTTTACAGCCTGCTTGGCGACAGTCAACTTACCGCAATTGTCCTTGGGGCTACTCTGACAGCGCAGATTGTCCTTCTCTTCGGAATAGCAGAAACTATCAGCGGCATTGTCCTCAAGAACTGGACGATAAAGATTGCCGGATGGATTACCGGCATCGGAGGCCTGGCCATATTTTATATCGCCCAGGCAGAAGCCGAACAATTGTTCATCTTCACATTTGCTGGGATCGTCCTGGCAGCCACAGGGCTTATTGTAAAACAACAGTACAAGTAGCCTATGTTTCCCAAGTTAGATCCGCTCCTTCATTCTGAACTCCGGCTGGCGGTGATGAGCATCCTGGCCGGAGTGGATGAAGCCGATTTCACCTATCTGAAAAGGCAGACAGGGGCCACCTCAGGTAACCTCAGCGTGCAGATAGACAAACTCACCACTGCCGGATATATCACCATGGAGAAGGGCTTCAAGGGCAAGATGCCCCGTACTACCTGCAGGATTACTCCCGCGGGCCAGGAAGCCTTTGGTAAATATGTGGAAGCGCTTAAAGAATACCTTTCGGCGAGTAAATAATCGAACCAAATATAAATCGCT
>JAFSMS010000042.1 GCA_017447815.1 Bacteroidales bacterium | reverse complement strand
TGCCAGAAGGCCAAGGCCCAGGCCGATGCCCTGAAGCCCGGTGAGGCCCTCCTCCTGGAGAACCTCCGCTACTACGCCGAGGAAGAAGGCAAGCCCCGCGGCCTGGCCGAGGATGCCTCCGACGAGGAAAAGAAAGCCGCCAAGGCTGCCGTGAAGGCCTCCCAGAAGGAGTTCGTAAAGACCCTCGCCAGCTATGCCGACTGCTACATCAACGACGCTTTCGGTACCGCTCACCGCGCCCACGGTTCCACCGCCCTCATCGCCGAGTACTTCCCCAATGACAAGATGTTCGGCTACCTGATGGAAGGCGAAATCAAGGCCATCGACAATGTGCTCAAGAATGCACAGCGTCCCCTGACCGCCATCATCGGCGGCTCCAAGGTGAGTTCCAAACTGGCCGTCCTGAAGAACCTCGTCGGCAAGGTGGACAACCTCATCATCGGCGGCGGCATGGGCTATACCTTCATCAAGGCCAAGGGCGGCCATATCGGCCTGTCCCTGCATGAGGACGAGCTCATTCCCGATGCACTGGAGATTATGAAGGAAGCCAAGGAGCGCGGCGTAAACCTGTCCCTCTCCGTGGCCACCGTCTGCGGCCAGGCCTTCGACAACGACACGCCCCGCAAGATTTTCCCCATCACCGAGATTCCCGACGACTGGGAGGGCATGGATGCCGCACCCGCTTCCCTGGAGAACTGGAAGAAGATTATCCTGAGCTCCAAGACCATCCTCTGGAACGGTCCCGTGGGCGTTTTCGAGCTTCCGAACTTCGCCAAGGGTACCCTCCAGATCGCTGAAGACCTGGCCGAGGCCACCAAGAATGGTGCCTACACCCTCGTCGGTGGTGGCGACTCCGTGGCCGCCGTTACCCAGATGGGCTATGCCGACAAGGTGAGTTACGTCTCCACCGGCGGCGGCGCCATGCTGGAAGCCATCGAAGGCAAAGTCCTCCCCGGCATCGCCGCCATCCAGGACTAAGCCCCTCTTCCGTGCGCGTGACTCACAACGCGCTATCCCTGAAGCACTTACGTACAATCCTCTGCGCAAAATGCGCAGAGGATTGTACGTAAATGGCTGAGTGGCAGGAGGTTATGGGCCACCCTATTTCTCGATGCTGTGGGCGAAGTGGGTGGGATCTTTCTTCTGCGCCGTTCTCTCCGGATGGACGGCTGCGGCGGGAAGTTTTTTCACATAGGCATACACCAGGAAGCCGATACCCAGCAGTACGAAGGGGATGCTGAGGAGCTGCCCCATGTTGAGGACCATGTCCTGCTCGAACTCCACCTGCGGGTTTTTCACGAATTCGATGAGGAAGCGGCTGCCGAAGCACACGATGAGAAACAGGCCCACGAAGGTGCCGCGGTACAGTTTGTCCAGTTTTTTCCAGTACAGCCACATGAGCACGATGCCCAGCAGGAGATAGGTGCCTCCTTCGTAGAGTTGGGTGGGATGGCAGGGAACGGTTTCTCCGTTACGCTGGAAGACAAAACCCCAGGGAAGGCTGGTGGGACCGCCGTAAATCTCTGAATTGAAGAGGTTTCCCAGACGGATGAAGCAGGCTGCGAAAGCGACCGGAATCACCAGATGGTCCAACACCCAGACGTAGTCGAAGTCGTTCTTCCTGCCATATTTCCGGGCATACCACCAGATGCCCAGGAGGATGGCGATGGTGCCGCCATGGCTGGCGAGACCCCCCTTCCAGGGCATGAAGATTTCCCAGAAGCCCTGCCAACTGCCCAGATAATAGTCCGGCTGATAGAAGAGACAGTGCCCCAGGCGGGCGCCCACGATGGTGCAGATAAGCAGCATGTACAGCATGGGGTCCAGAAGGCTTTCATTGATTTTTTCGCGGCGGAAGAAACTGCGCATGATATACCAGCCCAGAATGAACCCGCTGACAAACAAGACCGAATACCACCGGAGTTCGATGCCTCCCAGGTGGAAGATGACAGGGTCTATGTTCCAATTGACTACCAAATATTCCATAGACCACAAAGATAGCAAAAATAATGCGGAACAACGGTTTTTCGCCCCGAAATCGCAAGTTTTAAAAAGTATTTTAAAATGATGTGGTGGCAGGTGTAATTTTTGTAGTAAATATGCGGCTTAATTTAGTTAGTATGCAAGTGAAAAAATTGATTTTGTTGCTTTTGCTGCTCGCCCCTTCGGCGGCATGGGCACAGTACCAGGGGACGGAGCGCCCCGTGACGGATACGGCCCTCGTGATCAGCCTGGACGACGCACTCAAGATAGCTCTTTCGGAAAACACCTCCGTCAAAGTGGCCGATATGGAAATCCAGCGGCAAAAGTATGCCCGGAAGGGAGCCTATGGCGCTCTTTTCCCGCAGATAAACGCTTCGGGCATGTACAGTTTTGCCATCCAGAAGCAGAAGGTGTTCTTCGGCTCGGATGACAGCAGCAGTTCTTCCGGAAGCGGCGGAGGCGGCATGGCTTCCATGATGGCCGGCCTGATGGATCCTATCATGTATTACATCGAACAACTCTATGAGGCTACCAGCACGCCGTTCATCCCCTATGTCCCCACGCCCAGCGAGGGAACCACCACTTCCAGCAGCGACCCCATCGAGATGGGCCGCCGCAACCAGGTGACCTTCGGCCTCAGCGCCTCCATGCCCCTGGTGAACCTTCAGTTATGGGAAAGCCTCCGCATCACCGGAGACCAGGTGGAACTGGCCGTGGAAAAAGCCCGCGAGTCGCGCCTGGGAACGGTGTCTTCCGTGAAACAGGCCTATTTCGCCGTCCTCATGGCCAAGGCCTCCTATGAGGTGTACAACGCCGTTTTGGAGAATGCGGCCCGCAACCTCAAACTCACCGAGAGCCGCTACAATGTGCAGAAGGCTTCGGAAATGGACCTGGCCCGTGCCAAGAGCACATACGCTGCCGCCATTCCCAATCTCTATAATGCCGAGAATTCCATCCGTCTGGGCCTCTGGCAACTCAAGGCCGTGATGGGGCTGGACCTGGACCGCGCCATCGACGTGCAAGGCCGCCTGTCCGACTATTCGGAGCACATGTTCTATGATATCAACGAGGCCGAGGTGGCCACGCTGGACCGCAACTCCCAGATGCAGCAACTGGCCATCCAGGCCGAAACCCTGGCCAAGCAGATCCGCATGCAGCAGTATGCCTATGTCCCTACCCTGAACATGCAGCTTTCGTACAACTATTACACCCAGAGCGACAAGTTCAACCTGAGCCAGTGGAAGTGGCTGCCGTCCAGCACCATGGTGTTCTCGCTCACCATCCCCATCTTCTCCGGCGGACAGCGGTACCACACCATCCGGCAGACCCGCGTCCAGGCCGACGAGCTGGAACTTCAGCGCAAGAATACCGAGCGGCAGCTGCGGATCGGCATCCGCCAGAGCCTCTCCACCATGGAAACGGCCATGCGCACGTACGACGCCGCATCGGCCGCGCTCAAGAGCGCCGAAAAGGCCTACGACATCGCATCCAAGAGTTACGAGGTGGGCAAGACCACGTTCACCGATCTGAACAACACGGAACTCACCCTCACCCAGACCCGTCTGCAGCAGGTGCAGGCCATCTACAATTTTGTCATTGCCAAGGCCGGCCTGGAGCAGACGCTTGGTTACGATTTCACTGAAGAAAAATAAAGAGAAACGATATGAAAAAGAACTTTGCCATTTTGGCCGTCCTGGCTGCCGCCCTTTCCTGCGGCGGCAACGGCTCCCGTAAAGCCGAAGAGGCGGCGGCCGTTCCCGCAGAGGTGATTCCCAATGTGGAAGTAGCCGTGGCCCAGGCCCGAAACGTACCCCAGGAAATCACTTACGCTTCCACGGTGGAGCCCTATGCCGTGAACAATATCATGCCCCAGCAGGGCGGACGCATCCGCAAAATCAACGTGGAAGTGGGAGACTATGTGTCCAAAGGCCAGATCCTGGCCGAGATGGACCGCCTCCAGTTGGACCAGTTGGCCCTCCAGATCCAGAACGACGAAATCGAATACCAGCGCCTGAGGAGCCTCTACGAGGAAGGCGGCGTCTCCCAGAGCGATTTCGAAGCGGCCGAACTGGGCTACAAGGTGCGCAGGACCAACTACCAGAACGTAGAGGAAAACACCATCCTGCGCAGCCCCATCACCGGTTTTGTGACGGCGCGCAATTTTGACGCCGGCGACATGTTCGCCATGTCGGCCCCGCTGTTCACGGTCCAGCAGGTGGTTCCCGTGAAACTGCACGTGGGCATTTCCGAAAGCGAATACGCCAAAGTGAAAAGGGGAGACCAGGTGACCCTCACCGTCGATGCCCTCCCCGGCCGCAGTTTCTCAGGCAAGGTGGACAGGCTCTATCCCACCATCGATGCCGCCACCCATACCTTCAAGGCCGAGGTGGTAGTCAGCAATGCCGACAAGGCCCTCCGTCCGGGCATGTACGCCCGCGTGACGGTGAACTTCGGCGACCGCCGTTCCGTGGTGGTTCCCGATCAGTGCCTCGTGAAGCAGGAAGGTACCGGCACCCGCTTCATCTATGTCCTGCAGGCCGACGGTACCGTGAGTTACGTTCCGGTGAAGACCGGCCGCCACATAGGCGCCGAATATGAGATTACCGAAGGCCTCTCCGACGGCCAGACGGTTGTAGTTAAAGGCCAGGCCGCCCTCAAGGACGGTGTGAAGGTGAACGTGCTATGAGTATCTACAGAACTGCAGTAAACAATCCGGTCACCACGGGGCTGCTCTTCCTGGCGTTCGCCATCTTGGGCTTTTTCGCCCTTACGCGGCTGCCGGTCGATAATTTCCCCGACGTGGAGTCCAACGTCATCATGGTGATGAGTTCCTATCCCGGCGCATCGGCCGAAGATGTGGAGAACAACCTTACCAAACTGTTGGAAAACTCCCTCAACGGTGTGGCCGACCTTAAAAACATCACGTCCAATTCCCGGGAGAACATTGCCGTCCTCACCCTGGAGTTCGAGTACGGAACAGACATCGACGAAGCCACCAACGACGTCCGCGACAAGTTGGACATGATTTCCCAGACGCTGCCGGACGGGGCTTCGCTGCCCTTCCTGTTCAAGTTCAGCGTGGACGACATGCCCATCATGATCATGGCCGCCACGGCCGGTTCCAGCGTATCGGCCCTGGACAAGATTCTGGACGAGAGGGTGGCCACGCCGCTGGCCCGCGTGTCCGGTGTGGGTACGGTGTCGGTGGCAGGCGCCCCCAAGCGTGAGATCCAGGTCTATTGCGACCCGGCCAAACTGGAAGCCTACAACCTGTCCATCCCCGCCATTTCCCAGATTATCGCCGCCGAAAACCGGAACATCCCTTCCGGCAGCATCGACATCGGCTCGGACACCTATACCCTCCGCATCAAGAAGGAGTTCCAGGACCCCTCCGAACTGCTGGACGTGGTGCTGGGCAGTTTCAACGGCGGTACCGTTTACCTCCGGGACGTGGCCCGCGTGGTGGATGACGTGGAGGAAAAATCGCAGGAATCCTATACCAACGGCACCCGCGGCGCCCAGATCATCATCCAAAAGCAGTCGGGCTACAATACCGTCGAGGTCATCCGCAAGGTGAAGAAGGAGATGGTCGCGCTGGAGCGCAACCTTCCGGCCGATGTCCACATCACCACGGTGGTGGACAACTCCGACAACATCCTCCGCACCATCAACTCCCTCAAGGAGACCATCCTCATCACCTTCCTGGTGGTGATGCTGGTGGTGTTCCTCTTCCTGGGCCGCCTGAAGGGCACCCTCATCGTGGTGCTCAGTATCCCGATCGCCCTCCTGGCCTCCCTCCTGTACCTCTTTGCCACCGGCAATACGCTCAATATCATCTCCATGAGCGCCCTGTCCATCGCCATCGGCATGGTGGTGGACGATGCCATCGTGGTGCTGGAGAACGTGACGTCCCACCTGGAACGGGGAGAGAAGCCCAAGGAGGCCGCCGTCCACGGAACCTCCGAGGTGGGTATCTCCGTCATCGCCTCCACCCTTACGATGCTGTGCGTATTCCTGCCGCTGACCATGATTTCCGGCATGGCCGGCATCATGTTCAAGCAGCTCGGCTGGATCGTGTCCATCATCATGATCGTGTCCACCACGGCCGCCCTGACGCTGGTTCCGATGCTGTGCTCACAACTGATGGACAACAAGCCCACGACCAACAAACTCTACAAGGCGGTGTTCGGTCCCGTGAACAAGGCCCTGGACGCCGTTTCGGCCGGTTATTCCCACCTCATCGGCTGGTGCATGAACCGCAAGAAACTGATCCTTGTGGGGGCGCTGGTCATTTTCGGCGCCGTGCTGGCCATCTACATCCCGCGGATGAAGACCGAGTACTTCCCCAATGCCGACTCCGGCCGCATGCAGGCCACCATCGAACTGCCCATCGGTACGGCGCAGGACGTGACACGCGACGTGGCGGCCCGTATCTACAAGAAAATCGCCGAGGACATTCCCGAGATCAAGGTGATGAGTTACCGCTTCGGCCAGGCCGATTCCGACAACGCCTTCGCCTCCATGCAGCAGAACGGCACCTACCTCATTTCCATGAACATCAATGTGGGTTCCATGGAAAACCGTAAGCGCAGCGTGAGCGAACTGGCCGACATCGTCCGCGCCGACCTCCGCCTCTTCCCGGAACTCAACAAGTTCAACGTGAGCGAGGGCGGCGGCATGGGAGGCCGCGCTTCCGTCCAACTGGAAATCTACGGCTACGACTTCTCCGATACGGAGACGGCCGCCCGCGCCGTACGTCAGCGGATGATGGACAGCGGACTCTTCGCCCAGGTCATCCTCTCCCGCGACCAGTACACCCCGGAATACGAGGTGGACTTCGACCGTGAGAAACTGGCCCTCAACGGCCTGTCTTCCGTGACGGCCGCCGCCGCCGTATCGGCCGCCATGTCCGGCTCGGTGGGCTCCTACTACCGGGAGGACGGTGAAGAGTACAACATCCGTGTGCGCTACGCTCCGGAGTTCCGTACCAGCCTCGAGGATATCGAGAACATCATGATTTACAATACCCAGGGACGCGGTATCCGCGTAAAGGACCTGGGACGCATCAAGGAAGCCAAGGTGCCGCCCACCATCCAGCGCAAAAACCGTGACCGTTACATCATGGTCACCGGCATCATGGCCCAGGGCAAGTCCCTGAGCGAGGGTGTGGAAACCGTGACGGAACTGCTCAATTCCAATCCGCTTCCCCCGGAGATGAGTTGGCGCATCGGCGGTGACTATGAAAACCAGCAGGACATGTTCTCGGACATGCTGTTCCTGGTGCTTCTGATCGTTATCCTGGTGTACATGGTGATGGCTTCCCAGTTCGAGAGTTTCATGGGCCCGTTCGTGATCATGTTCTCCATCCCGTTCGCCTTCGTGGGCGTGGCGCTGGGCAACATGCTCGCCAATCTGGCCATCGGCGTGATGTCGCTTATCGGCATCATCATCCTGCTGGGTATCGTGGTGAAGAACGGTATCGTGCTTATCGACTACACCATCCTCCTGCAGGAGCGCGGGTACAGCGTGCGCGAGTCGTCCGTCATGGCCGCCAAGAGCCGTCTGCGCCCGATTCTGATGACGACGCTCACGACGGTGCTGGGTATGCTGCCCATGGCCCTGGGCCGGGGCGAAGGTTCCGAGATGTGGCGCGGCCTGGGTACCACCGTGGCCTGGGGTCTGTCGGTGTCCACCCTCATCACCCTGGTCCTGATCCCGGTCCTCTACTGCGGTTTCACCGAACACCGTGAAAGAAGAAAGGCTAAAAAACAAGAGTAATCCATGAAAGCAATATTCATTTCCTATAATCAGGCTTACAATCAGGAGATTGTGGAACTGCTGGAGAAACTGGGCCAGCGGGGCTATACCGTGTGGCAGGACGTGGGCGGCCGAGGCTCCGTGGACGGAGAACCGCACCTGGGCTCCCATGCCTGGCCCACGCAGAACCATGCCATTCTTTCCGTAGTGGAAGACAGCCTGGCCCCCAAGGTGATGGAGGCGCTCCGCAAAACGGATGCGGAGGGCCGCGCCCTGGGCCTGAGGGCCTATGTTCTTCCGGTGGAAGAAGCGCTCTAATTTTTTTTCATTATCTTTGTAAGATTAAAGACTAAAAATTATGGCAAAAGTAGCTAGCAATACCAATTTCTCCGAGTTGCTGCAGGACAGCAAACTTGTCATCGTTGATTTCTGGGCCACCTGGTGCGGTCCCTGCCGCATGCTCTCTCCCATCCTGGACGAGGTGGAGGAAGAGATGGCCGACCAAATCTCCGTGGTGAAGGTGAATGTGGACGACGCCGATGAGGTGGCCGCCCAGTACCGCATCATGAGCATCCCTACCCTCCTGTTCTTCAAAAACGGCGAACTGGTGGACAAAACCGTGGGCGCCATGCCCAAACCTGCTCTGGTAGAAAAGATCAAAGCAAACCTCTGAACCCATGAAAAAACTCTTCCTTTGCATTGCATTGGTTCTGGCCGCCATGGCCACCGCCAATGCCCAGTTCGGCGTTATCGGCGGCTGGACCAGTTCCAACACCAGTACGGACGGTAACTGGAAACCGGACTCCAAGAGCATGTCCCTGTACCATGTGGGCGTGGCTTACAAGATCAAGATGGGCCCCATCTTTTCGGCCCAGCCCGAACTGTCCTATCAGGTAAAAGGAGCCACTCTCAAGGATAATTTCCGCAACCTTTCCACCCGGGGCGGTTATCTGGAACTGGGACTGGGACTGCAGTTGGGCGTGGACCTGCTGGTGTTCCGGCCGTTCTTCCTGTTCGAACCGTTCATCGGCTATCAGGTCTATGGCAGCGAGGATTACAATATCTTTACGTATGGCATGGACATGGAGCCCTTCAGAAGTTACCTGCGGGATGCCAAGAACAAGTTCGAGGGCGGTTTCGGTGTCGGCGGCGGCCTGGAACTGATGAATCATTTCCAGATTTCCGTGCAGTGGTTCAAGAATATCGGCCAACTCTACAGCGGAGACAAACTCAATGCGTCCGCCATTGAAGCGGCGGCCACTTCCGATCTGAAGGATGTCAAGAACTATTCCGGCGTAAAGATAACCCTTGGCATGTTCTTCTAAGATGGGCAGGCAGGTTGTCATCTATTGTGCTTCTTCCGGTACCATCGACCCCAAATACAACGAGGCGGCCCGGAGGCTGGTCCGGGGCCTGCATGCGCTGGGGTACGACATCATCTCCGGCGGCGGAGCCCGCGGAACGATGGGTGCCATTACGGAAGAGTCCCTGAAGGTGGGCGGCCGCCACGTGGCCGTGCTGCCCCGTTTCATGCAGGGGTTGGAGAATCCGGGTCTGACGGAGGTCTTGTGGACGGAAACCATGGCCGACCGGAAGGAAAAGATGCGTGAAAACACCGTGGCCGCCATCGCCCTTCCGGGCGGAATCGGCACGCTGGACGAGCTCATGGAAACGCACACGCTGCGGAAGTTGCACCGGTATGAAGGCGAGGTCTTCGCCCTCAACCTGGACGGATTCTACAATCCGCTCAAAGCCCTTCTGGACCATTACGTCGCCACCAACATGACAGACCGGGCCGATGTGGACCTGCTCCATTTCCCGGAAACGGTGGAAGACTTGTTGGAATACTTCAAATAAGTGGAAATTAAAGAGATACATACTTTCCTGAAAGGGGACCTGGAGCAAGTGGAGGCGCAGATCGCGGCGTCTCTCAAGTCGGATGTGGCCCTTTTGGAATCCCTTAACAAGAGCCTCCGGGAGCGCCCCGGAAAGATGCTTCGCTCCATGCTCGCCCTCCTGATGGCGGGCGCCCTGGGAAAGGTGAACGATTCTACCGTGCGGTATGCCGCCGCCATCGAACTGCTGCACAACGCCACGCTCTTCCACGACGACGTGGTGGACGGTGCAACGCTGCGGCGGGGAAGGCCCACGGTGGCGGCCCTTCTGAACCCCCGGGCGGCTGTCCTGATCGGAGATTTCTGGCTGGTCCGCTGCGTGTCGCTGGTCCTCGAAGCCCGGGTGGAGCCGGAGAAAGTGCTCCGCCGCTTCGCGGCCACCCTCAGCCACCTGGCCGAAGGGGAACTGCGGCAGATGGAACTGGCCGGCCTGGGAACCACGACGCGGGAAGACTATTTTCGGATTGTCTATGGGAAGACGGCTTCCCTTTTTGTGACCGCCGCCGTGTCGGCCGCCATTTCCGTACAGGCGCCGGAGCCCTTATGCAAGGCGGCAGAGACGTTCGCCGCCCGTTTGGGTACGGCTTTCCAGATCAAGGACGACATTTTCGACTATGCTTCGGACGTCGCTCTGGGAAAGCCCGCGGGGATCGATCTCCGGGAGCAGAAAATCACCCTGCCGCTGCTCTGTGCGCTGGAAAGCGTATCGGAGTCGGAGGAAAAGGCCGTCCGGGAAAAGGTGGCCCGCATTTCCGACCGTCCCGAACTGGAGGCCGAAGTGCGCGCCTTTGTGAAAGAGCACGACGGCGTGGGCCGGGCCACCGAGGTGATGAACCGATATCTGGACCAGGCGCTGGAATGTCTGGAAGCCTTCCCGCCGTCGGCCCGGAAAGACTATTTGACGGCCCTGACCCACTATGTGGGGGACCGGCAGATTTGACAGCCCCGTCATTCTGAACGAACCCCGTCATTCTGAACGAAGTGAAGAATCTATGAAGATTTACGGAAATACGGAAGTGGTGAACGCCCTGCACCAGATGGTGGAGAGCGGGCACATTCCGCATGCCATGCTGCTGCACGAAGACGACGGCGGCGGGGCTTTTCCGCTGGTCCTGCAATTCCTGGAAGAACTGTACGGCGGCAATCCGCGCGTGCAGAAACTGATCCATCCTGACATCCATTTCGTCTTCCCCGTGGCGGGGGCCGACAAGCCCGTTTCGCTGCAGTATGTGGGGAAATTCCGGGACTTGGTGCTGGATAATCCGTATTTCTTTGAGAATGAGTTATATACAGCCATCGGCATCGAGGGGAAGCAGAGCAACATCTCGGTGAATGAGGCCCGCAGCATCCTGGAAAGGCTGTCGCTGTCGGCCGTGGAGGGCGGTTACCGGACGGTGGTGCTGTACCTTCCGGAGAAGATGAACGCCCAGGCGGCCAATGCGCTGCTCAAGATAGTGGAAGAACCGCCGCAGAAAACCCTTTTCCTCCTGATCACCCACGCCCCGGAAAAGGTGCTGGTGACCATTGCCTCCCGCTGTCTGCACCTGCGCGTGCAACCCCTCTCCCCGGAGGCCGACCGCGAGGTCCACGCCCGGGAAGCGGCGGGAAACTCGGCCCTGGTGGATTTGTTCCACGATTTGCTGGAGGCCGTGGTGGCCCGTGACATGCTGGGAGCCCTGGAAACCGGAGAGGCCGTGGCCGATTTGAAAGTCCGGGAGCAGCAGAAGACCTTCTGCCGTCTGGCATCGGAGGACCTTCGCCGCATTTTCCTCCTGCAGAAGATGCCTTCGCTCGCCCGCATCCCGGAAGGGGAGGAAGATTTTTACACCCGCATGGCCCGCAGTCTCAAGCCCACTTTCCCGCGCAGGGGAATGGCGGCCCTGGACCGCTCCCTGCTCCTTGTCGAGCGCAACGTGAACCAGAAAATCCTCTTCACCGATTTGGTGAATCAATTATATACCCTATGAATGACTATAGCAATGAATCCATCCAGTTCGACTGCTTCCGCGGTTGTACTGTAACGATAGACGAGCAGACCGGCAACCGGGATATCCGTTACCGGCAGGGCTGCTGCAAACTGGAAGTGTACGACACGCTCAAAGGCATCGCCCAGGAGCAGTTCAACGATTATTACGAGGTGCGCTTCAAGAACACCCGCAAAGGAATCTATGTGAACGCTTCCGGCCAGAGCATCAAGACCGGCGACCTGGTGGTGGTGGAGGCGGCCAACGGGCACGACCTGGGCATCGTCACGCTGGAAGGCCCCATCGTCGGCCGGCAGATGAAATGCAAGGGCGTGGACCCCTCCAAGGGGGAACTGCGCAAGATTTACCGCAAGGCCCGCCCCTTCGATATCCAGCGTTGGCAGGAGGCCATCGCCCGCGAGCAGGAAACGATGATCCGGGCCCGCGTGCTGGCGAATAACCTCGGCCTGGAAATGAAAATCGGCGACGTGGAATTCCAGGGAGACGGCACCAAGGCCATCTTTTATTACATTGCCGACGGCCGCGTGGACTTCCGCCAACTCATCAAGGATTTTGCCGAGGAGTTCCATATCCGCGTGGAGATGAAGCAGATCGGCGCCCGGCAGGAAGCCGGCCTGATCGGCGGTCTGGGCGTCTGCGGGCGGGAACTTTGCTGTGCCAATTATATCACGGAGTTCAAGTCCATCACTACGTCGGCGGCCCGGACGCAGGACCTTTCCCTGAATCCGCAGAAACTGGCCGGCCAGTGCGGCAAACTCAAGTGCTGCCTCAATTACGAGGTGGCGGCCTATCTGGACGCCCATTCCCGCATCCCGCGGGTGGTGGAGCCGCTGGAATTGCAGGACGGACAGGCCTTCCTGGTGAAGACCGACATCCTGGCCGAAACGCTGTATTTCTCCTATGAGAAAGGTTCCCTGGCCCAGATTTTCCCGCTGTCGGCCCAGGAGGTCCGGGACATCCAGGAGATGAACCGCCGGGGAGAAAAACCCTCTACGCTGCGGCAGGAGGAGGTTTCCGCACCGGAGTTCATATCGGCCGTCGGGGACGATGCCATCAACCGTTTCGACCCGGAGAAGAAAAAGAAGCGCCGTAACCGCAATCGCAACCGCACGCGCAACAAGGCCCCCAAGGAATGATGCGCCGGTTGCTCCTCATACTGTCCGCCGCTTTGCTGCTTTCGGCCTGCCGGGAGCCGGCCTCCGTGGAAACCTTCATCCCCGGGGACGGCCCTTATGAGTTTGTCCTGGACATGGCCGATACCACCGTGGTGTACAATCTGGACTTCTTTACCCGTATCGATGCCGCTTCCGGGCAGGAAATTCCCTCCGAGATGCCGCTGCTGGTCCAGTGGAAATCGCCTTCCGATTCGCTGCTCCGGGAAAAGGTCTATCTGCCCCTGGCGGCAGAAGTGTACGAGCCGTACCGCGCCGGCGTATCCCCCGTGGAAGCCGGTCTGTGGACGCTGACGGTCTATGCCCCTTCGGCGCCGGAAGGTCTGCGGGGACTGGGACTTGTGCTCACCAGGACAAAGAATGACTGAGGCCATGTCATTCTGAACGAAGTGAAGTCATTCTGAACGAAGTGAAGAATCTATGGGACACGGAAAACTGAAGAAATTTGCCGAGAACGAGACGTTCCGCTGCCTGCTGCAGCCGGACGCATCGGCCGTCCTGGCCAAAGAGCCGGCAGCAGGGAACTGAAACTGAATGACCATCCCATCAAGGGCAACTGGGGACGGGACATGTTCGGAAATGACCATCCCATCGTGCTGGAACTGGGCTGCGGAAAGGGGGATTACACCGTTGCCCTGGCCCGGCGGCACCCGGATATCAACTATATCGGCGTGGATATCAAGGGCGCGCGCCTGTGGAAAGGAGCCAAGGAAGCCACGCAGCAGGCGATGCCCAATGTGGCGTTCCTGCGCACCCGCATCGAGTTTATCGAGGCCTTCTTCGGCCCCGGCGAGGTGAGCGAAATCTGGCTCACTTTCAGCGATCCGCAGTTGCGGGGCTCCGAGAACGCCCGCCTCTCGTCGCCGCTTTTCCTGGAGCGCTACCGCAAGTTCCTGAAGCCCGGCGGCATCGTCCACCTGAAGACCGACTCGCGCTTTCTTTACGAATACACCCAGGCTGTTTGCAAAGTCAATGACCTCAAGGTGCTTGTGTATGGGACAGACATTTACGAGGAAGGAATGTATATCCCCGAACCGTCGCTTCGCGACCCCTCCCATCCTGACGGATGGCTCCCTCCCTCTTGTGTGGCCGGGCATCCCTTCCTGACAGACATGGGAGCGGTCCTGCAGGTGCAGACGTTCTACGAGAAAATGTTCCTGGAGATGGGCCTTCCCATTACGTATATGGCCTTTGTGATAGACCACGAGGGCCCGTATGCCTTCCCGGGAGAGGCCTTTGACCATGATTATTGGCTTGCGGCCGAAGGTCCCCGCCGCAGTTTCTCCCACCAGCCGGCCCCCCGGCAGTAACTCGTTTCTTGCTTCGCTTGCGCTGCGCTTCGCCGCTTGCGCCGGGCTTTGGCTCAAGTTGTAAGCGTCTGATAAATAGATGGTTGCGAATAAACATCCAGCCCGAAGCCTCGTTTTTTTGAGGCTCCGGGCTGGCGCCATTTTGCAAGTTGTTGAATATTAGTTGGTTGTATAAAACAGCCGGCCCATCACTTTTTAGAAGGTGACTTTGAGGCCGATGCCGGGAGCGGGTTGGAGGCCGGTGGGTGCCGATGCAAAGAGCACGGTGGGGGCAACCATGATGGAATAGCCCTGGCGGTAGTTCCGCAGGTCTTCGGCATACAGGCTCTTCACTTTTGCTACGTTGTAGGCATTGACAATGGAGGTGACTGTGACGGCGATGTTGGCGGCCAGTCCGATAAGTGCGAGGGTTGTTCCGGTATTGAACTGCGGCTGCTCGTATATGATTCTGCCATTTGTTCTTATGGCCGATGATCCGACAAGTCCGTATCCGACACCGGTAATGATGGAACTGCCTACACCCAGAAGCAGATACATTGTGCCCAGTCCGGGTTCTCCCATGCAGTATTGGGACAGGCCTGGGATAATCAGATTCAGCCAGGGGTACCCCAGACCGTAGCGGGGAGTGGACAGGTAAACATAGTCACTTGTAGAATAGGCTCCTTTCAAATCCTTGTAGCGGAGGTTTCCGTCGCTCAGGACAGAAACCGGATCCGGATGGTGAATGAAAAAGGCATTGTTCACCTCCAGCGCTACTTTTTCCGGGTTGTCAACAACATAGTTGGCTCCGTTCTCAAAACGAATTACCAGGATGTCGGAAGGTTTGACAATGAACAGCGGGCCTTCCTGATTATCCCAATCGTAGTATTTGATTTCGGTCGGAGAGACTTCCATAACTTTGGCCCGGATGTCCGTTCCGTCCTTTTTGGTAATGATATCCTGCGCAGATGCGAGGGCACAAGTTCCCATCAGAAGGGAAAAAAACAGTAAAATTTTTTTCATATCAATCGTCACTATTTCCCGGAGATTGTTCTCTGGCACTGCAAAGATACGTTTTTTTTGCGGTCACGTCAATGCCCTGCCTCTGCCTCAACTGCCGCCGCCGGTGGTTATCGGCCATTCTTGGAGAGAGGTGTTTTTGCAAAAGGTCGGATTTTAAGGGGCCGACCTTTTGCGGTGAATATGGGCTAGAGGGGGCTGTAAGTCCGTTTTGGCGCAAAAGGTGTGTGGGTTAAAAGCAGACCTTTTGCACCATTGCATCGTGTGTTTGCCTGGCAGAGGGGACAGTCCTCTCCACCTGCATCATGACCATAGCCCTCAGGGGCAAAAAGGGCGGGAATTGCCCCGCGGGGGAGGGAAATTCCCTTGTTTAAGTGGAATTATTTTGGTTTTCTATGGTTTTGCGATTAAATTTGTAGAACTATGGCTAAACTGATTTACACAATGGGCGAAGTGGCGCAGGAACTGGGCGAAAATGCCTCAGCGATACGCTACTGGAGCAATTACTTCGAGAAATTCATCAAGCCCCAGCGCAATGCGAAGGGCAACCGGCTGTATCACCCCGAGGATATCGAAACCCTCAAGCAAATCCAGTTCCTGCTCAAAAACCAGGGCCTTACGCTGGAGGGGGCCAGGCAGCGCCTCACCGAAGACCGCCGCAGCGTGGACAAACGGGTGAAGGCCATCGGCGTCCTGAAGGAAATCCGGGAACAGTTGGTTCAAGTACGCAAGGCATTATGAGGGTAGGGGATATCACACAGGTGCTGGAGGATTTCGCTCCGCTCCGCATCCAGGAAGACTGGGACAACAGCGGGCTGCTCATCGGCAGTCCGGAGGATACCGTTCACGGCGTTCTGGTGGGTTTTGACTGCACGCCGGAACTGATCCGGGAGGCCGTGGAAAAAGGCTGCGACATGGTGGTGACGCACCATCCGCTCATCTTCAAAGGCATCCGCCGCATCAACGCCGGCGACCCGGTAGGGGCGGCCGTGATGCTGGCCGTAAGGCACGGAGTGGCCGTTTATGCCGCCCACACCACGGCCGACAAAGTGATGGCCGGGGTGAGCGGCGCCATGGCCAGGAGGCTGGGCCTGAAGAACATCGGCATTCTGGCTCCGGAAGAGGACGGGACGGTGGGCCTGGGCTGCCTGGGAGACTTCCCGCAGCCGATGACCGGCGCCGAGGCCCTG
Source organism: Bacteroidales bacterium (assembly GCA_017447815.1). Classification (GTDB taxonomy): domain Bacteria; phylum Bacteroidota; class Bacteroidia; order Bacteroidales; family UBA932; genus Cryptobacteroides. Next base: position 32,342 of record JAFSMS010000042.1, on the reverse strand, counting down.
GCCTATGTGCGGGAGAAATTCGGCCTGAAGGTCATCCGCAGTTCCAAACCGCTGGAAACGCCCATTACCCGGGTGGCCCTTCTCGGGGGCAGCGGCGGCTCAGAGATGGCCCTTGCCCGCTCCCGCGGCGCAGAACTCTATATCACGGCCGATGTTTCCTACCACAATTTCTTTACTCCGGAGGGCTTCATGGTCATGGATATCGGCCATTTTGAGAGCGAAGTGGAGATTGTGGACATTTTCCTCGCGGAGATACGGAAAAATTTTCCTACCTTTGCGAGTTACAAAAGTGCCGTGCTGGACAGGAGCAACCCTGTCCACTACTTCGGGTTGTAAGAATATAAATCGATTTATAAAGTTTTATGGCAAGTACCAAGAAGACCACCGCCACCAACAAAGTGGAGGCTCCTATCGACAACAGGGAGACTTTCGTGTCCCTGCAAAAGAGTTTCGCGGATTCCGATATGCCCGTAGAGGAAAAACTCAAGACCCTCTACAACCTGCAGGCTGCGGATTCCGAGATTGACAAGATTATCCAGCTTCGCGGCGAACTGCCGGCCGAAGTGGCTGCCCTGGAAGCGGAGATCGCTACCCTGAAGGAGCGCAGCGCCAACATCTCCGCCGTCATCGACCAGTTCAACCGCAACATCGCAGACGCCAAACTCTCCATCTCCGAGCACGAGAGCATCATCGAGAAATATCAGCGTCAACTGGAGACCATCCAGAACTCCCGCGAGTACGATTCCCTGAACAAAGAAATTGAGAATCAGGAGCTTCTCCGCCAGATTGACGAAAAGACCATCAACGACACCCGTTATGAAATCGGTGCCAAGAAGGCCGAACTGGACGAGATTAAGGACCGTCTTTCCATCCGCACGGAAGACCTCAAGGCCAAGAAGGCCGAACTCGAGACCATCGTAGAGGAAACCGCCAAGGAAGAGGCCGTCCTCCGCGAGCGCCGTGACGAGTGCGCCGCCAAGATCGACGCCCGTACCATGAGCGCCTATGAGCGCATCCGCGCCAGCGTCCACAATCACCTGGCCGTCGTGGGTATCTACAACGGCGATTCCTGCGGAGGCTGCTTCAACACCATCACCCCGCAGCGCCGCGTGGAAATCGGCTCCAACCGCAAACTCATCATCTGCGAGCACTGCGGCCGTATCATCATCAACCCGGATTTCGAATAGTCCCGTCCCATGCCGGAACCCGCCCGTAAAAAATCCCGTGCCGCCGAGCCGATGGACCTGGAGGCCCTGATGGGGAACAAACCCCCGCAGGCCCTGGATGTAGAAGAGGCCGTGCTGGGCGCGATGCTGGTAGAGCCTGCCACCATCGACGAATCGATGGAGGAACTCTCTGCCTCGTGCTTCTATGATCCGCAGCACCGGATGATTTTCGAGGCGATGGCGGAACTGGTGAACGAGCATGTGAGCATCGACCTGGTGACCGTGAGCGAAAAACTCCGCTCCAAGGGAAACCTGGAGGTGATCGGCGGTCCGGTCGTACTCGCGAGCCTGTCGCAGAACATCGGCGCGGCCGCACACATCGAGTACTACATCAAAATCCTCAAGCAGAAGACCATCCAGCGGGACCTCATCACCGCTTCGTATGAGATTCTGAAGCAGTCGTTCGACGAGTCCACCAACGTGGACGACCTGATTGACAACGCCCAGACCAAGGTCTTCGCCGCCATCCAGAACAACGTGAAGCGGGATGTGCAGGATATCGGCTCCATCATCAACTCGGTGCTGGACAACCTGCAGGAACTTCAGGGCATCACCGGCCCCTCCGGCGTGCCTTCCGGTTATCCCTCCATCGACCGCATCACCCAGGGCTGGCAGAAGAGCGACCTGATTATCCTGGCGGCCCGTCCGTCGGTGGGTAAGACCGCTTTCGCCCTCAACATCGCCCGCAATGCCGCGGTGGATGCCAACATGCCGGTTGCCGTCTTCTCCCTGGAGATGAGCGCCGACCAGTTGGGCAAGCGTCTCATCACGACGGAGAGCGGCCTGTCCGGAGAAAAGATCAAGGGCGGCGTGAAACTGGAACCGTACGAGTGGGTCCAGTTGGAAGACACCCTCAAGCGCCTGGCCAAGGCGCCGCTGTACATCGATGACACCCCCGGCATCCCGATCATGGAATTCCGGACCAAGGCCAAGCGTCTTGTGAAGCAGAAAGGCGTGCGCCTGATCGTGGTGGACTACCTGCAACTCATGCAGGGTCCGGTGGAACTCCGGGGACTCCGCGAACAGGAGGTGGCCGCCATCTCCCGCACCCTCAAGGCGACGGCCAAGGAACTGAACATCCCCATCATCGCCCTGTCGCAGCTCTCCCGTAACGCCGTGCAGCGCACGGGCGGCACCGGGAAGCCTCAACTCAGCGACCTCCGCGAATCCGGCTCCATCGAGCAGGATGCCGATATGGTCATCTTCATCCACCGGCCGGATTTCGTGGGCATGTCCGACAATCCGGAAGACAAGGAAAAAGCCTACATCGTGATCGCCAAGCACCGTAACGGTGAAGTCTGCGATATCGAGATGAAATACAAGGCCAACCAGGTGAAGTTCGTGGAACCGGACCAGAGCCTGGATGTCTATGCCCAGCGCGGCCCCGTGGCCAGCGCCGCCAACGAGCCCGCTCCCGATGCCGGTTACGATTTTGAATCTTCCCAGCAAGCTTTTTAGACGATGCGCTGGAAACTCCTTATATTCAGTCTGCTGTTTTCTCTGACCGTCTTCGGCCAGGGAAAAGGCTGTATTCCCACCACCGGAAAAACCCCTTACAAGGCCGGGGAAGAGATTACGCTGTCCCTCCTGTACAAGTGGGGCCTGGTGAATACGGAGGTGGCCCAGGCCATCGTGGACCTGAAGGAAACCCGGTACAACGGGGAGTCCGCCTACCATGTGAATTTCTGGGTGAAGTCGGCCCCCTTCTTCGATGTCTTTTTCAAGATGAGGGAAGATTTCCACTCCTGGTTTACCGTCAAGGAGTTGAGGCCCCTGAAGTTCACCCGCAACACCCTGGAGGGCAAGTACACGGCCACCAACGAGTACCATTACGACTGGGACCGGAAGGTGATTCATGCCGATGTCAATTTCAACGGCCGGGGCGACGAACACTACGAAATTCCGCTTCACGAATGCGTTTACGACCTTCCCGCCCTCATCTATTATCTGCGGACGATGGATATTTCGCGCTTGCACAAGGGCGGCAAATATCACCTGAGTTTCGCCATTGACGACGCCGTTTTCGACGTGGTGCTCACCTACCATGGGCAGGAGAAGTTCAACCTCTCCAAGGCGGAAACCCGTGACGCGCACCTTTTCACCTGCTCGGTGGTGAAGGGCGCCATGTTCGAGGGCAACCAGGAACTGAAATTCTGGTTTTCGGCCGACGGCAACTATGTCCCGCTGGGCGTGATGGCCCCGTTGCGCTGGGGGGCCGTGTGGGCCAAACTGAAAGATTATCGGCCATGAAAGAGGAAGTGAACCATAAGGGTAAAGTGGTGAAAATGACCCCGCAGGTGACTACGGTGGCCATTTTGCAGCATGGCGCCTGCTCGGAGTGCCACGCCGCCGGCCTTTGCGGGATGTCGGACATCGCCGAAAAAGCCATCGAGGTGCCCACGGACCCGTATGCCTCCTACGGCGTAGGGGATGAGGTGTCGGTGGTCCTGAAGGCGTCCATGGGCATGAAGGCCGTATGGCTGGCCTATTTCATTCCGCTGCTTGTGCTGCTGGCCGTGATCCTGGGCCTCATCGGCCTGGGTGTGGCCGAAGTCCCCGCCGGCCTGGCCGGCATCGGCGCCGTGGCGGTGTATTACCTGTTGCTGTATCTTTTCCGCGACAGGCTCAAGAATGAATATATTTTTACAATAAAAGGATAAGTTATGAATGTATTGATTTGGACAATCGCAGTAGTGACCGTCCTGGGTCTCGTGCTGGCGCTGGTCCTGTACCTGGTGGCGCAACGCTTCAAGGTAGAGGAAGACCCTCGCATCGACGAGGTGGAGAAGGCCATGCCCGGAGCCAATTGCGGCGGTTGCGGTTTTGCCGGTTGCCGTGCATTCGCCGAGGCTGCGGTAAAAGCCCCCAACCTGGACAACAACTATTGCCCGGTCGGCGGAAACGATACCATGGCCAAGGTAGCGGCCATCCTGGGTTATGAGGTGAAAGCCAAGGCTCCCATGGTGGCTGTGGTCCGTTGCAACGGCAACTGTGAAGCCCGGCCCAAAGTGAATGAGTACGACGGTTATGCATCCTGCTACGTGAAGTCGCTCCTGTACACCGGAGACACCGGCTGTTCGTTCGGCTGCCTGGGTTGCGGAGACTGTGTGAACGCCTGCCAGTTCGGCGCCCTTTCCATGGATCCGGTCACCGGTCTTCCGGTGGTGGACCAGGAGAAGTGCACCGCCTGCGGCGCTTGCGTGAAAGCCTGCCCCAAGCGCATCATCGAACTTCGGCCCAAGGGTCCCCGCGGCATGCGCATGTATGTGAGTTGCGTGAACAAGGACAAGGGCCCCGTGGCCAAGAAGGCCTGCGCCAATGCCTGTATCGGCTGCGGCATCTGCGCCAAGACCTGCACGCACGAAGCCATCACCGTGGAGGGCAATGTGGCTTACATCGACCCCGCCAAGTGCAAACTTTGCCGCGAGTGCGAGGCCATGTGCCCCACCGGCGCCATCCATGGCGTGAACTTCCCCAAGCCGCTGGATAAAGAGGCCATCAAGGAACGCATCAAAATTCGTCAACAAAAAGCAAAGGAGGCTGCCAATGTCTAAGCACACATTCAGTATCGGCGGTGTCCATCCGCACGACAACAAGATTTCCCGGGAATGCGCTCTCCAGCAACTCCCGATTGCCCCTGCCGTTTACATCGGCGTGTCCCAGCACATCGGTGCGCCTTCCGTGCCCTGCGTGGCCGTGGGCGACAAGGTGAAAGTGGGCCAGGTGATTGCAGAGCCGGGCGGCTTTGTGGGCGCCTTCATCCATTCTTCCGTTTCCGGAACGGTCAAGTCCATCGCCCCCCGGGCCGACCTGGCCGGCCGCTCCACCACCCACATCGAGATTGCGGTGGAAGGAGACGAGTGGCTGGAAGGAATCGACACTTCGGACACCCTGGTCACGGCCATCCCCGAGGATGCCAAGACCATTGTCGAAAAAATCCGTCTGGGCGGCGTCGTCGGCCTGGGCGGCGCGACCTTCCCCACGCATGTGAAACTTTCGCCGCCTCCGGGCTCCAAGTGCGAGCGCGTGATCATCAACGGCTGCGAATGCGAGCCCTACCTTACCTCCGACTTCCGCACTCTCCTGGAAAAGGGTGAGCAGGTGGTGGTGGGAGCCGCCCTGCTGCAGAAGGCCATGGGCGGCGTGCCCTGCACCATCGCCATCGAGGAGAACAAGCCCGAAGCCATCGCCCATATCCGCGAGGTCATCGCCAAACTGGGCTACAAGGACATGGACGTGATGGTGATGAAGATGATGTATCCGCAGGGCGGTGAAAAGCAGCTTATCGACGCTGTGATGCACCGTCAGGTGGGTTCCGGCGCCCTTCCCATCAGCGTGGGCGCCGTGGTCCAGAACGTGGCTACGGCCCTGGCCGTGTATGAGGCGGTCCAGAAGAACAAGCCCATCATCGACAATTCCGTCACCGTGACGGGCGAGTGCTTCCCCAAGCAGGCCAACCTGATCGTAAGGGTGGGTACGCCGCTGCAGTACATCATCGATTATCTGGGCGGAATCCCGGCCGATGCCGTGAAGATTATCAGCGGCGGTCCCATGATGGGACGGGCCGTTGCCAATCTGCAGGCGGCCACCGTCAAGGGCACCGGCGCCCTGTTGTTCCTCACCGAGAAGCAGACCCGCCGCGCTCCCGAGACCAACTGCATCCGCTGCGGCAAATGTGCCGATGCCTGCCCCATGGGCCTGGAGCCGTTCCTGCTGAACAAACTCTCCAAGGCGGCCGATTGGGAAGCCTGCGAGGCCAATGCCGCGCAGGATTGCATCGAGTGTGGCTGCTGCCTGTATTCCTGCCCTGCCCATATTCCGCTGCTGGACAACATCCGGGTGGGCAAGGGATTTGTTTTGAGTGCTATCCGCGCACGCGCGAAAAAATAAGTGACTATGAGTAAGTTATTGGTATCACCTTCTCCGCACATCCATTCCAAGGACTCTACCAGGTCCCTGATGCTGGATGTCGTGATCGCCCTCATTCCGGCAGTCATCTGCTCCGTGGTGTTCTACGGCTGGCAGGAGTTGCTGGTCCTGGGGGTTAGCGTGGCTTCCTGCGTGCTGCTGGAATGGGCCATCACCAAATACATGCTGAAGGCTCCCTCTACCATCGGGGACCTTTCGGCCGTCATTACCGGTATTCTCCTGGCGCTCAATGTGCCCTACACCACGCCCTGGTGGGTCATCTTCATCGGCGCGGTCGTGGCCATCGGCGTGGCCAAGATGACGTTCGGCGGCATCGGCCAGAATATCTGGAATCCCGCCCTGGTGGGCCGCGTATTCCTGCTGGTTTCCTTCCCCACCTACATGACCACCTGGAGCGCTCCGAAAGGCCTTTTCGGGGCCGATGCCGTGAGCGGGGCCACCCCGCTGGGCGCCATCCAGGAAGGCCTGATGCAGGGCAGCACCGTCCAGGAACTCACCGCAGCCTATGATTACAAGGACCTGCTGTTCGCCAATCTGGGCGGCAGCGCGGGCGAAGTCTGCGCCCTGGCCCTGCTGGCGGGTTTTGTCTATCTGTGCTGCCGCAAGGTTATCAAGCCGTGGATCACCCTCAGCATCCTGTGCACCGTGGCCGTTACGTCCCTCATTTTCTGGGGCATCAATCCGGCCCGCTTCACCGATCCTCTCTTCAACCTTCTCACCGGCGGTCTCATCCTCGGCGCCTGCTTCATGGCTACCGACTATGTGACTTCGCCGATGTCCGTGAAGGGCGGCATCGTCTTTGGTATCGGCATCGGCTTCCTCACCATGATGATCCGTTATTTCGGCTCCTACCCGGAGGGCGTTTCCTTCGCCATCCTCATCATGAACTCGGTGGTTCCGCTGCTGAACATGTGGTTTAAACAGAAAAAATTCGGGAGGAAATAGACCATGGCTGCAAAATCCAATTTAACCAATATGGTGCTGGTCCTGGGACTCACCTGCCTGCTTTGCTCGGCCATTCTCGGCGGTGCCTATGTGCTCACCAAGGAACCCATCGACGCCGCGGCGGCCGAAAAGACCAACCGGGCCATCGCCCAGGTGCTCCCTTCTTTCGAAAGCGCTTCCGAACGCTCGTTCGTGGAGGTTTACGGAAAGGATTTCCCTTACTATGAGGCCAAAAGCGGCGAAGACCTGGTGGGATATGCCATCGAGTCCACCGTGGTGGGCTTCGGCGGCAATCTGACCGTCATGGTAGGGATTACGCCCGACCGCAAGGTGTGCAACACGTCCGTACTGTCCCACAGCGAAACGCCCGGTCTGGGTGCCAAATGCACCACGGATCCCAAATTCGTATCACAGTGGGCCGGCTTCGATCCTTCCGTGAAGAAACTCACGGTGAAAAAGGACGGCGGCGACGTCGATGCCATCACGGCTTCCACCATCACTTCTCGCGCCTATGCCCTGGCTGTGGAAAACGCCCTGGCGGCCTTTGACACCCTGCAGGGGGCCGATGCCGTCACCGGTGCCACCAAACCTAATGACAAGGAGGAATCTGGCAATGAGTAACAAGTTCAAACTGATTACCGACGGACTGGTCAAGAACAACCCCACGTTCGTCCTTCTGCTGGGCATGTGCCCTACGCTGGCCACCACGACATCGGCCATCAACGGCCTTTCGATGGGTCTTGCCACGCTCTTTGTGCTGGTGCTCAGCAACATGGCCATATCGGCCATCGCTCCCGTGGTGCCGGACAAGGTTCACATCCCGGTGTATATCGTTGTGATTGCCACTTTCGTGACGCTGCTCCAGTTCCTCATGCAGGCCTATACGCCGGCCATGTATGAGACCCTGGGCCTGTTCATTCCGCTTATCGTGGTGAACTGCATCGTGCTGGGCCGCGCCGAGGCTTTTGCCAACAAGCACGGCGTGCTGGAGAGTGCCTGTGACGGCCTGGGCGTGGGTCTGGGCTTCACCTGCTCGCTTACGGTGCTGGGCCTGGTCCGCGAGATCCTGGGCTCCGGCAGCGTGTTCGGCTTCAACTTCATCGGCGGCAACGACGGCATGCTGGCCTTCGTCATGGCTCCCGGCGCATTCCTGTGCCTGGGCTACCTTATGGTCCTGTTTAACAAATACCTTAAAAAGAACTAAGCTATGGAGTATTTTCTGATTATCATTTCGGCGATTTTCGTCAACAATATCGTCCTGGCTCAGTTCCTGGGTATCTGCCCCTTCCTGGGCGTTTCCAATAAACTGTCCACGGCAACGGGCATGTCCATGGCCGTATGCTTCGTGATTACGCTGGCTACGCTGGTGACCTACCTCATCAACCAGTACCTGCTGGTGCCCTTCGGCATCACCTTCCTGCAGACCATCGCCTTCATCCTGGTGATTGCCGCCCTGGTGCAGATGGTAGAGATCGTGCTCAAGAAAGTGTCCCCGTCCCTGTATCAGGCCCTGGGCATCTTCCTTCCCCTGATTACCACCAACTGCGCTGTGCTGGGCGTTGCCATCAATGTGGTTACCAAGGAGTTCGCCTTTGTGCCCGGCGGCATGCTCAATCTGGGTCAGGCCCTGGTGTACGCTTTTGCCACTTCGCTGGGATACGGCCTTGCCATGGTGATTTTCGCGGGGATCCGTGAGCACCTGGCCCTGAACAATGTTCCCAAGGCCTTCAAGGGTGTCCCTATCGCCATCATCAGCGTAGGTATCCTCGCCCTCGCCTTCATGGGCTTCAGCGGAATGGTTAAATAGGTGGCCGCTAACACGCTATCCTTCAGCCGTTTACGTTTAATCCTCTGCGCTTTTTGCGCAGAGGATTTTGCGTAAATGCTTACTGCACAGTGAATTAGGTGTCACGGAATAGCGGGCATTTGTATTCTGCTTTCTTTTTTTGTACCTTTGGATATGCTTAACACGAATGAACTCATATCCATTGTCGGCCAGTTTGCCGTCGAAGAACAGGTGCTGGCCGTGAAACCGCTCGGAGAGGGTCTGATCAACGATACCCTGCTGGTTCAGACGGCCGGTCCCCGGAACTATGTTCTTCAGCGAATCAACCACGCCATTTTCCAGGATGTGGAACTGTTGCAGCACAACATCGATTGTGCGACGGCCCATATCCGGAAGAAACTTGCCTCAGACCCGGACATCGACAGGAAAGTGCTCACTTTCATCCCCTGCAGGAGCACGGGGAAGACGTACTGGACAGACGGCAATGCCTACTGGCGCCTGTCGGTTTTCATCGAGGGGGCTTATACCCATAACACGGTGAATCCGGAATATTCCTATTATGCCGGCAAAGCCTTCGGCAACTTCGAGGCGATGCTTTCCGACATTCCGGACACGTTGGGAGAGACCATCCCCGACTTCCACAACATGGAACTCCGCGCAAGGCAGTTGCACGAGGCCGTATCGGCCGATAAAGCCGGCAGGATGTCCCAGCCCGAGGTGCAGTCCATCCTGGCCGACCTGCTCAAGTACGAGGAGCAGATGTGCAAGGCCGAAAGGCTGCATCGGGAAGGTTTGCTGCCCAAGCGCATCTGCCACTGCGACACCAAGGTGAACAACATGCTGTTTGACGCCCAGGGCAACGTGCTTTGTGTCATTGACTTGGATACCCTCATGCCTTCGTTCGTGTTCTCAGATTTCGGCGATTTCATGCGCACTGCGGGAAACACCGTGGCCGAGGATGACCCGGATATCGGCAAAGTGGCCCTCAGGATGGATATTTTTGAAGCCTTCACCAAAGGGTATCTGGAAGGGGCCGGCAGTTTTCTCACGCCCATCGAGAAAGAAAACCTTCCTTACGCCGCCTGCCTCTTCCCTTATATGCAGGCTGTACGCTTCTTTGCCGACTATATCAACGGAGACACCTACTACAAGATCAAATACCCGGAGCACAACCTGGTGCGCACCCGTAACCAGGTGGCCTTGTTCCACTCCGCCATGGACCAAGTGCCCGCCATGTCGAAGTTCATCGGAATATAGGTGGCTGCTAAGTACTTGACGTTGTGTGTGTTACGTATAATCCTCTGCGCTTTTTGCGCAGAGGATTATACGTAAATGGCTATGTGTAAGATAGTTACGTGTCACGAGGGGGCTACGGCTGGATAAAACTGGCGAAGTAGCCGGCAAACACCACGTTGGTCACCAGATAGCCCACCAGGGTGGAAACGATTACGCAGATGAGCCCCGGCATCATGAAGCTGTGGTTCAGCAGATACTTGCCGATGACGGTTGTCCCGCTCCGGTCGAAGTTCACCGTGGCGATGTCGGACGGATAGTTGGGGATGAAAAAGTATCCGTAAACGCTGGGAAGAACGCCCAGCAGTACGGGACCGGCGATGCCCAGTTCATAGGCCAGCGGGAGCATGGCCACCACGACGGCGCCCTGCGAGTTGATGAGCACGGATACCAGGAAGAAAACGAAGGCGATGCTCCAGGGGTAGTGGGTCACGAGGTCTGTGAGCATGAGTTTCATCTGGTCCATGTAGTTCCCGAAGTAGGTATCGGCCAGCCAGGCGATGCCGTAGATGGCCACGACGGCCACCATGCCGGACTGCCACACGGCACCGGCCACGGCTTTCTTGGGCTGGGCCTTGCAGAACATGATGTTGGCGGCTGCGGCCGTGAGCATGATAATCTGGATGCAGATGTTCATCTTGGGAAGGTTGATGGCCTTGGCCAGGGTGTCCCCGCCCGATACATGGATCATCTGGCAGAAGGCGAAGCCCACGATTACCAGGAGGGCGGCCAGGAACACATAGACGGAGGCTTTGGCCTCCTTGGTGATGACCTTGTCCAGGGTGGTGGCGGAGTTGCCGTACATGTACTTGTACATTTCCGGATCGGACTTCCTTTGGAGGAAATCCGGGTCTTTGTCCAGGTCTTTACCCCGTTTGTAGGAGGCGGCGGCAGCGCACATGAGGCCGCAGAGGCAGGCCGGGATGGTGACCATCAGCACCTGGGGGATGCTTACCATGTAGCCGTTGGCGTTGGAAATGGTCACGAAGGCCACGACGGCCGCTGCGATGGGGGAGCAGGTGATGCCCACCTGGGAGGCGATGGACGCCACGCCGCAGGGGCGCTCCGGCCGGATGTTCTTCTTGAGGGCGATGTCGCAGATGATGGGCATGATGGTATAGACCACATGGCCGGTACCCACGAGCACGGTGAGGAAGAACGTCACCAGCGGTCCCAGGAAAGTGATGTGCTCCGGGTGTTTCCGGAGCATCTTTTCGGCAATCTGGATCATCCAGTCCATGCCGCCCGATGCCTGCAGCGTGCCGGCGCAGGTGACGGCGGCGATGATAATGTAGATGACGTCCGTGGGAGGCGTCCCGGGCTTGAGGCCGAAGCCGAAGACCAGGATGGCCAGGCCGATGCCGCTGATGGCGCCCAGGGCCAGGGACCCATACCGCGAGCCCACATACAATGCTGCCAGTACGATGAGCAGCTCCACAATCATTGTAAAGGTCATAGTTCGTTATATCATTAAGTGTTCAGCAGTCAGTTTCGGGACATAGTGCACGCCGTCCTTGCGGTAATAGGACAGGTTTTCCCCGTCCGAAGGGAGCAGAAAGACCGATTCGGCCGGTTTGCCGACGGCGATGACGGCAACGGGCTCCAGCGGAAGCCCCAGCGCCTGCTTGACGGCCTCCTTGCGGAAATTGAGGATAAACAGGCCGCCGAGCCCCATTTCCGTGGCCTTCAGGAGAATGCTCTGCGCGGCGAAGCCCAGGTCGATGTCCACCACCTTGTCTTCCGGGATGGTGCTGCACACCACCAAAAAGGCCGACGGCTCCATGCCCGGCTTGGGCAGGTGTTCCTGAGGCAGGGCGGCTCCCAGGGTAATGTGCGGCAGAATCTTTTCCGGCTCCAGCACGGGGCGGAAGCGGAGCACCTGGCGGTTCATTCCGGATGCCGTAAGGCTCACGACGCCCACCAGTTTCCGGAGTTCTTCCTCCGTTACCTTGCGGGCCGGGTCGTAGCCCCTGTAACTCCGGTTGCGGTGCAGCAGGGTATCCAGCGAAGGATGATTCCGGAAAACCACCTTCTTCTGTGAGGATGCCAGTTCCTGCTGGCGTTTTTCCAAATAATTGTCGGCCATGCTATTCCTGGAAAGAGTATCCCAGACTGGCTTCGGCGACGTTCAGCACATAGTCTCCCACCTTCTCGTACTCGTTCACCAGGTCCATATACACCGTCCCGTTGTCGTAATTGTAAACATGGTTGTCCAAGTCTGTGATATTCTGTTGTTTGAGATTGTTGCGCAGGGTATTGATATTGGCCTCGAACTTGGTGGAGGGGACAATGCTGAAATGATCCTTGTGCTCCTTGAGCATGACGTTCATGCGGGACATGGCTCCGTCCACCAGGTCGTACATCTGGATGATGCTCTTTTCCTGGGGCTCGCTGAATTCCACGTTGTTGTCCCGCTTGCGCTGGAGGATGCGGGCCAGGTTGAAACAACTGTCGCCGATAGACTCCAGTTCCCCGATCTGGCGAAGCATTCCGCGGATCTTTTCCTTGGTATCGTCGGAAAGGTGAGCCTCTCCCACCTGGCCCAGGTAGCGGCCGATCTCGTTTTCCATCTTGTCGCTGGTGTCTTCGTATTTGCGGATGCGCTCGAAAAGGTCGTGGAAGGCATTGTCCTCCTTTGCTTGGGAAAGATCCTTCACCATCCCCAGCATTTTCTGCATCTGATCACCGAAAACCGAAATTTCCTTCTGGGCCTGCAGGACGGAGATTTCCGGCGTTTTCATGATACCGGCCCTGATGAATTCCAGGTGGAAGTCGTCCTCCGTCTCTTCCTTCCTGGGCTTGATGATCCAGCACACCAGTTTCTCGATTTGCGGGACGAACCAGATGAGGACGGCCGTATTGATGACGTTGAAAGCGGTGTGGAAGGTGGCCAGGGCGAAGGAGAGTTGGGTGGGGGACTGGCTTTCCGCCGTGGGATCCAGGCCTACGATGCCGCAGACCATCCGGACGAAGGGGAAGAAGAAAGCCAGGACCCACAGGACGCCGAAGACATTGAACAGCAAGTGCGCCATGGCCGTCCGGCGTGCCTGCGTATTGGCCGACATGGCCGCCAGGTTGGCCGTAACGGTGGTGCCGATGTTCTCGCCCATGACCAGTGCGATACCCTGATAGATGGTGATGGCGCCCGTCGAGCAAAGCACCATGGTGATGGCCATGAGCGCGGCCGATGACTGCACCATGGCTGTGAGAATGGAGCCGATGAGCAGAAACAGCAGGATGGTTCCGTAATTGGTCTTGAACTGCGCGAAGAAATCCACCACGGCCGGTTTGCCGGCCAGATCCAGTTCTATGCCCGTCTGCTTGAGCATGCCCAGGGCAAAGAGGAGGAACGACAGGCCGAAGAGGAAATCTCCCACATACCGGTGCTTGCCCATCTGGATGAGGATGATGCCGATCAGGAAGGCCGGCCATACCAGGTTCGTTACGTTGAACGAGAAACCGGCGCTCATGATCCAGGCGCTCATGGTGGTGCCGATATTGGCGCCCATGATAATGGAAATAGCCTGCTGAAGGGTGAGGAGGGCGGCGTTCACAAAGGAAACCGTCATGACCGTCGTGGCGGCCGATGACTGTACCGCAACGGTTACCAATGCACCGGTGGCGACGCCCGAGAGACGGTTGGTGGTCATGGCGCCCAGCAAGTGACGCAACTGCGGACCGGCCATCTTCTGCAGGGCCTCGCTCATAACTTTCATGCCGTAAATCAGGAGGGCGATGCTGCCCAGCAGCGTGAGAATAGGAAGGGCTATATCCATTTCAGGTCAGGTTTTGTTTGCGAGAGCACAAAGATACAATTATTTTTTGTAACTTTGTGGGCCTATTGCCCGATAGATTAATTATTAAAAAATTCATATGAAGAAATTTGTTTCGGTTATCCTGTGTACCTTTCTTGTTGTAGCGGCCTTTGCACAGTCTGCCAACATGATGTCCATGGCCCGTGCAGAATTGCAGAAGCGCGGCCTCGAAGAAGCGGAAGTCCGTGCACGGCTGTTGGAGAACGGTATCGACGTAGATGCCATCCCTCCCACCGAATATCCCAACTACCAGGGAAGGGTCCTGTCCATCCTGAACCAGATGCAGGCCGAAAAAGCCGGGAATGTTCCGGCCAGTGCCGCCGCCTACACGCCTGTTCAAGCCGTTAATGACACTCTTCGGAATGTTACTACGGCCGGTGCTGCTCCGCAGACTACGGCCGGTGAGGCGGCTGCCGAAAAGGCGCTGGTCCTTGCCATCGAGGAAAACAAGCCCTCCACCAACCCGCAGGATGTTTACGGCCATAATCTGTTCACGGGAAAATCCATGGACGTTTTCCGCACCACGGACGGCGCCCAGGCTCCGGAAACGTATGTTCTCGGAGAAGGCGATGAGGTGCATATCTCCATTTTCGGCTCTTCCCAGACGGAAATCCATCAGCGGATTGGCCCGGACGGCTCCATCCAGCCCGCCGGTTCCACCAAAATCTTCCTCAAGGGAATGACGCTGGCCCAGGGCCGGAAAGCCATCAAGAGCAAACTCTCCCAGCACTATTCCTTCCGTCAGGACCAGATTGCCGTCACCATCACCACGGCCCGTACCGTGACGGTGAGCATCTACGGTGAGGTGGGCGTGCAGGGCGGATTCACCCTCAGCGCCCTTAATACGGCCTTCAATGCCCTGGCCGCCGCCGGCGGTCCCACGGAAATCGGCTCCCTCCGTAACATCCAGCGTTCCCGCGGCGGAAAGACCGAGCGCCTGGACCTCTACAAATACATGACCGGCCAGACGGGCAGCGTCCTCTTTGACCTCCAGAACAACGACGTCCTCTTTGTTCCGGTAGCCCAGAAGATTGTCACCATCGAAGGGGCCGTCAACCGTCCGATGCGCTACGAAATGGCCGAAGGCGAAACCCTGGCCGACCTCATCAAATATGCCGGCGGCGTTGCTACCAACGCCTATGGGGAGTACGTTTCCATCGAGCGTTACGAAGACGGAGAAAAGAAACTCAAGGAATACAACCTGGCCAATATCCTCAGCGGCGCCCAGACGGCCAGCCTGGATGCCGGCGATATTGTCCGTGTCAAGCAGAATCCCCGTGTACTGGAAGATTATGTTTCTATTGCCGGTGAGGTCTATTATGGCGGACGTTTCAACCTGGACAGCAACCGCAGCCTCAAGGCCCTTCTGGAGAAGGCACAGCCTACCTTTACCGCCCGGGCCGATTATGTCTTCGTAGAGCGCATGCTGCCCGACTCCACCGTCCGCGTGCTCACCGTCCCTTATCCCGGTACCGGCTCCAACCCGGACTTCCGCCTGGAAGCCAGGGATGCCGTGACCGTCCTCGGACTGGCCGCCTACCGTGACGTGGCCACCATCGCCGTGAACGGCGCCGTCCGCAAGCCCTTCACCAAGGACTTCGGCCTCAATGACAAGATGACGGTCTCCCAGGCCATCGAGTATGCCGGCGGCGTAAAGTCCACCACCTACCCCGTGGCTTATATCTTCCGCAAGGATGTCACCAACCCCGACAAGATGCAGTACATCCAGGTGAACCTGGACAAGGACGGGGACAAACTTCTCCAGCCCGGAGACCAGCTCAATGTCTATGACAACACCACGTACACCAATATCGGCGAGGTCCGTGTGAGCGGCGCCGTGAAAACGCCCGTGAACGTCACTTACGATTCCTCCCTCACCGTGCACGACCTCCTCACCATGGCCGGCGGCTTCGAAGAAGGCGCTGCATTCGACCGTGTGCAGGTGTTCCGCGTGAATATCTCCAAGAAAGACGAAGTGTCCTTCGACAATGTCGTCCTTGCCGTCGATGAGAATTATAATCTGACGGAAGGTGACTTCCAAATCCGCCCGTACGACCACATCGTCGTGCGCCAGACGCCCAATTTCACCACGGGCCGCATCGTGGAACTGAACGGCCGCGTACGCTATCCCGGCGTCTATGTGCTGGAAGACAACCGCACCCAACTTTCCGAGGTCCTGGAAATGGCCGGCGGTCTCCTGGATGATGCCGAACCCGCCGCCATTCTCTTCCGCACCTATAACGGCCGCGGCAACATCGGCCTGAACCTTTCCAAGATACGGGCCAACAAGGGCAATACGCAGTATGACCCCATTCTTATGGACGGCGATGTCATCAACGTGGTCCGTCAGGAAAACACCGTCATTATTCGCGAAACGGGTACCCGCATGGCCCAGTATGTTCCGGATGAGTTCTCGGCCACGCAGAAGAACGTCATTTACCAGGGACCCCACAGCGCCAAGTGGTACATCAACCACAGTGCCGGCGGCTTCGCCAAATACGCAGACCGAAACAGCGTCACCGTCACCAAGCCCAACGGAGAGAGTTTAAGCACCCGCCGTTTCCTGTGGATGCGCTTCTACCCCAAAGTGGAGCCGGGCAGCGTGATTTCCCTCAGAATGGATGACGAGAAGCGGGAGAAAGCCCTGGAGCCCAAGGAGAAGCCCGAGTGGGACAAGATTGCCGCTGGCGCCCTGTCCAGCCTCACCTCCATCGTATCCATGATTCTGCTCATCGAAAGACTTAACTAATTATGGACGAAACCCGTACCTACAATCTCCCCGATCAGGAGGAAGAAGGCATCGATATCATCGGCCTGCTGCGCCAACTTTGGGAAGGCAAGAAGACCATCATCATCTGCACGGCCGTGTTCATCGTGCTGGGACTGGTGGCCGCCCTCACCATGAAGCGCACCTACTCGGTGACCAGCACCATGGTCCCGCAGATGAATTCCCGTTCCAATTCGTCGCTCAGTTCCCTGGCCTCCCTGGCCGGCATCGACCTGGGCATGAACAACACCGGATCGGATCTGTCGCCCCTCATTTATCCGCAGATCGTGGGCAGCGTGCCCTTCCGGCTGGAGTTGATGAATACGCCGCTCCACTATGAGAAGGCCGACACCGCCGTGAGCATGTTCACCTATGCCAAGGATTATATGAAGCCTACGGTGGGCAGTTACATCCTGAAATATACCATCGGCCTGCCCGGAACCCTGATTGGACTTCTCCGCAAGGAGAAACCCGATCCGGTGTTTGTGGATGCCGCCGGCGTGGGAGACAGTTCCCCCAAGCCGCTCATGGTAAGCAAGGACGAGGAGAAGATGCTCAAGTTCATCGGCCAGAGCGTCTCGCTGGCGGTGGATAAGAAGGAAGGCTACCTCACCCTTACCGTAAACGGTTCCGAACCCATGCAGACGGCCGAACTGGCCCTGAAGGCCCAGCAGTTGCTGCAGAGCGAGGTCACCCGTTTCCGCACGGAGAAGGCCCAGGAACAACTGGCCTATGTGCAGGCCCGCTACAATGAAATCAAGGCCGAGACGGAGTCGATCCAGTCCCAACTGGCCACCGTCCGCGACCGTTCCCAGGAAATGACCACCACCCGTTCCCGCATGGAGCAGGAGCGCTTGCAAACCCGCTACAGCGTGAGCAGCGCCATTTACTCGGAGATGGCCAAGCAACTGGAACAGGCCAAGATGCAGGTGAAGCGGGACACGCCCACCCTGACGGTGATTCAGCCGGTCACGGTTCCCCGCCAGCCGTCCAACAGCCGGGCCAAGACACTCATTGTCTGGACCTTCCTGGGATTCATTCTGGGATGTGGCCTGGTGCTGGCAAAGGGTTACTGGCCCAAGGTGAAGGAAATGTTCTCTTCCAAAGAATAGTTTTTCTTCAGATACGTAAACTGCCCGTCCTCGATGGGGCAGGTCTCACAGAGCTCCGCCGCTTCCGTCTGGAAAGCGACGGAGTCTCCTTTTATTTCATACGTGCCTGTGAGCACGGCGAAAATCACATTGCTTCCCACCAGGATGCGGGTGAAATCCTTGGCCGAAGTAAAGAGGATGAACCCCGGATAGGCGCTGCCGGAGTTGTAGGTCCAGACGGTGCCCTTCAGGGAGGAAGTCCCGTCCTTGTTTTCGGGAGTGCTCACGAAAGGAACGGCGACCGAGTCCAGCCGGAGGAAGGCATTCCCGTAGAAATAGCCCTCCCCGTCGGCCGTTGAAAAATGGCTGCCGGAGGCCGTGTAAGGGAGATTCGAGAAACTCCAGCCGTCGTCGAAGCCTTCCCGGTGGCTTACGTTCTGATAGGTTCCTTTCCGGCAGGTGCCGTTATTCTGGAAATAATAGAACGTGAAGTCGTTGTCTTTCAGACAGGCCCAGACGCTGCCGTCCAGGGCTTCCGGGGCCTCCGGAGAGAGTTTCCTGTAGTTTTTATTGCTGCTGTTCTTCAGGTTGGAGAACGTACGCACCATATAGAGGGAGGTGCCGTCGGCCGTTACATCTACCCGGTGACCTTTTACGGAGAAGGTTCCGTTCAGCACTTGGTAGTAGCCGTTGGCGTTGTTCACCTGGATGACGCTGACATGCTGGTCGTCCAGGAAGCAGGGCCAGCCCACCTGCGTGCCGGCCGATATTTCCCAGGCAGTATTGTCCACATTGATGTACCAACCGTTTTTTCCGCAGGATGTGACGGCGAAAACGACGATAAGGAGAGTATATACGAAACGTTTCATAGTGCAAAGATAGTATTTTTGGTGCAGAAAGTATTATCTTTGTAGTCCATTAACTGATAATACAATGAAGAAACTGGCTATTCTGGCTCTTTGCGTTCTCACAAGTTCGGGACTCTATGCCCAGCAAATCCGTACCAACTACCGTTCGGAGGGCATGACCCACATCGCCACGGACTATGAAACCATCAAAATCGGCGAAACGCCCGCCCAAACCCGTGTAGAACTGGTGGGCTTCCCCGACGGATCCACCCTGTACCTCCTGTACATCAATCTGGTACAGAAAGAAGCCGTCGCAGCGCCCAAGGGGGTTAAGATGGCCGTTACCCTGAGCAGCGGCAAAATCGTGCGCCTGGAGCAGATCGGGCAGAGTTCCTCTACTCCCCGCCGTCAGGAAGACGGGAATTTCCTGAACCGTCTCAAGTACGCCGTGGAGCCTGCCGAGATGGAAAAGATGGTGAAAGGGATCAAGGGGGCCGACATCATCACCGGCTGGAACCCTGAGGACTACATCAGCGCTACCTGGACGGACGACCCGCTGGGAACCCTTCTCAAGCGGCACTGCGAAGCCATCCTCAAGGCTTCCGACAGCACCATAGACCTCAGTGCCGAACTGGGCGGCTATACGGAGAACACCGGCAGCATCATGTCCACTTCCAATCCCATCGTGGGCCGCGGCAAGAATTTCGACTACAACATCATCCTGTCGCACCTGTATTACAAAAACACCAACGGCGAAGACCTGGACCTGGCCTTTGTCATCGGCTCCAAGGAAAAATACCATATTCCCTACGATGCCCCCGTCCGTTTCACCCTGGCCGACGGCAGCACCATTTCCCTCCTGCAAGCCCGTGACGATGAGAACTTTGTCTATGTCTATCCCACGCTGGAAGACCTTTACAAGATGGGGTCTGTCGGGATTACGGGCCTTTCCATCGACTACGACGGCGGCACTCTTACGGACAGTTTCCCCTCCGGCGAGGGAAAGACCGGTTTTTCAGAGGCGATGAACCAGCAACTGCAGCTCCTGCTGTCCATGAGTCCCAGATAATTGCTTTTTGGTAATTTTTAACTAACTTTGCACCCCAAAAGGATGGTTCCGTAGCTCAGTTGGATAGAGCAACAGCCTTCTAAGCTGTGGGTCTTGGGTTCGAATCCCAACGGAATCACAAAATTTTTTTTGGTGATGTGGCCCGTAAGGGTCAAATCCCAACGGAATCACAAAAACGGGTGGCCGGCGGTCGCCCGTTTTTCGGTAACCTTTTTGTTGCGATGAGAAAACTGCTGCCTGTCCTTTTCCTTGCGCTCGTTGTGGCGTCTTGTGTGCAAAATACGAAAAAACAGGCTCCCCAGGAGGCTGTTCCGGTAAAAGATACCATTTATCCGCTGGGCTTCTGTACGGATTCGTTCCGGGTCGTCTCCGGAGAAATCAAGTCCGGCGAAAACTTCATGACCTGGGTTACCCGTGCGGGACTTCCCCGGGAGGATGCCCTTTCGCTGGCCGCTGCCTGCGACAGCGTCTTTGACGTGCGGAAAATGCGTGCCGGGGCCGCCTGGAAGGCCTATTATCAGGATTCCACGCGGCTGAGTTACCTTGTTTACGACAACAGCCGCATCCTTCAGACCATCTTCCGCTGCCGCGATTCACTGGCCGTATGGCAGTACGAAAAACCCGTCCGCACCCTGGAGAAACAGGCCGATGTAACCATCCGCTCCTCCCTCTGGAACGACATGACGGCCGCCGGCGCCTCGCCCGAACTCATCTCCATGCTGGCCGACATCTACGCCTGGACGGTCGATTTCTTCGGCCTGCAGAAGGGAGACCGCTTCCGGCTGCTTTACAGTGAGGATTTCTGCGAAGGGGAGTCCGTGGGCATCGGCCGGATCAGTTATGCCGAATTCGTCCGGGATACCACCTGCCTTCCGGCCATCTGGTTCGACCAGGGGGACGGCGGCAACACGTATTGGAACGAGAAAGGGGAGAGCATGCGCAAGGCCTTCCTGAAGGCGCCGCTCAAGTTCACCCGCATCTCCTCGGGCTTCTCCTATCACCGCCGGCACCCTGTCCATGGGACCGTCCGGGCCCATACGGGCGTGGATTATGCGGCCCCGACGGGTACGCCGGTCATGAGCATCGGCGACGGCACCGTCCTCAGCGTCGGCTGGGGCGGCGGGGGAGGCAAAACCGTCAAAATCCGCCACAATTCCGTGTACACCACCGCCTATCTGCACCTTTCCCGTTACGCCGTCAAGGCCGGCCAGCGGGTGAGCCAGGGCCAGATAATCGGCTATGTGGGCATGACGGGCACCGCAACGGGCCCGCACCTGGACTTCCGTGTCTGGAAAAACGGGACGCCCATCAATCCGCTCAAGCTGGAATCGCCGGCAGCCGAGCCCATCGGCCCGGAATTCCTTCCGGCGCTGGACTCGGCTGCCCGTGAAATGAAAAGCCGGCTTACAAGTGCGAAGTAAGGAGTTTCATGCCCTCTTCGGGGACGAAGCAGATATCGTCGGCCGATGCGGGGACAAGCACCGTTTCTCCCTGATGGACAGTTATTTCCTCGCCGTCTACCTCCAGGGTTCCGCGACCGCTCAGGCACATGACCACCAGGAAGGAGTCCAGTTCTGATAGGTCTTTCGCGTAGGGGAGCGTAAGGTCGTAGATGCTGGTGGTGAAGTACTGGCAACTCACCACTTCCACTTCCTCGTTCTGCACGGGGGTATATTCCGTCCGGTAATTGTCGTAAACCTTGTAGTCGATGGCGTCCTTGGCCAGTTCGGTGTGCACCTCGCGGGGCTTTCCGTCCAGGCCCAGGCGGCCGTAGTCGTAGATGCGGTAGGTGATGTCGGAGGTCTGCTGGATTTCGGCGATGAAGCAGCCGCCGCAGATGGCGTGGATGCGGCCCGCCGGCAGGAAGAAGACATCGCCCGGATGCACCTCGTGGCGGGCGAGGACGTCGGTGATGGTGCCGTCGGCCACCTTGGCGGCGTACTCCTCGGGCGTGATGTGCTTCGTGAGGCCGGCCAGGAGGTGAGCCCCGGGCTCGGCGTCCACCACATACCACATTTCGGTCTTGCCCTTGGAGTTGTGGCGCTTGGCGGCCAGTTCGTCATTGGGGTGCACCTGGATGCTCAGATCGGTCAGGGCGTCGATGAACTTGATCAGGAGGGGAAATTCGTCCCCGGTATTCTCATACACATGGGAGCCGATGAGTTCGCCTTTGTACTGTTTGACGAGGTCGGCGATGCTGCGGCCCGCCAGGGGACCTTCGGCCACGACGCTCTCGTTCCCGTGTACGCCGGAAAGTTCCCAACTTTCGCCGATATGTTTCTGGTCGGTTTCAATTTCCTTGTAGGGCGCAATCTTTTCTCCGCCCCAAACGATCGTTTTTAAGATAGGCTTGAATTTCAGTGGATACATACCCTTTCTGACTTAAAATCAAACTATTTTACCAAAGTATATTCCAGGGTGCCGCCGGCGACGATGTCCTTGTATTCGATGTAGGGCAGGTCGTAGGGCTGGCCGTTCAGTTTCACGGAGGCGATGTGGCCGTCCAGGGGGCCTTCGGCCTTGATGGTGAATTCACCGCCGGCCACCTTCACGACCTCTTTGCTGAACAGCGGCAGGCCGAACCAGAAGCGCGGGCAGGCCGGCTCCACCTGGTAGAAGCCCATGGAAGACAGCACGTACCAGGCGCTCATCTGGCCCACGTCCTCATTGCCGGCGAGGCCTTCCACATCGTTGAAATACATCTGCCCGTAAACCTGATGCAGGCGGGCGGCAGCCTTGTCCGGGCGGCCCAGCATGCTGTACAGGTAAATGGTATGATGCCCCGGCTCATTGCCATGGGCATACTGGCCGATCAGGCCGGAGATGTCCGGGGAAGCGTTTTCGCCCTCAATGTGGTCCGGGGCCTCGAACAGGCCGTCCAGTTTCGTTTCCATGGCCTCCTTGCTGCCGAAGAGGCCGACCAGGCCGTCCACGTCCTGCGGAACCAGCCAGATATACTGCCAGCCGGTGCCTTCGGTGTAGTCGGACGTTTCGTGGCGGGAGTAGATGGGGTCGAAAGGCTCGGTGAAACTGCCGTCGGTCTTGCGGCCACGCATGAACTGGAGTTCCGGGTCCCAGAAATGGCGGTAGGAGTGGCTGCGCTCGCGGTAGGCGGCGGCGATGTCCTTCCGTCCCAGATACTCGGCGGCATTGGCCAGGGCGCCGTCGGCCACGGCATATTCCATGTCGTTGGCCACGGATTCGTGGTAAAGGTCGGCCGGGATGAAGCCGTACTGCATGCGCAGATCCTGGCCGCGGTCGGGCGTGGTGGCCGTAGCCGTCATGGCTTCGATGATTTCATCGTCGGTGAGGCCGGCGCGGAAGCCTTTCACCACGGCGTCGGCAAACGCGATCAGTCCCGGGTTGCCCACCATGCAGTCTGTCTCATTGCCCATGAGGTGCCAGACCGGGAGGTCTCCCTGTTCTTTATAGATATGGTACATGGTGGCCACCATGTCGTTCATCTTCTCGGGATGGATGAGGGTCATCAGCGGCATGGCGGCGCGGTAGGTGTCCCAAAGGGAGAAGGTGGTGTAGTTCTGGAAGCTTCCCTCACGGACCACGTCGTCGGAACCGCGGTACCGGCCGTCCACATCGTTGTACTGGCTGGGAGCCACCATGGTGTGGTAGAGGGCGGTATAGAAGACCGTGCGCTTGTCGTCATCGTCGGTTTCGATTTTCACCTTGCCCAGTTCGCTGTTCCAGGCGGTGCGGGCGGCGGCCTTGACGGCCTCGAAGTCCCAGCCGGAGAGTTCGGCGGTCATGTTGGCCTTGGCGCCCTCGACGGAAACGGGGGAGAGGGCCACCTTCACCAGAATCTGCTGTCCGGCGGTGGTGTTGCCCAGGTCGCATCGGCCGTAGAGGGCCTTGCGTTCGCGTCCGCGTTCGCTGTCGCGGCTGGTATTCTGCTCTACGGAGAAGTTTTCCAGCGGGGTGGAGAAGGTGGCCCAGAAGAAGATTTTCTGGTTCCTGGCCCAGCCGGAAGAGTAGCGGTAACCGCCCAGGGCGATGACTTTGCCGCCGTCGTTCTTGACCACGTCGAAGCCGGCGTCGGTAACGTCATCCCAGCATCCGCCGTTCTCCAGGTCGAAGATGATGGCGGCGTTCGAAGCCTCCGGGAAGGTGTAACGGTGGAAGCCCACGCGCGAGGTGGCGGTGAGTTCGGCCTTGATTCCATAGCGCTCCAACGGGACGCTGTAATAGCCGGGCTCGGCGACTTCCTGGCTGCGGTCGGCATAACTCCAGGCGCCGCGGTCGGGCCGGTCCTCGGTGCCGCGCTCGGCGGTGGTGAGGCCGATGACGGGCATGACGGTCACATCAAAGAGGTCTCCGATGCCGGTGCCGGAAAGATGGGTGTGGCTGAAGCCGATGACGGTGTTGTCACTGTCGTGGTAACCGGAGCACCAGTCCCAACTCTGCGGGATGCTGGTCGGGCCCAGTTGCACAAAGCCGAAGGGCACATTGGCCCCGACGAACACATGGCCGTGACCACCGGTGCCGATTTTGGGATTCACATAGGCAGCGTAATCTTCCGCCTGGGGGGTGCTGCAGGCGGCCAGAAGCACCGCGGCTGCAGCGAAAAGGATCTTTTTCATATTGATTGTCATTCTGAGCGAAGCGAAGATGTCATTCTGAGTGAAGCGAAGAATCTATTTCGCAAAATGCAGTACACCCCATCTTTCCGGCTGGTGCATATCCACCATGCCGGTGGGATTCCAGACCCAGTTCTCTTCCGGGCCGCCGGCCTTGAGCCACTCTACGCGGGAGAAGCCGATTTTCCAGTCTTTCTGCAGGAGTTCCTCCGGCTTCTGGAAATCGACACAGAGCGAAGCCACGGGAATGGCCATCTCCACGGTCCATCCGGTGTCTTTGTCCGAAGGGTCGTTCAGCGTTCCGTTCACGTGTACGGCGGTTTTGAGGCCGCGCAGGTCCCAGGGGAGATAGAACTTGCCCCCGTCCCGGTACGGACGGTCCATCAGGAGGTCCATCACCGTGTTCAGGGCGTTCAGTTCAATTTCAAAGTAGAAACGGCAGTCCTGGTCCGGGTCGATGAACACTTCCCAATCATTGTCCTTATAGATAATGGCGTCGTGCTGGGTGAGCGAGGCGGTTACGTTGTCCTCCTCGATGATGCCGGCGATGTACAGGTTTTCATCGTCCCAGAGCATTTTCATGTGGGTCTGTTTGGTGGGCTTCGGCTCGAAGTCCACGCCGCGGATGTCGGCAAAGGCTTCGCTCAGGGGAGCGTTCTGCCAGTCGGCCTCATCCAGGATACCGTCGATTATCAGGGTGCCGGTGGCCTTGGGGGCATTGTAAACACGGGCCTCAGGGGCCTCAGGAGCCTTTTGCCCGCATGCGCAGGCCATCACAAGAAGGGCAGGGAGTAAAAATCGTTTCATGCTGTGGTTCATTTAATCTTACAAAATTACGATTTTTCTTTCAATTTTGCGACAAACTCCTGAGGGGTGTAGAACCGGATATGTGGATTGACGTCCTTGTATTGTTTGATCAATTCCTGATCGTGGGTTAAAAAGATATCACAGGCGCCCTCTATCGCGCAGGCATATTGGGCGTCGTCTTCGAAATCCCCTTTCGGTGTGGCGAGCGCCTCCCGGATGTTGAACGAATCAATGGAATCGACATTGATAAAATCCATTAACCGTAATAATCTCTCCGACAGGGCTGGGTTATTCCTGCCCCGGCAAAGGATATAACTGGCATCCAGAAAACTTTGGGTAGTGAGTTCGCCTTCCAACAGCCCCGATTTTATGGCTTGGAAAACAATTCTGGACGCTTCCGAGTAGGGGCGTCTTTCCTCGCAGAGAACATCCAATAGCACGTTGGTGTCCAGAAATACTTTAATCCTTCTGGCCATTTTGCAAGTAATGTTTATTCCACAGATATCTTAATTTGGGATCACTTGTCAACTGCGCCTCCGTCGGCGGAATGAAATGACCGGGCATCCGTAAATCCAGAATACTCTGTGAGACCTTATAGTCCTTGGGAAGTTTTGGCCATTCCAAACGGGTTTCCCTGTCCAGAATCTCCGTCACATAGGCATTTACGGATTTCTTGTTCCGTTTGGCTTCGCGCTTGATTCTTGCTACCAGTTCGGGCGGGAATCGAAAAGCTGTCTGTATGCTTGCCGTTTCCATTTTGTATAACATTTTCGACAAAGATATAACAAAATCCGGAAAGAGGCAAATCATTCCCCGCACGCTCCCGCTCACGTTCGGGGGCGGTCAATGAGGAAAAAAAAGGGCGGCCCGGTGAGAGGGTCGCCCAAAAAGGAACAGGGTTCACGTTAGTCTTCCAAACAGAAGGCAATCAGTTTCATGAAATCCTGATACTGGGTTAAATCCAGACTTTTTGCAAATGCCTTGGCGGCTTCGGCCTTGGCGGGGAACGCTTTGTACAGTTGCTTCAACGAACTTATCCGTTTGATGCCGTTTCCCGTAGGAATGAAATAAATGTTGGTGTTTGTGTATTTGAAGTTCTCGACGCTTCCGGTTTCCCCTGCACCATACATCCCCATTCCGGAAAGATTCATCTCCACGACATTGCCGCTCTGGGTATTGGCTCCCAAGGCTCCGCTTTTGCCGATACTCACCTTCTTGAGACGCCACTGCACCAGTACGGGCTTTCCGCTTAGTTTCACGCGCTCGCAGAATTTTCCGTTCATCAATACAAAACTGTGCTCCCCGGCCCAGACAATACTGTCAACAGGATTATCCAAGGAGAGTTCCATCACAGTTTCGCCGTCCTTGTAGTACATTTTGTCGGCACTCATGTCGTAGTTCATGGGCGCTACAATCCGGCTGTGGTTCTTCATGTAAACCGTAGCATGCTTGAACTCCGGGAACAAAGGGACGGAAATGGCAGCATGCGCCAAACTGGCGCCAAGGCAAAGGATAAGGATTGTGCTCAAAAGTTTTTTCATGGAAAATGTTTTGGCTTTATCAGCTCAAAAAGGAAGCCAAACTGTGGCAGTCCGGCTTCCTTTGTTGAAATACATTAGGCTACAGCGTCTGGCCGGCGCCCCACTCGGGTGCACCCTTGTCATACCATACGCGCTCGTTGTGCAGGATGGCACCATTCTCGCCACGGGAGGTAGGCGTAAAGCCCTGTTCCTGGTAGGCCTTCATCAGGTTATCATACATGATATCCGTATTGACCGGCATACCGGTGTCGAAGCGACGGGGAATCTGCGTCACGGGAACGGCAGAGAAGTCGATACGGGGAACCAGGCTGGAACCGAACTTCGGATAACCGGAGCGGCGGGAGGTTACATAGCTCTCGTTCGGGAACATGGTGAAGTGGATAAGCTCCTGCAGGAAAATCTTCTCCAGCTTCTCCGTGTTGGAACCGGTGAGCTGGTAGTCGGCCTGGGCCAGCATGGTGTCAATTTCGCCATCCTTCAGGTCAATGACCGCATCTACGGGATCATATCCGTAAGTGGTGCCATAGTACATGCACTGGTTCAACTTGTTCAGCGTATCGTACTCCTGTACGGAGGCGGTAAGGCCGGCGGTGTAGTACTCTTCGGCGGTCTTGCCACCCAGGCTGCCATTGTTGTATAAGGCGAATTCGGCCAGGTAGAGGTTCACTTCACCGGCGCCCAGGTACAAACCATACCAAGGACGGCTGTTGCTGGAAATGGAGAACGCATCATCCGGCGTGGTGGAGAAGAAGCTGGAAGGCTGATAGGTACGGCCTGTCACCATCATCAGGTTGAAGTAGGACCAGCAACGATAGGACTTGCCACCGTCAGAGCTTTCCGTTCCGTCTTCGTTCAGCTTGTAAATCTGGAAGTGGGAGGCATCAAACATCCACTCGTTGTAGTTGGCCGTGTTCTGCATGCCGGCTTCAAAATCGGCCGGCAGACCATGGTAACGCACCCAGGGCTCGCCGGGGGCCTTGAAGCTTTCGAACTTCTTCTTGCCACTGGCGTCAACCGAGTAATTCACGTCTTCCTCGATGAAATCGGGAATGTCTTTGCCACGGTCGTAATAGGCCTGGATAATCTTGGACGACCAGCTGTTCTTGGTATAGCAGAAGCGTACGCGGGGATCCAGGTTATTCACCATGAAGTCAACCACGTTCTCGTTGGCGCCGATGCCGGTCATGAAACCGTTGTTCCAGTGATAGATGACGTCGTCACTCTCAGAGGAAACGGTGGCTTTGTTGAAGAGGACATCGTCATCCACCGTGCTGATGTAACCGCAACTGGCGCTCACTACGGCGTTGGCGATGCTCTGGGCTTTGGCCTTGTCCTGGCTCAGGAGACGGACGGCGATACGAAGCTTCAGGGAGTTGGCAAACTTGGCCCACTTGGTCAGGTCACCTTTGAACACCACATCCTGGGAGGACTGGATGGCGGCACCGTCGGCCTGGAAACCGGCAATACACTCGTCCAGTTCTTTAAGCCAGGTGTCAAACAGCGTGGCCTGCGTGTCGAATTCGGGAGTGAGGGTTCCACCGTAGAGGTAGTTGGCAGCCTGGGTATAGGCACGGGAGCCGTACAGGTCCGTATCGAAGATGCCCAGATAGATGGCCAGCACTTTGGAGGCGTAGTAGTAGGGCATATTGGTAGCCTTGTCGGAGTCGCTCTCCAGACCTTCAATGTAGTGCATGATTTCATTGGCGTAGCGAAGCACGTCGATGCTCTTGTTACCCTTGTCGCCGGTTTCGGTGGTAGTGGTGAAAGAGGTGGTATATCCGCCCGTGGGAACACCCCACTGGCTCCAGGTATACATCATGGGAGCGTTGTAGTACCACTCCAGGTAGCCCTGAGGTTCAAACTTGACTACGGATTCATAGAAAAGCTGGCTGGCATTCGGGGTGGAGACAGCGGTCTTGCTCTTGTTCAGTTCGGCAAATTCCTTTGCGCAACCGGACAGGAGAAGGGAACTCAAAGCTACTAATGCAACAATATAAAATTTCTTTTTCATGATATATTCAGCATTGAGTTGTTAGAAGGAAATGTTGATAGTGCCCGTGAAGTTTGCCGTGTAAGGGCTTACGGAACGGATCATGAACTGAGAGGCCTGAGTACCGCGCAGGGACTCGGGATTGAAGTTGTTGGGCAGGGAGTTCAGCAGGTAGCCGAGGTTGCGGCCGGCCAGGGTGATGGATGCACCTTTGGCACGGATGGCACGGGCCCACTTTTCAGGGAGACGCCAAGTAAGGGCCACCTCGCGCAGGGCGATGTAGTTGAGGTCTCTTACCCAGTTGTCGTTGACGGTTCCCTGGCCCCAGGCGTTGGTACGGAACATCCAGTAGCTCTGGTGTACAGGCTCCAGGATGCCCCTTTCATACAGGGACTGGTAGGATTCGGCTACGTTGCCCACGGTGTAGGTACTGCCGTCCGGTTTGTAGAGGACAGTTCCGGCAGCGAAGGCACCGTCAGGAATGACACCGTCGTCATAGGTCTTTCCGTCATAGCCGGAGGTATAGGTGATACCACCGTGTTCGGCATCACGGCCAACGAGGGAAGTGGCGAGGTAACCGTATGCAGTACCGTAGTGGGAACCATAGATGGCCACCTTGCCGCCGAAGCGGGCGTCTAACTGCACGCGCAGGGAGAAATCCTTGTAACGCAGGGTGGTGTTGATACCGCCCAGGAACTTGGGCAGCATGGAACCGAGTTCCTCCACAACACCGGAGCGCTCATACCAGGTCATACCATAACGCTGCTGCGCGGTGGAGAGAAGCTTCATGCCGGTCTCGGGATCAATCTTAGGCAGCTTGTCAGTCATCAGGACACCGTAAGGACCGCCCACCTTGGCAGTGGAGGCGATACGGTAGTTACCATAGTTGGACATACCGGTAAGGGTGATGAAGTCGGCCACATTCTCGTGCAGGGAGATAATCTTGGAATTGTTCTTGGTATAGATGAAGTTCAAATCCCAAGTCCAGTCCTTGGTTTCGACGGGGGTGGTGTTCAGCGCAATTTCCAGACCGGTGTTCTGGATGTTACCGGCGTTCACCAGCTGGCTGGAGATACCGGAAACATAAGGAACGGCGATGGTCATGATCTGATCCTTGGTGTTCTCCTTATAGAAGGTAAAGTCAAGGCCGATGCGATTGTTGAGCACTCTCCAGTCCAGACCTACTTCCCAGGAGTTCTTACGCTCGGGACGAAGATCCGTGGCGTAGGCTGTGGTGGGGATTTCCAAGCCATAGGTGTTTCCGGCATTGGTGGTGTTGGTGCGCAGCGTATAGGCTGTGTTGATACGATAGGCATCCGTATCGTTACCCACCTGTGCCCAGGAAGCGCGGAGCTTCAGGAAGGAAATCCAGTTGGGGAAGGAATCACGGAAGGTGTCGGAAACAATCCAGGAGCCGGATACGGACGGGTAGAAGTAGGAGTAGTTTCCGTGCTGGTCGGCATATACGAGAGAGGAAGACCAGTCGTTACGGCCGGTGAGTTCCAGGAAAACCTGATTGCGCCAGGAGAGGGCAACCTGACCGGCCAGGGAAAGGATGGTCTTTTCTCCGCTGATGGAGGAGCCCCAGTTGGGCGTGTTCTTGGAGTTGGCGATGAAATACTGTCCGGGAACGATGAGGCCGCCGCTGGTGCTTTGGCTCATGCTCTGCTGGAAGTTGTGGTAGAATTCACCGCGGATGAAGGCATTCAGATTCCAGTCTGTACCAAAATCTTTGTTGAACATAAGGTTGGTATTCAGGTTGGACTGCTCCTTGGTGGAGAGGCCCATGGCGTAGCTACCGCCCTCGTTCATATAGCCACTACCCAGTTCCTTGGTCTCAGAGCGGACATAGTAGTAGTTGTAGTTGCCTTCGGTAACCCACTTGAGCCAGGGAGCGAAGGTGATGGTGAGCTTTACGTTGGGACGCACGGAGGTTTCCTTCTGATAGCGCTCGGTATTGTTGAGGGCGAACCAGGTGCCACGACCGGGGGCATAGCCGTATTCGTCGCCATACGCAGCGCTGGCAACACCGCCGTACTGGCTCTGATAACGCGTTCTCCAGTACTTGGAGTCGTACAAACGGCTCCAGTTACCGTCGATGAACATTTCACCGAAGTTGGTTTCACCGCCGCGGGGGGTGGAGTTGGCAAAGTTCACGCCGGCTTCCACTTCCATCCAGTCCGTAATCTTGTGGCTGGCCTTGGCCATGAAAGCGAAACGGTTGAAGGAGTTGTTCGGAGTTGTACCGTTGGCATGCTTGTAGGAAAGGGAGGTGTAGATGCTGGAGCGGTCGTTACCGGCCTGCAGGGACACGTTGGTATTGGTGTTCCAGCCCAGGTTGTAGGCCTCACGGAAGTTGTTCTTCTTGGCTTCCCATTTAATCACGGAATCGTCATAATCCAGGACGTCGCGACCGTCGAATTTAGGACCGTAAGACATTCCGATTTGCTCTCCGCCGGCGCCATAGATAGTTGCAACACCGTTCTTGGTGTTGAAATAGTTCCAGTTCCACATGGACTCGGGGTCATCACTGTACAAAGAAGGATAACCTTCACCGAATTCATTCTGGAAGGTAGGGCCGCCATAAACATAGTCAACACCCACGGTCTGGGAGAAGGTGATGCCCAGACCTCTGGTGCCCTTACCGCTCTTGGTGGTAATCACCACGGCGCCGTTCAGACCGCGGGAGCCGTAAAGGGCCGTAGCGGCTGCGCCTTTCAGCACAGAAACGGTAGCAAAGTCATCCGGGTTCAGGTTCTTCAGTTCATTACCCCAGTCGCGGTCCGTCTGGCTCCAGTCGGCATCACCGTTCTTGTAAGCGTTGTCCAGAATGACACCGTCCACCACGTAGATGGGCTGGTTGTTTCCGGACAGGGTGGAAGCACCACGGATGATAATCTTGGAGGAACCGAACATACCACCGTCAGATCCGGAAATTTCCAGACCGGCCACCTTGCCCTGGAGGGCAGAGACCGGGTTAATCACGTTGTGGTCCAGTTCTTCACCTTTCATTTCGGTCACGGAATATCCCAGGGCCTTCTGGTCCCTGCGGATACCGAGAGCCGTCACCACGGTGCCTTCCAGCATTTCTGCATCTTCGGCAAGCACCACATTCACGGCGCCGCCATTCCAGGTGATGGTCTGGCCGGAATAACCGATGCAGGAAATCTCCAGCTTGTCGCCCTGACGGACGCCCGGGAGTGCAAAGGAACCGTCCAGCTCGGTAATGGTACCGTTGTGGGTTCCTGCAACCTGCACTGCTGCTCCGATGACAGGTTCACCGGCAGCATCTTTCACAGTACCTTTGACCGTGGACTGCGCAAAGGCTGCGGTGCAGCCTGCGAGCAGTGCCAAAGTCATGGTCACTCTTAAAAAGAGATTTTTCATGTGCATTGTTGGTTTTAAGGGTTAATAATAGTATTTTGAAGGTTTAGATTCTCTTACTATGTAAACAGTAATTATTTGTGAATAAATGGGATTATTTATAGGTTAGCCAATATTTTTAATAAGTTTTAACGGTTTTAATAGGCAAATATAACCTTTTTTTTTAATACTTCGTGTATTTCCTTAATTCCGCAGCACTTTAGTTTAACTTTCTTTATAAGTACCTGAGCAACAAAAAGTTGCTCAGGATTTTGCCATG
>JAFSMS010000041.1 GCA_017447815.1 Bacteroidales bacterium | reverse complement strand
TATCAATGGAAAAGAAGGAAAAACAATTTTACGAAGCGCCCTCGGTTGAGTTTTTCGAGGTGAAGCAGGAAGGCGTAATATGCGCCTCAGGTGGAACCGAGCAGTTCAGGAATGGTGGTAGTTATGACGACGATGATTTCATTTAAGAGGACTGAACAATGAAACGAATCTTTGTATTTGCGGCTCTGGCCGCCATCTCATTGAGCGCCTGCCAGCAGGACCTCGAAATCGAGGAGAACAAACTACCGGGAGAGGCTGTTGTATTTACGGCCACAACCGAGAGTTCCGCCACTAAAACAGCCCTGAGTGAAAACGGAGACAGCTACGATGTCGTGTGGAGCAGCGGCGACCAGATCACCATCGTGGACGCGGCAGCTAAAGTGGGTGCCTATTCGACCACCAGCACGACAACGCGCGCCGATTTCACCAAGGATTCAGGCGACGATGCCGAGACTGCGCCTTACAAGGCCTGGTATCCGGCTTCCGTTTACAATGCCGGAACTCCAGCCTTGTCGGCCGTGCAAACCTATGTAGAAGGGAACATCAGCGGCTCTCCGATGTATGCCGAGAGCAGCACCAACAGTCTGGAATTCAAGAATCTTGTCGGCATCATCCGTCTGAACGTCAGCACCACGCAGGGCGGCAAGATCGTCCGCCGTATCGTGCTGAGCGCCAATGAGGGCATGAGCGGTGCCATCAGCAATGCAGCCTCGCTTGTTGCCAACAACTATGTGGCTGCCGTCTCCGGCACGTCAGGCGTCACGCTGGAGTGCGGCGAAAGCGGGATTGCCATCGGCACAGAAGCCATTCCGTTCTACCTGGCCGTCCCGGCGAATACTTATACTTCCTTGTCTATTACCGTCGTGACTACGGATGGGTTATCACAAACCCGCACGGCAAATACCGGCATCACGGTTTCCCGGAGCCAAATAACTGGTGTTACAATTTCATTCAATGATTTGCAGCCGCCTGTCACTGACCTCAGCGCAGCGAGTACCGCCAATACCTACATCGTCTCATCGGCCGGCAAATACAAGTTCAAGGCAACGGTGAAAGGCAATGGCGGGCTGGATCCGCTTACGGGTATGACGGCAACGACCATCGATCCGGCCAGCATCGCCGGAGTGAAGGTGCTATGGGAACTTTACGGACAGGGCCGGGCCATCAAGCATGACGGCAGTGCCTACGATATCAGCTACAGCGATGGCTATGTGTACTTCTCCACGCCGGATACTTTCATCCCGGGAGATGCCTGTGTGGCTGTATATGACAGCGAGGGCACGATTCTCTGGAGCTGGCTCATTTGGGCCACACCGGAACCGGGGACGTTGACGCACAACGATGCGACCTTCATGGACCGCAACCTTGGCGCCATCGATGTAGGCAATTGCATGAGAGGCTTCTGTTTCCAGTGGGGCCGCAAGGACGCCTTCTCGGCAGCAGATGGCAATAAATACGCCCCGTACACCTATGTTCCTGCCGCTTCGACAGTATTTGACAAGGTTAGCGGTACGAATCAGTCCATCGACTACACTGTCAAACACCCTACGACGTTTATCGGGAACTCCAGTGACTATACATGGATGAGTGACGACCTTTCGATAAAACCTTGGCGTTCTGACGTCAAGACGATTTATGATCCTTGTCCTGCCGGATGGAGGGTTCCGACCAAGGAAAACATCAGCGGCATTTCAGATTTGCCAGCCACGGGAATACATCATGACGACAGCGGCTACAATGATTTCGGGAACCCCTGGACGGGATACTATTGGACGGCCTCCACGAACGAAGGTGCGGATGATTGCGCATGGGCCTTCTGCAACGACGGACGGAATCTGATGCACTGGGGGCAGGACCAGGGTTATGCCATCCGTCCGGTTCGAGAATAGTACTGCAAATTGATTCTGCGAAGAATCCTTGCTATCTTTACGGAGTGAAACGCGCATTGTCCATACTTGCGGCCATCTTCCTGGCAGGGTGTTCTTCTGTGGGAACGGGAGAACAACCTGCCGTTGGGCCGGACGGAATGCAGTGGACGCCCCTGCAGGTCGAGCGGCTGGCCAGCCTGAACGTTCCCCGGGGGCAGCACCGCACGCTGATGGCGGGCGGGGAGCTTACGGTCATCGGCGGCCATACGGACGGGTTCAGGCCGGTGGAAACGCTGGAATACTACGCGAACGGAGCCTGGCATGAGGTGCCGATGAACTATACGCACGACAACGGATTTGCTGTCCCGCTTCCGGATGGCACCGTAATGGTGGGCGGCGGCAGCGCCGAGGCTTTCGGCATCGGCCAAAGCTGGGGTGCAGAAATCTACGACCCCTCCACCCACAGCACCCGGGCCGTCGGAATCCTGGACCGGAAACGGACCCTGTCTTCGGCCCATCCTTTGTCGGACGGGCGTGTTCTCGTCGCCGGCAACTGGTATGCCGAAGATGCCCTGGCAATTTTCGACCCTGTGACAGGCTTCTCCACCGTGAAGGAATTCCCCTCCGGATGGGAACGGCCCTACATACTTCCCTCATTGGAAGGAGAATACATGATCTTCGGACCTGAAAGCAATTTCGGGACCCCGGCCAGTGCGCTGGTGGAAAGATTTCTGGGTGATGCTTACATGGAGCCTATGCTGGAAAAATGGGAGCTGGCTTACAATCTGGGAGCCGGCAGCCATGGCAACTGCATCGGCGGGAATACCTATCTGTTGACGGCCAAAAGGAGAGACAATGGCGAGATGGGGTTGCTGAAAGTGAGCGACGGCATCTTCTCGGAAGTGGCGCTCGATGCACCCATACCGCTGGTGGGCAGCGATGGACAGGCTCTCAACTGGATGACACCCGTTCAGGTGGACCGCCCCCGGCGGCAGGCGTGGGTGCAGGCCTTTGACCGGGAGGGCCGGCTTCACTTCGCCCGTATCGACTATGATGCCGTCCTGGACGGCGGCAGTGCTTCCGTGGACCTTTTCCGCGCCGAATGCCCGGAGGGCCGGTTCTCCCTGGGACTGGCGTTGCTTACCCCGGACGGGCATCTGGTCCTGGCCGGCGGCGTGGCGAAGGATGAGCGGAAGACTGAAATCGAGGAAGATAATTTCGTCACGACGGCGGATGTCTGGGCCTTCCATTGCGAACCATTGGAGGAAGCCGGCTTCCCGTGGGGCTGGGTAATCGGCGCAATTCTCCTGCTTGGAGCCGGTTCCATCCTGATATATCGATATTTACATAAACGTCATCCCGGCACGGATGACACCCCGGATGCCGACGAGAC
>JAFSMS010000040.1 GCA_017447815.1 Bacteroidales bacterium | reverse complement strand
CGTGTATGAGGATGCCCGCACCAGCGGCAACTGGCTCATCATCAGTGCCATGGGCCGCAGCGCCGGTCACCTGGCCCTGGGTATCGGCGAGGCTACGCACTGCCCCATGACCATCATCCCGGAGATGTTCAACAAGACGGAAATCACCCTGGACAAGATTGTGAACCTGGCCCTTTCCGCCATCCTCAAGCGCAAGCTCCTGGGCATTCCCTACGGCACCGTCGTGGTGGCCGAGGGCGTTTTCCACGACCTGGATCCCCAGGAAATCAAGAATGCCGGCGTTTCCATGACCTATGACGAGCACGGCCACCCCGAACTGGGCAAAATCTCCAAGGCTGTCCTGTTCAACGACATCCTCGAGAAGGAATTCAAGAAGATCGGCCTGAAGGTGAAGACCCGTCCCGTGGAAATCGGCTACGATGTCCGCTGCCAGGATCCCATCGCCTACGACCTTACCTACTGCACCGAACTGGCCATGGGTGCCTATGAACTGTTCAAGAAAGGGGAAACCGGCTGCATGGTGTATGTGGACGCCTTCGGCGAGGCCAAGCCCCTCTACCTGAAAGACCTCCAGCAGGCCGACGGCAAGATTCCTCCGCGCCGCGTGGCCATCGACGGCGGAACCGCCCAGAACTACTACAACCACATCTGCCATTTCATCACGCCTGCCGATTACGAAGCCGCCAAGGAGATCGTCGCCAATCCCGAGGACTACGACTTCAAGAAGATCTTGAATTGGTAAGATGAAACAGATTATTTACCAGGTTCTTCCCAGACTTTGGGGGAACGGTAAATTTTCCAGCTTCGACGCCGAAGTTCTTTCCGCCTGGAAGGACCTCGGCGCCGATTATATCTGGTACACCGGACTCATCCGCCATGCCAGCCGCTTCACCGGCGACAAAGTGGTGAAAGGTGATGCCGGCAGCCCCTATGCCATCACGGACTACTACGACGTGAATCCCTACCTGGCCGACGACGAATCCCGCCGGATGGAAGAGTTTGACGGTCTGGTCGCCCGGACACACCAAGCGGGGCTCAAGTTCCTCATGGACTTTGTTCCCAACCACGTGGCCCGCGAATACAAGGGGACGCTGGGGGCAGGGGACAACACCGCCGTGCACTGGGCCCCGGAGAATGATTTCTTCTACTATCCGGGGCAGGCGCTGCAACTGCCCGTCAATCCTCACGGCTATACGGAAATGCCCGCCAAGGCCTCCGGGAACTGCTTTACGGCCGCCCCCGGCATGAACGACTGGTGGGAAACCGTCAAGATCAACTACTGCGACTTCCACACTGCCACCTGGGACAAGATGCGGGACATCGTCCGCTTCTGGGCCGCCCGGGGCGTGGACGGATTCCGCTGCGATATGGTGGAACTGGTGCCTCCGGCATTCATGGAATGGCTTATCGGCCAGATCAAAGCGGAATTCCCGCAAGTGGTCTTCGTGGCCGAAGTCTATGAGAAGGACAAGTACCGCATGTATGTGGAAGAAGTGGGCTTTGACTACCTGTACGACAAATGCGGCCTGTATGACACCCTGCGGGCTGTGACCTGCTCCGGGGTATCGGCCCGGGAAATCTCGCATAACTGGCAGTTTCTGGGAGACTTGCAGCCGCACATGCTCAACTTTCTGGAAAACCACGACGAGCAGCGCGTCGCCTCCGACTTCTTCTGCGGAAGCGCCGCCGGCGGCTATGCGGCCCTGGGCGTCTCCCTGCTCCTGAACACCGCCCCCTTCATGCTCTACTTCGGGCAGGAAATGGGGGAGCGCGGCATGCAGCAGGAAGGCTTCAGCGGGCTGGACGGACGCACCTCCATCTTCGACTGGTGCAGGGTGCCGGCGCTGGAAAACCCCGACACCGCCGTTCTGGGGCGTTACAAGGCAGCCTTGGCCCTGGCCAGGACACCGGCCTTTTCCGAGGGGAAAACCTTCGACCTGTGCTATTGCCAGGACACGGGGCGCTTCAACCCCGACCGCCATTTCGCCTTCCTCCGCAGTGACGGAGAACACACCTGGCTGGTCGTATCCAACTTCGGTCCCGGGGCCGACATCACCGTACGCATCCCTGCCGAAGCCCTGGACTACCTGGGTGTCAAACTGGTGCGCACCGTGTACACGCTGAACGTGAAAGAGAGAGACTTCCTGGTTCTTGAAATCCATTAGCGATAAAATGAGGAATTTCCCCCTCTTTTTCTTACTTTTGCAGTCAGAAACATAAACCCATCATCACCCGTGAATAACAGATCTTTTTCAAGCAGGTTGAGTTGGAGAATCATCGGCATCGTTTCCGTCATTTTCCTCGCCACTTTCATCGTCATCGGCATCGTTTCCGAGTATGCCATTTCCCATGGAACGGCCAGTATCTCCCCGCTGATGCTCACCCTGGGCCTGCTGCTCGTGGGAATCATAGGACTGGTTATCCTGTATTTCGTGTGCCGACGCGAAATCCGCCGGATGACGCGCCCGGTCACGGAACTCTCCGTGTCGGCCCTGAACATGGCCAAAGGCAATTTCAAGGCTGCTTTGCCGGACATCGCCAGCAAAGATGAAATGCTGCGCCTGAGGGACAGTTTCGTCTATATGCAGAACACCATCTCGGATTACATCGGCCAGTTGAAGAGCACCAAGAGTGACAATGAACGCATGGAATCGGAACTCAACGTGGCCCGGACCATCCAGATGGGGATGCTGAACACCGATTTTCCGCCGCAACTCCACGCGCTGTTGATTCCCGCCAAGGAAGTGGGCGGAGACCTTTACGACTTTATCCAAATCGGCGACATGCTGCATTTTTCCGTGGGCGACGTCAGCGGAAAAGGTGTTCCGGCCTCCCTGGTCATGTCCATCACCCGGGCCATGCTGCATTTCGTAGCCACCCTCAACCTGCCGCTGGACGAGTCTGTGAGCCGTATCAACAACAGCGTGGCCGACTCCAACAGCAACGACATGTTCGTCACGCTCTTCATCGCGCGCATCAACCTGAAGACGCTCCGGATGGACTATTGCAATGCCGGCCACAACCCGCCGATTCTCCTGACGCCGGACGGGAAACCCAGTTTCCTCCCCGTCAAGAGCAACCTGGCAGCAGGCCTGATGGAATCCTTCCCCTATGAAGCCCAGCATATCGACCTTGCGCCCGGCACCCGCATCATCGCCTACACGGACGGCGTGACGGAAGCGGAGAATGACAAACTGGAACTGTTCGGAGAAGAGCGCCTGATGGACAATACGAAGCAGTTGGCGCCCGACATGAACGAGGAAGCCGTTGTGGACCAAATCTACCGGTCCGTGAAAGCTTTCACCGCAGGACACCCGCAGAGCGACGACATCACGATCATGAGCATAAAGATATGAAGTACATCTATATCATAAACGGACGGGCCGACAAGGCGCCGCATTACAAGGAGTTCTTCGAGCAATTGAAGGAGGTCCCCCATATTTACGAAGTATATACCACCCTGGGGGAAGGGGACGCTACCCGTTATGTGCATCTCTATTGTGACCTGCACCCGAAAGAAGAGGTGTGTTTCGTCGCCTGCGGCGGCAACGGCATCATCAACGGTGTCGCTTCCGGTCTGGTCGGCTATGCCGTGTCCGGCGAGGAGGCGGCCCGGCTGGCGGCCAACAAGACCATGGCCATCCTTTATTTCGGCGGCGCCACGGAAGACTTTATCATCAACTTCCCCGGGCGCGATTTCCGAAGCATCCGGGCCATGCTGGACGGCACCGTGACGCCGACGGACATCATCAAGGTCAACGACAGTTTCTGCCTCAATGTCTGCAACCTTGGCTTCAACTCAAAAGTGGCCTCCCGTGCCAACGAACTGGTCGCCGAGGGGAAATCGGCCCACCAGGCCTATACGCGGGGTGTCATCAATGCCTTCCTGACCAGCCGGTTCAACCGCATCAAGGTGACGGTGGACGGCGAACGCATCGCCCGCGGGCGCATGGTTCTCTGCACCATCGCGAACGGACGGCGCGTAGGGGGCGAATTCAACTGTGCGCCCGATGCCAAAGTGAATGACGGCCTGATCGATGTGTGCTACTTCCGCGCCATGAGCCTGATGCGGCTCCTGGCACTGTTCCCCCTGTACCGCAGCGGCCAGCACATCGGCAGCCGGGCGGGTGGAAAAAAAGTCCTCTACAGGCAGGCCCGCGAGGTCACCATCAGCAGCAAGGACCTCATTGACATCTATATCGACGGCGAACAACTTCCCGGTTCCCAGTTCCAGCTCAAGATATTGCCGGGAGCACTGCCGCTGCGCCTGCCCAAACTTCCGTAGGGAGCGGAATTATTCCCAAACCCTCCGGCGGAATTCCGCCACGGTGACGGCAGTTGCCACAGCCGCGTTCAGGGATTCGGATCCCGGGATGTCGGGAGGGAAGGGCGGGATGAAAAGACGTTCGGTCACACAGGCGGCCGTTGCGGCGGAAATCCCGTTGGCTTCATTGCCGATAACAATCACAGAAGGCCTTTCCACACCGTTGGAGAGGCTTTTTTTGTACAGGTTTTCCCCATCCAGGAAGGTGCCGTAAACGGCGCCGCCGGCCTCGCGGGCCTTCCGGCACAGGGCCGGGATATCCGTATAGTGGAACTGCACGCGGAAGATAGCGCCCATGGTAGCCTGCACCACCTTGGGATTGAAAACGTCCACCGTATCGGGGGAGGCATAGACGGCGTCGATTCCGAACCAGTCGGCGATGCGGAGGATGGTGCCCAGGTTACCGGGGTCCCGGATGCCGTCCAAGGCCAGAAACAGGCCGTTTGCGGGCATTTCCCCGCTTTGGAGATCCTGCGGACGTTCCACCGTACAAAGGACCGGAGAAGGGGAGGAAAGGCCCGTAATCCGGGCCATCGCAGCCTCTCCGATCTCTTGCACCCTGTACACGTCCCGTACCTTGAAGCGGGAATGCAGGGCTTCGGCCACCAGTTTCTCGCCTTCGGCCACAAAAAGCCCGTGCAAGTCCCGGAATTTCTTCTGGGACAGAGACTTCACCAACTTGATTTCGGCCGATGTAATCATTTATAACCCAGCAGTTTCAACATGCTTTCGGCGCTCTGTTCCTCGGCAAAGACCGTGGTGATCAGATTGCCTTCCTTGTCACGGTCGATGAGGATGTGCCGGGGAGAGGGCATAAGGCAGTGCTTGATGCCGCCGTAGCCGGAAAGGGCCTCCTGGTATGCTCCCGTATGGAAGAAGCCGATATAGAGGTTTTCCCGGCGGCTGCGGATGGTGGGAAGGAAGATGGCGTTGGCGTGATAGTCGGCGTTGTAGAAGTCCTGGCTGTCGCAGGTGAGACCGCCCAGGAACACACGCTGGTACTCGTCGTTCCATTTGTTGATGGGCAGCAG
Organism: Bacteroidales bacterium; assembly: GCA_017447815.1. Lineage (GTDB taxonomy): Bacteria > Bacteroidota > Bacteroidia > Bacteroidales > UBA932 > Cryptobacteroides. The sequence continues at coordinate 13,965 of JAFSMS010000040.1, read as the reverse complement.
GATGAAGCGCTGGTTCAGGCCCCAGGTATCCGGAAGGCAGGTCATGAAACTGTTGTCGATCATGTACCACTTCTCCCGGTCGTTCTGCTGTTTGATGTCCAGGATCTTGAAGATGGTGGCACCGCTCTCGCCCACGGTGAAGGAGCCGAATTCCGTAAAGATGTCCGGTTCTTCCACGCCCATTGCATTGCAGGTGACCTTGATCTGGTTGATGATCTCTTCCACCATATACTCGTAGTCGAAATCCTGGGCCAGGGAGGTCTTGTTGGGAAGGCCGCCGCCGATATTGAGGCTGTCCAGTTCCGGGCAGATGGCCTTGAGTTCACAGTACACCTTCACGCACTTGGACAGTTCGTTCCAGTAGTATGCGGTGTCGCGGATACCGGTGTTGATGAAGAAATGCAGCATCTTCAGGTGGAAATTGGGGTATTTGGCCACCGTATCCTTATAGAACTTGAGGATGTCCGAATAACGGATGCCCAGACGGGAGGTATAGAAATCGAAGTTGGGCTCTTCTTCCGATGCGATGCGGATGCCCATCATGGTGTCCTCTTCGATGAGGTCGGCCAGGTCTTCGAACTCGTTCTTGTTGTCCAGCACGGGAATGATGTTTTTCCAGCCGTCCTTGCGCAATTTCGCGATGTTCTGGATGTACTGGGGGCGCTTGAAGCCGTTGCAGATGATGTAAAGGTCTTCCTTGCTCACCGAACCGTCCCGTCCCAGGGCCTCGATGAGGTCCAGGTCATAGGCCGATGAGGTTTCCAGATGGACATCGTTCTTGAGGGCCTCGTGGACCACGAAGGCGAACTGCGAACTCTTGGTGCAGTAACTATAATGATAGTCTCCCTGATAATCGGCCTTGGCCATGGCCACCTTGAACAGGCGCTTGGCCCGCTGAATCTGCGAGGAAATCTTGGGCAGATAACTGATTTTGAGCGGGGTACCGTATTTTTCGATAATTTCCAAGAGGTCGATGTCGTTGAACATCAGATTACCGTCCACCACCATGAATTCATCCTGCGGGAAATCGAAGGTCTGGTCGATCAGGTCAATGTACTTGTTTTTCATCCCGGTTAAACGAAGTTTAAAAATTCTCGCAAATATAAGTAAAAAGTATTACTTTTGTAAGAATGAAACCGCGGAAAGTCATATTTCTTGCCATTTGTCTGCTGACGGTGGTTGCCTGCAGCGTCACCCGCTCGCTGCAGGACGGGGAATATCTCCTCCGCAAGAACCAGGTCAAGGTGGACGACTCCGCCTTCAACGCCTCGGAACTCACCTCCTACATCAGCCAGAAGCCCAATTCCTATCTGTTCGGCATCAATCCGCTGCTGTCGGTGTACAACTGGGGAGGGGACGGCAGCACCAAGTTCAAGCGTTTCTTCCGGAACATCGGCGTGAAGCCCATCGTGTACGACCCCACCCTGGTGGACAAGAGCATTCACAGCATCCAAAACCACCTTCAATATACCGGTTACTACGGTTCCCAGGTGGAGAGCCAGGTGAGCGTAAAGGGCCGTAAGGTTTACGTCACCTACTATGTCGCCCTTGGCAAACGCTACAAAATCAGCGCGATAGACTACGAACTCCCCAAGTATGGCACCTTTGCCGACGACTTCCGGGAGGTCCTTCCGGGCAGCACCGTCACCGTGGGGCAGTACCTGTCCGAATCGGCCCTGGAGGAAGAGGCCGAGCGCTCGTCCCGGGAACTCAGGAACAAGGGCTATTACGGCTTTACAAAGAGTTTCTACGCCTTCGAGGCCGACACCCTTTCCTCGGACGGCACCGCCCGGCTCAAGGTGTTCATCCGCGACTACGCCCTGGGAGACAGCCCGTCGGCCGCCCGGGAGCACCGGAAATTCACCCTGGGAAACGTGACGATTTCCCATCCGGAAAAACTCAGGATCCGGCCTTCCGTGCTGGAAAACCTCAATCCGCTCCGCCCCGGACAGCTGTACGACGAGCGGGAAGTCAACACGGCCTACACCCGGCTGGCCAGCCTGGGCATGCTCTCCGGAGTCAATGTGAACATGGTCCCCGCCTCGGAGGACAAAGTGGACTGCAACATCACCCTCCGCAACTCCCGCCTCCAGTCCATCAAGACCGACCTGGAGGCCTCGGTGAACTCCACGGGGCTTTTCGGCATTTCCCCGCAGATCAATTACTACCACAAGAACATTTTCCATGGGGGAGAGCGGCTCAACATCGGCCTCAAGGGCAACTTCCAGTTCAAGCCGAAGGACCGGATCAGTTCTACGGACCTGAGCCTCACCACATCCATCCGCTTTCCCAAGATGGTGGGCATCCCCAACCGCTTGTTCAAGGGCTCCCACATTCCCACGACGGATGTCACGCTCGCGTTCCTGTACCAGAACCGCCCGGAGTTCCGGCGGACCAACATCGCCGCCTCCTTCACCTACAACGGAAGGGTAGGGAACCACTTCTTTTATTCCGTTACGCCGCTGCGCGCCAATATCGCCCGGCTGTTTGACGTGGATGCGGATTTCTGGCTCAAACTGCTGCAGTCCAACCCCTTCCTCATCAGCGTCTATTCCGACCACTTCGACATGGGCATCAGCGGGATGATCTACTATACCACCAATTCGGCCGCCATCCCCCAGACGCCCTACCATTACATCCGCCTGGGCGTAGATGTCTCCGGAAACTTCCTCAGCCTCTTCAACTCGGTCCTTCCCAAGAACGAATACGACGAACACACCATCTGGAACACTCCCTATCATCAGTACGTGAGGGCCGAACTCAACCTGGGCAAGGTCTTCCGTTTCGGCCGTTCCCAGAAGCATGCGCTGGCCCTGCATGCGATGGCGGGCGCAGGATATGCCTATGGCAATTCCGTTTCCATTCCCGTCGAGAAACAGTTTTACGCGGGCGGTTCCATGTCCATGCGCGGCTGGCAGGCCCGGACCCTGGGTCCCGGCACCTCCGAGTACATGGACATCTTCGCCATACCCAGCCAGATCGGCGCCATGAAACTGGAAGCCAACGTGGAATACCGTTTCCCGATCACATGGAAACTGGAAGGCGCCCTGTTCGTGGACGCCGGTAACGTCTGGGACATCAACGATAAGATAGACTTGGATGACGGCAGCCTCTTCCGCCTGAAGGACCTGCCGCAGGCCATCGGCCTGGACTGGGGACTTGGGCTCCGCGTGAACCTGGATTTCCTTCTCATCCGCCTGGACGGCGGTATCCGCCTGCACGATCCCAACCGCCGGAACACCAGCCGATGGGTCCCCGTAAACGAATGGTTCAAGGGGAATTACGCCATTCACTTCGGCGTGGGTTATCCTTTCTGATAATATTTGGGCCAACAGGCCTCGAGATAGGCGCGGAGGGCGTTTTCGTGCTTGTTTACCTGAGGCTGATAGAACACGGTGCCTTTGATCTCTTCCGGCAGGAATTCCATGTCCACGAAATTCCCCGGATAGTCGTGGGCGTACTTGTAGCCGTCGCTGTAGCCCAGTTCCTCCATCAGTTTGGTGGGGGCATTGCGGATGGGGAGGGGAACCGGCAGATTACCCGTCTCCTTCACTTTGGCCAGGGCGTTTTCAAGCGCCATATACGAAGCGTTGCTCTTGGGGGAGGAGGCCAGATAAACCGTGGTTTCCGCCAGGGGAATGCGTCCTTCCGGCATGCCGATCTTGGACACCACCTCGAAACAGGCATTGGCCAGCAGAAGGGCGTTGGGATTGGCCAGTCCCACGTCCTCCGACGCGCTCAGGCACAGGCGGCGGGCGATGAACAGCGGATCCTCTCCGCCGTCGATCATGCGGGCCAGGTAATAAATGGCGGCATTCGGGTCCGACCCGCGGATGCTCTTGATAAAGGCGGAAATGATGTCGTAGTGCATCTCTCCGTCCTTGTCATAGATGGCCATGTTTTCCTGGATGGAAGCCGTTACGATGGCGTTGTCGAGGACGACAGGGGAGTGACCGGCCTGAGCATCCACCACCAGTTCCAGGACATTGAGGAGTTTGCGGGCATCTCCTCCGCTGTAACGCATCAGGGCCTCGTTTTCCCGAATCTCGATGTCTTTCTCCTTCAGGAGGACGTCTTCCTTCAGCGCCCGGTCCAGAAGGAGTTGCAGGTCGGCCTTTTCCAGCGATTTCAGGACGAAAACCTGGCAGCGGGACAGAAGGGGAGTGATCACCTCGAAGGAGGGGTTTTCCGTCGTAGCGCCGATCAGGACGATGGTTCCATTTTCCACGGCGCCCAGGAGGGCGTCCTGCTGCGCCTTGTTGAAGCGGTGGATTTCGTCGATAAAGAGGATGGGAGCCCCTTTCTGGTTGAACAGGGAATTCCCCTGTGCCTTTTCAAATACTTCCCGGACATCCTTCACACCGGCCGTCACGGCCGACAGGGTGAAGAAATCGCGGTCCAGCGTCTCGGCGATGATATGGGCGAGGGTGGTCTTGCCTACGCCCGGAGGACCCCAGAGAATGAAAGAACTGAGGTTTCCGCTTTCGATCATCTTCCTCAGGATGCAGCCTTCACCCACCAGGTGACGTTGGCCCACGTACTGGTCCAGCGTCCGGGGACGCATCCGCTCCGGGAGCGGAGGAAGCATGGAAGAAGAAGCGCTCATCAGATGGATTTGCCAAAAACGCGGCGACGGCGCTTGAACTCTTTCCGATACATGTTCCAGATGTTCTGCACCTTGGTATTGGACTCCATTTCGGCATTGGATTCCCCGTATTTGAAGCCTCCCTTGATGAGGGTGGGGATGAGTTCGTTGAAGAGCATCGCATGCACACCGTGGTTTTGGTATTCCGGATCCACGGCGATGAGCATCAGTTCCAGGGCGTCTTCATGTTTCAGATACAAGGACTTGAGCAGATACCACCAGCCCAGCGGGAACAGGTAACCTTTTCCTTTCTGGACGGCGTGGGCGAGGGAAGGCATGGAAATGGCCAGGGCGATGAGTTTGCCTTCCGCATCCTCCACCAGCGTAACGTATTTGAGGTCCAGAAGACCCAGGAACGTGTTCACATACTGGTCAATCACTTCCGGAGGAAGCACCGTGAAGTCAAAGAGTTCACAATAGGTCCGGTTTACCAGGTCGAAAATCTTCCGGCCATATTTTTCTTCCCGGACTTCCTTCTTGGTAATCTTGCGGACATGCAGGTTGTAGCGTTCGGAAACCAGGGCGGCGGCACGGACCACCTTGTCCGGAACCTGATCCGGAACATAGATGCGGTACTCCAGCCAGTCGTTGACCTTGGTCATGCCCAATGCCTCAAAATGCTCCCCGTAATAAGGGTAATTGTATTTGAGCATGAAGGAGGAGATGTCATCGAATCCTTCCACCACGCAGCCTTCATTGTCAAAATCAGTGAAACCCAGGGGACCGGCTACCGAGTCCATTCCATTTTCCCGGCCGAAGGCAATGACTGCATCGATCAGGGCTTTGGAGACCTCCTTGTCGTCAATGAAATCTATCCAGCCGAAGCGGACTTCCTTGTGGTGCCAGTTACGGTTGGCAATATCGTTGATGATGGCGATGACCCGTCCTGCGATTTTCCCGTCCTTATAGGCCAGGAACCTTTTGGACTTGGTGTATGGGGTCATGGCATTTTTTTCCGGATCCAGTGAAGACATCTCGTCCACATAGATATTGGGGACATAATATGGGCATTTCTTGTACAGTGAAAGCGGGAAATTCACGAATGCACGCAGATCAGCCTTGCTCTCGACGGTCTTGATGACAACAGACATATATAGTTAGGTTTCAGTTTGTTTTGGTTTTTAGTAAACGTTCTGCAAAGATACAAAAAAAACTGCACTCGAAAGGGGAGTGCAGTCTTTAATTTGAGAATAATGAACGAGTTTATTTTTTCTCGGAGAGATCGAACTCAAGGGTACCGTTATACTCTGTTCCTTTGAAAGTTGCCTTGTTGTGTATGACAAGCTTGCATTTGGAATTGGACGGGAATTCGATGGATCCGTTGTCGGCGATATTGCCCTGATCCAGTTTGTATTTGAAGACATTGCCGTAAGAAATACTGTAGATTCCGGTGAGGCAGTCTTCTCCGTTTCCAAAACTGAGGATAAAGGTACTGGCGCCCGTTAAAATGATTTCATTCAAGACCGCCCCCTTGAAGGAATTCATCTCTTCATCGCTGAAAGGAACACCGTTGGCTTTGGCATAATTGCTGATTTCTTCCAGGTTGCATCCGTTGAATTTCTTTTCGACGTTGGTGTTGCCGCCGACAAGTCCTACGATGACGGTATTCACTTTCCAGGTACGGGAGGCGTTGGCCTGAGCATCCGTGGACGTCTTGGTAGGGACGACCGTAGCCGTGACCGACTGGGCTTCACCGGAAGCAGGCGTGACAGTGACATTGTTTCCGCTCACCTTTACGGAGCCTATGCCGGAGAGTGTATAAACGCCGTCTTTGTAAGTATAAGTGCCAACAAGCACTTCTTCGTCGGAAGCCTTCGTGGCAGGCTCAAAGGTCATGATATAGCGGGATGCCTCGGTGAATTCGAATTTCTTCACACGCACCCTTTCTTTCTTGGCCACCAACTCCGGGGTTTTATCAGCAGGGAAAGTAATTACGGTAGCCACTTCCTTGGTAGCGGGGTCGGTCATTTTCACTTCATCGCTTCCGCTATTATCAGAGCCGGGCTTGGAGCAGGAGAAGGGGAGCACCAAGGCAAAAGCGAGAAGGAGATAATAAATTTTTTTCATAATTTAAAAAACGTTAAAGAATACATTCAGTTTGAGCATAGGATAGACGGGAATCTTATGCAAGATGTCCAGATAACCTTTGTCCTTGTTGTCCAGAGCGGCGCTGTTGAGATCGACAGGAGTACCGGCTTCGTCGCGGATGTAATTGTAGGACTGCGTATGAACTTTGCCGATCAAGACTCCCATATCGAAAGTCACGCTTACAAGTTGATCGGTATTCACGGCATGTCCGAATCCAATGCCGATATACGGCAGGACATTGCCGATTTTGGCGTCTATATTGACAAAACCGTTCTTGTCGGATGAAATAGTAGCACCGTTGTTGAAGCCGAATGCCAGGGTAGCATATTCGTCGGGAGTCAGAACTTTGCTGAGATCCGCCGAGCCGCTTGCCCATTTACCGGAGCCGAAAAACAGACCGGCCGCAAAATGGAAAGGAATGTTGGGCCAAGGATAGATATCGGCAAGAATCTTGCCAAGGCCGCCTGGCATGACGCCGATGGAAACAGGGACGTTGCTCAAGTCAAGCGTACGGCTGGATGTCTGGTACGTACCGAAATTAAGGGTCGCATGCATCGTGGTAGGGACGAAGATGGAATACCCGGCACGAAGCTGCACATAGGGAGTAACCGGAGTAGCAACCTCGATGCCGATACCGTCAACACCGATTGTAGGGCCGATGGAAAGATGATTGAAAAGTTGCTTATCCTGCGCAAACCCCATCAGAGACAGCGACAAGGCAACCAAAATAGCAAAAGTTTTTTTCATAGGTTTAAAACATTAAAATTAGAACAAACTTACCTTAATTTATGCAAATATAAGGATTATATTCTATAAATCAATTCTTTCTGAATTATTGTTCTTCACCTTTTTTCAATTTCGTTACACAATTTATATTATGTTAACTTATGGATACTAAATAATCCCCCCTAAGGGTGTGTACAAACAAATTCCAATCCCAGCGCCAATCAGCAGCGCGAGCAAGTGAAATCTGAATCGGGTTTCGGGCAGTTATCCTTCGTCTGGAAGATATTCGTCGATGGCTTCGGCAATCGACAGAATGGTCTGGTAGAAAAGGATGTTCGAGCCTTTCAGCGGCATCCAGTGCTCTTCGCCGCTGCGTCCCCTCAGGTACTTGTCTGTGTAAATCGTCCTGAATGTTCCGATATAGACTTCAACGCCGCCTGCCGTGTTGATGCGCATGGCGCGGATGGGGAAAGATTCAGTATAGCCCTTCTTGCTGTCATAAACGAGGGCCAGCATGTCCTTCTTGTCAAAACGGTTGTTGGAGCAGTTGACAAATCCGCCTGCCTTAAGGATGCTTGCCTTGATGGCATCGTGAATGGCGTCTCCGGCTTTCCTGTATGTCTCCGATAAATCTATGAGTTCCTGTCTCATCATCTTTATTTGATCGTTACGTTGGTGGCTCCCATGGGGCCGTAAGTATAACTGCATGAAAGGGCGAAGACTTCATCCAGGTCCTTTCGGATGGCCTGTGCGAGAATACCGTCCCCTACCCCGTGGATGAAGACAATCCGCTTACCCTTGTGCTTGAGATTCTGCCGGAGGACCTGGCGGAAATAGTTCATCTGGAAGTCCAGCGCCGCCCACTCGGGGATGCCGTCACTGCCGGGAATCCGCTCGATATGGAGGTCAACCGTAAGGTCCGAGAGCGAGTCCTCGGTGCGAAGCGGTTCTTCGACCGGCTTTGCGTGCCTGGAGGGTATGGCAGAGCGCAATTTGCGGTCTTCCTCCGGATCGATCGGGTAAAAGTCTCCTTTCCGGGCGCGGAAAGTGAGGCCGTCCATCTCCAGTTCGTAGAAGTCCTTCCCGAACCCGACGATGGTGGCCACGACGCTGCTGTCCATCATGCGGACCTTGGTTTTGGAACGCGGCTGATTGCCGGCAGGTCTGGCCTCCGGCTCTGGTGCAAGGTCTTTCTTTATGACCTTGAGGTCTTTTAGGCTTGAGAGTTTCACTTGATGCTTTTCCCCAGTTCGTAGGCTTCGTTGTAGGCGGGAAGGTCCTTGACTTCACCCTTCTTGTCGGCACCGCCTCCGTAGACACGTCCGCAGCGGCGGATGCCCTCGAAGCAGTCAGCAAAGCCGTCGAACACATCGAAGGCCCTGTCGAGCTGCGCCCTGTCGTCATCCTGGGCAGTGACCATATAATAGAAGTCCTTGTCCTTCATCTTGTCATAGAGAGGATTCATCCTGTCGAGGAAGACCTTCATCTGCCCGCAGACGGAGTAGTAATACACCGGGCAGGAGAAGCACACGACGTCGGCCTCCATCATCTTCGGAAGCAGGCTGTTGGCATCGTCCTTCTGGAAGCACTCCCCTTTCTTCAGGCACACAAGGCATCCCTGGCAGTAATTCAGTTTCTTCTCGCGGAGATACACGGTCTCCACCTCGTTACCGCTCTCGGCGGCGCCTTTGGCAAACTGCAGGGCCAGAAGGTCCGAGTTGCCGTCCTTGCGGGGACTGCCCGCTATGATAAGTACCTTTTTCATATAAATCAATATCCGTAAACTAATCCATATTTGTCGTGTAAATCCTTTAGTTTGCCGTCGGATTTCATCTCCTTTATGATCGAGTTGACCTTCTTCAGCAGGTCGTCCTGCCCTTTGCGCATCAGGATACCTATCTGCCCGCGTGTGAAGGGACTGTCAAGAAGAGGCGCTGCGAGCCGGCTGTCATTTCGGACATACCAGGGGGCCTCGGTGATTTCCGTAATCATCACGTCGGCTTCCCCTTCAGCCACCCTAGACGGGATTTCCTCATTCTTCCCGAAGACGACAAGCGTGCATGACGGCAGGTTCTCGCGGGCGAATTTCTCGTTGAGACCTCCCGGGTTGACCATCACACGGACCTCCGCTTTGTTGAGGTCTTCCAGCGACTTGTATTTCCCGGCATCTTCCTTCCTGCAGAGGATGGTCTTGCCGTTGCAGAGATAGCCCTCGGACATGTCCATGGTCTCCAGGCGCGTATCCGTGATGGTGATTCCGCCGATGGCGAAGTCGAACAGATCCGGGTTCTGGACATCTGCCGACAGGGTGGGCCAGGAGGTGGGGACATAGCTTATGCTGACGCCCAGTTTGTCCGCAATCTCCCCAGCCACGTCAATCCCGAATCCCCAATACTCGCCGGTCTCCGGCTCCCTGTAACTCAGGGGACGGTAGTCCCCCGTCGTGCCGACAAGGAGTGTTCCCCGTTCCTGAATCCTGTCTATCGCCGGTGTGCCGTACACTTTTTTCGAAGTACCGCAGCTGATGAGCGAGACTCCGATGACAAGGATCGAAAGAATCGTCAGAAGGAATCGTTTCATCGCTCTATCTTTACCAGTTCAAGTTCGAAAACAAGCGTGCTGTGGGCCGGGATATCATCCAACTTCATTGAACCATAGCCCCACTTGGCAGGAATGTATACTTCCCACCTGTCGCCTTCATGCATGCGTGTCAGCGCAATCTGCCAGCCCATGATGAGATCCCCTACCATAAATAGGGCCGGGAGAGGCTGGCCTTCGGTGGTGTCGAAGACAGTCCCGTCGATGAGCCTTCCGGTGTAGTTGACATAGACAATGCTTCGGGGAGTGGGCTTCCTGGTGCCATGGCCCTCCTCCAGTACTTTGTACAGGACGCCGTTGTCCAAGGCGACGATCCCCTCTTCCCGAGCTTTTACCTGGAGGAACGCCTCGTTGGCTTCCTTGTAGGGATTCGGTCTTTTATTTCGTCTGCGCTGCATGATAGGTGTTGATTGCTTTTTCCATTGATTCCGCGGGGATGTCAAGCCCCTCCTTGAAAAGCGACACGTCCCCGTCCTTAGACGAAGGTTTCCAGTTGCCGACAACCTTGCCGTTCCATGCTACCACGGACTTGAAGATACCGAAGTTGTTATGAGCATGATGCGCTTTGTCGGGATGAAGGACGATGTCCCTGCTTTTGTATCCGATGAGATATTCGTCGTATGCCGGCAGAAGGAGTACTGTGCCGCTGCGAACGCCTTTCGTGCGGGCTTCACCATAGATGTAGAAGTCTCTTCCTTTCCATCGCTCGGGACGAAGTTCGTCACCAAGTGACGCGATCCCCTGCCGACAGTCTCCGGAATTGAGCCCGCTCCACCACACAAAGTCCTCGAGAGTCGCCGGGCCGTGGCTCCGGAAGTATTTCCGTGCAAGAAGGGCAAGGGATTCCTCCCTGCTGACAGGTGATGCCACCGGAACTCTTTCCCGGACCAGCCTGTAGGTGTTCCTCGGCCCCAGCGACCCGCTGCAGACGATTCCCTCCAGTTCAGCCATACGGAGCTGGTGGTTGTAAAGAAGCTTCTCCTTCGGGATGCCACCTTCGACAAGCGCTTCCCCTATGACATCTTCCGTGACCTCTCCCCTGCTTGCGACCGTGTCTTCGATGATAGTGAGAATCCGCTCTTTTTCCTTCCCGGAATAATTGAACCCCAGTGATTTGGTCCAACCGTCCAGGACAGCCGTTCCCTTGTCATGGCAAAGCGCACGCAGCCAGTGGTAGTCGCCGGACGACACCAGCTGCCAGGTGCCGCGAAGAAGATGCGCCCTGAGAATCCGGCCTTCATCAAAGGCTGCCTTGAAGGCCTTGTAAGAGGGCTTCCCAGTTCTCATGGCCACCGCCCAGCGCATTGCCCTGTAGTCCTGCGCCTGGATGGCGCCGAACCACGACACCACCTCCGCCGGTTCCTTGAACTGCGGGGCTGCGAGCTGCTGACTCAGTAGACGTGCGGATACGGGGTTCAAACGGACAGGATTTCTTGGGATGTGATGATATTCGTGCCGGTCTTGTCAGATTTGGCAAGCCGTATCATGGCCGCGGCCACCTCTTCCGTGGGCATGGGCTTCCAGGAACGCATCAGGCCGATGGCATTCAAGGCTTTCAACACGGCCACACCGGCTTTCTCGCCGAAGCGGTCGCTCCCCTTGCGAACAAGGGACGGGGGCTGGAGGATAAAGCAGCCGGGGAACCCCAGGCCTTTCACAGCATCCTCAAGGGCACCCTTCATCCTCGAGTAGAAGATCTTCGACTTGGACGAAGCTCCGATGGACGAGACGAGTACATACTTGAGAACACCGTTCTCCCGGGCCGCCTTCGCCGCTTCATACTGGTAGGTGTAATCCACCTTCCACTGGGCATCCTGACTGCCGGCAGCCTTGATGGTGGTCCCTAGGCAGGAGAACAGGACGTCACCGGTGAGCAGGTCCGACCACGTCTCCGGATGGTCGAAGTCCACCACATGGGGGACCAGCTTCGGGGACGAGACTTTGACCTCCCGGCGGACGAACACGTCCACCCGGTCGAAGGAATCATCTTTCAGAAGCTGTCCGACGAGGTCTTTTCCCACGGCGCCCGTGGCGCCAATTGCAAGTGCTTTCATTGGTTGGTCAGGTTTACTTTTTCAAACTTGTACCCGAGACGGCAAAGTTCAATGGCCGCGCCGATTTTGTAAAGGGTCTCCACGGTGGCGAGAAAGAGCCTGTAAGCCTCAGCTGTTCCCGGTTCCGGACTCTCACGCATGAGGAAATGATAGGCATTGGCGGCACAGGACTGCATGGCCGGGACGCTGTGCCTGCGGTCCTTCAGGATGGTGTCCGTGATATGGTCGTCCATGTCGTCAAAGCCGCGTTCTCCTTGAAAGAAAACATAGGGGCTGTCCATATACCTGGCCCAGTCCTTGTCCCAGAGGAATGCAACGGCCATGCCAAGGTACCCGGCGCAGCCGAGGCAGAATTCGGGATAGGAGTTGAAATTGCGGACGGCATCCCCATAGAAGGACGGGGCATAACGAAGCCATGCGTCGTCTATGTCCGGAGAAGACAGGAGCGTTCCTTTGAGAAGACCCGCATCAGTGCATGAAGCCAGCAGATAAGCGGTCAGGTCATCACGGTATTTTTCTATGGTGTTGGAATCCGACATTATTTACAGTTTCTTTTTCACGCTCCAGTTTCCCATGGTCTTTCCTTCATGCTCAATGGTACGGTAATCAAAGACCTCGAAGCCGCGTTTCTTATAGAATGCGATGTTTTTTTCAGAGTTGGTGAAGAAGACGAGTTCCTTGCCACCATTCAGCCGGATATACTGCTCCCAATATTCTATGAACTTCGAGCCGACTCCTGTTCCCTGGACGGAAGGATCCACAGTGAGGGAGCTTGCGTACCAGATTCCCGGGCCGGTCTTCTGGTACTCGTGGCAAGGGATGCCGGCATCGGAGTCCATCTTGAGCCAGTCGTCGATGGCCTTGCGGTCCCCTTCCCTGTAGACTTTCAACCAGCCGTGGAGAATGTAACTCAGGTCGGAAGGCTTCTTGTAGAATGGCGGATTGAGCTGCGCAACGGATACAATCTTTCCGTCCACCCTTCCTACGAGATAATGAGAGGCCCTGAAGTTCGTCTTGAACTCCCGCCAGAGGATGGCAAACTGGATGCGGTTCCTCTCTTCCTTCTCCGGAAACCAGTTGGTGAAATACTCGTAATCGTCGAATGCCCGGGTAGCGACCTCCGCCGCCGCCCGGATTTCCTGACGCTTCATTTGTCCGAACTCGATCTCCATCTTAGAAATCAATCTCTATGGGGTCTGCCGTGAAGGAACTGATGGTGGCCTTGGCGTCCTTGAGGAAAAAGACGGCAGTGTTGCCGTCGTTCTCATCATACATGGAACGAAGGCCCGGATTGGCATCCAGCATGGCCTTCTTCACTTCCACGCGAGGGTCTTCCACGAGCGTGGCGCTGATGCGAAGCCAACGGCCTTCATCGGCCTTGTAGGCGCAGATGGCAACCTTCGGATTGGCGGCAATCTGCTTGGCCACATTCTTGACGTACCCGGTCTGGATATAAAGTTTGCCCTCGATGATTTCGGCCGTTCCGAAAGGACGCACCTGAGGGGCGTCGCCGTCCACCGTAGCGAGGAAATAAACGCCTGCCTCGTGCAGGAAATCTCTGACTCTTTGCATATTATCCTGGTTTGTAGATGTGTATTCAGCGGGGTTCACGGAGGCTTCCTTCCTGCCGGAGGGCTGGCCGCAGGCTGCGAACATCATTGCGGCTACGGCAATAAGAACAATTCTTTTCATGTCGAAATGAGTTTTTATTCCTACAAACTTACATAAAAATCTTGGATTTTTACGCCAGTAGGGATAAAAATCAAGACCGTAACAACGTATCTTTGTAGGCAAGTGGTCGTTTTATTCCTCACGGATACGCCACAATGATTTCTATGTGTAACGAGGTCTATG
>JAFSMS010000039.1 GCA_017447815.1 Bacteroidales bacterium | reverse complement strand
TGACCGGGATAAGACCTGGGAAGACAACAAAAAATAGGGATAACGACGACAAGTCAACCAACGTCAGTTATAAGTTAAACCAGAGTCAACTTCTATCAGGGATAGACTCCAACCGGAGTCAACCTTAATCCGGAAATGACACTTCGTCCCCTATTGGACCCTTTTTGGAGTCACACGAAAGGGGGCGACCAAAAAGTAGATTCTTCGGCAGGTAAACCTGCCTCAGAATGACATAGAACGGTCATTCTGAACGAAGTGAAGAATCTTTTTGGTCGGCCCCTTTTCTTGTAAATTGCACAACGTTTGCTCAACGAACGGTTCAATCGTTCTCGTCTAATTGAAAGATTGAATCAGTGGACTTGTCAAAATATCGTGCTATTTTGAGGGCAAGGACAGTTGACGGAACGTACTTCCCGGACTCGATGGAATTGATGGTGTTCCGGCTCACGCCAATGGCATCGGCCAGCTGCTGCTGGGTGATATCCTTGATGGCTCTCTCTACTCTGACTGTGTTCTTCATAAGGCCTGCTGCTTTTTGGATTTCCAGAGCATCCATTTGAATATCCCGAAATACAAGATAAAGAGGAGAAGAGGAAGGAAAATCAAGAAGGCTTCGCTCATGTAGAGTTCAAGATCTTCCGGGATGCTCGGAAAAAGGGTTGCGAGTCTCAGTTCCAGGAACAAACTCAGAATCAGGAAAAGGACAAAAAAGACATAAGCCACAACACCGATGGACTTCAGACGAAAGCCGGAAATCATTTCATCTTCCACCTTCTCCTTCGACAGGCAAATGAGGAAGATAGAAATGATAAAGGTGGCGTGAGATGCCTTTGCGAAATACCAGGCCACATCAATGTTGTGTACGAATAGCGCTTTTGCGAGCTCCAGGATAACGAAGATAATCAAGAAGCACCAGCCTATCTTTTGGCAGGTATGCGGCATGAGGATGCTTTTGTTATTCATGGCGGGAATAAGTTTTGTTTTCTGAATGCAAAGATAAGTATATTTTTCATAATGACAAATTAACTTTGCAAAAAGAAAAAGAAATTTGTAATAATGGTTCGGTTTAAGGTTCAATATAATCTGCGGAATCTGCATTTTATTTGCAAATTCCGCAGATTATAACTTAAATTGAACGAAAAGTGGAATCAGTCAAAAAGGTCGTCCAGCGTGATAACGTTTTGGAAAGTCCCGGAGTATTCGTTGTAGACCAAACCAAAGGTAGTTACAAGGACTGGATTGATTGTACTCCGTTTAGGAATCATGGTATCAAGCCTATTGTACCTAGCGACCAAAACGCGGTCGTATGACTTGGTAACGGTGTACTCGTCATTATAGAACTTCATTTCACACATATTGACGATGTTATCCTTACGTTCAATAATAAGGTCTATCTGGCTTCCTTCCACTTCATCGTCACCTTTGAGGAGCCAGCTGGATTGATTGGATGACACGCCGGAAATACCAAGGGCCTTTTTTATCTTGTCAACGTGCCGAAAGCACACTTCTTCGAAAGCAAAACCGCGCCAACTGCTAATGCTCTGCGAGGTGACGTTCGTCAACCAAAAATCATTTTCCAAACGGCTATGCCCCTTGACGTATTTCAGATAGAACACACAAAACGGATCAATCAATTTATAATGCTCATCTCTCTTTGACTGACCGAAAGGCACATATCTCATTACAAAATCGCTGGCGACGAGAGCATTCAACATTTTCGAGAGCAGTCCATTATCGCCCAGTTTCGTTTTGTCAATAATATCTTTTCTGGAGTAACCACATCTGCGTCCGGCAAGAAGTTCGACAATCTTTTTCATCTCTTCAGGATGATTGTCTTCATACATTTATGCGTCTTATTGTGCTGCAACTATAGCAAAAACATTAATTCCAGCAAAATAAAACGGTAAAATCCTTTTGTGTATGAAACGCAAAACTCTCAGAATCTGCTATTTGGTATTAGAATGTCTGTTGGGGCCCCTTCCGATCCCCTTTTCGGCCCCTTTGCTTCCGATCCGGCCCAAATCGGTGGCAGATAATCGCCTCAGAATCAATGTTTTACGTACAATCCTCTGCGCAAAAAGCGCAGAGGATTGTACGTAATCGGCTGATATTCAGCGGGTTCAGAGCCACCCGCGGGGAAGGAGCATTGCATTTGCAACCGGGTTGCGTGGAAGGGGTTGTATCTTTGCTGCAACAAAACAGCCAAAATATGGAAGAAAAGCATATCCACCCGCATGAACACGAATGCGAACACTGCCACACACATGAACATGCACATCACCATCATGAACACGAGCATGAGCATGAACATGAACATGAGCACGAACACCATCATCATCACGAGGAAGGCGGCAACCGGATGGTGAAAATCATCGTGGCGGCGGGGCTGCTGCTTGCAGCGGTCATCATCGAGAAAAAGACCGACTGGGCCACCTGGCAATACCTGCTGCTGTTCCTGGTCCCTTATCTGGTGGTCGGTTGGGACACGCTCAAGGAGGCGGCCGAAGGGCTCCTGCACGGAGAAGCCCTGAGCGAAGATTTCCTCATGAGCGTGGCCACCATCGGCGCACTCTGCATCGGCTTTCTGCCCGGGGCGCAGACCCAGTTCCCCGAGGCGGTGTTTGTCATGCTCTTCTTCCAACTGGGAGAATGGTTTGAGGAAAAGGCCGAGGGCAACAGCCGTCGCAGCATCGCGCACCTGATGGACATTCGGCCCGACAGTGCCCACGTGGAACGCGGCGAAGAACTGCTGACCGTTCATCCCGAAGAGGTCGAGCCCGGCGAAGTCATCGTCATCCAGCCCGGCGAAAAAGTGCCCATGGACGGCGTTGTCCTGGAAGGCCGATCCAGCCTGGACACCGTGGCCCTCACGGGCGAAAGCGTCCCCCGGAGCATCCGGGAGGGCGACGAAATTCTCTCCGGCTGCGTGAACCAGAGCGGCGTCCTACGCGTAAAGACCACCAAGGCTTTCGGCGAATCCACCGCCTCCAAGATTCTGGATCTGGTGGAAAACGCCGCCTCCCGCAAGTCCAGGAGCGAAAGTTTCATCACCCGCTTCGCCCGCATCTACACCCCTGTCGTCGTGGCGCTGGCCGTGCTGGTGGCCGTGGTGCCCGGCTTCATTACCGGAGAATGGGCCACCTGGATTTACCGCGGGCTGCTGTTCCTGGTGGTGTCCTGCCCCTGCGCCCTGGTGATTTCCGTGCCGCTCACCTTCTTCGGCGGCCTGGGCGGTGCCTCCAGAAAGGGCATCCTCATCAAAGGGTCCAACCTCATGGACAAACTGGCCGGACTGCAGACCGTGGTCTTTGACAAGACTGGCACGCTCACCGAAGGCGTCTTTGAAGTTAGCGCCGTACACCCGGAAGTAATTGACCAGAAGGAACTTCTGCACTTGGCAGCCCACGTGGAACGCCACTCCACCCATCCCATCGCCGTGGCCCTGCGAAACGCTTATCCCCAGGAGCAGGACAGTTGCACCATCGGCGATGTCGAAGAAACGGCCGGACACGGCATCATCGCCTCGGTCAACGGCAAAAAGGTGGCTGTCGGCAATGCCAAACTGATGGAAAAAGTGGGCGCCGCCTGGCATCCCTGCCACCACGAAGGCACCCTTATCCATGTGGCCATCGACGGGGTCTATGCCGGACACATCGTCATCAGCGACCGCATCAAGGCCGATGCCGCCCCGGCCCTGGAGGCCCTCAAAGCCGTCGGCATCCGGAAGACCGTCATGCTCACCGGAGACCAGGAGAGCGTGGCCGCCGCAGTGGCCAAACAACTCCATGTGGACCAGTTCCACGCCCAACTCCTCCCGGCCGACAAGGTGTCGCAGGTGGAGCGCCTGCTGCCGGAAGGGCCGCTGGCCTTTGTGGGCGACGGCATCAACGACGCCCCCGTCCTCACCCGGGCCGATGTGGGCATCGCCATGGGCGCCCTGGGCTCCGACGCCGCCATCGAAGCCGCCGACGTGGTGCTGATGGACGACAAGCCCTCCAAGATTGCCGCCGCCGTGCGCATTGCCCGCAGGACGCTGCGCATCGCCAGGGAAAACATCTGGCTGGCCGTGGGCATCAAAGTGGCCGTTCTGATCCTGGCCACGCTGGGCCTGGCCACCATGTGGATGGCCGTCTTTGCCGATGTAGGCGTCACCGTCCTTGCAGTCCTCAATGCGATGCGTACGCTCAAAGGCTAAGCCTCCACCACCGCCAGGGTGGCAACCGATATCCGTACGGAAGGTCCCAGGGCCTTCCGTACTGCGTTATAGCAGGCATATAGAGTGGCTCCGGTCGTGAACGTATCGTCCACAAGAAGCACATGCCGGGCCGGGAAAGGGTGCCTTAGCCGAAACACCCCCTCCGTGTTCTTCAGACGGGCCTCGGCCCTGAGACGGGTCTGGCTCCGGGTACGGCGCACACGCACCAGGGCATGGGCCCGCAGGCGGGCATGCAGGGCCTTGGCCAGCGCCGCGGCAATCACCTCGGCCTGGTTATAGCCCCGCCGCCACTTTCGCCACCAGTGCAGCGGAACGGGAATCACCGTGTCCACATCGGCAAAATGGCCGGCCTGCCCCATCACGATGCCCAACCGGGCGGCGAAATATCGGCCCACAGAGAGATTGTGGCCATACTTGAGCGCCTGCGGGATGCGCTTGTAGGGATTCTCGTGGTGATAGAAGAGCAGGGCGGCGGCATAGGCGTAATCCAAAGGCGCTCCGTCGGCCCTGGTACGTTCCAGCAGCGCATTGAACCGGTCGGCCATGGGGTTGTGTTTCCGCTCCCAGTACCAGGTGCAGGGCAGGTCGGCCGCACACCAGATGCAGAGGTGCTTCTCCTGCGCCCCCAGCCGCCGCCCGCACACCAGACACTCCCGCGGCATCATCAAATCCACCAATTCCCGTATCATGCGGCAAAAATACACATTATTCCCCAACCCCGGTGGCAAGTAATCGTCTGATTATCAACAATATACGTATAATCCTCTGCGCAAAAAGCGCAGAGGATTATACGGAAAACACTGTGTTTCAATCAGTTAGCGATCACGCGCGGCGAAGCGACGGGGCGGCGGAGCAACAGCGCGGCTCGGCGGCGAGGCGACGGGGCGGCGGAGCAACAGCGCAACGGGACGGCCGCAGGGCGGGGCGGCTAGCAGTACATGCCGCCGTTGACGGCGATGACCTGGCCGGTGACATAGGAGGCAAGGTCGGAGGCGAGGAAGAGCGCCACGGAGGCAATCTCGTCCACGGAGGCGCCGCGGCCCAGGGGGATGAGTTTGATGAACTCGTCCTTCACGGCCTGCGGCAGCGCCTCGGTCATTTCCGAAAGGACATAACCCGGGGCGATGGCATTGGCCCGGATGCCGCGGGGGCCCATCTCCTTGGCTACGGATTTGGCCATGGCGATGAGACCGGCCTTGGAAGCGGCATAGTTCACCTGCCCGGGATTGCCCGTCTGGCCGGCGATGGAGGCCATGTTGATGATGCTTCCGCTCCTCTGCCGGGCCATCACAGGCACCACGGCATGGAGGAAGTTGAAGGCCGATTTCATATTCACGGCGATGACGGCGTCCCACTGCTGCTCGCTCATGCGCATCACCAGGCCGTCCTTGGTGATGCCGGCGTTGTTGACCAGGATGTCGATGCGGCCGAAATCGGCAAGCACCTGTGCCACAACCTCTTGCGTTGCCTCGAAATCGGCCGCGTTGGAGGCGTAGGCCTTGACGCGGACGCCGAAGGATTCCAATTGGGCGACGGTTTCCTCCGCCACCTCGTTGATGACCAGGTCGGTGAAGGCGATATCGGCCCCTTCAGCGGCATATTTGAGCGCAATGGCTTTGCCGATTCCGCGCGCTGCGCCCGTGATGAGCGCTACTTTTCCTTGTAAAAGTCCCATTATTTTTTCTTTTGTATTTTAGCAACGATACTGATGAGCAGCGAGCCCAGGATGCCGGAGGTCAGCGAACCCAGCAGGACGGCGATTTTGCCGGCATCCCGCAGATGCTGCGTCACCTCGGGAGCGATGTCCGGCCCGGCGAAAGAAAGGGTATCCACGAAGATACTCATCGTGAAGCCGATACCGCCCAGGCAGGCCACGGCGAAGAGCATCGGCCAACTGGCCTTGGCGGGCATGGCGCCCACCTTGAAACGGATGGCCAGCCAGGAGGCCAGGGTGATGCCGATGGGCTTTCCGAGCAGCAGGCCCAGAAAAACACCCAGCCCGACGCTGCCCAGCACCGGATCGATGGCCTTGAACACATTGAAGTAGGACACGTCCGTGATCTCCACGCCGGCGTTGGCCAGGGCGAAAATGGGCATGATGGCAAAATTCACGATGGGGTTCAGTTTATGTTCCAGCCGATAGGACGGCGGAATGGTCTTCTTGGTGAGGCTGGACAGCCGGCGCAGGTGGTAACGCTCCGGGCCGTTGGGGAACGACTCTCCGCTGTGGATGGCCTCGGCCTCGTTGAGCCCTTCCCAGAGGATGCGGGCCCGGCGATGGAACTTGGCCTTGTTGTAGCGGGCTTCCATGGGGATGAACATGGCCATCACCACGCCCGTCATGGTGGCGTGGATGCCGCTGTAATAGAACAGGAACCACACGATGATGGCCGGCACCATATAGAAGCCGATGCGCTTTTCCCCGAGTTTTTTCATCAGCGCCACGAAGAGGATGACCACCAGGGCGATGGCCAGCAGCGGCATGTTGATGCTGCCGCCATAGAACAGCGCCACCACCAGAATGGCGATGAGGTCGTCGGCAATGGCCAGGGCGGTGAGGAAGACCTTCAGGGAAACGGGCACTTTGTCTCCCAGGATGGACAGGATGCCCACCGCGAAGGCGATATCCGTCGCCGTGGGGATTCCCCAGCCGGAAGCCGCCTGCGTCCCGTGGTTGACGATGGTGAAGATGAGGGCGGGAACGGCCACACCGCCGAAAGCGGCGATGACCGGAAGAATGGCCTTCTTGAAAGAAGACAGTTCTCCGCAGACGATTTCCCGCTTGATTTCCAGACCCACCGTGAAGAAGAAAATCACCATCAGGATGTCGTTGATGAACTTCTCCATGGTCATTCCGCGGGGGAAGAACCAGTCCACCACGCCGTCCGGAGAGGCAATGTGCATGGTGAATTCGGTGTGCAGGAAGCTATGGTAAACGCCTTTCGTGAAGGGCAGGTTGGCCAAAAGCATGGCCACCACCACACAGGCGAGCAGCACCACGCCGTTGGCCCAGGGCTGCTTTTTGAACTTATTCTGGGATATTTGGAAGGAGCGGACCTCCTTGGTCCACCAATGAACAGGAATCAGTGCCATAATTTATCCGAAGATGTATTTTTTCTGCTCGGTTGTGAGCGTATCAATCTTTACCCCCCAGTGGGACAGTTTGCGGAGGGCGACCTCCCGGTCGATTTCCCGGGGGACATCGTTCAGGAGCGAGGTGAGGCGGTCACGGTTCTGCACCAGGTACCGGGCGCTGAGGGCCTGGATGGCGAAGGACATGTCCATGATCTCGGCCGGGTGCCCGTCTCCGGCGGCCAGGTTCACCAGGCGGCCTTCGGCGATGATGTACACCGTGCGGCCGTTCTCCAGGGTGTAGGCCTCGATGTTGTTGCGGGCAGGCCGATGGGACACGGCCATCGCCTTGAGTTTGGCCACGGCCACCTCCACGTCAAAGTGCCCGGCGTTGCAGCAAATGGCCCCGTCCTTCATCTTCAGGAAGGCCTCCGGGCCGATGACATCTTCACAGCCCGTGACCGTGATGAAGAAATCTCCCAGCGGAGCGGCTTCCAGCATGGGCATCACCTTGAAGCCGTCCATCACGGCCTCCAGGGCCTTCACCGGATCCACTTCCGTCACAATCACCTCTGCACCAAGACCTTTTGCCCGCATGGCCACGCCCTTGCCGCACCAGCCGTAACCGGCCACCACCACGTTTTTGCCGGCCACGATGAGGTTGGTGGTCCGGTTGATGCCGTCCCACACGCTCTGGCCGGTGCCGTAGCGGTTGTCGAAAAGGTGCTTGCAGTCGGCATCGTTCACCAGCATCATGGGGAACCTGAGTTCCCCGGCGGCCGCCATGGCCCTCAGGCGGAGGATGCCGGTGGTGGTTTCTTCACAACCGCCGACAACGCCCGGCACCAGTTCCGGGAATTCCTTATGGAGGGTGGTTACGAGGTCTCCCCCGTCGTCGATGATGATATTGGGACCCGCCTCCAGCACACGCCGGATGTCCTCAAAATACTCATTTTCGCTGCAGCCGTGAATGGCGAAGACATTGAGCCCCTGATGCACGAGGGCGGCGGCCACATCGTCCTGGGTGCTCAGCGGATTGGAGCCGGTGATGTACATTTCGGCCCCGCCGGCGGCCATCACCTCGCACAGGTGGGCCGTCTTGGCCTCCAGATGCACGCTCAGGGCCACCTTGAGTCCTTTGAAAGGCTGCGACTTTTCGAAATCCTTCTGAATCCCCTCCAAAAGCGGCATGTGGGCGCGGACCCAACTGAGTTTGAGTTCACCGCTTTCCCATAAGTTTATATCACGAATATGACAAGCCATAGCGCATTGAATTATATCTTGCAAAGGTACAAAATTCACGCGGTATTGCCGACAATTATTTGGAAAAAAGGCAGATGCCTCCTCGACAAATCGATTTCTTTCAAGGCGCGCAAGGCCTGTGTCGAACGCCGCTCCGATGGGCGGGCACCAGTTCTCCGATGACACCCACGATTCACAGGATAATGGCCAGACTGGCGACAAATGTTTCCTGAACGAGACGCTTTTTAATTGTGCAGAATTCTCGGAAAGGTGTATATTTGCCATTGTGAAAAATCGCGGAAAGGTGTATAAATTACCTTCCAAAAACTTTAGGATTCGTGATTATGAGAAGAAAGATATACGACAAGCTTCTCCAGTGGAAGCAAGAGAAAAACGGAACTACAGCCCTCATGATTGAGGGTGCACGCCATCGGGGCGGCATTCATCGACAACTTCATAGCCTCTTATGAGAGTGTCCCGAGAATCTTTCAGCCACCTGCCGGTTCAATGCAACACACTATGAATAAATCAGGCTAAATATTTCCATGTTTCTAAAATTTTGTTTATTTTTGAAAAAATTGGACTTCTACCTAAACGAGACGTATTTTGAGATTTCAAGTGTTTATATCTAAAAACACGTTAGTTCAGAGGTCCTCAGTTTATTTTATTGTTGACCGTTGACTAATGCAAAAAAGGAAATAACCATGAAAAAAATAATGCTTTTTGTTGCTTTGGCCATGCTGGCGGGCTGCAACAAGGTGGAAACAGTAACGACAGTGGATGAGAATGTTTTTTCCTCTGAAATTACGGTAAAGAGTCCTGTTCCGGAAAGACAAATAGACAGAATAGCACTATCCGGGTCTCAGAAAGCCCTGGTGTCGGGAAGCAATGTGTTTTCCCTTCGCTTGCTGGACAACTTGAGGACAGAAGATCGTAGCATGGTCTTCTCTCCTCTCAGCATTGCTTTGGATTTGGCGATGGTTGCCAATGGAACATCCGGAACGGCCCGTCAGGAGATTTTGGACGCATTGGGGTATGATGGTGAAGATATTACTGTGTACAATGATTACTGTAAACGGCTGATTGATGGGCTTCCCGCCGTGGATTTGAGTAGCCGGATCAGTATCGCCAATGCAATTCTGGCGGACTCCTCCTATCCGGTAAAGGATTCCTTTAAAAGCGCTATGGCCGACAATTACTACAGTTTGGTGGAATCGTTGCCTTTTACAAACTGGTCGCAAGTAAGGAGTCGGATTAACAAGTGGGTCAGCGACTGCACGGAGGGCCTCATTCCTGAAATGTTGAATGAAAGCACGTCTGCATCCGTTTCTATCCTTCTGAACGCCTTGTATCTGAAAGCAGGCCTTTCTTTTCCGTTTGGTGACAGTTTTTCTTTCGTATTCCATAGCGGGAAAAAGGATGTGACCCTTCCTTTTATGGGGGGGCTTTTTCAAATCCCGTACACGTCGAATGAGCTTTATGAGGCCGTCTGTCTGCCTTTGGGAAATGAGAAGTTAGGGATATCGGTATATCTTCCCCGGGAGGAAGTGGGAATGGAGGAAGTAATCGCCCAATTGAAGGATAAAACCGAGTGGGGTCATTGGGGAAAGACCTGCGACGTGAACGTACGGATTCCCAAGTTCAAGACAGAGTCTTCTTTCCGTCTTATTCCCAGCCTCGGAGAAATAGGGATTTCCCAAATATTTCAGATTTGTCCTTTCGACAATATGCTGCAATCAACCCTCCCGTTCAGAGTGGGGACAGTGCTTCATAAAGCCACCCTTTCTTTAGACGAAAACGGTATCGAGGCAGCAGCGGCCACTGCCATAGGAATAGACGCAATCGCTCCTCCTTCCTATACGCAGAAAGAGTATATTGAATTCACGGCCGACAGGCCCTTCCTCTATCTCGTTCAAGAAAGGACCACCGGCATTATCCTCTTTGCGGGAATCTTTAACGGTTAGCGGGCCATGGCGGCCTCTACCTCGTCGGGGGCGATGGGAAGGCGGCGGGAACCCAGGCGGCGGGCGCCGTCGGGCGTGATAAGGACGTCGTCCTCCAGGCGGATGCCGTCCAGCAGGGGCATATGGCTGCGCACCCAACTGAGTTTGAGTTCACCGCTTTCCCACAGGTTGCTATCTTTGATATGACTTGCCATAATAACTTGACTTGAGCCTGTAAAGATAGCAAAAACCTATGGTTTTTCCTAAATCTGTAAAATTTACGCAGAGTCAAGAAACACCCTCAAAAATTTACGCAGAGTCAAATTACAGTTTTGCAACAACCGGAAGTCTCTTCTCGCAGACGGACTGGACCTGCCGGATAATCTCCAGGCAACGGGATTCCGGAATGCGGATTCCCGTTCCGGCCTTCAGGACCAGGTCCAGGCCTGGATTGCCATGGTAAAAGAGCGACGTAGCATGCTCTCCGTTGGTGCCGGCCGGCGAATAGGTGATGTCGTAGGCCGGGGCCAGCGACCATTTCCCCGCATCAAAAATGAAAGAGAAATTCTTGGCATGGTCGTCCCTGTTCACTGCCACCAGGTTCATCACCATTCTGCGGAACATCTCCTCTACTTGAATGGGATCCTGTGTAAGATAGCCCGTGAGGGCCAGTAAGTTAGTGTAGTCTACATCCTGGTTCCGGAAATCGGTTTTGAGCAGGGCCGATGCCGTAAGAACGTGGAGCCTTTCCCCGTCGGGAGCATAATCGAAGCGCTCAATGGCAAAATACTTGTCCCGCACAAGCCCGATACGCGGAATGGTGATTCCGCACTCCCGGGCGGTTTGCATATACAGCAACTCCGTTTGGCCGATGTCGGCAGGGTCATAAGTATGCCGGAACTTGACCAGCCAGTGGGATCCGTCCTGTGCTCTCATGACCGTTTTCGGACGTGCCCCGCCGGAATTGGAACTGTTGTAGTACAGGAGAGAGGCATCTCCGCCGGACTTCTCGGAGAGCACCTTGAGGGCTTCTTCCTGCAGATAGTCCAGTTGCTGCTCTCCTTCCAGTTCCGCCTGTGCCTGGAAGCCCGTCATCACGGGCTGGTAGGTAAGGGCACCCATTCCGCCGTTGCCAATGATGGAAAGCCGCTGAAGTGGAGTGATTTCCTCAAGCGAGGAACCTTGTTTGCGAAGAATCCGGTCCAGCAGGTACAGACCATATCCGTCGGGCAGGCTATCCTCAAAGGTGGCAAATACCCCGCCCAACTTATCCTTATCGGCATACATAAGACCGCTCTGCAAGGGGAGCTCAGTTGGAGAGAGGGAAAAACCATCGGCCAGCCAAGACTTTTCATATTCGAAGACACAAACGCCCCGGGAGGCATCCATTTGCAGGATTCCCACCGGCAAGTTGCGGTATAGCACCTGAATCTTTTTTACGTCTACCATTATCGGCCGTTCTTTCTGTTGTGATTCCTGTTGATGGTTTCAAGCTCCTTGGAGGTGGAGTATTTGGTATGGTTCAGCAGGGCGGCCACCTCGTCGAAATAGTCAAACAGGACAGCAATCCGGCAGAAGGATTCCAGAGATATCTTCCCCGTCCTCTCAAAGCGCTCGATAGTGGGCGCGGGAATGCCGGTCAAGTCCGAAAGCGTCCTTCTACTGTATCCCTTCTCCAGCCTGCGGGCCTTGCAGTTAGCGGCCAGCCGGTCCAGCAAAAATTGCGGATTTCTGGTGTAATTATCTAGCCGATATTCCATACTATATTATATAAAACAAGCATATAATGGCATATTTTAAATACCATGATATGCAAATATAGTAATAATTGCCGATAATTGCAACTATTTCTGGTGGGAGTAAAAAACAGCACCCACGCCTCAAGGCGCAGGTGCCGCCCTCCCGTTGTTTTCTTATCGCACAGAGGGTCTATGCCCGTGTGTCACTCTACGAAGAATACGATGCTTTTCACATACTCGCCGTGGAAATAATCAGCGCCTGTCAGCAGGCCTACCGAGGCGGCAGTGCCCGTCCAGGTAACTTTAAATCCTGTCTCAGGATCTCCACTATACGACCATCCAGTGCCAAGACTTGCCATATCCCATCCAGCAGGGCCTCTGAGCGTCATCTCAATCTTTGTGAATTGCTTGCCGCTCGGTGCCGTAAAGGTATAGCCGCCGGATTTCATCGCGTCGAAGCTGATGCCACCATAATCTCCGGAACCAGTCCAGTTGGCAAAAATTTCGTCGGCATTAGCACTCAGCTTGATGCCCTCCTTCGTATAGGATGCATAAGTGCCCGAGACATAAAGGTCACTGATGTTGCTCTGATCCCATACAACCGTACCTTCCGGATAGACCTTCACCGTGCAGGTGGCCGTTGTGCCGCTGCCATCGTTGGCGGTAGCGGTGATGGTGGCAGTGCCTTCAGCAACTGCGGTGACTTCGCCGGTAGAGGGATCCACGGTGGCTACACCGGTGGCGCTGCTGCTCCAGGTTACGGACTTATCAACGGCATCGTCGGGCGATACGTTGGTGACAGAAAGGGTTTGCGAGCCGCCAATAAGCAAATTGATGGACGACTTGTTCAGCGTAATGGAAGAAACCTTCTTCGGCTGCATCTTCACCATGATGCTGTAGTACTTGCCGTTCTTGAAGGTGACGCCACTCTTCTCGAAGGTATAGGTGCTTGCTCCGACTGTGGCGGTGAGGGTGTAGGTGTCGGCAATGGCGTTCTCGTTGCGCAGGGCTACGGTGTACTCGCTGGCAGCAGCGTCGGGCGTTACGGTGATGTTGCCGTAAGAGGTGCCCATTTCGTAGCTGGCATACTTGAACAGCTGCATTTCCGAGAGCTGCATAGCTCCGCCATTTCCTATGTTGTTGCTTATCTCAAGGCGGAAATACTGGTATTCACCGGGAACATCCACATCGAAATCCTTCGCGGTATTGCTGGTGTTGGGCATATCGTGATTATCACTCTTCGAATCGATGATGGTCCAGCTGTCTCCACTGTTCTTTTTGCCTTTCAGCACCCAGTCTTGGGGATTGCGTTTCCAATTATCCCAAGACCCAGTGTCACCACCAGTTCTGAGCATATAGCCGTCCACCTTGATGGCGCTGGCGGTGTGGAACTCGATATACCAGCCACCACTGGGCTTGTCCTGGCACCATTTGTTGTCCAAATTGTTGTCAACCAAATTTTCGTGTCCTTCTCCACTGAAGCCACCCGAACCAGCAGTAGCTGTGTAACTGGTATGATAAGTCTTTTCGCCTGCGCCACGATAACTCTTGTTGGTGACGAGCTTGTTGCTGGCTGCACTAATCGTCAGCTTATCGGCTGCAAGGGCTGCGCTGCCGTCATTGTTCTTCAGTGTGAACTTCACAATGGCCTGCTGGCTGGTGAAGTTGGCCGTATTGGTAGTGATGGTAGTACCATCTACCTCGTTCACCGTCACGGTAGCCGCAGCGTAGTCGTATTTCTTCTCGATGGAATTCTCTTCGCTCAGGAGAATACCCTTCTGGCCGGTGTAGCTCCATTCAGCACGGGGGAAGAGGAAGTTCAGATTATCACCTTCTGCGGCACCGGTGACGGCGCCCGTCAGGGTGGTGCTGCCGGTCTCGCTGGCGGCAGCGGTCAGGGTGCCCATCGGATCACCGCTCCAGTCTCCGGCGAAAACGCTCACCTGGTCGGTATCGGCCCACTTTACGTTCAGGACCTGGCCGTCCAGGGACAGCGCCTTGGTATCTTCACCCTTGGTGGCGTCAACAGTAAGGGTGTACGTTTTTGCCGACGGCTGCTCGGGAGCAGGGGCGGGGGCGGGAGTCGTTTCTTTCTGGCAGGAAACAAGGGCCAGGGCTGCAATGCAGGCAGCGCTCAGGCAAGTAATCTTCAACATGCTTTTCATGATGCTTCCCTCCTTGTTACCAGTTCCAAATACCACTACCGTCCAGCTCGCTGGGGTCAACACCGTCGTTGGCATTTCCGTACGAGTTGCGCGATCCGCTCTGGCAGATGACGCCTTCAATCTTCACCTCGAAGGTCTTAGCCTCGGGTGAAATGTACATTTCTTTTTTGTTTAGTTCCATAATTTTATGAGTTGTTTGAGTTGTTGTTCATGCGGGTACGCGAGAAACCGCGGAACTCCTTGCGGAGTCCGCGATAAAATACTGATATGTTATTGATTACAAGATGGTTATACCCCCCCCGATTGTGAGGAGAGCAATAGAAGCGAAGAAATATGACAAGGATATAGTCATTTATTCTGTAACCTTTATCAGGGGTTCGCCAAGGGCGGTGGAAATCTCGGCAATGATATCGGCCGACAACTGCACCTCGGACACAATTTCCGGAGATACTGCCGCCATCTTCTCATTGAACCATTCCTGCCTGTTTCTCATAGCAAACGTGATGTCTTCTGTAGAAGATAGGTCTTTCTTTTTTCAAATTGCAAAGATAGTGAAATTAGAGTTACCGCAAAAAATAATTGATTGCATGTCCACAGAATTTTGCTGACCCATGTTTTGTTTTCATTATGTATGGGTTTTATTAGTTGGCTAACACAAAAACGAACAAGTTTAGAATAAAAAAATGGCCCCGGCAAGATGCCGGAGCCTAAAATTTACGCAGAGTCAAGAAACACCCTCAAAAATTTACGCAGAATCAAAATTTACGCAGAATCAAAATTTACACTATGACAATCTTGTCGGCCAGCATAAGGAAATACTCATTGGACCAGATGTCAAGGTCTCTTTGCTGATTCGGGACAATATACGGAATTACATCCTGCTTGACATTTTCTATATCTGTCTCCACAATCTTTTTGCGAAGTTGGTCCATAAATTCTTCCGGACTTACAATTGCCCCGTTGAATTCCCGAATCCGTTCCTGCAGGTGCCAGAAAGAGAGCGGAACACCATTGCGAACATACCACTCAAAGTCAAACCAGTCACGTCCTTTTACCCGGCGTTGCCAGGCGCGATAAACAAGCGCATGCATTTTCCCGGCATACAGGTCCGGAAGGGTAAAACATCGGACCATAAAAGAATAAGGTTGCATCAGAAGCTTCTGTTCTGTGTTGAACAGAAGGGGAGGATCCGTATCCAGTTCAATCTTCACCTTTACGGTTTTTTTAGTCTGGAACTTGATGTCATAGGCCTCGGTATTCTCTTTTAAGAATGCCGACTCCACCTTGCCGAAGGCCTTTTTCTCCTTCTTCGTAATGGTAATGTCAAATCCGGCAAGGTTGAATTCTTCACGGATAGCATCAAAGTAGTTTTCCAGATGGATATCGTCCCGCTTTTGGGTAAGGGAGAAATCCATATCCTCGGAAAACTTATCAAAACTTGTGATAACCTGAGTTATCACAAGTAAAAGATTATCCAAAGTCGCCCCCAAGAGCATGTTGATTATCAGTTGTTTGACATTTCTACTTGTTAAAACGGCTTTGGATAATATTTCACTGCTTCCCCAGACTCTTCAGCCACATTCTTAAGT
>JAFSMS010000038.1 GCA_017447815.1 Bacteroidales bacterium | reverse complement strand
GAGCTAAGCCATGGCTACCAGAATCAGAAGCTGCGCCACCAGAACGCGCATGAACATGGAAAGAGGATACACGGTGGCGTAGTTCACAGAAGTATAATCGCTGCCGTACATACCCTGGGAGAAGGCCAGGACGGGCGGATTGGTGCAGGAACCGCTGATAAGGCCGCAAATCTGGTAGAAGTTGAGCTTAGCCACCAGGCGGGCCACCACGAAGGTGATGCACAGCGGGATAATGGTGATGCAGGCTCCGTAGAGGATCCACCAGTAACCACCGCCCACGATGGAGCTCCAGAACTCTCCGCCGGCGCCGATTCCTACAGCAGCCAGGAACAGGGAGATGCCGATTTCACGGATCATCAGATTGGCGCTGGCCGTAGTGTAGGTGGTAATCTTGTACTTGGGGCCCCAGTGGCCCAGGAGAATGGCAATGATGAGCGGGCCGCCGGCGAGGCCCAGCTTGATGGCCTGGGGAATGCCGGGGAAACGGATGGGAATGGAGCCGAAGATGACACCCACCACGATACCCAGGAAGATGGGAACGAGGTTGGGTTTGTTGAGGGCGGCATTGGAGTTACCCACGACCCTAGCCACCTGCTCGATGTTTTTCTCCGCGCCCACGCACACCAGGCTGTCTCCCATCTGGATGTACAGGTCGGGACCGGCTACCAGCTCCACGCCGGCACGCACCACACGGGTGACGCTCACGTCGTAGGCGCTGCGGAAGAGCAGTTCCCTGAGTTTCTTACCGGTGAGCTTGGACTGGGTAACCACAATGCGGCGGGTAACCATGTTGTGGTCTTTCACCTGCCAGTCCTGCAGGTGCATGGGAATTTCCTTGCCAAAGATGATGCGGGTGCGGTCCACTTCCTTCTGGCTGGTGACGATGAGCAGTTTGTCACCTTTTTCCAGGATGATGTCGGCCGAGGGGAACAGAATTTCGTCTCCCTTCATGACGCGGGACACCACGAATTCTCCGCCAAACTGCTGGATGACGTCGGTGAGGCACTTGCCAAAGATAGCGGGATTATCCACTTCCACATGCATACGGCGTGCTTTTTCCACCGTACTTTCCTGGGAGGTCAGGGCTTCCAGTTCTTTCTTATGGTCAATTCTGAAGATGGCCTTGAACAGCACGATGACGGCAATCACGCCAATGACACCGATGGGATAGGCTACGGCATAGGCCGATGCCAGTTTCTCGGAAGCCTGTCCGGCTGCGAGGGTACTGCTGCCGCCGGCCACGGCCACATCCATGTAGGTTTGCTGGGCGGCACCCAGACCGGGCGTGTTGGTCACGGCGCCGGACATGACGCCCACCATGGTCTTGAGGTCTTCTCCGGAGATGGCCGATATGGCATAGGTCACGCCCACGGCCAGGAGAATGTTCATCACCGCCAGGACGTTCATTTTCACGCCTCCCTGCTTGAAGGAGTGGAAGAAACCGGGACCGACCTGCAGGCCGATGGAAAAGACAAAGAGGATGAGGCCGAATTCCTTCACGAAGTGGAGGACGTCGAGGTCGGCTCCGAAGCCGAGGTGACCCATGAGAATGCCCAGGAAGAGCACCCAGGTGGAACCCAGGGAAATGCCTTTGACCTTGAAGCGGCCCAGATACAGACCGCCGCCAATTACGAAGGCCAGCAGCAGGATGGTATGGGCAATGCCATACCCGAAGAACAAGTCATGCATAGTTTAATAGTCCATTTTCACTACAAAGCAGGACTTACCGTCCACACGCCCTTCCACATACCAGGTACTACCGTCCCTGAGGCGGAAGAGCTGCACCGCCTCCCCGGCGGTTGTCTCTTTGTTGAAGTTGATATAAAGGTCTTTCATGGGCGCCAGGGCCACTTCCAGTGGCAGGCAGTCCATGGCCCACACTACATAGCGTGCATTGTTGGTGTGGCCGACAATGTCAATATCCGAGTAGGTGACGATGTGCTCCCCGGCGGCTTCGGGCTCGGTGCCTTTCGGGAAAACCACTTTGGGAGAGGGTTCCTCGATGGCGTGGTCT
>JAFSMS010000037.1 GCA_017447815.1 Bacteroidales bacterium | reverse complement strand
TCGAAGGGGTAGTGGCAGTCTTCCCGCTTGGGGTCCAGGATGGCCACCGCAGCGGGCAGTTCGTTCTCCGGCAGATGGTGGTCGCAGATGATGACGTCGATTCCCTTGCCGCGGGCATATTCCACTTTCTCGATGGCCTTGATGCCGCAGTCCAGGGTAATCACCAGGCCTATCCCGTTGTCCGAGGCCCAGTCCAGCGCCTTGTAGGACAGGCCGTAGCCCTCGTCGTAGCGGTCCGGGATATAGAAATCCACCTTGGGCGTAAACTGCTTCAGGAAGGAGTACACCTGCGCTACGGCGGTGGTGCCGTCCACGTCGTAATCTCCGTAAACCAGGATTTTTTCTTTTCCCGTAATGGCCTTGTGCACCCTTTCCACGGCCTTGTCCATGTCCTTCATCAGGAAGGGGTCGTGAAGGTCTTCCAGGCGGGGACGGAAAAAGCGGCGGGCCTCTTCGAAGCTCTCTACGCCGCGCTGGACCAACAAATCGGCCAGAACCCGGTCTATGCCCAGTTCCGCCGCCAGCTGCGAAGCCTTCTGAGGATCCGCAGCCGGAATGAGAGTCCATTGTCTTTCCGTTATGCCCATAGTCCTACAAATTTACATAATTCCAAAGGGAAATGCAAATTTGCCGGAGCCCTTTCATATCCGCCTGTTTTTTAATAATTTTGTGCCTATGAAAAGATTGATTTGGGTCCTTTGCCTCCTCTGCGCATCCCTCAGCGGGTGGGCGCAGTACCTCACCCTTACGGACATTCCCTACTCCAGGGCAAATTCCTACGCCTCCGAGCGTTGCAAACTGGATGTTTATTACCCTGGTGACAAGACGGATTGTCCGGTGGTAGTCTGGTTCCATGGCGGAGGACTCACCGGAGGAAACAAGTTCATTCCCGCGGAGCTGCGCGAAAGCGGGCTGGTGGTAGTGGCTGTCAATTATCGGCTTCTTCCCCAGGCCACCATCGACGATTGCATCGATGATGCGGCCGCAGCCGTGGCCTGGACGTTTTCCCATATCGGCCGGTATAACGGCTCCCCGGATAAAATCTTCCTGGCCGGGCACTCAGCCGGCGGCTACCTGATTAACATGATCGGGCTGGATAAGCACTGGCTGGCCCGCTATGGCGTAGATGCAGACCGCATCAAAGCCCTGGTCCCTTACAGCGGGCAGGTAATCACGCATTTCAACGTGCGTGCAGCCCGGGGCATGCAAGCCACGCAGGCCTATATTGACCAGTATGCCCCGCTCTTCCACGTGCGGGCCGATGCTCCTCCCATCGTCATTATTTCCGGTGACCGGGAGATGGAACTTTATGGCCGATACGAGGAAACCGCCTACTTCTGGCGCATGCTCAAACTTGTGGGCCACCCGGACGTCAGTATCTACGAACTGGACGGCTACGACCATGGGGCCATGGCAGAGCCTGCCCACCACATTCTGAAAGCCCAAATCAAACGCTTATGCTTGTAGCACTGACCGGATTCATGGGCTGCGGGAAAAGTACCGTAGGCCGCCTGCTCGCCGATGCCCTGGGCTGCCCTTTCATCGATTTGGACGAAGCCATTGTCAAAAAGGCCGGCCGCCCTATTCCCGTCATCTTCGAGGCCGATGGGGAACGCGGTTTCCGCCGTTTGGAGAAACAGGTGCTGGAGCAGACGGTGGCCAAGTATGCGGAAAACACCGCCGTGCTGGCCCTGGGCGGCGGCACGGTCACGGTTCCGGGCGCCGTGGGCCTTTTGCAGGAAAACACC
>JAFSMS010000036.1 GCA_017447815.1 Bacteroidales bacterium | reverse complement strand
CCGAATAAATCCATAATGCCGAAATGGCGCAGGAAAAGTTGGAGGGTATCCCAACGGCGGGAGGTGGCAATGCCCAATACATAGCCTTGCGCGCGCAGCCATTCCAAGGTTTCCTTCACTCCGTCATACAATACCGCTGCGCCCTCTGCTCCGGGGTCTATTTTCAAGGCCTCTATGTTTTCCGTCCCGAAGGCGACTTGTTTGAAAAACTTATGGTAGAGTTCCGCGGCCCGGTCGGCCAGTTCTTCGGGGACATTGCCCGCTTTCTGGATACAGGCCCGCAAGGGGAGTCCGATGCCACTTTTCATCTGCGTTTCCGGGGGCAGGGGAAGCCCCAGTTCTACGATGGTCAGGCTCATTGTCTTGAGGATGGTGCGGGTCGTGTCGGCCAGCGTGCCGTCAAAGTCGAAAAGAAGGGTGGTGATGGGTTGTTGCATCTTTTATTGTGGCGTGTTTTATTTAAGAATGAAAGTGCAATCTATCCAATTTATTGATAATGTCCCAAAAAGTGTGTCTGAGTAGATAGAAAGAAGAAAGTCTGTAAATTTAAAGCGGCTTAAAAAGAACATTCATGTTCAACTTTAAAAATACAGACTTATGATTACTTTCACAAAGGAACAACTTTCTGAGGTAATGTGCAAGCATGCCGAGAAAGAAAATGGTCTTCATGACCTTTTGGAGATTATGTTGGAGAGCCTGATGGTGGCGGAACGGAGTGAGTTCCTTCACGAACAGGAAGACCACAACAAGGGAAACGGGTATCGCTTCGGGCATACCTATGGCCACGGCCGTAAACTGGAGTTCAGGATACCGAGGGACCGTTTCGGGAACTTCCATCCGAAGATCCTGGCCATCCTTCGGGACCAGGAGGAGGAGTGCGAGAAGCTGGCCGGAAGCCTCTACACGAAGGGTTTGACGCAGAGTCAGGTCGGTCAGGTGTTTGATGAGATCTACGGAGAGCACTACAGCAAGTCGAGCATATCCAGGATGATTGATTATGTCCGCAAGGAAGTGGATGCATGGCTTGACAGGGGCCTTGACGAGTACTATCCCATCGTGTTCGTGGACTGCGTCCATATCAAAGTGTTCCGTAAGAAAAAGGCTGCCACGGAGGCATTCTATGTGGTTCTGGCCGTGACAGAAGAAGGCACTCGCGAAGTGCTTGGCATCTACAACAATCCGCTGGAAAGCGCCACGGGCTGGAAGGGCATGTTCGATGACATCCGCAGCCGTGGTGTTGAGCGCATCGGCCTGATTGTTGCCGACGGCCTCACCGGTCTGGATGTGATTGTCGGCGAGAAGTTCCCGGGAGCCGGGTTCCAGCGCTGTACGACACACCTCAAGCGGGACATGATGGCCCGTGTACGGCATGGCGACAAGAAAGCCCTTGCAGACGACATGCGGGAAGTCTTCCGTACCGGAGACAAGGACTATACTGTCGGACAGGGCATCCAGGCCTGGAAGGACATGTGCCTGAGATGGGGCAAGGACTACCGCGGCATCAAGGCACAGGCCGATAACGAGGATATCGCTTTCTACTTCACATACCTGAGCTATGCGCCCCAGATACAGTCTATGATATACACGACGAACTGGATCGAGCGGTTGCAGAAGGACTTCCGCAGGGTGACCCGCATGCGGGGTGCAATGCCCGATGAGGACTCCGTGATTGTCCTGATGGGAAAGACAGCCATGGACAAGGAGTCCTACAGCCGGGTAATCCCGAGAATCCGGGAAGATAAAACGCTCTTCCCGAACGAATAAGTCCGCACACAAACCGCTCAACTCTAATATCTTATGGAAACGACGCAAACATTATATGCAGCTGTTCAAAAGTGCTACGATCACCTCTATGACGCCATTACGGAACTGGCCAAACACCCTGATGATGACAACCGTGCCATGTGGGAAGCCATCGCTCACGATGACTACGACAGGGCCTTGGAAGCCTATGTCATAGCCAGAGAAAAAGAAGCGAAGGCCGCTTGGGATAGGGGCGAACTACCCTTATAGGAGGGGGCACCGCCGCCGGAATATACGACCTCCGGCGGCTACAGATCGAACGCTGCGGGGGGCTCCGGGAAAGGGCCCTCCTCGCGCCCGACTGTTGCCCGGTGCACGCTGAAAGGCTTGCAGGTTAAAGAAAAAGTCGTAACTTTGGGCGTACTTTAAATTGCAGACCAGGCCCTAGACACACAAATTGGGACGCTACCTCGGTGAGCATACAGGGCAGCAGGGCGACGCCCAGTCCCAGCAGCACGTGCGCCGAACGATAGTAGAGGATGGCTTTGACGGCCGGATATTTGATGCGGCAAGCGGATTATTTTTTCAATAATACAGGACGGCGCCCAGGGTGAAGCCCATCCGGGAACCGCCTGGCGAAAAGGTGTGCAGATGGACGGTGTCGAAGGCCAGGCCGAGCAGCGTCTTGGATATCGGAAAGACATATTCCGCCCGCAGGGATGCGGTCAGGGCGTGGCGGGACAAGAAGACGGCGTCGGGACGGAACACTTCCTTGAGCAGACGCGTTTTCCCCTGCCGGGCCGGCGAGGCATTCTCCTGATGGTCCACGCCAACAGCCCAGAGGCCTCCCAAGCTGCCGGACAGTTCCAGGGAATGTCCTTTGCCGAAAGGAAAACGGCCTCCGCCCAGGAGTCCCGTATGCAGACGGGACCAGGCAAAGACGGAGACGGGCTGGAGGCAGGCGGAGGAAGAATTTTCCCATCCGGCGCGGATCCCGCTCCACCAGCCGTCGTCCATCAGGGGACGGCAGGTCCACTGGAGGCTGAGCTGCTGATGCAGATACTGAAAGGACGGATAACGCAGCAGGGTTACCCAGTAACTGACCACCCGGCCCTGGGCGTTGGTAACGATGCGTAGCTCTTGGATAAAGGTATCCGCCGTGCCGCTCTCCCGGACATACCGGAAGGTCCACTGATGAAGCAACTGCGCCCGGAGGGAAAGTGCGGCACCTGCCTGCAGACGCCCCGAACGGTAGTCTCCCGGACTCTCGCCCGTTTCGCCCAGAATCCCCGTCACCCCATAGGCATATCCGCCCCAAAGCAAGCAGCTCCACCGTTCGCCTTCATAGCCATAGTGCAGTTGACCGCCTCCGGCGTGACGGGCATAACGGCGCGAAAATCCGATGATGCCCACCGGGGTGTAATCCGCGTTGCCGGTCAGTTCGTAGTAGGTATAACGGTCGATATTCTCCGCCTTGGAGGCGAGCTTTAGCATCTTCTCGCGGGAATAATCATACTCCAGTTCCAGTCCCAGCAGATGCGGACCCGACCAACGGAAAAGCAGGGCAGGACGCAGGGAAAGGTCCATCCGCTGG
>JAFSMS010000035.1 GCA_017447815.1 Bacteroidales bacterium | reverse complement strand
GTCCGGATGGCATTGGCCCCGATGGCTTTGTGATTCAAAAGCCTTCTCTCCCAGACTTCCTCCGGCACCACGGCGCCCCGCACGCCGGCATCGTGGTGCAGGCAGACGCCCTTGATCTTGCGGTTCTTGCCGTTCAGGAAAAAGCCCTGGTCCGGATCGAAAGCGAGGGTGCGCAGACCCACTTTCACCTCGGTCCGATCCAGTTCCTCTTTCCCGGAAACCAGGACGGCCTCCAGGGTGTATAAATAGGGATCATCCAGGTCCCACCGGTGCGGTGTGGGGACTTTCAGGCTCACTTCCTGCTTCGCGACCGCCTTCGCTCTGGCACGGGCGACGGTTTTGCCGGAAGCGTCTTTCAGCAAGATAGACAAGCGGGCCGATGCCGGGAGCGGGCCTTCTATCCGGGTATCGACAGCCACCACGGCCTGCCGGTCGGTCAGGCTGCGGGTCGCGTAGCCGACACCCCATAGGGCGAAATGGGTCTCCCCTGCCGAAACCAGCCAGACATTCCGATAGATGCCCGAACCTGTATAGAAGCGGGAGTCCGCCATCCGGCTGTGGTCCACGCGGACCGCCAGGACATTGTCCCCTTCCCGGTTCAGGTACGGTGTCAGATCGTACAGGAAAGAGGCGTAGCCACTTGGGCGTTCTCCAAGCAGATGCCCGTTCAGATACACGGAAGACCGATTATAGACTCCTTCGAAATAGATGTAAATCCGCCCTTGAGGCAGGCGGCGGGCGCTGAAATGCTTGCGGTACCAGCCGATACCGGCAGGAAGAAAGCCGGTACAGGACGCATTATCCGGAGAAAGCGTTCCCTTGACGGACCAGTCGTGGGGCAGTTGGATCCGCGCCCAAGCCGAATCGTCGAAGGCGGACTCGGAGGCGCCTTCCACATCGGCCTGGATAAAGGACCAGCCGTCATTGAAGAGCTCCGGTTTTCCAAAGGAGGTTTGGGCGCCGAGACCCAAAACGGAGACAAAACATCCAATCAGGGACAGAAGAATAAACCGGACTTTCATGACCATCTCAGTTATTTCCCAATCCTGTACAGGCCGTCGCGGCCCAACTGTGTCATCAGGTCACAATGAGCGACATTGCGCAGGGTAAGGTCTTCGTCCCAAATAGCCAGGTCGGGGAGGGAGACGGCAAAGTAGTCCATTACCACCTGGTCATTTCGGTGCTCCTGTCCATATTCCAACAGCATCCGGAACTTTTCTTCCGCCTCGGCAGTCCTGCCCAAAGCGGCCAGGGCAAGACCCTGATAATAGATCTTTTCCGGTTTTGCATCGTTGTAATAAAGGGCCGGGACGGGTTTCAGGTCTCCCTTGGAAGCCTTTTCCCAACATTCCACCGCCTTTCCCGGATTGTCGGCGCCCTGCCAGGCGCAACCCAGCCAGTAATAGAAGTCTTGTTCCTGGGCGCCATGCAGTTTCCCTTCGCCCAGGTGATGCGGATAGACCAGGCACTCTTCCAGCAACCTGATGGCATCGATAAAGCGGTCTTCCACCATCGCCTGCTTCGCCAGTTCTACGCGGCAAAGCTGATATTGCGCAGGAACCTTTCCTTCACCCCCTTCCCAGGGATGGAAATGATGCGCATCCAGTTTGGCCATCGCCTCTTGATATCGGCCAAGGGCGTTCAGCAGGGTGATTTCTTCCAATACCAGGTCGTCTCGGCTTTCCACCTGGGGCCGATGCGCCTGCAGGCGGGCCAGCCGCTGCTCGGCCGGACTGCCCAGTTTCTTGTGCAACTGATCCAGTTCCATCAAGATGCGCGCATCACTTTCGTCCAACGAATAGGCTTTTTCCATCGCCGCCAATGCGCCTTCCGAATCGTGACGCTTGTTGTAAAGCACCAAGGCAAGGCAACGCCAGGCTGCAGGGAAGGCCGGGTCGGCCGCCACCGCCCGCTCCCAGCATCGTTGAGCCTGGTCGTACTGCCGCTTGTCGAACCACAGATTACCCAGCAGCCATAGGGCCCGGGCATCTTCCTCACCAGCCGCTTCCAGGGCAGCGATGGCCTCCAGCCGGTTCGGGAAGGCGATAAATGTCCGCTTGGGCG
>JAFSMS010000034.1 GCA_017447815.1 Bacteroidales bacterium | reverse complement strand
TTGTCGGATAATTTGCGTTGCTCCTACTCCTTTGTGGAAGTAAAGGTCCATGGCAATATCGAAGTATTGCTCTGCTTTGTTGGTCCTGCAAAAATACATAACTGTTGTTTTTAACAGTCAACTTTTTTCAGGGTAATACAATCGGCAACGGTGTATCACTTTTTTGTATGACGGCCGCCTTTATGCCAAACTACAGGACCTCCGGGAAAAAAGCGACTACAATCTGGTGTACCAGTCCAGCGAAGACGAAATGGCTCCGCTCATAGAATAAACAGAGTAAGGGTCATATTCTTTTATTTGAACAGGCGGGGTGCGAACAGAAGGAGGTACTGGCGCCAGTTGCACCAGAGATGGCCGCGGGCCGACTCGTAGTACTCGTAAGGGAAGCCAAGGGCGTCCAGTTCCTCGCGGAAGTCCTTGTTGACCTCGTAGAGAAAATCTTCCCGGCCGATAGCAATCCAGAACAGGTTGCAGCCCTTTTTCCCGTACTGCTTGAGTTTGGCTTCGCGCTGGTCATAGACCTCCAGGTCCGAAGTGAACTGGGGCACCAGGCCGGCAGAGAAGAGGCCGGTCCACGAAAAGAGGTCCGGATGGTTCAGGGAGATGTACAGGGAATGGAAACCACCCATGGAAAGGCCTGCGACGGCCCTTGACTGGCGATTGCGAACGGTCTTGTATCGGCCGTCGATGAAAGAGACAATTTCCCCGAAGGAAGCCTCGTACGTTCCGTTTTTGTAATTGCTGGGAATCTGGTTCGACATGACGGGACGGAAGGCCAGATTGTCCGGCGTCTCGCCGGGGGCCGCCTGCGCGCCGATGTTTCCGTTGGGCATCACCACAATCATGGGAACAGCCTCGCCCTTTGCGATAAGGTTGTCCATGATACGGACGGTCTTCCCCAGTTCCAGCCAGGCCGTTTCATCACCGCCGCTGCCGTGAAGAAGATACAGCACGGGGAACTTCTTCTTGCCGTCGTATGCCGCAGGCAGATAGACGCTGAGCCTGCGGTCTTTCCCCGTGGCTGCACTGTGGTACCACAACTGCTCCACGCTTCCGTGCGGGACGTCCTGCACCATATAGTAGGAAGCCTTGTCTCCGTCCACATAGAAATAACTGAACGTGGTCCCGACAACCCTCAAGGTGAAGGGATTCCCCGGATCCAGGCCGATGAGTCCGTCCACGCTGAAACGGTAGGTGTAGAGTTCCGACGGAAGGGGGGCCGTGGTATATTCCCATACTCCGCCGTCGCCTTCCTTCAGGGCCGCCGTTCCGTTTATCCAGTCCCCCAGCACAAGCACATTATGCGCCTTGGGGGCGTAGAGACGGAAAGTGACGGAGCCGTCAGGGTTCACCTGTGGGGAACATACCGTTTCCGCTTTCCGGCCGATATTCTGCT
The DNA here is from genome assembly GCA_017447815.1 of Bacteroidales bacterium. Classification (GTDB taxonomy): domain Bacteria; phylum Bacteroidota; class Bacteroidia; order Bacteroidales; family UBA932; genus Cryptobacteroides. The sequence continues at coordinate 3,504 of JAFSMS010000034.1, read as the reverse complement.
GGCCCAGGACGGCCAGGGGCAGAAGCAGCATGGCGGACAGGGTAGATAAGATATGTTTTAGCATAACAAAAACATGTGGTTCTCACAAAGGTAACACAAATGCCGCTCGTTTGCAATACCCGGTCGCAAATCCCTCCATGCGGCTGATCACTTTCTGATTCCCGCCCTCAGAACCATTCGACATCGGAGAGGTCCAGCGGGTTGCCGGGAAGGTTTACGACGGGGGTATAGAGGAAGGTGTAGTCTCTCAGTTCCCTGGGGATTCGGTTGAGGAAGGCCAGCCGTGGCTCTCCATAGTCCCCGGAACTGCCGTAGAGGGTGATGGTTTTGTGGACATCGTCCTTCAGGTACCAGCCTCCGCCATGCACTTTGACATAACCTTCTACCAGTTCCTTATGCTGCCCCACCATCCCATAGACGAAGGTGCCGATGAGCGGAGTCTCCGGCCTGGATACAAGGATGAATTTCGGGTGCGACATGCTAGTATTTGTGCTCGGTGGTCTCAATTTCCTCGCGGGTGATGGACTTGCGGTCCATGGCGCGCCAGGCGTAGATGATGTAGGCAAGTACGAAGGGGATGAGCAGGGATACCCAGAACATTACGGTCAGGGTGAACTGGCTGGAGCAGCTGTTCTGCAGGGTGAGGGAACTCTGCAGGTCGGTGCAGGACGGGTAGTAGGCCGTTCCGTGGAACCCGGCCAGGAAAAACACCGACATCACCACCAGCACAGTCCCCGGTCCGGCTGTCCAAATACCCTTTCCGGATTTTGTGAAACCTCCCGTCCAGATGCCTGCCAGCACCAGGACCACACCTGCGAGCAGCATCACAAGGACACCCGGCATGGCCAGCAGGTTATGAAGGTACTTGTGCGGTTCCATGGAGACGACACCCGCTTCATTGACGGCGAACCCTTTGCCTATCAGCAGCATGGCGGCCCAAAGCAGGAAGCAGATGAGGAACGGAACCGCGGCTGTCTTGATGCTGCGGCGCATCTGGGTCTCGACTTCCTTGTCCGACACATTGTTGAGGACATACAGGGCGCCCAGGATGGACGTGAGGAACACCAGGGTGAATCCCAGCAGAACGGCGTGCGGCTGGGCGAGGGCTTCCAGGCCGTGCCAGTTGTTGCCCCAAACGCTGATAACCGGTGCAGAGGGATTGGCGATGGCCAGTTTGTTCACCGTGAAATCGGAGCCCGTAAAGAAAGTCCCCACGGCCGTTCCCACCAGGAATGGCGCAAGGACACCGTTGCACATGAGCGCGATGCGGAAACCTTTCACCCCCAGAATATTGCCTTTCTTGTTCTGGAACTCATAGGCCACGGCCTGGAATACGAAGGTCACAAGGAGCAGGACCCAAACCCAGTAGGCTCCGCCGAAACTGGTGCTGTAAAACAGCGGGAAAGAGGCGAAGAAAGCACCGCCAAAGGTGACCAGCGTGGTGAAAGTGAGTTCCCACTTGCGCCCGGTGGAATTCAGGATCATGCGTTTGCGGGTTTCATCCAGCGCACGGTTCCCCAGATGCAGGTTGGCTCCCTGGACAAACATCAGGAACACCAGCAGTCCTGCCAGAAGGGCCACAAGGCACCACCAGTATTGCTGTAAAAATGCGTATGTCATGGCTTACAGTTTTTCAGGTTCAACTTCAGGTCCTTTCCGGATGGCGCGAAGCATAATCCGGATTTCAATCACAAGGAAGAGCGCAAATACGGCCAGGAACACGAAGAAAGTAGTTTTTACGGTTCCTGCGCTGAGGCTGGAAATCGCTACGTTTACAGGCAGGAGACCCTGGATGGTCCAGGGCTGGCGGCCCACTTCGGCCACAATCCATCCGGACTGTCCGCAGATATACACCAGGGGAATGCACCAGAGGGCGGTCCAGAGCAGCCAGCGGTAGTTTTCCAGTTTCCCTTTCCATGCAAACCATACGGAGAGAAGCAGCACCAGGGCCAGGAGCATTCCCAGGCCGACCATGAACCGGAAGGCCCAGAATACCACGCCCACCGGCGGAATCACATCCTCGGGCTTTTCCAGGTGACCGTAGCCCATGTACTGAACATTTGCATCCAGCACTTCCCGGGCCTGTGCGGCCAGTTCGGGGTTGGTGTCCTTGTTGGCCCGATAGGTGGCCAGGGCGTCCAGGGCGGTGCGTCCCATGGCCATCTTATCGGCAACGGAGGGAATCACGTTGCCTTCGTTGTCGGTGTATCCGTTCAGGATGTCGTTGATGCCGGGGACATAGCCGTTCCAGTCATGGGTGGCCAGGAGAGACAGCATGTGGGGCACCTTGATGCCGGGAACAATGGTGAAAGCGGCGCCTTTTCCGCCGTCTTCCAGTCCTTCTGCGGCGGCCAGTTTCATGGGCTGGAATTCTGCTGCATGAATGCCGGAAGCATCGCCGGACAACATCACGGCGGCGCTGCCCACCAGGCCTACCAGACCGCCGATCAGCATACTCTTGGTCGCAAACTTCTTCTCCCTGCCTTTCAGCAGATACCAGGCGCTGACGCCCACCACGAACACGCCGCCGGTGACCCAGCCGCTGGTGACGGAATGGAAGAACTTGCTCACTGCCACGGGATTGGAGACCACCTCCCAGAAGGCGGCGGCCGATGCCATCTCGCTGCGAACTGTGTCGGGATTGAAAGTGGTACCCACGGGATTCTGCATCCAGCCGTTGGCCACCAGAATCCAGAAGGCCGATATGGTGGCGCCGATACCCGTGAGCCAGGTGGACGCCAGGTGGAACCTCTTGGAAACCTTGTTCCAGCCGAAGAACATCACGGCAAAGAAAGTGGCTTCCAAGAAGAAGGCCAGGATGCCCTCGATGGCCAGCGGAGCGCCGAACATATCTCCTACGAACCACGAATAATTGCTCCAGTTGGTTCCGAATTCGAACTCCAGGATGATACCGGTAGCAATCCCCACTGCAAAGTTGATGGCAAACAGTTTCATCCAGAACTGAGCCGTCTTTTTCCAGAATTCGTCTTTCTTGACGACATAAAGGGTCTCCATCACAGCCATCACCAGGGCCAGGCCCAGGGTGAGGGGGACAAACAGCCAGTGGTAAGCCGCTGTCATGGCAAACTGGATGCGGGACCAGGTTACTACATCCATTGTGTTAATCGTTAAGGGTTAGTGTGTCGGAAGGGAATTGGGTGAGGTGGCTGCCCACTCGTTCACTCTTCTGCTCGTCCGTGAGGCCGCGCATGGCCGGTTTGAAGAAGAACACCCGCAGGATGGCGAACAGAATGAAAATTTTCAGCAGAATAATCCATATCAGGGGCTTGCCCCAAGTCATGTTCTTGAAGCCGTCCCGGTAAAGGGTCCAGAAAAATGGCTGCCGCCGGCCCATTTTAGAACTCGTACAGGTTGATGCCGGTTTCGGCGTCGGTGCGACGGCCGGCGAAGGTGCCGGGGAAGGCGGTCACGTACAGTTCGCAGGCGCCGTTGATGCGGGCGTCCAGGAGGTGTCCGCCGATGCAGGAGTAGTCGCTGCGGCTG
>JAFSMS010000033.1 GCA_017447815.1 Bacteroidales bacterium | reverse complement strand
CGCTTGCCAAAGAGTATTATGAAAATGGGGACAAGCACCGGCAACAGGCCATCATCAACCATTTCAATAATCAATTGAAAGCATTCCGTGACTTTGATTCGGAACTCACCTTCCTGGAGAAGGATATCAATTTATACAAGAGTCAGGCAATGGCGCATTTCCGCCAGGAGTTTCCCGGAATGAGCAAGCATGGGTATAAGATGGCCACCGTGTTTTTCGCCGGCCTGCCCAATGCCCTCATAGGCTTGCTGATGAACAAGACCACCCCCACCGTCCGCACGGAAAGGTCTCTATTACGGAAAAAGATTTCCGACTCCTCGGCACCCCACAAAGATGATTTTCTCTCCCTCCTGGACAACTACCGGCGAGAGAACATCGGAGGGCAAAGGTAACACTATCGGCGCCGTATCATGGCCTTCGCCTTTGGAAACTCAATATCAAAAAAACTTTTATCCGTCCCTATCGAGGAATATAATCCTAATTTTCTGCCCCGCTCATCACAAAATAACCCTATTTCCGAATAAGGTTGCATTCCATTTTTGGAAAGAAAGGTTGCAGCAGAATCTATAATAACGGGAAAAGAGCAATGACGTCGATTCAGCAGTTCTATCAACTCAAGCGAATCTTGTATCTGGCACTTACAATAAAAAACAAATTGCCAATCCGGGTTATTTGTGATGATTGAGTCAATTTTCCCCATAGGGGTATGGTAGAGCATATCTTTTAACGCCCTAAGCGTATTGTACTGATAAAATGTCGGTTTTGCCTCTTTTTTATAACTCCACACTCTTCCGTTTTTGTCAAAAACGTATCTTGGATCTTCCAAAGAATGTATTTTTTTATTTTCACACGAGAATAGCAACACAACACTTAGACAGAACAGCATCAATAGTTTAATACTCGAAAAATTCATTGCTGATATGAGGGAAAAAGGCATTAGTAATATAAACGTGTTCAATAGATCCATTCCGGATAAAACACAAGACAACTCCCTGAACTCCGGCTATATAAGAAGATTGAAACAAATCTTCAGGATATTCATAGACACTGACATTCCCAAAACCAGAAAAATAAATACGTGTATCTTTTGCATGTTTTGAGGGTGCCAGAATACAAAATGAACACTCTTTTTTTTCAGACATTTGTTCGGCGAATATTTGTTGCTGCGTTATAACGCATCCTTCGCATGGGGAAGGAGGTATTATCATCAAATATGTACACGACGATAAATGCTCCGTAGAATAACCCGCCGAAGACAATAGTTCATTCAAGTAATTCGGGCTAATTATGGCATGCTGGTGCAATGAAACCTGAAGATTCTGTTTAACAGAATAAGCAGATTCCTTTTGCGTCATCCCACGTCTTATCACCACGAAAAGTGATACCAGAATCCCAGCCAATATTGCAATAATACTAATGTAAATATATTTTTGCGACAACATAATTGCTATTCTCTCCTATCTGTTCGCTCTTATTTTCATTCACAATCCGGCTCCTCATTTTCGGGGAAATCGCTTGTAATTGATTATAATCCCAAAGACAATATAAACAATTATCTTTTAAGTACCTAAACGTCTCAGAAAAAGGGAGTTGATACCATTCCCAAGATTCCTTCCCTCCAGATATCCCGCATACATACTTTACGTCGTTTATACTTTGAACAATAATGACAACAAGTTTCCTTTCCATATTTTCAAAATACCGCCATATATAAGCAAAATCAGAAGAAACCAAAGACTCTGCACCTTTCATGGGATCATCAAAATCAAAAAAACCCTCTTGTATCCGATAATGGCCAAAGTCGAAATGAAGATATTCTTTCAACTGTTCGTTCTCTAGCGTGTATATTATCGGATAATAAGAATCCAACAAATAGAAACTCTTTGAATTGGGGATAAATATTGGCTCCGTCCGGCTCAAAGGCATGACATATTTGACGGATTTCAAATATGTTTGAACGATACGACCCTCCTTTATAGCTACCATCCTGTAAGGCGTGTCCCTTCTATACCCATTGTAGGTATACAGGCAATCTCCCAACATGTAAGACTGTTCGCCTATAGGCAAATAGCACTCTGAAGAAATAAATGCCCCATTTTTGTTATAAACGATTCTTTTATCCGGAAAAGAAAAAACCGAAATGCTGTCTCCTGAACACTGGATATTTTGAATAGAGTAATACTCATTAAAAGCACGACCTGCCATTCCTATGGAATTCAAATAGTTCCCATTGGAGTCGAAACGGATTATTTTTTTGTTTTTTGGATCGGCAAGAATAAAATCATTATCCAAAACATGCATCTCCGCTTCGTCACCCAGAAGAGAAAGAATATCTGAAGACAACGGTATTAAAACAATGGAATCTATTTTTGAGGAAAAATTGTCTGAGTCCTCGATATATTCCATGCAAATATAATCCTTACCAACACCGCTTGTGCAAGATAGAGGATATAACCAAAAGAATGACGCAAATAAAAAAAGTTGAGTAATGCCCCGTTTTAGCATAAATGGCAATAGTATTTTGTGCAAAAATCGCCACTGACTGCTAACTTGCACACAAGAGTCAATCTACCATCGCAACGCGCCATGGCTTGGATGCATTCCAACTCATCATCATCAAAGACAGGATCATATGCGTATGCCTCCTGCTCCGGAAAAACAGATGAGATAATCGTTTGTAATACTTCGTTTTCCAACATCTTGACAGATGTCAAAAAAGAAAAGCCGAAGAAAAAAACAAAATAAAGAATTACAGTTAAGATTTTGGTCTTCATAGAATTTGTGTTTTTGTTAGGACAAAGGTAAAAAGAAAAAATGAGACCTTTTTACTTTTGGGCGTTAATTTTACGGCATATACAGCACTGATAGTCAGCCATTTATTATTCGCTCGCGTTAATTTTGACTGAACCGTCTCCGAAGGCATCGGCCTCCGTCCGGCGTTGGCAGTGACGTTTCTTCAGGAGAAGCCCCTTGAAGTGTTGCGTATTTTGCGTTTACTGCTTACCTTTGCGGGCAAATGGTAAAAGCGATTGTATTTGATATTGGCGGGGTTCTGGTCGATCTGGACCTGAACCGCTGCATCCGGGCTTTCCGGGAAATTCTGGGCTTTGAGCGCATCACCGAGATTTTGGATGCCAGCCACCAAAAAGGTATCTACGGGGATATGGAGGCCGGTCTTCTGAGTGCCGACCGCTTCCGGGAACTCATCCTCGCCGAGTCCCGTCCCGGCTGCACCGGGGCCGATGTGGACCGCGCCATGGCGGCCCTCCTCACGGGCGTGCCGGAGGCTACGGCGCAGGTTGTGAAGGATTTGTCGGCCCGTTATCCGCTGTACCTGCTTTCCAACAACAATCCTATTTCCATGACCCGCACGTATGAACTGCTCCGCGGGGTGGGCATCCATCCGGAAACGGCTTTTCGGGGGCAGTTCATCTCCTGCGAGATGAAACTCCTCAAACCCACGCAGGAATGTTACCGGGAGGTGCAGCGCCGGATCGGCCTCCCCGCGGGAGAAATCCTCTTTATCGATGACAATCAGGCCAACGTGGATGCCGCCCTCCAGGCCGGCTGGCAGGCCCGCTACTACGAGCCCGGAACATCCTTACAAGCCCTCCTGGCCGATTTGTAGCACCGCCAAAGAAAAAAGAATTCCCCGCAGGCGAATTGTCACAATTGGCCGCGGGGAGTATGGTAAGGTATCAATATTTATGTCTGGCAAGGGTAATATCCAATACCGTGCCAAACATAAAAAGGGAAACTATTTTACCTTCTTTTTTTTGCGTTTTTTCGCATTCCAGTCTCCGTAAATCTCACTCACGTTGCCGGCCGTGATGAATCCGTGAATGTCATTGACTTTGAGGAAGTTCATCAGGCTGGAAAATTCATCCGTGGTCAGGAGGGCCTGGATTTCCACATTGTGATGGCCGTTGTAGCCGCCAGTTACTTCGTACAGGGAGCAGCCGCGCTGCAGTTCTTCGATGATGTATTTGCGGATGCGCTCATACTGGGACGAGATGATGCACACCCGCTTGCGGCGGTTGAGGCTGGCCGTGAAGTAATCCAGGGCCAGGCCGTTGATCCAGGTGCCGATAAGGCCGATGACCACCATCCGGAACGGGTTGATGGCAAAAGCCGTGCAGCAGATGAGGGCGCCCGCCACCGACACCGACGTGCCGATATCGAAGTGCAGGTACTTGTTCACAATCTTTGCGAGGATGTCCAGGCCGCCTGTGGAGGCGTTGATGTTGAACAGGATGGTCTGCGAAGCGCTGAGGATCAGGACGAAGCAGAGCAGGTCGAACCACGGGTCGGCCATGACGGACGTCTGCCCGGGTTCCAGCAGTTTTTCATAGGGAAGAATCTTTTCCCACAGTTCCAGCAGCGGACCCAGAATCAGGGCCGTATATACCGTCTTGGCGCCGAATTCCGCACCGATCAGCAGCCATGCCAGCAGGAGCAGGATGGCGTTGATGACCGTCACCATCACGGAAACCTTGATGGGAATGCCGGCCATGGTGAACACTTCTGACAGCACCATGGAAAGACCCGTGATGGAGCCCACGATCAGATTGCTGGGCATGAGGAAATAATAGACCGCGGCCGCTGCGATGAACATGCCGAAGGTCATGATGAAGAGTTCCTTCCAGAATTTGAATGTGGCCAGTGGCTTTAGGAGATCACCCGCTTTCATTTTGCTTAGTTTTAGTGCCTAAAGGTAACAATTTTCCAGCAAAATGCGATAAAAAATTAATAATATCTGTAAAACAAAGCGATTGACTCCATTCCGGCAAACAACTGGCGCAGCAGGAAACTCTCGTTGGGGGAATGGATGGTGTCGCGCTCCAGGCCGAAGCCCATCAGGAGCGGGTCGATTCCGAGGATCTTCTGCATGTTGGCCAGAATGGCGATGGAGCCGCCGCCGCGGGAGGGAACCGGCTCGATGCCATACACTTCCGCCATGGCACGGGAAGCCGCCTGATAGGCCGGAGAACTGATGGGGATGAGGAATCCGTCTCCGCCTTCGCAGGGGGTGATGTCCACCTTCACGTACGGCGGGGCGATGCGCTCCAGATGTTCCTTGAACAGCCGGGTAATCCGGGCCGATGTCTGGTTGGGGACCAGCCGCATGGACACCTTGGCGTGGGCCGTGGAAGGGAGCACCGTCTTGGCGCCCGTGCCCGTGTAGCCGCCCCAGATGCCGCAGACATCCAGGCAGGGACGGATGGCCGTGCGCTCCAGGGTGGTATAGCCCTTTTCGCCCTTTACCTCGTTGATGTCCAGGAACTTCTTGTATTCCTCCATGTCAAAGGGCGCCTTGTTCAGGAGGGCCCGGTCGTCGGCCGACAGTTCCACCACGTCGTCGTAGAAGCCGGGGATAGTGACGCGGCCATCGGCATCGTGCAGGGAGGCGACGAGGGCGCAGAGTTCGTTGATGGGATTGGCCACCGCGCCGCCGTAATGGCCGGAATGGAGGTCCTTGTTGGGGCCCGTCACCGTCACCTCCAGATAGGCCAGGCCCCGCATGCCGCAGTTGATGGAGGGCACCTTGTCGGATATCATGGTGGTGTCGGACACCAGGATGACGTCGGCCTTCAGGAGGTCTTTGTGCGCCTCCACCCAGGCCGGGAGCGAAGGACTGCCGATTTCTTCCTCGCCCTCGAAGATGAACTTCACGTTGTGCCTGAGTTGACCGCTCCGGAGCAGGAACTCAAAGGCTTTCAGGTGCATGAAAAGCTGGCCTTTGTCGTCGTTGGCGCCCCGGGCATAGATAGCCTCCTCGCCGGATGCGGGATCTTTGGCCAAAACGGGCTCGAAGGGATCTGTACGCCACTTTTCCAGCGGTTCCGGGGGCTGCACGTCATAGTGGCCATAGACCAGGACGGTCTTTTCGGCGCCGATGTCCTTGCTGCCGAACACCACGGGATGACCGGCGGTTTCATAGACGTCGGCCCGGTCGGCCCCGGCCTCTTTCAGAAGTTCGACAAGGCGGGCGGCGCAGCGGTACATATCGGCTTTGTGCTGCGGTTTGGCGCTGACGGAAGGGATGCGGAGAAGGGAAAACAGTTCTTCGAAAAAACGGTCCCGATTGGCTTGGATATAGTTTTTCATGGCTGTTATTGATTGGCCTGGCCTCCGGCGAGGTCCAGGATTTCGGATGTGATTTTCTGCTGACGGCCCTTGTTGTACTGGAGCGTGAGTTCGGCAAGAAGGTTTTCCGCGTTGTCGGTGGCCGTCTGCATGGCTACGGTCCGGGCGGCATGCTCTGCGGCGGCGCTGTCCAAAAGGGCGGCGTACAACTTGAGTTTCACGGTCTTGGGGATGAGCACCTTCAGGAGTTCCTTCCGGGACGGTTCGATGATGACGTCGGAAGATTCTTCGCTGCCGCCCATTTTGTCCTCCTGAGGCGCTTGTGCCGAAAGATCTGCGCCCAGCAGCACCTCCACGACAGGAGTTTGTCTGGCCGTGGAGACAAAGTGGTTATAGACCAGCAGCACCTGCGAAATCCGGCCATGTTCCACTTCGGCGGCCAGTTTTTCGGCCAGCGCGGCGGCCGGGGCGAAAGACGGGTGCTCCGACAGGGCGGTGAAGTCTTCCGGCGAAGGAAAACCGTCCCGGCGCATGGCATCGGCCATTTTCCGGCCGATGGAATAGACCGTGTCACCCTCGCCGCGCACCGAACGCACCTTGGCGATGGCGTTGACGTTGAAACTGCCGCACAGCGACGAATTGCTGGCGATGGCGATGATGGCGCGGGGTTCGTGCACCAAACCGGGCGTTTTCGTGCACGAGGCGGCATTTTCGGGCAGGTCGTGCACCAAATCGGGCGTTTTCGTGCACGAGGCGCCGCCGGTCGAGGCCAGGATGGCCTGTAACTGCTCCTCGTACGGGCGCATGTTCTCGATGGCCGTCTGCGCCTTCCGCAGTTTGGCCGACGAGACCAGTTTCATCGCCGAAGTAATCTTCAGCGTGTTCCTGACGGACGCGATCCGTCCCTTTATTTCCTTGAGGGTAGGCATTATTCCAGACTGAGTATCACGGATTCAGCGGTGTCGGAGAGGATTTTTTCGATTTCCGGCGTAATCTGGCCCTCGCCGAGCGGCTCCAGGACATCGGCCTTGTGGGCGGCGCGGAGACGGTCCAGGAAGACCTCCTGGAAGGGGCGCACCTGGGCGATGGAGATATCCCGCATGAGGGCGTGGGTTCCGCAGTAGAGGATGGCCACCTGCTCCCCGACCGGCATGGGACTGTACTGCGACTGAATCAGGAGCTGGTTGTTCTTGCGGCCCTTGTCCAGGGCCATTTCCGTAATCTTGTCCACGTCGGAGGAGAACTTGGAGAAGGCTTCCAGTTCGGCCCACTGGGCCTGGTCGATCTTGAGGGTGCCGGCCACCTTTTTCATGGATTTCACCTGGGCGCTGCCGCCCACGCGGGACACGCTGATGCCCACATTCACGGCGGGGCGCACGCCCTGGTTGAACAGGCTCTGCTCCAGGTAAATCTGACCGTCGGTGATGGAGATCACTTTGGTGGGGATATAGGCGCTGACGTCGCCGGCCTGCGTCTCGATGATGGGAAGGGCTGTCAGGGAACCTCCGCCGCGGACCCTGTCCCTGAGCGCCTCCGGCAGGTCGTTCATCTGGGAGGCCACTTCCTGCTGGTCGATAATGCGGGCGGAGCGCTCCAGCAGACGGCTGTGCAGGTAGAAAATGTCTCCCGGATAGGCTTCGCGGCCGGACGGGCGGCGGAGGATCAGGGACACCTCGCGGTAGGCCACGGCCTGCTTGGAAAGGTCGTCGTACACCACCAGGGCGTGGCGGCCCGTGTCGCGGAAATACTCGCCGATCGCCGCCCCGGCAAACGGGGCATAGTACTGCAGGGCTGCAGGGTCGGCCGCGGTGGCCGCCACCACGGTGGTGTAATCCATGGCCCCGTGCTCGCGCAGCGTCTTGACGATGGAGGCCACGGTGGACCCCTTCTGGCCGATGGCCACATAGATGCAATAGACCGGCTTGCCGGCCTCGAAGGCGGCGCGCTGGTTGATGATGGTATCGATGGCAATGGCCGTCTTGCCCGTCTGGCGGTCTCCGATGATGAGTTCCCGCTGTCCCCGGCCGATGGGAATCATGGCGTCGATGGCCTTGAGGCCCGTCTGCAGCGGCTCCGACACCGGCTGGCGGAAGATGACCCCGGGCGCCTTGCGCTCCAGCGGCATGTCCAACTTATCCCCTTCGATGGGGCCCAGGCCGTCCAGCGGGTTCCCCAGCGGGTCTATCACGCGGCCCAGCAACTTGTCGTTCACGCCGATGGCGGCGATGCGGCCGGTCCGGCGCACCACCATGCCCTCCTTCACGTGATCCGTGGGCCCCATCAGGACGGCGCCCACATTGTCGGCCTCCAGGTTCATCACCACGGCCATGACACCGCCGCCGCAGTCCAGCAGTTCGCCGGCCTCGGCATGGTCCAGGCCATAGATACGCACCACGCCGTCGCTCACCTGCAGGGCCTTGCCGATCTCCTCGAACTGGAGATCGCTTTTCATGTCCTTGAGCTGCCCGAGCAGGATGTCGCTCACTTCGCTGGGTTTCAGGGTTGTATTTGCCATTAGATTATTCTTCTGTTTCGTTCAATAAATTGTTCTCGGATAAGGTCCAGCTGCCGTTTCACGCTGGCATCCAGGAGGTAGTCGTCAATGTCGAAGACAAAGCCGCCGACAAGGCTCGGATCCACATCCACCTCGATGATCACATCGTCGCCCGTCTTCTGCTTCACCAGCGCCTTCAGACGCTGCAAAAGGCGCTCCGAGGGCTCGGAGACCGTGGTCAGGTGCGCCTTCCGGATACCGACGCTCCGGTGATACATGTCCACAAAGTCGCGCAGGATGTCCGGGACCAGTTCCATGCGGCCGTTGCGGTTCAGGAGCGTGAGAAAGCGGCTGAGTTCGTGGGACATCCGGTTTCCCAAAGCGGTCTGCAGCAGTTTTTTCTTGTCGAACGCGCTCACCACGTCGCCGGCGGCACCCACCATGCGTTCGAGGTCGGGAACCGTGCGGAGCGCGGTCAGCAACGTCTGCGCCTCGGAGCACACGATATCCCCGTGCCCGGTGTCCCGGACAAATTTCACCAGCGCCCTGGCGTAGCGGGTTATGACAATGGCCCGGTTCATCTACGAGTGCATTTGCGCCTTCGAAGCCTCATCGACCAGTTCGTCGATAAAGGCCCTTTGGTTGCCTTCGTCGGAGAGTTCGTGACGGAGCACCTTTTCGGCCACCTGAACGCTCAGGAGGGCCACTTCACGGCGGACGTCGCGCAGGGCGCTCTCTTTCTCGGCCTCAATCTGGACTTTGGCTTCGGAGAGAATCTTTTCGGCCTCGGCGCGGGCCTGGGCCTTGGCATCGGCCACAATCTTGCTTTTGGTCTCGGCGGCCTCGCGGAGGATGGCGGCCTGCTCGCGGCGGGCCTCTTCCAGCATCTGTTTCTGCTCCACCTTCCAAGAGGCCATCCGGGCCTGAATTTCATCGGCATCCTTGAGGGACTGCGCTATCTTGGCGCTGCGTTTGTCCACCATGTCCGTAATGACGGGGAAGCCGAACTTCGCAAGGAGGAAAAACACAAGGCCGAAGATAACGACCATCCAGAAGAGGAGGCCGAAATCGGGCGTTACCAGGTTCATCTCTACTTAATTACAATGGCCAGCAGGGCCACGATGATGGCGAACAGGGCGGCGCCTTCCACCATACCGGCGGCAATAATCATGGATGTACGCAGGTTGCCGGCACTCTCGGGCTGGCGGGCAATGGCTTCCATGGTGGATTTGCCGATTTTGCCGATACCGATGGCAGCGGCGATAGCAGCGACGGCGGCACCCAGGGCGGCGCCGGCCTTGCCGAGGGCGGCACCCGCGGCGGCTTGGAGAATCAGAGTAGAAAGAATCATAGTATCAATAATTTAAATGTTTATTCATCCTGTGCCCGTGCCAGGCCGATGTAAATGGAACTGAGCATGGTAAACACATAGGCCTGGATAAAAGCCACCAGGCACTCCAGGGCGTCCAGGAACACCCCGAAGAGCACGCTTACCACCGTCATGCCGCCGCTCAGGAGCGGGCCGTATTTGGCCATGATGAAAATGATGCACACCATGGACAGAATCATGATGTGGCCCGCCAGCATGTTGGCGAACAGACGGATGGTCAGGGACACCGGTTTCATGAAGGCGCTGAACACCTCGATGACTGGCATGATGGGTTTCAGGAACGCCGGCACTTCCGGATTGAAAATCTCTTTATAATAGTGTCTGGTGCCGTTCAGGTTCACGATGAAAAAGGTGAACAGGGCCAGCACCAGGGTTATGGCAATGTTGCCGGTAAGGTTGGCGCCACCGGGGAAAAACGGGAGAATGCCCAGGAAATTGTTGAGCAGAATCCACAGGAAGGCCATGCACAGGTAGGGAGAGAATCTGCGGTAGTCCGGGCCTATGTTCTCCCGGGCCATCTGGTGCACCATCATCACCAGCGGCTCCATGGCCGCGGCCAGGCCTGTGGGGGCCTCCTTCAAGGCGTCATGTTTCTTGTACCAACGGGCCGTGAAAAGGACCACCACCAGCAGCAGGAGGCTGCTCATGATAAGCGCCAGTACGTTCTTGGTGACGGACAGGTCTATCGGCCGCTTGCCCGTAGCGGCATTCACCAGCTTGCCGTCTTCATTCAGGGCGTAGCCGTTCTCCGCGGCATGATGCAGCGTAAATACATGTACGCCATCCTCTATCACGATGCAGGGCAGCGGAATGGCCACGGGTTTTCCCTTCCACTCCGTAATGTGCCATTCGTACTCGTCGCCGATATGTTCGAAGATGATTTCCCCGACGTCGATGTCTGCCTCTGCAGATTCTTCGCTTTCGCTCAGAATGACAGGGGTGTCCTGAGACACGGCTGTAATGTCATCCTGAGGCACTTGTGCCGAAGGATCTGCCTGCAGCAGCAACAACGATATGAGGAATGTCAGAATCATACCTCCACGCAAACCTTCACCACATTGTCCTTCACCTCCACGAAGCCCTCATGGATGGGGAGCATCTTTTCTTCGCCGTTTTCCACATAGCGGATATTCCCGGAGACAAGGGCCGTTATGAGGGCGGCGTGGTCCTTGAGCACGGTGAACGACCCCTCCACGCCGGGCAGGGTGACCAGGGTCACATCGGCCTGTACCAATGTTCCCTCCGGACTCAGGATATGAAGTGCTATTGTCATTCTGAGCGAAGCGAAGAATCTACTTGGCGGCGGCGAGGATGGCCTCGCCCTTCTTGATGGCGTCCTCGATGGTGCCCACGTTCAGGAAAGCCTGCTCGGGGAGATAATCCACCTCTCCGTCCATGATCATGTTGAAGCCCTTGATGGTGTCTTCGATGGAAACCATCACGCCCTTCACGCCGGTGAACTGCTCGGCCACGAAGAAGGGCTGGGAAAGGAAGCGCTGCACGCGGCGGGCGCGGTTCACGGTGGTCTTGTCCTCGTCGGAGAGTTCGTCCATGCCCAGGATGGCGATGATGTCCTGCAGTTCCTGGTTGCGCTGGAGAATCTGTTTCACGCGCTGGGCGGTGTCGTAATGGGCCTTGCCCACGATGTTGGGGTCCAGGATGCGGGAAGTGCTCTCCAGCGGGTCCACGGCCGGGTAAATGCCCAGGACGGTGATTTTACGGCTCAGCACGGTGGTGGCGTCCAGGTGGGTGAATGTGGTGGCCGGGGCCGGGTCCGTGAGGTCGTCGGCCGGCACGTAAACGGCCTGGACGGAAGTGATGGAGCCGTTTTTGGTGGAGGTGATGCGCTCCTGCATCTTGCCCATTTCCGTGGCCAGGGTGGGCTGGTAACCCACGGCCGACGGCATTCGGCCCAAAAGGGCGGACACCTCGGAGCCGGCCTGGGTGAAACGGAAGATGTTGTCGATGAAAAGAAGGATGTCGCGCGGGCCGTCTCCGGCGGCTCCGTCGCGGAAACTCTCGGCCAGGGTGAGGCCGCTCAGGGCTACGCTGGAACGGGCTCCCGGGGGCTCGTTCATCTGCCCGAAGACCATGGATACCTGGCTCTTTTCCAGTTCCTTGGGGTCCACGAGGGAGAGGTCCCACCGGCCCTCGGCCATGGCCTTCTCGAAGGCTTCGCCGTAGCGGATGACGCGGGATTCGATCATTTCGCGCAGGAGGTCGTTGCCCTCACGGGTGCGCTCCCCCACGCCGGCGAACACGGAGAAACCGTTGTGCGCCTTGGCGATGTTGTTGATGAGTTCCTTGATGAGCACCGTCTTGCCCACGCCGGCGCCTCCGAACAGGCCGATTTTTCCGCCCTTGAGGTAGGGCTCCAGCAGGTCGATGACCTTGATGCCGGTGAAGAGCACCTCCTGGGAGGTGGTGAGGTCTTCGAACTTGGGCGGCTCGCGGTGGATGGGCAGCGTGTCGTGGCGGTCCAGTTCCGGCATGCCGTCGATGGCGTCTCCGGTGACGTTCATCACCCGGCCGCGGATCTGGGCCCCTACGGGCATGGATATGGGACGGCAGGTGTTTTCGACCTCCAAGCCGCGGCTGAGGCCATCGGTGGAGTCCATGGCCACGCAGCGCACCGTGTCTTCCCCGATGTGCTGCTGCACTTCCAGGATGACGTTTTTCCCGTCAGGGCGCTTCACGGTAAGGGCATCGTCAATGCGCGGAAGTTCCAGTTCCGCGTTGCGGGCCGATATGTTGAAATGCACATCCACGACCGGTCCCACGACCTGTGCGATGTGTCCAATGGAGTTTGGCATAGGAAATAATTTCAGTATCTGCAAAGATACAAAAATCTTCCCACATCCCGAAATAAAACTTCGGCCCGTGCATCTTCCGGAGAATCCTGTGCACGGAGGCTACAGGTTAATCACTTTATGCTCCTGGGCCGATACGGAAATCCTGCCTTTGTACACCTGGACACCCTGCTTGTTCTTCACCACGACCTCATGGGAGCCGGGGTCCACGGTGAGGATGTCGTTGGAGAGGGATTTGATGTTCTGGGTGCCGACCGGGGATTTCACCTGGATGGTCTCCGTCCGGTACTCTTTTCCGTCCACGGTTACCACGATATTCTCCTTCCCCTGGGAAGAGAAGGCCAGATAGGCCTTTCCGGCCTTGGGGGCGGCGGAGGCGGATTTGACCGGAGCGGTATTTACGGCCACATTGCCCGCACCGCAGGCGGTGAGAGCCAGGACAATGGATAAAAACAGGAATCTTTTCATGTTTTATTGCAGTTTGGTTACGAAGTCGAAGAAGGGCTGGATGTCTTTCTTTTCTTTAAGACGGGCCATGTAGCAGAAGTTGCCCAAATCGTCGGCCAAGGCATCGGGGACACGGCCCTGGAAGCAGATGGCGCTCCCGTACCGCTCCCGGATTTCCGTATCGCTGTGCTTGTAGGCCTTTCCGTCGCGTCGGGCGGCGTAGGCGCAGTAGGCGTCTTCCCCGAGGGGTTTGCGGGCCTCGTCGAAGGCCACCATATCGGCCCAGATCTGGAAGACGTCGGTCTGGTGGGCGTAATTCATCATGTCGGGGGTGTAGCCTCCCGGCGGGCGCATGTTCACCTCCAGGCCCACATAGTCCCCTTTGCGGCCCAGGCCTTCGCGGTCGCGGTCCAGTTGGAAGTACTCCAAATGGACGAAGCGGCTCTTGATATTGAAGGCTTTCACGGTGCGGCGGCCGATTTCGGAGAGTTTCTTGGGAACGGTCTTGTTGGTATAATAGCAGGTGTCCAGGTTGTCGTGCACAATTTCCATGATGGGCGTGGGGAACACGCTGTTGTTCTCGAAGACAGGCTCCATCCGGGAGTTGTAAATGGCGTCGTAACTGACCAGGAGACCGGTGAGGAACTCCTCGATCACATAGTAGCGGTAATTGTCCGGATGGGCGGCGAACCAGGCTTCAAGTTCTCCGGCGTCGTGGATTTTGGTGGTTCCGCTGGCGCCCATGCCGCTGTCGGGCTTGGCGATGACCGGATACCCGGTCTTCCTGACGAAGGCTTTCACCTTCGCGGGCCCCTCCGACGCCTTGATCTGCCGGGCCGTGGGGATGCCGCCCAGGGCATAGTATTTTTTCATCTCGCTCTTGTTGCGGATGGAGGCAATCTGGTCGTTCCTGATGCCGGAGGCGACGTTGAAGTCGGTGCGCAGGCGGGCGTCCTGCTGCAGCCAGTATTCGTTGTTGGATTCAATCCAGTCGATTTTTCCGTATTTGTGGGCGAACCAGGCCACGGCGCGGTACATTTCCTCGTAGTTCTCGAGGTTGTTCACCTGATAGTAGTCCGTGAGGCTTTGCCTGAGTTCCCAGGAAAGGTTTTCATAAGGCGTGTCGGCGATGCCCAGAACGTTCACGCCATCGGCCTTTGCACCGGCGCAGAAGTGCCAGTAGGTGGCCGGAAAATGCGGAGAGATAAATATTAAGTTCATAAAGGGATAGGATTTGTTTTCTTCGGAAATGTGCCGCATGGCCCCCCGGGTAATCTCGAATGCTTCGCCCCGGAGTTCGCTTCGGCCGTCCTTGATTTTCACATAGCCGCCGTCCCGGAAGGTGTAGAATCGGTGGTTCCAACTGTCCGGAAAGGCGATGTCCTCGAAGAGCCGGAGGCCGTCCACGCTGGCATAGCGCACCTGCTCCAGATGCGGAATCAGGTTGATGTCGGTGAGTCCCAGCCCTTTGAGCCAGCGCCGATAGGAGGGATCGACGGCTTCGCCCGGCATTTCCGGGTGGGAATACACGTTTTCCGCACAGTTCATGGAGCCGGCGCTGCATCCCATGACCATACCGTCAAAGGTTTTCAGCAGGTCTTTGAAGTCCAGTTCGTGCAGGAACCTGTTCTGCGTGGGGACATGGCCTCCGCAAAGCACGATCCAGTGGGCCCGCCGCACCAGTTCCCGGGCCCGGAAGGCGTTCCGGCGGTCCAGCATGACGATTTCCTCTGTCGGGATGCCGGAGGCGTGGATGCACGCCGATATCCCTTTCAGGACCGATTCCGTAAAGCCCCGGTCGTCGGGGGCGGCGCTCACCAGCAGCACGCGGGGAAGGCCCGGCTTCCCGCAGGAGCGCCGCACGGCAGCCGCCAATTCCGCCTTGACATCGGCCAGAAAGCCGTTGTCTTCGGTGAAATGGTCCTCTCCGTAACGGGTGGGACTGCCGGTAAGATACACTAACACATGGCCTTGACCTTCTCGACAATGTGAGCGGCGTCCAGGCCGTAGAGGGCCATGAGTTCGGCCGGGGTGCCGGTTTGGCCGAAGCGGTCTCCGCCGTTCATGAAGCAGATCCGGGTGGGCTGCTTCTGCGCCAGGAGCGCGGCGATGGCCTCACCCAGGCCGCCGGCCATGTTGTGCTCTTCGGCCACGAGGGCCTTGCCGGTCTTCCGGACGGAGGCCACGATGGTTTCCGCGTCCAGAGGCTTGATGGTGGCCACATTCACCACTTCCAGGGAAATCCCCTCTGCCTCAAGTGCTTCCGCAGCCTGCAGGGCTTCCCATACCAGGTGGCCGCAGCAGAAGATGCTGGCGTCCTTGCCCTCGTTCATCACATAGGCCTTGCCAATCTCGAAGGGCTGTTCGGGATCGGTGAAGTTGGGAACGGAAGGACGGCCGAAACGGAGGTAAACGGGGCCGTCATACTTGGCGGCGGCCAGGGTGGCCTGCAGGGTCTGGTTGTAGTCGCAGGGGTTCACCACCACCATGTCCGGAAGGGCCCGCATGAGGGCGATGTCCTCCATGGTCTGGTGGGTGGCGCCGTCTTCACCCAGGGTGATGCCGGCATGGGAGGAGGCAATCTTCACATTGGTCTTGCCATAGGAGACCTCCTGGCGGAGTTGGTCGTAAACGCGGCCGGTGACAAACTCGGCAAACGAGCCGATGAAGGGAATCTTGCCGGCGATGGCCAGGCCGGCGGCGGCGCCGACCATGTTGGCCTCGGCAATGCCGCACTGGAAGAATCTTTCGGGGAATTCGGCCGCGAAGGCGTCCATCTTGAGGGAACCCTTGAGGTCGGCCGTGAGGGCGACGATGCGCTCGTCGGCCTTGCCGGCACGGAGGAGACCCTCACCGAAGCCGCTGCGGGTGTCTTTCTTTCCTGTATCGATGTATTTTTTCATAGGGCTTTCTTATTAATAATCACCAAGGGTTTCTTCGAGTTGGGCCAGGGCGGCTTCGCACTGCTCCGCATTGGGAGCCTTGCCGTGCCATTTGTGGGTACCGGCCATGAAATCCACGCCGTGCCCCATATCGGTCTTGAAGAGAATCATCGTGGGACGGTTGGTCTTTTTGCCAAGTTCCTTGGCCTTGGCGAAGGCCGTGAGGATGGCCTCCATGTCGTGCCCGTCGGCCGTAACGGTGTTCCAGCCGAAGGCCTGCCATTTGAGTTGGAGGTCTCCGCCGCCGCATACGGACTCGATGGTGCCGTCAATCTGCTGGCCGTTCCAGTCCGTCATGCCGATGAGGTTGCCGAGGGCATGGTGGGTGGCGAACTCGGCGCCTTCCCAGATCTGGCCCTCTTCGGACTCACCGTCTCCGCAGAGGACATAGACCAGGTGCTTGTCCCCGTCCATCTTCTTGGCCAGGGCCAGGCCGGCGGCTACGGAAACACCCTGTCCCAGGGAGCCGGAAGCCTGGGTGACGCCCGGAAGGCCCCTGCGGACGGAGGGATGGCCCTGCAGGCGGGAACCCAGTTTGCGGAGGGTGCCCAGTTCGCTCACCGGGAAGTAACCGGCACGGGCCAGAACGGAATAATACACGGGAGCCAGGTGACCGGCGGAGAGGATGAACATGTCCTGTCCCTTGCCGTCGCGGGTCCAGGTGGCGGGGTTGTGGTCCATGACCTCGAAATACAAGGCCGTGAGGATGTCCGCAGTGGACATGGAGCCGCCCGGATGGCCGGATTTGGCCGATGTTACCATACGGATGATGTCCCGGCGCACCTGCGATGCGATTTTCTGAAGATTTTCTGTTTCCATACTGTTATTTTGGATATTCTTTTTAAATCACGGGGATTTTTTCAAAGATAAGCATTTTTTCTGTATTTTTGCATATCAACTTTGATTCTGAAAGACAATGAACAACTACGAAAAGAGCGGAAATCCCGCTTACCTGGCGGGGATCGTGCTGGTCGCTGTCATCGGCGGTCTTCTCTTCGGCTATGACACGGCCGTCATTTCCGGCGCCGAAAAGGGCCTTCAGGCCTTCTTCCAGCGTGCGACGGATTTCACCTACACCAACGGCCTGCACGGGTTCACCACCTCCAGCGCCCTCATCGGCTGCATCATCGGCGCCCTCATCTCCGGATTCATGGCCTCCCGCCTGGGCCGGAAAAAATCGCTGTTCGTCGCCGGCATCCTGTTCCTCCTGAGCGCCCTGGGGTCCTACTATCCGGAATTCCTGTTCTTCGAGAAAGGCGTCCCCTGCAAGAGCCTTCTGGTGGCCTTCAATGCCTATCGCATCCTGGGCGGCGTGGGCGTGGGCCTCGCATCGGCCCTCTGCCCCATGTACATTGCCGAAATCGCCCCCGCCCGTAAACGCGGCCGCCTGGTGAGTTGGAACCAGTTCGCCATCATCTTCGGCCAGTTGGTGGTCTATTTCGTGAACTTCCTCATTATCAAGAGCCACGCCAACGACCCCGACGTAGTTGCCTGGACCAATGCCGTGGGCTGGAGGGTGATGTTTGTGTCGGAGGCCGTTCCCGCCGCGCTCTTCTCCTTCCTGATCCTGCTGGTTCCCGAAACGCCGCGCTATCTGGTCCTGCGCCGGCAGAACGACAAGGCCTATGAGATCCTGTCCAAAATCAACGGCGAGAACCATGCCCGCAAGGTTCTGCAGGACATCATCGAAACGGTCAAGGAAGAGCGGGAAAGCCTGTTCTCCTATGGCTGGATGGTGGTGTTCATCGGCTGCATGCTCAGCGTATTCCAGCAAATTATCGGCATCAATGCCGTGCTGTACTTCGCCCCGCGCATCTTCGAGTCCATGGGCGTGAGCAACAACATGCTCTTCACCGTGATTATGGGCGTCATCAATATTTCCTTCACCCTGGTGGCCGTTTTCACCGTGGAGAAACTGGGCCGCAAACCCCTTCTGATCACCGGTTCCCTGGGCATGGCCCTGGGCGCCCTGGGCGTGGCCCTTTCCAACGTGGTGAGCCTGCCCGCCCTGATTCCCGTCATCAGCATCATGGTTTACAGCGCCTGCTTCATGTTCAGCTGGGGCCCCATCTGCTGGGTTTACATCTCGGAACTGTTCCCCAACACCATCCGCAGCCAGGCAACGGCCTGGGCGGTGGCGTTCCAGTGGATTTTCAACTTCATCGTGAGTTCCACCTTCGTTCCCATGTACACGCGCAGCCCGTTCTTCGCCTATGCCCTGTACGGGATCATCTGCCTGATCGCCGCCGTGTTCGTGTGGAAACTGGTCCCCGAGACCAAAGGAAAGACCCTGGAAGACATGACCGCCCTCTGGCGCGGCAAGAAGTAAGCCGTTACTTCACTTCCAGCACAACGACTGACGCCGCCGGCAAGGTGAGCGTCAGTTTTTTTCCGTCAACCTTCACGTCCCGGAAAGCGGCCGGCGCAACGGCGGGAGCCTTGCCGAACTCGTTGTACGACGAGATGGAAGAAGCCTTGAGGATTTCGCCGCCGACGGTCTTGGGACGCAACTGGTCGAACGCCACCTCCACTTTCACGGCCTTGTCCAGGTAAGGATTGGCCAGCGAGATGTGCAGGAGGCCGTTCCCGTCCCGGGAAACCGACTGGCTGAAGGAGGGCATGATGTCACCGCTGGCCGATACGATGGTTCCGCAACGGGCTTCCGAAGGGACCAAGCGGGCGTTTTGGTGGACATTGAACATCCGGAACACGTGATAGGTGGGCGTAAGGAGCATCCGGGGACCGTCGGTAAGAATCATGGCCTGAAGCACATTCACCATCTGGGCGATGTTGGCCATCTTGAGGCGGCCGGTGTGTTTGTGGAAGATATTCAGGTTGATGGCCGCCACCATGGCATCCCGCATGGTGTTCTGCTGGAACAGGTGCCCGGGATTGGTGCCGGGCTCGACATCGTACCAGGTGCCCCACTCGTCCAGGATGAGGGCCACCTTCCGCTCGGGATCATACGCATCCATGATGGCAATGTGATTGGTCAGGATTTCGTCGATGGCATAGGTGTCGGTAAGCGTGTCGTAATACTCTTCCGCCGTGAATTCCGTGGCCGACCCTTTGTGGTTCCAGTCCCGGACGGTATAGTAATGCAAAGAGAGGCCGGACATGTCCCAGCGGGCGTTTTTCATGAGGGTGCGGGTCCATTCATAGTCCGCTTCCGAAGCGCCGCAGGCAATCTTGAACAGGCGGTTTCCGGAATAGTTGCGGGCATAGAGGGCATAACGCTTATAGACATCGGAATAATACTGGGCCGTCATTTCTCCGCCGCAGCCCCAGTTTTCATTGCCCACTCCCAGATACTTGACCTTCCAGGGCTCCTTGCGGCCGTTCTTGGCGCGGAGTTCGGCCATGGAGCCGTTTTCGGCGGTCATGTATTCCACCCATTTGGCCAGTTCGGCCACCGTGCCGCTGCCCACGTTGCCGCTGATGTAGGGCTCGGTTCCCAGCAGTTCGCAGAGGTTCAGGAATTCGTGGGTGCCGAAGGAATTGTCCTCCACGGTGCCGCCCCAGTTGTTGTTCACCAGTTTGGGCCGGTTTTCCTTGGGGCCGATGCCGTCCATCCAGTGATATTCGTCGGCAAAACAGCCGCCGGGCCAGCGCAGGACAGGGATTTTGAGGGCCTTGAGGGCTTCGGTCACGTCGGTGCGGTAGCCGTTTACATGGGGGATGGACGAATCTTCTCCCACCCAGATGCCTTCGTAGATGCATCGGCCCAGATGCTCGGAGAACTGGCCGTAGATTTCGGCCGGAATGACAGGCTGGTCCGTCGCCGTATCATGGACGGAGACCACCACTTGCGCCCGGGCGGTAAAGGCAAGCGAAAGGAGGGCAAGGAAAAGAATCTTTTTCATAATTATGGTATTTTCTCCTACAAAAATAAGTATCTTTGGATAGAATTAAAACTAAACCGAGGTTCCCATGAAAAAAACCATCCTCTTCGCCTGTGCGGCCGTGGCTGTCCTGGCCGCCTGCACCCCCAAAGCCGAACAGTTCTATACCCTCACCAACGAGGCCGGCATGCAGGTGCGCATCACCAATTACGGCGGGCGCATCGTGTCCATCCTGGTCCCGGACAGAAACGGAGAAATGCGGGATGTCGTACTGGGCTTCGACAAAATCAGCGACTATTACCCCGAGAACAACCAGACGGATTTCGGCGCCGCCATCGGCCGGTATGCCAACCGCATCAATCAGGGAAGGTTTACGCTGGACGGGGTGGAATACCAACTGCCGCAGAACAATTACGGCCATTGCCTCCACGGCGGGCCCACCGGCTGGCAGTACTGCCCCTACGAGACCGTCGAGGCCGATTCCAGGCACGTCAAACTGCGCCTGGTGTCGCCCGACGGAGACAACGGCTTCCCCGGAACGGTGACGGCCTGCGTCACCTACACGCTCACGCCGGAGGGGGCCATCGACATCGCCTATGAGGCGGTCACCGACAAGGCCACCGTCATCAACATGACCAACCACGCGTATTTCAATCTCTCCGGTGACCCGGCCGCCCACAGCATCGAGGAGGACATCCTGTATGTGAATGCCTCCCGCTTCACCCCGGTGGACAGCACGTTCATGACCACCGGCGAAATCCGTCCGGTGGAAGGCACGCCCTTCGACTTCACGGCCCCCAAGCGCATCGGAGAGGATATCCAGGCCGACTGCATCCAACTCCGCAACGGCCACGGCTATGACCACAACTGGGTCCTGGACACCGAAGGCGATATCAAAACCCTCGCCGCCGAACTGTACTGCCCGGAAACCGGCATCGACCTCAAAGTCTATACCGACGAGCCCGGCATCCAAATCTACTCCGGCAACTTCCTGGACGGCACCGTCGTGGGCAAAAAAGGCATCGCCTATCCTTTCCGCAGCGCCATCTGCCTGGAAACCCAGCACTACCCCGACACGCCCAACAAGGCCGACTGGCCTTCGGCCGTACTCCGGCCCGGAGAAACCTACACCAGCCATTGCATCTTTGCCTTTGGCGTGAAGTAGGTCCTTCACTTCGTTGTAGATCCTTCACTTCGTTCAGGATGACAAAAAAAGTGGCTCTCCCGCGGGAGAGCCACTTGCTTTTTCACCAATCGATGTCTTAGTCGGCGAGGGAGAAACGCTTGAAGGCGACAACCTTGGCTTCCTTGTCGGCAGCAGCAAGGGCTTCCTTCACGGTCTTCTTGTCGTCGCTCAACTGGTACTCCTGCTCCATGAGGGTGTTTTCCTTCAGGAACTTCTGGATACGGCCGTTGACGATACCGTTGATCATCTGCTCCTTGTTGGCGAGGGAGGCAAGGGTCTCTTCGCCGACCTTGGCAATGATCTCACGGGCCTGCTGGGCCTGCTCGGGAGTGAGCCAGCCCTTGGCGGTGTTGGACTCGATGTGGCCTTCGCTGTCAACGTGGGCGGGGTTGATGCCGGCCTTCTTGAGAGCGTTGTCCACAGCCTTCTGAACCTGCTCGTCCTTGGTCTTCTGGATGGCGACGGTCTTTTCAGACTCGATCACATCGGCGGGGACGGAAGCGGCATCCACTGCCACAGGGTTCATGGAAGCCACCTGCATGGCGATACCGCGGGCGATATCGGCAGGAACCTCCTTGGAGAAGGCGACGATGGCGCCGAGTTTGCCGTTGAAGTGCACATATTCGCTCACGAACGGGGCCTCGAGGGCGCCGTAGAAAGCCAGCACGTGCTTTTCACCGGTCTTACCGGCCTGGTTGGTGATGTCTTCTTCGATGGAGTAACCATCTGCAAGTTTCACAGCCTTCAGTTCCTCTGCGCTGGCCGGGAAAGCGGCGATGGCGGCGTCGGCGATGTTGCCGGAGAGGGTCTTGAAGTCCGGGGTGGCGGCCACGAAGTCGGTCTCGCAACCGAGGCAGACGAGGATGGCCTTTCCGCCGTTTACGCGGCTGAGGACGGCACCCTGAGTGGTCTCGTTGTCACCGCGCTTGGCGAGGGTGGATTTACCTTTCTCGCGAAGGATCTCAACAGCGCGCTTGAACTCACCGGCAGCTTCTTCGAGTGCCTTCTTGCAGTCCATCATACCGGCGCTGGTCATATCGCGGAGTTTCTTGATATCTGCTAAAGAGATAGCCATAATTACTTGCTTTTAAAGGTTAATTACTCTTCGGTGGCAGCGGGAGTTTCCACGGCCTCGGCCTTGGGGGCGCGGCGGGAGCGGAGTTTCTTGGCGGGAGCGGCAGCCTCAGTATCCTGGGCGGGAGCAGCCTCGGCCTCTTTCTCCTTCTCGAGTTTGCGCTCTTCGAGACCTTCGTTGATGGCCTGGCACATCACATCCATGATGAGTTCGATGGACTTCGTGGAATCGTCGTTTGCCGGAATCATGTAATCAATGGGCGTGGGATCGCAACATGTATCAACCATAGCGATAACCGGGATGTTCAGACGGACGGCCTCCTTGACGGCATTGGCCTCTTTCTGAATATCGACCACGAAGAGGGCGCTCGGCAGACGGGACATGTCGCGGATGGAACCGAGGTTCTTCTCCAACTTGGCCCGCTGGCGCTCCACCTGGAGGCGCTCACGCTTGGCGAGTTTATCGAAGGTGCCATCTTCCTTCATCTTGTCGATGGTGTTCATTTTCTTGACGGCCTTGCGAATGGTGGGGAAGTTGGTAAGCATACCGCCCGGCCAACGCTCGGTCACGGAAGGCATATTGACGGAAGCGGCCTTTTCGGCGACAACGTCCTTAGCCTGTTTCTTGGTGGCAACGAAGAGGACCTTGCGGCCGCTGCGGGCCATTTCCTTGAGGACCTCGGCTGCCTCGTCAATTTTGACGACGGTCTTGTGCAGGTCGATGATGTGGATGCCGTTCCTCTCTACGAAGATATACGGAGCCATCTTGGGGTTCCACTTGCGGGCCAGGTGGCCGAAGTGTGCGCCTGCATCAAGCAACTGTTCGAAATTTGTTCTAGACATGGGTTTGTTTGTGTCTTTGTTTTTTAACTCTTTCATCAATCCGGAGTAGGAAACCTGGTTTCATCTCCGAAATTTTTTCGCGGCCCGGCAATCCTTTTTGTAGCTCGGGAAGATTCTCATCCTCACCGGGATCTCAGGATTTGATGAACACCAAAGCCGTGCTGACGTAATACCAGAAGCAGCGATTAACGCTTGCTGAACTGGAAGCGACGACGTGCGCCAGGCTGACCGGGTTTCTTACGCTCGACTTCGCGGGCGTCGCGGGTGAGGAAGCCGGCGGCCTTCAGCGTGGAGCGGTAAGCCTCTTTGTCCACCTCGCACAGAGCGCGGGCGATTCCGAGACGAACGGCTTCGGCCTGACCTTTGGTACCACCACCTACGAGGGTAACCTTGATGTCAAACTGACCTGCAGTACCGGTGACCTCGAGGGCCTGGTTGGCGATGTACTGGAGGGTGCCCTCCTTGAAGTACTCTTCCATGGGGCGGTCATTAATCACAATGTTGCCGCTACCGGGTGCAACATAAACACGAGCGACAGCTGATTTACGTCTTCCAAGGGCGTGTTTCTGTTCCATGTGCT